>NZ_DJUR01000032.1 GCF_002440555.1 Aerococcus sp. UBA6277
TACTTTAGAGGGAGCATATCAATGTCACAGCCTCTTTTTTATATGCTGTAATTTGAATATATACGTGTTTAATTATGTTATTTCGATTGTACAAAGGTTTTCCCTAAGGCTTTTGGCGCTTGGGCTTTACCAATAAATACAACTAATACGATGATCGTCAAAATGTAAGGCGCAATATCTAAGTAAACTGACGGTACATCTTTGATAATAGGGATGTAGTTCGCGGTTACCGATAAGCTTTGGGCGAAGCCAAAGAATATTGCCGCAAGTAGTGCACCGACTGGATGCCATTTTCCAAAAACCATTGCCGCCATGGCCATGAATCCTTGTCCTGCTACGGTGATTACAGAAAATTCATTCTGTACGGCTTGCGCTTGGACTGCCCCACCAATACCGCCAAGGAGCCCAGAAATCAAAACACCCGCGTATTTCATTGCGTTTACGTTAATACCAAGTGTTTCAGCTGCTTCTGGGTGCTCGCCGACTGAACGCAAGCGTAAACCAAAACGTGTTTTGAATAAGACAAACCATGCGATTACAGCGAGTAGGATACCTAGATAAGCTGGGCCAGAAGTATTTTGGAAGAAAATTGGTCCTATAACGGGTATATTGTTCAAACCTAAAATATTATAAGTCACAAAAGGTTTCGCTAATGGACCTGTTTGCGCTGCCCCATAAATCGCTCTCACTAAGAAAACAGATAATCCTGGAGCCGCTAAGTTCAATACGGTACCGGATATGGTTTGATTGGCGCGGAAGTTGATAGATGATACGGCATGGATTCCTGAATAGATTAAGCCGACTAATCCACCTACTAAAAGACCAACCCAAGGCGTCATGACCCCGAAAGTGCCTGACATGCCGATATTGAAAACGGCTGAAGCAAAGGCGCCCATTACCATAATCCCTTCCAAACCAATGTTCACGACACCTGACCGTTCAGAGAAGGTACCACCGATTGCGGTAAACATAAGGGGTGCTGCGTACATTAATGTTGAAGACACAATTAATTGTAAAATAGTAGAAAAGTCCATTATTGGTCCCCCTTAACTGTTGATTTTTTACCCTTACCAAATTTATCTATTGCATATGAAATGATGTAAGATGAACCGATAAAGAAGATGATAGCAGCTGTAATAACACTCGCCAATTCATCCGGTACACCGGCACGGTTTGGCATAAATGAAGCCCCAATATTCAAGATACCGAATAAGATAGAAGCTAGAAAAGTCCCGACTGGCGTCCCCATTCCAAGCAAGCCAACGGCAATTCCGTTAAAACCTTCAGATGGTAGGGAAGTTAGTGTATACAAGTTGCCAAAAGTCCCGATACCATGGATGACACCGGCTAAACCAGCTAACCCACCAGACAGGAAGATGGCTAAGACGATATTTTTCTCCACGTGAATACCTGCATATTCCGCTGCATTTTTATTTAACCCAACGGCCTTTAATTCAAAGCCCATAGTTGTATGTTTCATCACAAATCCGTATAGAATAACCATGATGATAGCGATGAAGATCCCCATATTTAAGCGAGATCCTCCTGTTAATGTTGAGATAAAACCTAAAGCTAAGGAAGCATTCCCGCCTACTTTATCCGTCATATTCCCTGACCCTAGCACCTCACGAATAAGGTAATTGGTTGTATACAAGATAATATAGTTCAACATAATCGTTACAACAACTTCATTTGTTCCTAAGTAGGCACGCAAAACACCAGCAATGGAGGCGTATAAGGCACCAGATAAAGTCCCAATAATGAGGATTGCAGGTACCATGATCATTTGCGGTAAATCTGGAAAGGCCAAGGCGAAAGCTACAGATGATAACCAGCCGGCTAATAATTGACCTGATAAACCAATATTAAAGAAGCCTGATTGGTAAGCCACATTAAAGGCTAAACCAGTTAACGTTAACACTGTTGCTTGTCTTAAAACTTCACCAATGAAGTATGGACTAGATAAAACAGTCATAATCATGGCATCGTAGGCAGCAATTGGATTGTAGCCGAAGAATAACATGATGAAGGCGCCTAGAATAAAGCCACTTAAAATAGAAATCACTGGTATAGCTAATTTTTCAACCAGCGTATTTGTCTTAAATGCTTTCAACTGGTTCAACCCCTTCCGCTATCGTATCTTGACCGACTGGATGTAGGAGACTTTGAACGCGTGCTTCTTCTAAGCTTACACCCGCCATTAATAGACCCAATTCCGTTTCATTCGTATCGTCAGCATCAACGATGGCATTTATTTTGCCGTCATGCATCACTGCAATCCGGTCTGCAACACCCATAATTTCATCCAATTCAAAACTCATTAACAATACACTCTTCCCTGCGTCTCTATGTTGTACTAACCGGTCGTGCACAAACTCAATCGCCCCTACATCCAAACCACGAGTTGGCTGAGCAGCGATTAATAAGTCCGGATTTCGATCTAATTCACGCGCTATAATGACCTTCTGTTGGTTACCACCAGATAAGGCGCCTGCTAGCGTTGCTTCACTTTCAGTTCTCACGTCAAATTCATCGATTAAAATTTTGGCATGGTCATTGATGAAGTTATGGTTTAAGAGCCCATTTTTTGAGAAAGGTTTTTGGTAATATGACTGCATAGCCATATTCTCTGCAATCGATAACTCAAGGAATAGACCATGTTTTTGTCGATCTTCAGGAATATGTCCTAATCCAGCTTCCGTAATTTTACGTGGACGATTGTTGGTCACATCTTTACCAGCTAAGGTCACTTTTCCTGAAACCACTTTTCTCAAACCTGAAATTGCTTGGATTAATTCAGTTTGTCCGTTACCATCGATTCCAGCAATCCCTAAAACTTCTCCTGCCCGCACCTCAAAATCTACAGATTTCACTGCCTGCAAGCCCCGAGATTCATTAACCACTAAATCATTGACCTGCAAAATAACCTCGCCTTTCTCAGCTGGCTTTTTCTCAACTTTAAAATTCACATGACGGCCAACCATCATGTCCGCCAACTCTTGCTTGTTGGTATTTGCGACATCAACAGTATCAATACTTTGACCGCGACGAATTACAGTACAACGATCAGCTACTGAGGTGATTTCATCTAATTTATGGGTAATTAAAATAATGGATTTGCCTTCAAGCGTCATAGCTTTCATAATGTGCATCAATTCTTCAATTTCTTGAGGCGTCAATACAGCGGTTGGTTCATCAAAAATTAAAATATCAGCCCCGCGGTACAGTGCCTTAATGATTTCCACTCTTTGTTGTTGACCAACAGAAATATCCTGTACGTAAGCATCTGGATCAACGGCCAAATGGTATTGGCTAGATAACTCTTTGATTTTTGTATAGGCTGCTTTCTCGTCAAGGTAACCAAATTTTGTAGACTCTTTACCAAGCACAATATTTTCGGCTACTGTAAATTTATCAATCAACATAAAATGTTGGTGGACCATACCGATACCTAATTTATTGGCATGGTCGGGTGAACTGATGACTGCCGTTTGACCGTTCACCAAAATCTCACCTGATGTTGGTGCTAGTAAACCGGATAAAATATTCATCAAGGTCGATTTTCCGGCCCCGTTTTCCCCTAGTAAGGCATGAACTTCACCTTTTTTTAGATTGAAATTGATATTATCGTTGGCTTTGTATGTACCAAATATTTTTGTAATATCACGCATTTCAATAACATTTTCATTTTGCATGTCTATCTTCCTCTTTTCAAACTTAGACGTCTATCCAAATTAAAAGCGTCAGCCAATTTGACTGACGCAATTTACTTTTCTATACCCGCTTACTCTGCTGAATAAGAGAATTCTGGAACGTCAATTTCACCATCAATGATTTGTTGTTTCGCTTCTTCAATTGTTGCCCATGTTTCATCATCAAGGTTACCTCTTGTGATATCAACCGTTTGATCCGCTAAACCGTATTCCACCAACTCGCCACCAGGGAATTCAGTATCCATTGTTTGCTCAGTAATGGCAACAATCGCAGAACCAGTATCTTTGATTGTAGAAGTTAAGGTAAAGTTACCACTTGACCATTCACCTTCTTCAGTTTGGTCACGGTCAACACCGATTACCCAGATATTTGCTTCGCTATCTGCTTCAAGACGGTTACGTGCTTCAGTGAAGACACCATTACCTGAACCACCAGCAGCAGTGTAGATAACATCTGCCCCACTTGTGTACATTGCATTGGCAATTTGTTGACCTGTTGCAGCATCACCAAATGATTCAACATACTGTGCATCAACTTCGATTGATTCGTCTACATGAGCTACCCCGGCTTTAAAACCAGTTTCGAAACGGTCGATAGCAGGTGTTTTCATACCTCCAACAAAACCAACTTTCCCTGTTTCAGATTTTGTTGCTGCTGCGATACCTGCTAGGAATGCAGATTCTTGGTCTTTAAAAGTCATTGATACAACGTTTGGTTGGTCTACTTGTCCATCAATAAAGGCAAATTGTTGGTCTGGATTTGCAGGTGCTACTTCATTAAAAGTATCTTCTAACATGAAGCCCATACCGAAGATGATGTCATATCCATCTGCAATCGCAGTATTGAAGTTTGGTACGAAATCAGATGAATCAGTTGATTCGTAATATTGTACTTTATTACCAGTTTCTTCTGACCAAGCTTGCATACCTTCCCAAGCTGATTGGTTAAACGAACGGTCATCTACCCCACCTTCATCAGTAATCATACCAATAGCGTAATCACCGGTAGCTTCGGATGTTGCTTGAGAATCTGATTCACTTGCAGTATCAGTTCCCGCATTTTGACCTTGGCAAGCTGCTAAAGCAAAAACAGAACCAGCTAATAAAACGATATTTCTAAATTTTGTAGACATGTTACTCCTCCAATAAGCGAATGTTATGTTTTTAAAAGTTTCTAATGTTCGTCTCTTACAAGAATCATTTTACGTTATACATCCGAAAAAGTAAAGTTGTTTTTAAAAAATAGTTCGTATTTTTATTCATTTTTCTCACTTAACACTTTTTTCATGGGATTGTGATCATTTTAAAGACGAACGTTTATTAAGATAACCAACAGATACTTGTGAAAACAGTGCCATTACAATACTTTCACCAATTTTAGACAACAAAAAAAGCCGTGACATATATGCCCCGACCTTGAATAGAAAATATACTGTATCAAACTTAACTGTTTGCTGTTACTGAGCCAACTTCTGCACTATGTGTAACTTGACCAGATGCAGTTAATCGTAGGCTAGAAAAGTCTTCTAAATTCGTGAATACGACAACGATTGATTTCCCTTTACCTGCAGATGCTAATTGGTCTAGATCTACTGTGGCGATTTGAGTACCCGCACTAACTTGATCTCCCTCTGCTACCTTGACATTAAATGGTACACCATCTAATTCCACAGTATCAATACCCATATGCACTAAAACTTCTACATCATTATCTGTTTTGATATAGATAGCATGTTTAGTTGGAAAGATACTCATTACAGTACCTGCAACTGGTGCATAAACGTCACCTGCTTCAGGTTCTACAGCATAACCGTCACCCATCATTTTTTGTGAAAATACAGGGTCATCTACTTGATCGATAGGGTTAAATTCGCCCGTTGCAGGAGCAAATAAAGTTTCTGCTACTTTAGAACTACTCGGTTGTTTTGTAGTTCCCTTCTTCTTATTTTTTTTAAAAAAATCAAACATATCGCTCGCTCCTTAAATATTCATTTTATTGACTACTTTAATCATATCATATTCGTAAAAGTAATGACAATATATCCCTGAGGCGATTTCACAGACTTCAAATATAAAGACTTTTTAAAGTTATGATGATTTTTTGTTTTCTTTCTTGTTTTCATTTATACTAAATTGAGAATTATTTTATTTTGAATGAAGGGAAATTGATAAATGTTAGATACATTAAAGGTCATTTTATTTGGTATTGTTGAGGGGATTACCGAATGGTTACCGATCTCATCAACTGGACACATGATTCTTCTTGAAGAATTTATTACATTAAGTGTACGTCGAGAATTTTGGGATATCTTCTTGGTTGTCATCCAACTAGGCGCAATTTTAGCCGTAGTATGGATTAACTTTAACCAATTAAATCCATTCGCACCAAACAAATCCAAAACAGAAAAAGAGGAAACTTGGACGACTTGGTTTAAAGTAGCCGTTGGCTGTCTTCCAGCAGCTATAGCCGGTCTACTATTAGACTCTTGGATGGAAGCAAACTTAATGAATTGGTTTGTTGTTGCTGTTACGTTAATTGTTTATGGTATTTGGTTTATCTGGATTGAAAACCGTAACAAAAACAGACAAGCAAAAATCAATTCTATGGCAGAAATGACATATAGTGACGCCTTCAAGATTGGTTTGTTCCAAGTATTGTCACTAGTTCCTGGTACATCTCGTTCAGGTTCAACCATCTTGGGTGCAACAATCGTTGGTACGTCTAGACCATTAGCAGCCAACTTTTCGTTCTTTATGAGTATTCCAATTATGTTCGGTGCTTCAGCGCTAAAATTAGTCAAAGCTTTCTTAAACGGTTTCGTATTCACCGGTACTGAAATCTGGCTATTAATAGTTGGCATGGTTGTAGCATTTGTCATTTCAATCCTAACAATTAAACTATTCTTGAAATACATTAAAACTAATGACTTCAAGGTATTCGGTTGGTACCGTATTGTCCTTGGTATTGTGGTTATCTTGTACTTCTTACTATTTAATTCATAATATTCGGATTTTTATCCAAATGAAAAGGAGTGGCCAGGCCACTCCTTTTTCGTATGTATTGAATTTTAGCTGAAAAATTCATTGTAGATGGCGCAAACAGCGTCATCTTCTCTTTCTTCAATTATGCCAAACATAATAGAAATCTCAGATGAACCTTGGTTGATCATTTCCAAGTTGATCCCAGCTTCTGACAAGGCCTTTGTTGCACGGGCAGTATTACCGACATTTTCAATCATACCTTCCCCTACTAGCATGACCAAGCTTAGGTTATCGCGTTTTTCAATAGAATCCGCTGCGGTTTCAGCTTTGATTTCAGCAACCATTTCTTCGAATTCTTTTTTTGATAAGGCATCTTCTCTAAATATAACATCGATATCATCGATACCAGACACGATATGTTCGAATGAAACATCATATTTTTCAAGGACAGATAAGACGCGACGAACGAAACCAACCTCTCTATTCATCATATATTTTTTAATGTAAACAGAGGCAAATCCGCTTGTTGATGCAATACCTGAAATCGCTAGGTTATTTTTCGGACGTGTTCTGGTAATCAAAGTACCCGGTGCTTGTGGTTCATTCGTATTTTTTACCGCTACAGGAATATCAGCAATGAACGCTGGTTGCAGAGCTTCATCATGGAAAACGGAGAATCCAGCGTAAGATAATTCACGCATCTCTGAATACGTCAGCCGCTCAATCGCGACAGGATTATGAACTACTCCAGGATTTGCAGCATAAATAGACGAAACGTCGGTAAAGTTTTCATACATTGACGCTTTGACCCCATTTGCGACAATCGCACCGGTAATATCAGAACCCCCACGAGAAAATGTCACTAATTTCCCGTCTTTTGTGTAACCAAAGAAACCGGGGATGACAATGATACCATCTCGTTGTCGTAATTTGTATAAGTTTTGGTAAGACTCTGGTAAGACCCGCGCTTGACCAGGATTATCTGATAAGAATAAGCCAGCATCTTGAGGATTTAAATAAGAGGCCTCGTAACCCAATCCAGAGAAATAAGCGGCAATTAATTGCGCATTCGCATCTTCACCAAAGGCTTTAATCGCATCCACGAAATAAGCTGGTTGGTCTGTGATATCCGAACTAATTAATTCATTTAATTGGTTTGAAATATCATCCACAATGGCTAGATCCATTTCTAACCCTTCAGCTGTATCTCTAAAGCGGTCTACGATTTTATTAAAAGTAGCTGGTGCATTTTCACTATCGTGTAAAATTTCAGCAGCCAAGTCGATTAACAAATCGGTCACCTTGATATCTTCCTTATCCCGTTTTCCAGGCGCAGAAACAATCACCACTTTACGGTCAGCATCAGCGATTACAATATCTTTCACTTTCACCAGTTGTTCAGCTGATGCAACTGATGAACCTCCAAATTTTACTACTTTCATCTTTTCATTTCATTCCAATCCAATTTTAATGTATTATGAGCTATCTTATCATAAAAATGAGGCCCTATACAATAGGAAAAGAGGTTGAAGCCTATGTGCCTCAACCTCAGTCACCATCCTATACAATGAAGGAATTCAATTTAGCAAACTAATTGGTTAGCAAGCTTAAATTATTTTCTTAAATTATAGCAAGTCTTCATATAAATGGATATACGCCTTAGCCGGATCAGTCCATCTAAAGTCTGTCGCCATGGCTTGGTGAATCAATTGGAACCATACATCCGGTTGGTTTTCGTAAATATCCAAGGCAATCTGGATAACATGGGCGAAAACATCCCCAGTAAAGATGTTAAATGAGAAGCCGTTACCTTCACCAGTATATTGGTTGTATGGTTGGACGGTATCTGATAAGCCACCAGTTTCATGGACAATTGGTAAAGTACCGTAACGCATGGCAATCATTTGTGATAAGCCACACGGTTCAAATGCACTAGGCATCAAGAACATATCAGACCCGGCATAAATTTGCTGGGCTAATTCGACATCAAAATCGATATACGCGCAGAATTCTCCAGGATACTTCCATTCAAAGTAACGGAATGAGTTCTCGAAAGCTTCATCACCGGTACCCAACACAACAATTTGAATATTGAAATTTGTGAGTAGATATTCAGCTTTTTCTTGTAACAACTGCATACCCTTTTGATCAGTTAATCTGGTAACTACCCCTAGTAAAGCAACATCCGGGTCTAAACTTAGGCCAACTCGTTCCTGTAAGGCACGTTTATTGGCTGCTTTACCTGTTTGAACTGTTGATGCATCATAATTTTCAACTAAATGAGGATCCGTTTCAGGATTGTTTTGTTCATAATCTATTCCATTAATAATACCTGATAATTTCCAAGCATTATAACGTAATTCACCATCTAATTTTTCACCAAATTCAGGTGTTTGAATTTCGCGGGCGTAATTCGGACTAACTGTTGTTATCTTGTCAGAGAAATTAATACCACCCTTAAGATAGTTCACTTGCCCTTCCTTTTTAACCCCGTTTTCATGGAATAAAGCATAGCTAGTGTTAAAAATCTCTTTTAAGACAGATTCATTTTGCCAACCTTGGAAACGAATGTTATGGATAGTTAGTACCTTGCGGATATTTTGGTAGCTATCTACCCAATGGTATCGATCCACTAATAAGGCAGGAATCATGGCTGTTTGCCAGTCATTTACATGAATAATATCTGGTATAAAGTCCACTTTTTCCATCATTTCAATCACTGCGATGTCAAAAAAACCAAACCGTTCACCGTCGTCATTTTGTCCGTACAATTGATCTCGATCAAAATACGCTAAATTATCAATAAAGTAATACTGAACGCCATCAAGTGTTAGCGTCTTTACCCCAACATAGGCTGATTTATAACCTAATTCAACTCTAAAATGGGTGATTTCAGTCAGTTGCTCCTTGAATTTTTCTGGCATTTGCGTGTAATACGGCAATACTACTCTGATATCAACACCTTGTTTGCGCAATTCTTTTGGCAATGCATAGGCAACATCTCCAAGTCCACCCGTTTTGAAGAACGGCGCACCCTCAGCGGCGACAAATAAAACTTTCATATAATCACCCTTCTCTCAACTCTTTATCTACTACTTAAAATCCTTTGACCTTTTTAAACTTATAAGCTGGGTGTTGGAATGACTCGTCAGATGCAGCGACATAGGTCCCTTTAGGAATCACAATAGGTTCTTCCGGTGAGCCAATGATGACTGCGCCTGGCGCTACCTCAACTTTTTTGTCTAAAATAGCATATTTAACGCTTGCACCCTTACCAATCTTCGCACTTTGGAAAATGATAGAATCTTCTACTTTAGCATTTGGCGCCACTTTAACGTTACGGAAGATATGAGAATGTTCCACTTCACCATAAATTTGACAACCCGTACCAATTTGTGCATTAATGACATTTGCATGGCTACCATAATAAGTTGGCGAACCATTATGTGCTTTTGTAATGATAGGTTGATCACCTTGGAATAATTGGGTAAAGTATTCACCGTTTAGCATTTGCATGCTGACATCATAGTAAGATTTTACAGAATCTACGTTACCGACGTAACCTTCATAAAGATAACCAACTGTTTTATAGTCATCCATGTATTCAATGATAACGTCATCTAACTCTTTGTAGTAGTTATTTTCTTCAGCTCGGTCAATCATTTCAAGCAACTTGTCAGTTCGAACCAGTGTCATGTTCATATCATAATTAATAGTTGATTGAGAAATTGGTGTAATTCCTTCTTTAGAAAGGCGCTCGACATTTTGGTCGTCATCTAAATGAATGATGTATTCGTTTGGATGGTATTCAATTAATTCACGTGGTACTTCAGCGTAAACACGAACGATATCAGCATCGCAACCATCAAATTTTTCAATAACTTCATCTAGATGGACATTGGCTACTATTTTGGCACCTGAAACAAATACATACTCTGCATTTGAACTTTCAATAAATAAGTGATGGTCATCATAGAATGGGCCTTTACGACTCGCTGCTTCATATAAAGCACGTTTGTGATTCATTTGTGAAAAGGTAAAAATCCCACCTGTGTAACTATCAAAGTTCCAGGCTTTACCTGAACGGATATGGTCATATACAGAACGACCAGTTTCAGCCATAAATAAAGCGACAGAACGCACTCCTGCGTGCGATAAACTTGATAAATAGAAGTCTAAGATACGGTAACGACAAGCGAATGGTAGGTTTGCAATTGGTCTATTGTCTGTTAATGGCATTAAATTAGTTGTCGATTCATTCAAATTTAAGATAGCTGTAACTTTATTTTTAACCATATTAATTACCTCCAACTACTTCTTCATATCCAATAACGGCGATATTATCAGGGGTTCCAATGACTTCTGACCCATCAGAAACAATGGCTTCCTCACCTAAAATCGCGTATTCAATTTTAACATTTTCACCAATACTTGATCCCTTCATAATGATTGAGTTGGCAATTGTCGAACCTTTCCCAACTAATACATTTGGAGAAAGGATTGAGTCTTTAATACTGCCGCGGATAATACAACCATCACAAATCAGGGCATTTTCAACTACAGATTCTGTCGATAAGAATTGTGGTGTAGTCATCGTATTTCTTGAGAAAATTGGCCAACCCTTGTCGCGGATTTGTAATGGATGTTCTTGATCAAGCACTTCCATATTTGCTTCCCACAATGAGTCGATTGTACCTACGTCTTTCCAGTAACCATCGAATGAATAAGCAAACAATTTTTCATCATTATTTAAATAAGCAGGAATCACATTTTGACCAAAGTCTTCCATACCTTCAGGGTCTTGCGTTAAGTATTCACGTAATTTGTCCCATGTAAAAATGTAAATCCCCATTGAAGCTAAATTACTCTTTGGATTTTCTGGTTTTTCTTCAAACTCAACGATTTTTCCTTCGTCATTGGTATTCATAATACCAAAGCGAGAAGCCTCATTCATGGGTACTGGTTTAACGGCAACAGTACAATCGGCGCCATTTGCCTTATGCGCTGCTAACATCGGTGCATAGTCCATTTTATAAATATGGTCTCCTGAAAGAATTAATACATATTCAGGATTTTTACTATCAATAAAAGATACATTTTGATAAATGGCATTCGCAGTACCATTAAACCATTTTTCTCCATCACTAGAAGAATAAGGTTGTAACACGAAGGCACCACCGTCGCGAGTATCTAAGTCCCAAGAATCACCATTCCCAATATGGTCATTCAAAATCATCGGTTCATATTGTGTCATGACACCAACAGTTGTAATCCCTGAATTCATACAGTTACTCAAGGTAAAATCAATAATTCGATATTTGCCACCAAAAGGAACAGCTGGCTTAGCAATACTTTTTGTTAACTTTCCTAAACGAGTACCTTTACCACCGGCAAGAATCATAGCAATCATTTCATTATTTAACATGGTAGCGGAGTTAAACTCCTTTCCCCCTTTTTACATAAGGCACCCACCCAAATATGATGGGATCATGACATTTCAACGAAAACTGTAGTAACGGATCAACCCCTTTAATGGATTTTCTTATCTGTTGTTTCAGGCGTAAGTTTTATATTTACTGGTTCAAAGGCTATTGCTGCTAGAGATGGTAAGTTTATTTCTAGTGAATAAGGTTGGTCTTTATATGGGACCGCCTCTGTTTCAAAAATTGAGGTTTGATACTCCCAGTTTCCGCCAAACGCCTTCATCTCGCTATTTAAGACCACTTGATAAGTACCCGCATATGGTACGCCAATTCGATAGTAACTACGTTCAATAGGTGTAAAATTGAAGGCACAAACTAACAAGGCATCCGCTGCTTTACCATGACGGATAAATGATAAGGTGGTTTCTTGATCATCATCAGCTTCAATAATAGTAATACCAGCTTTTTGGTTATCTTGCTCGTGAAGTGCAGGCGTCTCTTTATACAGCTTGTTCAATTCAGCAACGTACGATTGGAATTCAGTATTATACTCTCGATCTAGAGATGACCATTCCAACCCTTCATAGAAACGCCATTCTAAGAACTGACCAATTTCATTACCCATGAAGGATAATTTTTTCCCAGGATATAGTAGTAGATACCCCTCAAGGACACGCAAGTTTGCAAACATCTCATAGCGGTTATGATTCGGCATCTTGCCTAGTAATGAGTGCTTACCGTGTACAACTTCATCGTGTGAGAAGGGTAAAACAAAATTCTCATCATGCATGTACATGAAAGTGAAATTGATTAACTTGTAGTTATCGCTTCTAGATAAGGCATCAATCCCGAAGAACTTCAAGGTATCATTCATCCAACCCATATTCCATTTAAAGTTAAATCCTAGACCACCTAGGCTAGTCGGTTTCGTTACTCCGCTCCAAGCGGTAGATTCTTCAGCAATCATTAAGTAAGATGGGTCTCTGAGAAGAATTTCTGTGTTGAGTTTCCGTAAAAATTCAAGCCCTTCCAGATTAACGTTATGCCCGTATTTATTTGGCGTCCAATGGCCAATGTCATAATCCAAATACAACATATTTGAAACTGCATCAACTCGGATACCATCAAAATGGAAAGTTTCGAGCCAAAATACGGCACTGGAAATCAAGAATGACTGGACTTGAGTACGCCCTAAATCAAAGTTTTTAGTCCCCCATCTAACATTTTCAGCACGATTAGGGTCCTGGTATTCAAAAGTTGGTGTGCCATCATAATTGGCCAAGGCATCATCGTTCACCACAAAGTGACCTGGCACCCAGTCAATGATGACCCCAATACCTGACTGGTGACAGGCATCTACAAAGGACATTAATGGTCCAAAATCATGACCAAAACGACCTGCAATAGAGAAATAACCCGATATTTGATAACCCCAAGAGGCTTCTAATGGGTGCTCCATTAAAGGCAAAAATTCAATATGAGTATAGCCCATTTTTTTTACGTAAGGAATCAATTCTTCTTTTAGATCAGCAAAAGTATAGGCTGAACCATCCTCGTGTCTATTCCAAGATGACATATGCACTTCATATATATTTATCGGACTAGCAAACATATTGGATTGCTTTCTTTGTTTGATCCATTCTTGATCGTGCCACTCGTAAGTCGGCATATCTTGTATCACAGAGGCGTTCTTTGGTGGCACTTCACCAGCAAAGGCAAAGGGATCTTGCTTTTCCCTTTTAACGCCATCTTTATCTTCAATGACAAATTTATAAAGGTCCCACTCTTTTGCATCCTGCATAAAAATAGTCCATGCACCAGTGTCCGCAACCTTCTCCATTTGCATTTCTGCCCAATCGGAAAAATCACCTTCCAAATAAACACATTTGGCATTCGGTGCCCATACAGTAAATTGGTATCCTTCTTGGTCATCATTAACTTGTTTCTTAGCTCCTAGGAATTTAAAAGCTTCATAATGATTGCCAATATTAAAATAATACATTTCATCAACCAAGTTTCTACCTTGGATTGATGGGATTGCTTCTTTTTCTCGAGACAAAATGACTCCCCCCTGCTTTATAGCAAATAAAATTATTCGCTATTTGAAAATTTGCTCTAAAACTTTTCCTTCTATTGGCGTTGTGAATGCTAAATCTAACATTTCTAGCATTGTTGGTCCTTCATCTACCAAACGCCCCCTGCCTACAGTTTCACCAGCTCTAATTTTAGGTCCTCTTGCCATAAACATCGTCGTATAATTTTCTTTTTTGGGGCTATATCCATGACTCGCTTTTAATAGCTTGACACCTGGAATATATTTATCAGTATCTTCCATGATTGGGCGTTCAATGCCACTTTCAAAGTAATAGCCTTCGTTTGCTTCGATTAAGGCAAAACATTCAGGATCTGCACCTAAAGCGACCGCCTCATCTCGATTATAAATGGTTTCGATGTATGGTTTTAATGGTGCTAGGATTTCTTTAAGTTTTGCCATTGTGAATGCATCATAATCTTTCACATAGATATAGCAAGAGCCGTCCGCCCCTTTTGCGTAGACTTTATAATCTTGGATTTCATTTTGTGCCTTCGTCTCTATTAATCCAGCTTCTTTGAATAAATGATTTGGTCGAATAACAACTTGGGTATCAATTTGATAGTGATCACCTAATAAGACAATATGGGCTTCTTTATAGGCTGGCGTTGTTTCAATCGCATGGAACAATTGGCCTAAATGTGCGTCCATTCGCTCAATGGCCGCTTTAGCTTCGGGTGATTTCACGCCAAAACCATGTCGAGTAGAATCAAGGTCTACAAGGTGGATTGCCATCACATCTGGTTGTTCATTTTCAATAGTATCTACTGCTACTGCCGTTACAAAGTCGTCTAATTCTGGTTGTTTAATCCCTGACCTTAAATGACCAAATTTATGATTCTTTTCAATGAGGTATCTAGGTGATGATGCTAATAGGGATACCGCGACTTGAGAGTGCCATTTACGGTTTGCGAAAATTTCTGCAATATTATAATCGATTGATCTACTTTTACCGGTAACAGGCCAAAGGATTGTTGAAACACTCAAACCATTTTCACTCGCGATATCGAATAAGGTTGGTGTTTTAATGTATCTAGTATACCAGTGCCAATCAGGAGAAATTCGGTTGGGTTGTAAAAGTGTGTTGTTTATTATGCCGTGATCTTTGGGATATTGACCAGTGACAATGGAGGTATGACACATATAGGTTAGCGATGGGTAAACAGATTCAACTGCCTCAACTAAAGCTGCATCTTGACGGAATTTCTTGAAGTTTGGCAGCGATAAGGCATAAGTTAAATCCTCCGTTCCAAAAGCATCTAAACTGACTATGACTAACTTCTTACTTGGCATCAATTAAATCTCCCTAATATTATTGCTGTATACTTTATTATAACTTAAAAAATAATTTCAATGGAATGAAAAAGCTTTCATTTTTAGATAAATAAAAAAGCGAGGACAAAATGTCCTCGCTTTCCAAGACTAGGGTCTAAGCCGTTCACATCAGCTTTTGACCAAGTACCCACATCCTGTGGTGATTTTCATCGTGTACTTTCTTTAACTACATGCACAGACTTACAATATGCTGTGCGTGTCGCCTCATCGCATAACATTATTGTAACATGGAGGGACATAGAAAACAATCTTTTTTGTCTGATAAAGCTTCTCTTGTTTAATATTTTAAACTTTAGTATTATAAGCGAATTACTTCAATTTTGTAGCCGTCTGGATCAGTGACAAAGAAATATCTTGGTTTGGTGTCCCCTGGTAATTGTTTAAGGTCAGTAACATCCAGACCTTTTTCGCTTTGCGATGCATGAAGCGCTTCTAAATCTTCTACCGCAATCGCGATATGTCCATAACCATTTCCTAGTTCATAAGCTTCTGAACCGTAGTTATAAGTCAACTCTAACTCATAATCATCACCTGGTAATGATAAATAAGACAATGTAAATTCGTGTTCTGGAAAGTCTTTTTCTTCTGCAATTTCAAAGCCAAATGCTTCTTTATAGAATGCTTTTGAAGCTTCTAAATCTTTCACACGATAACAAGTATGTGCCATTCTCATTGATGCCATCTCCATTTCAAATTCTTTTTTATAATATGATTATATTTTATCAGAGAAAGTTTAAAAGGTTAAACGAAATCTCCTATTTAAGATAAAAAAAGCAAATACTTCTATAATCTATCTACTGCCTTGAAGTGACTTTGCATATATTGATATGCTTCACGAATAAATTCTCTCAGTACCCCTTCGTCAATATCAGCTAATTTATTGACATAGACACAAGAAACACCGGCCTTATACTTACCAATACTATCCAAAAATTGTTGCGAAATTTTCTGGTCAAATTTTAAGTATAAGGAAAATCTTGCTTTTTGGATTGAACATCCAGTCATTGGCCAAACACCTTCGATACCGGAAGTGGTCGTATATTCATAAATTCCATAGCCTATGATCGATGGCCCCCACATAATCGGTTCTACCCCTGTTTCTGCAGTGAAAATCTTCAATAGCTTTAACCCATCTTCTGCTTTTGTTTTCGACACATCTAATGCTGCTATATGTTCTTTGGGATCAACTTTTGTTGGTAAAGTCTTTTGTTGATAGGTCATATTTTTACTCCTTAAAAAAACACTAAAATTCTTGTTAATTGTACTGTCCTCTATAAAACTATGCTATCATGGATTGAAGTAAATCACACTTTCTTTTAAACTCATACGTATTGAAAAGGAATTGTGATGAAAAGATGAGGAGCAATGATAACTATGATATGTCCAAACTGTCAGTCGACTATTCCAGTAGGTACAAAAATTTGTCCAAACTGTGACTATATTTTTACCCATCGTGACTCGGATGACAACTTACATGATACGATTGAAATTCCCGCAGCTTCATTTGCGGATACAACATATGATGAAGACGACCACTTTGTGGCTTATGAAGATGACCAAACCTCTCCAATTCAAAATGCAACTTATGCGGGTGGTAATACCGATTCTTCTGATAGCAATGATGACAATAAAGGCGAGAAGAAAGCTAAGCAATCCTTATTTTCTTTCGGCAAAAACAATAAAAAAACAAAATCTGCCGATAATGATGGCCCTAGTCGCCGTGAAAACAAACAAGATGGTAACCGTCTCACTTCTTATATAGCTTATCTCTTGTCCTACATCAAAAAACCAATACAATCACCAACTACTAACGAATTAAATAAGAATCCAAACCATGGTATTACAAGCTTATTGCTACTTGCAGTTTTAAATACTGTATCTATTACCTCCCTTGCAAATTACCTAGTTTCTCATTATGAATGGTTTGCTGATTTATCTATCTTACCAAACTTGAATTTTGAATTTGTTCCTTGGCGCTTTGGTTTGAAAACATTCGTCTTTCTCATTATTAGCCTGTGGTTGTTACCAGCAATTATTCACCTATTCAATCGAAATAATGAATCCGAAAAAATGAGTAATAATGTATGGCTGACTCATTTCTTCGGTATGAATAGTATCTCAGTAATTGTCGCTATCGTTTGTTTTTTAAGCTCATTACTAGCACCATTGATTTTTATGATTATTGTGCTATTATTGACTTTAATGCAAATTGCCATACTGATCATTACCATGACGATACATTTCTTGCAATCAGGTAATATCAATAAATCAAAAGCCTTCTATAGTATTTTGGGTGTTTTATTACTATTCTTCTTTGCAGTCATTTTCTTAGTTGGTTTAATCTATTAATTTTCACTAGGCTTCATTAGAAGTCTAGATTCGCGGCTATGGCGGAACGGCAGACGCGCTGCCTTGAGGGGGCAGTGAGAGTATTCTCGTGCAAGTTCAAATCTTGTTAGCCGCATACGTACTTTTAACACATTTAAAAACCAGTCAAAACTTTTATTTCATAAGGGTTTGCCTGGTTTTTTTGATTGAAAAAATCTACTAAATAACAGAAATTTTGTCGTAAATACTGCCTTAAACAATACAAAAAGCGGTCCAGATTTTGGAATCTGAACCACTTTTCTTCTATATAGTATTATAGTGTGACAACTTCATAACCAGCAGTTTCAATAGCTGCTTTAGCATTGTCACCTTGACCAGCATGAACTTGGATTGTAATTTCAATACCATCTTCATCGTTCACAAAGATATGCGATACACTTACACTCGCATCAGCAAGAACTTTCGTAATTTCTGAAAGGACCCCAACTCTATCTTCGACAACTTTTACGACGATACGGCTACCTTTATCTCCTGGCGTGTAACCAGATAAATCTATTAAGGCTTTGAATATATCTTTATACGTGATAATCCCTTGTACTGTTTTATTTTCATCAACAATTGGTAATACGCGAAGGTTATTCGTACGCATATATTCCGCTGCCTCTTCTACCATCCACTCAGTAGTGGCAGTAGCTGCTTTCTTGTCCATGAATTTTTCAACATCTGCTTGAGAAAGAATATAGTTTAATTCGTATATACTTAGACTTGTCGCATCTGAAGCAGATTTTGCATCAATAATGTCTTGTGTAATTAACCCAACAAATTGACCATTCTTGGTAACCGGCAAATTATGTATCTGGTGACTTTCCATTTTAGCCACAGCTTCTGTTACAGAAGTCTCCGGTGAAACAGTGACAACATCTTTACTCATATATTGTTTAATTTTCATGAAGAACCCTCCCTATTTATGAATAGTTTTTAAGTGCTTACATACATTTTATCATTTACTTGAGTAAAGTACAGATTTTTCAACTTAATCTGGTTGAATTACTGTAACATTTTCGGTTGGTTCGCCGTTAACTACTTCTTGAATATAAGCCGGAGCAGATACGTTATGTTCTTCATCGAAAGTAATATCATAAGCGATACCTTCAAATCCTTCCGTTGCGCCAATAGCGTCTTTGATAGCTGTTGGATCTGTAGAATCGGCTGCATCAATCGCGTCCATCACCATATTTGCTGCGTCATATGCTACTGCAGAGAACATATCTGGTTCAGTACCAAATTTTTCAACATNNATAGAAGTTTTGTACATCCTGGTCAGCATCTTCTGTATATACGAAATGGGCTACGTAATAGACATTGGTCATATTTTCAGCACCTGCTAGTTCGACAATATTTTGGTTACCCAAACCATTAGGACCAACAATCGCAATATCGATACCCATTTCTCTGGCTTGTTTAATGATTGGACCAGCTTCTTGGTAGTAACCTGCAATAAAGATTACATCAGGACTTTGAGATTTAACATTTGTAAGGACTGAGCTGAAGTCTGTATCACCAGAAATATATGATTCATCAATGATCACGTCTCCATCAAAGTTTTCAACAAAGATATCTGTTAAGTTTTGGCCATAATCAGTCGAGTTGTCTTTCAATACAGCGGCAGTTTCATAGCCATTTTGGTTGGCAAACTCAGCGATAGCAGCACCTTGGAAAGAAATTTCAAAACTTGTCCGGTAGAAGTATTCCCATACTTCACCCGTTTCTGAGTTAATGGTTGCATTATCTACAGTAGTCGTTGCGGATACAAATGGCACTTGTGCATTTTCAGCAACTGGTTGCGTAGCAAAAGTTAAGGCCGCTGTAGCAGGTCCAAGGACGACTGAATTGCCTTGCTCAATTAAATAAGTCATACCTGTAGCGGCTTCTTCTGGTGTACCTTGATTGTCATATGATTGATAACTCACTTCTTTTCCGTCAATACCGCCTTCTTCATTTCGTTGTTCAACCGCCAATTGGACAGCATTATCTTGGACCACACCATATGCCGCAGTAGCACCTGTCAGTTCCCAAAGTCCACCAATATTTACCGTATCTGAATTGCTAGTTGACACCTCTGAAGAGGATGACGAATTTGAATTACTAGAAGTGGCAGTAGTTGCTTGTGAGCAACCAGCTACTATAACAGAAGCCGCAAAGATAGGTGTTAGCATTTTAGTAAATTTCATATTTTTCATAAAAGATTTCTCCCATCTATTTGTAAATATTGTCTCCAACCCAAAACTAACCTGAAAGCCACATCCAACAACAGAGCCAAATAAAAACGCCGACCCGTTCAAACGGGCCGGCGTTTTAGCTAAGAGCCCGTATCTCACGAGAAATAGGACTCTACAATATCTGGTAGAATCCTCAGTTAGCTAATGATAATAATAAATTTTGATGTGGAAAAGCAGAAACAAGTTCCGCTTGCGTATTTGAATGTACAGTCATCATCGTTTCTACCTTCCTCTCTTTAGGTTAATTTAAATATAACAAATAAAATAGAATAATCAAGTGTTTTTTAATTATTTTTTAATAATATGAAAAATTATTTAATTTCAAGCATGCTTAAGCCGATTCGGCCTTTTTTCTCGTCTACTTCTGAAACCCAGACTTCTACAATATCACCTACAGAAACAATATCACTTGGATTACTAACGAATTTTGTAGACATTCTCGAAATATGGACTAAACCATCTTGTTTGACACCAACATCGACAAAGGCACCAAAATCAACGACATTACGCACTGTACCTTGTAATTTCATCCCTACTTTCAAGTCTTTCAATGAAAGAACATCAGATCTTAAAATTGGCGCAGCAACGTCTTCACGTGGGTCACGCCCTGGTGTCATTAGTGATTTCTGAATATCTACTAAGGTCTCTTTACCAATACCGTATGTTTCAGATAAGACATTTAGATCGAAATTGGCAATTGTTTGTCTGGCTTCTTCACTTTGAAGTTCTTCTAAAGAAATACCTAATTCTTTCAGAATTGCCTTAACTTCCTTGTAATTTTCAGGATGAATACCTGTATTATCTAAAATGTTGTCTCCCCCTGTTATACGGATGAAACCAACCGCTTGTTCATAGGTTTTAGGTCCTAAACGCTTTACCTTACCTAATTGCTTGCGGTCTGTAAAAACACCATTTTCGTTTCGGTACGCAACAACATTTTTAGCAACTGCCATCGATAAGCCGGCAACATGACTCAATAATGAAGCAGAAGCTGTGTTTAAGTTGACGCCAACCCGGTTAACTACAGTTTCAACAGTGAAGTCTAAACTTTCAGCAAGTTCTTTTTGAGACACATCATGTTGGTATTGACCTACTCCGATGGCTTTAGGTTCAATTTTTACTAATTCAGCTAATGGGTCTTGTAAGCGACGCGCGATAGAAACGGCTGAACGTTCTTCAACATTATACTCAGGGAATTCTTCGCGGGCAATTTCACTAGCTGAATAAACTGAAGCACCTGCTTCATTGACAATGCTATAAACCAAGTCTAAGTCATTATCTTGAATTTGTTCAGCAACGAATTGTTCAGACTCTCGACTTGCAGTTCCGTTACCAATCGCAACCATTTCCACATGGTAAGTTTTGACTAATTCATTGAATTTTTTGCTCGCTTCAGCTTTTTTATTGACTGGTGCATGCGGATATATGACATCTTTAGCCAAAACTTTACCTGTGGCATCAACTACAGCTAACTTACAACCTGTTCTAAAGGCTGGGTCTAAACCTAAAACAACCCGTCCCTTCAATGGCGGTTGCATTAACAAGTTACCCAAGTTCGTTGAAAAAGTAGCAATAGCGTGTTGCTCAGCTGTTTCGGTTAATTTAGAACGCAATTCTCTTTCAATAGAAGGTTTTAAGAAACGATCTAATGAATCTTGTATAGCCGCTTGGATTTCGCGAGTTGACACTGGGTGACCTTTAATAAAGCGATGAACTAGATGTTCAATAATCGGAAACTCATCTGCTTCAATAGAAACATTTAGAATTTTCAACTTTTCAGCCCGGTTAATCGCTAACACCTGATAAGGCTTCACGTTTTGGATATTTTGGCTAAAATCATAATATATTTCGAAGATAGCTTTTTCATCTTCCGCATTTTTACGTTTTAGACTGGTTAATTTTCCTTCTTTTAATGTATATTTACGTAACCATAGACGAATATCTGCATCTTCTGCAATCCATTCAGCCATTATTTCGTGTGCCCCATCCAAGGCCATTTTAGTGTTTTGAATTTCGTCATTTAAGAATTTTTTAGCTTCCGCTTGAACATTACCTGTGGCCGGTGATGAAAATAACCATTTGGCAAGATCTTCTAAACCATTCTCTTTGGCAATAGTTGCCTTTGTTCGCCGTTTTTGTTTATAAGGCGCATAAAGGTCTTCAACCGTTTGCAAAACTGTCGCTTGTTTAATTTTTTTTGCTAGATCATCTGTTAATTTCCCTTGTTCTTCAATATTTGCAAGAACCGATGATTTTCTTTCCTCTAATTGTTTCGTATATTGGTAAGCATGTTCAATTTCTCTAATTTGGACCTCGTCTAATGACTGCGTGACTTCCTTACGATAACGAGCGATAAAAGGTACGGTATTGCCCTCTTCTAGCAATCCCAATACATTTTCAATTTGTTTTTTATTAAATGGTAAGCTTTGATTAATAATTTGAATGTAAGATGACTCCATATTCAACACCTTTCTTTTTTTCACGAAAAATCATTATACCCCAAAAATGGTACTTTTGCCATTCAACAAATTTAGACATTTTTTGCTCATTTTAATTTCAGTTAATTATTGCAATTCTATCTTAAATAAAATATAATTATCTTAACTTAAACAGTTCCATGAGGGAGTAATCACCGATTATTGTATCGTGGCGGTGCCGACATATACGGCAGATATCTGCTGGTGCCGTCTTAAAAGATGAGACTTATGGCTACTTCTCTATTTGGAGGGGTAGTCATAGGTCTTTTTTTTTGAAAGACAACCTCTGGATCTTGCTTTAGGGATAATAATTTAAAGGATGGAGAGATGATTAATGTCAGAAGAAAAGAACAATCAGTCTTTCTTCACTCAAGATGCTGATCAAGTCTTCACATCATTAAATTCTTCTACTGAAGGTTTATCCGATGCTGAAGCTGCCAGTCGCTTAGAGAAGAACGGACCGAACGAAATTAAAGAAGGTGAACGCAAGTCAACCTTACAAAAGTTCTTGGATCAATTTAAAGATTTAATGATTATCATCTTATTAATCGCTGCAGCACTTTCATTAGTTTTAGAAGGTACTCACGGTTTAGTAGATGCGATTATTATTCTCGCGGTTGTATTAATTAATGCAATCATGGGTGTTGTTCAAGAAAATAAAGCTGAGGATGCAATTGACTCTCTTAGGAAAATGTCTTCACCTAAAGCAAACGTTCGTCGTGATGGCGAAGTTAAAGCAATCGATTCTCAAGATATCGTTGTTGGTGATATTGTAATCCTTGAAGCTGGTGACGTTGTTCCTGCCGACTTACGTCTATTCAAAGCAAGTTCATTACAAATTGAAGAAGCTGCTTTAACTGGTGAATCTGTACCAGTTACTAAAGATACTGCAACTGTTGAAGGTGACGCTGGTATCGGTGACCGTTTAAACATGGGGTTCTCTTCTACTAACGTAACTTACGGACGTGGTGAAGGTATTGTAACTGCAACAGCTATGGATACTGAAGTTGGTAACATCGCTGAGATGTTAGAAAACGCTGAAGGTAAAACAACACCATTACAAGAAAACATGAACGGGTTAACTCGTTTCCTAACTTACGCAATTGTTATTATTGCCGTTGTTATTTTCTTCCTAGGTTTATTACGTGGATTTGACTGGATCACAATGCTATTAACAGCAATCTCAATTGCCGTTGCCGCCCTTCCAGAAGGTCTACCTGCTATCTCAACTATTATCCTTGCATTAGGTACTCAAAAAATGGCTGACCGTCGTGCCTTGGTACGTAAGTTGCCAGCCGTTGAGACACTTGGTGGTACTGAAGTTATCTGTTCAGATAAAACTGGTACCCTAACTCAAAACAAGATGACTATCGAAAAAGTTTACTACAATGGTGAATTACACGATGCATCTGAAGACATTGACCATAATGAACCTGTTTTCCGAGTTATGAATATGGCCAATGACTCTACAATCGCTAAAGATGGTTCATTAGCTGGTGACCCTACTGAAACTGCAATGATTCAATTCGGTTTCGACAAAGGCTACGATGTTCGTGAAACAATCAAAGTTCAACCTCGTGTTGGTGAAGTACCATTCGATTCAGATCGTAAAATGTCTACTACCGTTCACGAAACTTTAGGCGAAGAGCAGTCACATGGTAAATACGTTTCAATGACTAAAGGTGCGCCTGACGTTATTATTGAAAAATCTACACACTACGTTAACAACGGCGAAATCTTACCATTAGATGAAGCTGCTCGTAAGGAATTGTTAGATGCTAACCACGGTATGGCAATCCAAGCATTACGGGTATTAGGTATGTCTTACCGTTACATTGATGAATTACCTAGTGAATTCAACACAGAAACTTTAGAGCATGATTTAATCTTCGCTGGTATGGTTGGGGAAATTGACCCTGAGCGTCCAGAAGCTAGAGACTCTATCGCTACTGCAAAACAAGCGGGTATCCGTACTGTTATGATCACTGGTGACCACAAAGATACTGCCGCAGCCATCGCAGCTCGTTTAGGTATCATTGAAGAAGGTCAAGAAGAAGCAGTTACAACTGGTGCACACTTAAACGAAATGACTGATGAAGAATTAGCAGCAAATGTTGAACAATACTCAGTTTACGCGCGTGTATCTCCAGAACATAAAGTTCGTATCGTATCTGCATGGCAATCACACGATAAAGTTGTTGCGATGACTGGTGATGGTGTTAATGACGCACCTTCTTTGAAACAAGCTGATATTGGTATTGGTATGGGTATCACTGGTACAGAAGTTTCTAAAGGCGCTTCTGACATGGTACTTGCTGATGACAACTTTGCGACAATCATCACTGCAATCGAAGAAGGTCGTAAAGTATTCTCGAATATCCAAAAAGCGGTTCAATTCTTACTATCTGCTAACTTGGGTGAGGTGATGACTTTATTCGTTGCAACAATGCTTGGTTGGACAATCTTAGAACCTATCCATATCTTATGGATCAACTTAGTAACTGATACATTCCCTGCAATTGCTTTAGGTCTTGAAGCAGCGGAATCTGATGTAATGGAACACAAACCTCGTGGACGTTCTGGTAACTTATTATCAAATGGTGTTTTACCATCAATTATTTACCAAGGTATCTATGAAGGTGCTGTAACATTATTTGTATTCTGGTATGGTCGTTACCAAATGGGTGTGCCATTGGAAGATGCAGAAGCTATGGCCTTCTTAACATTGGCATTCATCCAATTGTTCCATGCTTACAACTCTAAGTCAGTATTCAAGTCACTATTCGCTTCAAATCCATTCGACAACAAGTGGTTAAACATCGCAGTATTAGCTTCAACAGTATTAATGTTAATTACTGTATTCGTACCAGGTCTAAACGATGCCTTCGGTACTGTTCACTTGTTAGGTGACCCAATGGCTATGGAAATGTGGACAGTAATTCTATTAGCTGCTGCTTCTGTAGTACTTTACGTAGAAATCGGTAAATTCATTATCCGTGCTACTGGTTTGGACGAAAAATTTGATGCTGGGTCAGAATTAAACAAATAGTTAATTAGATCCCGATATCATATTCTTAACTGGTGATAGTTACAAAGGAGCTGTGAACTTCGTTCGCAGCTCTTTTCTTATACCAGAAATTTTGTCCCTAATCTTCCTATTCTTGCATTTTTTGCTTGTGTACCCCTCTTGTTCTTGCTAATATTAAAATACAAATAAATTTTTTCTATTCTATAAATTGAGGCGGTTTTTAATGGGTATAACAATCAATAGACAAGTACATCGTTTTTTAGATCTATTCTTTGGAAAAACGGAGATAAAACCTCTGTTTTTCTATACAGTTGCCACAGTATTTATTCTTTTTGGGCTAAGTGTCCAAGCCCCAAATTCACTGATTACGGGCTATAGGACCATCCTTTTGTCACCAAGTAATCTTATAACAGACTACTTTGAAGTTGGGGGCATTGGCGCGACTTTTGTCAATGCAGGGACCTTAACCTTAGCCAATACTTTCTTTATTCACCGTTATTCACCTAAAATTACTGGGCCAATCTTAGCAGCAGTATTAACGGTTATGGGTTTTTCTTTCTTCGGGAAGAACCTCTACAATTCAATACCCTTTCTAATCGGTACCTACTTTTATAGTAAATATTCAGATACACCGATTGCCAACTTACTTTTGGGTGCCCTTTTTTCATCTGCCTTAAGCCCTGTAGTCTCCTTAATCACTTTCGGCCAAGGCTTGCCTATTTATGTGGGGATGCCGATTGGGATTTTGGCTGGGGTAGCGATTGGGTTTGTCATCCATCCTGTTTCAGCGTCCTTCATACGGTTCCATCAGGGGTTCAATTTGTACAATATCGGCTTTACGGCTGGTGTTATCGGCTTAGTGATCGCCTCTATCATGAGGGTATTTGAGCTTCCTGTGACCTATGATATTCAACCCAAGCAAGTTTCTAGTCCTGTTGTTACCTGGTTCTTCATCATTTTCTCGCTTTTCCTATTCTTAGCTGGATTCATTCTGAATGATTACTCATTTAAAGGTCTCTCGAAAATACGACAATCCTCCGGACAATTAATTTCGGATTTTGTGATTGAATTTGGTACCTCGATTATCCTGATGAATATGGGGATCCTTGGTGGGATTACCATTGCCTACGTCCACGTTGTCGGCGGTCAGTTGGAGGGGGCTGTTGTCGGTGCTGTGTTGACTGTTATGGGCTTTGCAGCTTTTGGTAAGCACCCTTTCAATATAATACCGATTATGATAGGGATTTACTTGATGCAAATTGCCATGCATATCGACAATCCGAATTCTACGAACGCATTGCTTGCAGCCCTATTCGGTACCACCCTAGCGCCAATTGCAGGACAGTACGGTTGGGTCGCAGGCTTAATTGCTGGTGCCCTACACGCTGCTGTTGTCAATAATACGGGTAATGCCCATGCTGGGTTAAATCTTTATAATAATGGCTTTTCTGGCGGGTTTATCGCTGCCTTTTTAGTTCCTATTCTAGATGTCATTAAGGAGAGAATTGAAGAACATGAGAGAATACGCAAAAGTTAACCGAATAGTGTCGGAATTCATGAATCTATTTGATAAATATAATATTTACAAATATCAGATGGATCTATGTATCGCGACAGATAAACAATCCACTTCAGTGATTAAGTTCGACGGCAAAAAAGCTAACCTACCCCAATCTTTCATCGATCAACTAGATGATTTGAATGTAAGAAGACAACCTGAAATTGAATATTACTATGAAGACTTACTAGGTATTCGAAACGATACTTTTAATACAGAGATCTTAGCGGCAGCCATCGATTACGTTACCTTTGATGTAACTGAGACTGGCTTCCAAATCTATATAGAGCGCGTTTATCACTAAAAATTGAACAAAAGCAAATGAATATATGTGCATCTAAACCTATTTACATCCATGCAAAAAGCGTCCATTAGGATTTGTAATCCCCGATGGACGCTTTATTTTGTATTCTATTAAACCTAGCGCATGGTGACGAATTCTTCTGCGCCTGTCGGATGGATGGCAATTGTTTGGTCGAATTGTTTCTTACTTAAACCTAAGCGAACGCCAACTGCAAATCCCTGCATCATCTCTTCTACTGCATAACCAATCCCATGAACCCCTACAACCACTTCATCAGGCCCTTGAGTGATCAATTTAAAACGGGCTGGTTGGCGGTTTTCTGAAACTGCTGAATACATTGGCGTGAAGTTTGAAGTATACACCTTCACCTTGTCTGCACCAAATTTTTCTTTGGCTGCCTCTTCTGAATAGCCAATCGCCCCGATTGCTGGGTGAGTAAAGATGACAGTTGGTACAGTGTTATAGTCTAGTAAATAAGGTTCAGCACCGTTAAAGATTGTATCTGACAAGGTTCTACCAGCCATAATGGCTACCGGTGTTAATTCAACTTTACCAATAACGTCACCAAAGGCATATAAACCTTCTACATTCGTGTTATGGTAGTCATCCACTTTGATGTGGCCTGATTTTGTTAATTCAACATCTGTATTTTCCAAACCGATATTATCCGTGTTTGGTGTACGTCCGATTGCATAAATCACTTTTTCAGCGTCAGCATGTTGCCCATTTTTAAAGTTTACACGAAGTGAACCATCGGCCAATTGTTCAATAGATTCAGGATCGCTTTCAGTCAGCAATTCAATGCCTGTTTTCTTCATTTCATCAACTAAGACTTCGATAATTGCTTGATCGTATCCTCTTAAAGGACGGTCATGCCGAACGGCTTGGGTTGTTTTGACACCTAGGCCATTTAATACGCCAGCAAATTCGGTTGCCACATAACCTGCACCGATAATTAAAACGCTCTTAGGTAATGTTTCCCATTCAAAGAAGTCATCAGAAGTGTCCACCAACTCGATTCCTGGTAGGTCGATTAAACGCGGACGACCACCTGGCACAATAGCGATATGTGGTGCTGTGTATTGGACCCCGTCAACTTCTACAGTATGGTTGTCGATGAATTTGGCTTCACCCGCTAAATAATGAGTGCCACGAGATTTAAAACCTGACGCATAGCCACCATGGACACGGTCAATATAGGCGTCTCTATTAGCTTTTAAAGCTGCATAATCAACTGGTCCTTCTTCAGTGAAGTTTAGGCCGTATGCAGACCCATACTCGTTGATTTGATCTCTCAGCATAGTCCCATGCCAAGAAATTTTCTTGGGTACACAACCTCTATTTACGCAAGTACCCCCAACGTCTCTTTTCTCAATAATTAAAGCTTTAGCACCGTATTCAGCGGCACGGTTTGCTGATGCAATACCGGCACTCCCGCCACCGATACTTATATAATCATATCTTTCCATTCATCCCACTCTTTTCCAAAAATTTGTTTTTTCTTACGTTCTTCAGCTTCTTTAGCTTGTCGTTGTAAAAATATTTTTCTCGCTTGATTGGTTTCAATCGCAATATCATGCGTAAAATCGTCCACATCATTTGTTATTCCATCAGTAGACGGCTCTCTTGTCGCTGCTTGGATCGGCTCTAAATACACATAGGCATTCGTTTGTTTAGCAGGAATGACTGCATTGTGTTTACCGTGATTATCGTAAGCTTTAAAATATAAGTCGTTTTGCTCATCATATGCGTAGGCATAGACTAGAAGCCAATGGTTTTTGTAGGCGGAACCTAAATATTTTAAGGTTCCTACAATGACTGGTGCTTGGTATTGGTCAATTAACTTAGGTACTTCAATATCAGGTAACAAGCCTGATTTCGCACGGTAATTTTCGAAATTGAATACCGAATTTAAGCCTGTTTCCACATTCCAATAAAAAGTCCCACTATGTATGTGGTAGTCGTCGACAACCTTTTTATAGGCATCAATCAAGTCCTGTTTAGCCATCCAGTGGTTGGTATCCCGAAGCACTGTAAAATGGGTTAATACCGCCGCACAATAGGTGCCACAGATACCTGGACTATCTTTGTTGATCCAAGACTTGTAAGGTCTAAAGGCCTTTTCATCAAGTCCGGTCCAAATGAGTTTTTCCATATCCGTCCCTCCAATCAATATATCTTATTATATCATTATTCCAACAATCTTTTAATTATAGTGCTTATAGACGATGGTTTCATACCTTACCCGAACCATAAATGAAAGGTCTTAAAAATCTAATAATATTGCGACCTATCCGTGTTTTTTCCGTGAATTGTTGCTATAATGATAACTATGATTACATTAGGGAGGTGCACTTTTGGTGAGTAAACCAGAAGCTCAACTAACCTGGCCAGTTCAATCATTACTGATCTCAATATTATTTATCAGTAACCTATTTCCATTTTATATGACCTTAGTCACTTTCGCTGTCATATTCATATTCTTATTCATGTTAGGCTTACTTGGTCCGCGCTACATTAAGCGAGAAGTGCCCACCTCAATATGGATATTTATTGCATATTCAACAGTGATTTCATTTATCTTTCAAAACTGGGCAGGATTAGGGATTTCGATTGCATTTATACCAATCGCCATCTATTTCAACTATTACCAGCAAGTCATTCGACCCTATTACGTTGAAGAATTGTTGAACATTGCCTTAATTGGCTCATTTATTATCTTTATATTCGCAACCTTTGAATATTTAAATTGGGTACCAGAATGGGATTACAGTTTTATATCCCCAGAAATTAACCGTATCCATAACGGTCGGGCGGAAGCAACATTTGCCAACCCCAACTACTATGCCATGATGTTAGAATTCTTCTTCTTTATCGGCCTCTACAAAATGATGCGGACGACGAAATACCGGAAGAAATTCGTTTTCCTATTTATATCCTTATGCAACCTATTCGCCATCACCTATACCGGAACCCGTACCTCACTACTCGTGGTGATTGGGACACTCTTCGTATTCTATTTCGTATTGGGTTATAAAAAAATAGCAGTCGGGACATTTCTAACTGCTACAATTGGTACAGTGATTGCCATCAAATTAGGATTCCTTCCGAGATTTGAGGACTTAGGGTTTGCTTTTGAAGACCGGTTTGTCATCTGGGAAATCGGCTTAAAAGGCTTAAGAGATAACTTCTGGTTCGGCCAAGGACCGCTGACATATCTCAATGTCTGGCAAGACTATGGGGACAAGTACACCCAACATGCTCATAATATTGTCTTAGACACCCTACTATCATACGGAGCCGTTGGAACAGGTATATTATTACCTTCGCTGATTTCGTTAGGCAAGAAAATTCACCAAATGCGGCAATATCCGATTTTACGACGTCGCTTAGCCTTGATTTGTAGTTTCTGTAGTATCGTTATCCTGCACGGCATGTTTGACTTGACCATTTTCTGGTTGCAAACAGCCTTCTTATTCTTATTTGTTGTTCTGTCTATCCATAACATGTACCACGAAGTTGAAACTAACCCAGAATTACAAGGCGAGGATAAAGACTATTCCAGAGACTAATCAACACATTTGAAAAACAATAAACGCTAAAACGGCGGTTGAGATAGCTTAGTCTCAACCGCCGTTTTGCTAATAATTTTTATTTAATTATTTAATGTCTCTATCTCCTTGAAAAGTCACTTCTGCAGGTAAGATTAAGTTTAACACGATACCAACGATGGCTGATAAGGAAGTTCCTGAGAAAGTTAAGTAACCAAGGTCTAAGACCGCGCCACCTAATCCAATAACCAACATTGCTGACGCAATAATTAAGTTACGTACTTGGTTAAAGTCGATTTGCTCTTCAATCATGACTTTCAAACCATTACTTGCGATAATTCCGTAAAGTAAGATAGACATCCCACCGACTACAGCGTTTGGAATTGTTGAAATCAAGGCAGTAAACTTACCAAAGAAGGCTAAGATAATAGCGATAAAAGCGGCGTTTCGGATAACTGATACTGAAGCCACACGCGTTAAACCAATCACCCCAGTATTTTCACCATATGTCGTATTCGCTGGTCCACCGATGAAGGCTGACACTGCAGTGGCTACCCCGTCACCAATTAAGGTTCTGTTTAAACCTGGATCTTTTAAGAAGTTACGGCCGACAACTTTACCTAACACTGTATGGTCACCAATATGTTCTGAAATAGTTACTAAGACAATAGGTACAATCGCCCATGTTTCAGGACCAAAGTATAAATTATATGATTCAAATAGAGATGTCTCAAATGGTAGGTATAAATCTGGCAACTCAAACCACTGCGCCTCTATAACTGGTGTAAAATCTACAATCCCCAATAGGACCGCTACAATATAACCGCCAACAATCCCTACTAAGAACGGAATAATTTTGAAAAAGCCTTTTGCTCTAGTTTGAACTAGGGCTGTAATCAAGAAGGTAGCAACCGCTACGACGATGTTACGTACATCCCCCTCTGCTACGAAACCTGCATTGGCTACCGCACTTGATGATAAACCTAAACCAATCACCATGATCATAGGTCCAATAACGATTGGCGGTAATAATTTATCAATCCAGTTAGTACCTACAAAATGAATCGTAATCGCTACAAGAACGTAGACTATACCAGAAATCATGACACCGGATTGGGCCGCTGAAATATCTCCACCCATTTGTTGGATTGCAATTTGCATCGCTGTAATATAAGCAAATGATGACCCTAAGTAAACGGGTACTTTTGCTTTAGTTGCAACTTGATAAATTAGCGTTCCAATCCCACTCGCAAAAAGAGCAACAGATACAGGCATCCCTAAAAGAATCGGCACCAATATTGTTGCTCCAAACATTGCAAATACATGTTGAAAACTCAATAATAAACCTTTCGCGAACGACGGTTTTTCCTCTACATCTAATAAAAGTGGTTTCGCTTTAATTGCCATAACTCACATCTCCCTCAAATTTGTTTTACCCTATTTTTTCCAAAAAAAAAGGCCATTCGCAAATTGACCTAAGAACACAATTGACATTATGTGGTCACACCTTGGGTCCCGCCCTCAATGCTTCACAGGATTTTATGCTTTCATTATTATAAGGGTTTGACATCTAAAGTCAAGACACTTGTAAAGAATTTTTAAAGGTAGATGAGAATTCTTGGAGAATATGCTTTAAAAGTCAATAAAAAAGAAGAAAGGCAGTAACTACCTTTCTCCATTGAAAACATATTTTGTTTTTAATCGGTTTTAACAACCTAGCTCCCAAAAAGTTACATTTGGCTTGGTGCTTGTACGCCAAGGATAGCTAAACCAGATTCTAACACTTGTGTTAAGGCATATACTAATGCTAAACGGGATTGTAATTGATCATCTTCTGTTAGGATGCGTGTATGTGCATAGTATTTGTTGAATTGTTGAGATAAGGCTAATAAGTATTTAGCCACAACAGACGGTTCGTATTTTTCATATGCACTAGCTACGATATCTGGGTAACGATTCAATTCTTTCAATACTTGGAAAGCTTCATCGCTATCTAGGTTGAAGTTTGTCATTTCGCTGATCTTAGCTGGGTCAAAGTTTCCTTTACGCAAGATTGAGTGGGCACGCGCATTGGCATATTGTACATATGGGCCAGTCTCCCCTTCAAATTGCACAACTTCTTCTAAGTTGAAATCGAAGCTATTTAAGCGGTCATTTTTCAAGTCATGGAAAATAACAGCACCAACACCAACTTGGTGGGCAACTTCTTCTTTATTTTCTAAGTCAGGGTTTTTCTCGTTAATTTGTTTGAAGGCCAAGTCAATGGCGTCGTTTAATACATCTTCTAACAATACAACATTCCCTTTACGAGTAGATAATTTCTTACCGTCTTGGGTAATTAAACCAAACGGAATGTGGTTAATGTCTGAAGCCCAGTCATAACCCATTAACTCTAATACAGCTTTTAATTGCTTGAAGTGGTTACTTTGTTCGTTACCTACTACGTAAAGTGATTGATTGAAGTTATAAGTATTTTTACGGTATATAGCTGTTGCTAAATCACGTGTGATATACAAAGTCGCCCCATCAGATTTTTTAATTAAAGCTGGATTTAAATTATAAGCCTCTAAATCAACGATTGTTGCCCCACGATCGACTTTTAATAAGCCTTTGTCTTCTAATTCATCAATAACAGCTGGCATTTTATCTGAGTAGAATGCTTCCCCGTTGTAAGAATCAAATTCGACGCCAAGGATATCATAGACGCGTTGGAATTCTTTTAATGATTCGTCTTTGAACCATTTCCATAATTCATAAGCTTCTGGATCACCATCTTCTAGTTTTTTAAACCATAGACGTCCTTCAACTTCAAGACTTTCATCATCTTCTGCTTCTTCATGGAATTGTACATAGTATTTCAACAATTCTTGAATTGGATTTTCACGAACAGCTTCTTCAGATCCCCATTTTTTGTAACCAACAATCAACTTTCCGAATTGCGTTCCCCAGTCACCTAAATGGTTGATACGTACTGGATTGAACCCAACTTTTGTTGTGATGTTAGCAATGGCATTCCCGATAACAGTTGAACGTAAGTGTCCCATTGACATTGGTTTCGCAATGTTTGGACTAGACATATCGATGGTGATATTTTCACCGTGTCCAATGGCTAATTCACCAAATCGGTTACCTGCTTCATAAATCTCAGTTAGGATTGCTTGTGTAACCAATGTTTGATTTAAGAAGAAGTTGATGTATGGGCCAACTGCTTCAACACGGTTTACAATTGCACCCTCAATTTGGGGTGCAATGTCCTGTGCAATGGCTTGAGGCGCTTTACGCAATTCCTTAGCAAAGATAAAACATGGGAAGGCAATATCCCCGTGTCCCTCATGTTTTGGTACTTCTAATAGATTTTGAATTTGTTCCAAGGTCAATTCAGTTTCAATGCTCGATTTAATGACTTGGGCAACTTGATTTTTTAAGTCCATTAAGTGTTCTCCTCTCGAAAAATAAGACAAATCATCAACTTATTCGGATGCCAACTTGCCTCTTATTTTGATTTTATATATTGAAGGCCGATCCATGAATTTATACGTCCCTTGCTAGTTTACTTGATTAATCTGAACCAACATTCAAACACATTAAATGCCTACTGGCACGGACCGGGCACTTTGTAAAAAAACTGCTTTACAATTAGTCAATTGTATCACTTTTTCCCCAAATATAAAAGACTTTACATGCATAAAGCTTCTTCTTCATCGCTATCATTCTATCATGTTTAACGGAGCGACTGCAAAAGTTACTTTACCCGCCCTACCCTCACCACCTCAAAAATCCAAAATAAGGACTGCAGCATTTCGCCACAGCCCACACTCGATTATATAAATGATGATGCATCAAATTATTGATTTAATTTTTCAACTTCTTGAATAGCATCTTCAACCATTTGACGGTTAATTTCAAATGGTGATGTTTGAATATGATCTAAGGTAAAGGCCTTATCTAATACCGTTTTCAAATCTTCGTCACTTTCAATTTCTAAGGCTTTTAATGACGTTGGTAAACCCACTGAAATCATGAAATCACGAATTTCTTTCAATTCGTCATATTTTTTAGCCAATTGTAGAACGATTAATACCCCGTAAGATACGATTTCACCATGCAAGTGTCTTTCCCCTTGAGGTAAGACAGTTACTCCGTAGTAGAATGAGTGGGCAAAGTGACCGTTATAGTCGTAATCTACTAATACTGACGTATAAGAAGTTGTCCCAAGTATCTCAAATAAAATATTGTCGATAGCAGGCGATTCCTGATGGGCTTTGGCAGCTTCAAGTGCAGCTAAGCCATTTTTCAAGACACGTTGGTTAGCACCCTGGACAATATGTACACCAATGGTATTATTGTAGGCTAATTCTCGTCCTTCAGCTGAAAAAGATACTTCCACTTCTTTGGAAATCGCGTCACCGATTCCGGCCCAAATGTATTGCTCAGGTGCTTCAGCAATAATACTTGAGTCGGCAAATGAATGGACGGCTGGTGCATGTAACCGGTATGAACCCGCTGATTCATGGTCGTCATTGTATAAGACGCAAACGACTGAAGTTGGCGCACAGTTTGAGGCAATTGTTGGGAAAGTGAAAATTGGCTTTTCAAGTTTAGCTGAAACTGTTTTACCAGTATCAATGGCACGCCCTCCACCGACCGCAAAAATCATATCTGCTGCTTGAACTTGGTCTAAAGCGGCGAGGCGGTCAATGTTTGAATAAGAAGCTTTGCCCCATACCATTCAATGGCGGTAATGATTAAACCAGCCTCTTCAATCGCTAGTTTCAATCTAGGTAAAGCCTTTTCCAAAGCAGTCTCTCCACCTATGATGGCTACTTTCTCTCCTGCAAAACCTGCGTATTTTTTAATATCGTCATAGGCATCCGGCCCAATCGTAAAACTTGGTAAATTCACTGATATACTCATATTCATTTCCTTCTTCCTTAAATTCATTGCAATTAATATACCATTCAACATATCAATATTCGAAGAATCGACCTCCTATTTTGGGTACCGATTAGCTATCAATTGTTATCCTTATTAGCTATCATCTTGAAAAAGTAGTCTAAGTTGACCCTACCCCAGTGTTTGTTGGTATAATAGATTGGAAATCAAAGTTTGGAGTGACAGTATGAATAATAAAGTATCCACATATAAACGCATTATAGGCGTTACGGGGAACCACAATGCACTTGATCATGATTGGGATGAATTTATGCGTGATTATAGTCCGCATGGTTATAGTAAATCATTAACTATGGCTGGCCATATGCCAATTATTATCCCATTACAAGAAGACTTAGCTTTGGCAGAGCAGTATGTTGCCAAATTGGACGGGCTTGTATTTACCGGTGGCCAAGACGTTTCACCTCTACTATACAGCCGTGAGCCTTCACCTAAATTACAAAGTGTCTATCCCCCACGAGATCGTTGGGAACGGGCGCTATTTGAAGCTGCCACCAAAAAGAATATCCCGATATTAGCTATATGCCGCGGTTTCCAGTTAATTAACATTTTGTTGAATGGTACCGTCTATCAAGACTTGAGCGAGTACCCCATCGGTCAAGCAAATGCTGTTCAGCACATACAGAATTGGAGTCGTATGCACTTCCCGCACCACTCAATCCAATTGGAAAAAGAGTCCATCATCAGCAACCTGTTTGATAATCCAAAAACTCTACTGATCAATACCTATCACCACCAAGTGATTGAAGACCTATCACCCCTACTTAAGGCAACAGCCTGGGCCAATGATGGGGTCATTGAATCCTATGAAGTGGACAAGTCCAAATCGACCTATAATATTTTAGGGGTACAGTGGCATCCGGAAATGATGACAGATAACATTGAAGACAATATGTTACCAATATTTGAGTGGTTCAACAATTTCTAATAAAATTAAACGCTTTCTTTTTCTAGTGAATTGGCTTTGAATGTACTGGCAACAAGGTATCGATGCTAATCAAACCTACGAAGACTTTGCTGCTGAACTAGAAAATTAATAAAAGAAGTAAATGCATACAACAGCAAGATAAGCTGCAAAAAAGAACTGCCTGCTCACTCTAATTTAGAGAAAGCGGCAGTTCTTTTATTTAAAATGACTTTTGTCAATTATTCACTTTATTTTTATGGAAATATTTATCTAATTCTGTCACCAATAAGACAATAACACCTACACCAATGGCAATCAACCTACCTACCTAAAAATAAACCACTTAAAGTTGACGGGTTTTGCGTCCCTACTTTAGGTGGTTCTTGTGATGTATTTATTTTTTGTAAAACAGTATCCGAAGTTTTGCTAACAATTGCTTAAGATTAAGCAAACAACATTAATCAGCGCGCAAGGCTTCAGCGGCGTCTTTCTTCGCTGCCATCCGGGCTGGAATATGACCACCAATAACTGTTAAAACAGTTGAAATAATCAATAGGACAACGGCATGTACTGGGTCTAAAATGGCTACATTTTTAAGGTCTGTTAAGGGTTCAATCAGCATATTGATTGGGAATGTTAATAAGTAAGCAGTCCCGACACCAATTAAGCCAGAAAGTACACCTAGGATTAAAGTCTCAGAGTCAAATACACGGGTGATGTCTTTTTTTCGAGCACCTAAGGCTTTAAGGACACCTATTTCTTTAGTACGTTCAAGGACTGATATATAGGTGATAATCCCAATCATAATCATTGAAGTCACTAACGAGATACCGGCAAAGGCAACTAGAACGTAAGTTGTTGCGTCCATAATACCGCCAGTTAATTCAGTCATGGTACCCGCTAAATCTGTATAAAGGATCTTCTCATCTTCAGATTTGCCTTCGTTGTATGCATCTAAATAGGTAAGAACGTCATCTTTCGTTTCAAAGTTTTTAGGGTAAATCATGATAGATGACGGGATTGCGTTTGCGCCAAGTGCAGTTAAGACTTGTTCTTTACCAGCTTCATCTAAACTTTCGCCTGTAAGAACTGAACTGTCGCTATCATTTTGTGCTTGAACGATAGCTGAATTTTGATTATTTTCAATCACTGTTTCAGTCAAAGCGTTTGAATAGTTGATCCCTTCAGTTAAGATCGCCATAGTGGCATCTTCTTTTGGCCGGATAACAGCTGATACACGTAATGTCTGATTGTTCTCGTTATCGTAAATAGCATTTAAATCTTGGTTTGGCATGTATGTACCAGTTGGTAATTCTTGATAGTAAGCGTCGTTTGAAGCGACCACTACTTGGGTACCGATGATGTCTTCAAAGGTAATTTCGTCGCCATTTCCATAGTCGAATCCTAGATTATTCAAAGCATTTAAGTTGACCTTGTTGTATTCGTCAACTACTAGAACAATATCCGTTTCTTCAGATGGTAATTCTCCTGCAAGCACGTCGTAGTTTTCCGATAAGAAGGCATTCTCATCGCCAGAAGTAGCCTCCGGGAAGGTGGAAGCCCCCATACCTGATGATGTCGCATAGAAACTTTGGATGTCACCGGTAGCTGAATCTTGAGCGTAATTAGAAAAGGCAACTTGCTCAACTTCCCCATCTACATCGCGTAAAAGGTTCAACTGGGCAGAATAAGTATAGTTTAAAGCCTCAGTCAAGGCTGGGTCGATGTCCTTCACGTACTCAACTAAATCAGTGGTAATGTCATTCTCATGTTGACCAGCTGAAGCTGGGTCTTCGTTGGCAATCACGGTATTGCCCTCTGGGTATTCCGTTTCTTCTTCAGTTGATAGCGTGAAATTAGAGGCATCTTGGGCGACTTGTGATATGGTTACCGGGAATTGAGCACTCGTTTCGGCCTGGGTTGAATCAATTTGCTTTTGGAAACCGTTTGATAGAGATAGGACAACCGCAATTGAAATAATCCCAATACTTGAAGCGAAGGACGTGATAAAGGTTCGCCCTTTTTTGGTCATGATATTTTTAAAAGATAGGTTTAAAGCAGTTAAATAAGACATACCAGTACGGCGCATATCCAAGACTGCATCTGCATCCTCGTTGTCGTATGGATTTGAATCGTTAACCACTTCACCATCTTTAAAATTGATGATACGGTTGGCGTATTGGTGGGCTAATTCGCTATCATGGGTAACCATAATCACGAGTTTTTCATTGGCTAGTTCTTGAATCAAGCCCATAATTTGTTGGCCTGTTTCAGAATCCAAAGCCCCTGTTGGCTCATCACATAATAGGACATCCGGATCATTGGCTAAGGCACGCGCAATGGCTACACGTTGCATTTGTCCACCCGATAATTGGTTGGGTTGCTTGTGCATATGCTTCTCTAAGCCCACACGTATCAAGGCGTTTTTCGCTTTTTCCCGTTTCTCTTCTTTCGCCACACCAGATAAAGTCATCCCTAATTCCACGTTGGATAAGACATCTAAATGGCTGATGATATTATATGACTGGAAAACGAATCCGATTGAATTATTCCTGTAAGCGTCCCAATCTAGGTCTTTGAAGTTTTTAGTTGACTGGCCGTTGATCACCATGTCACCAGAGTCATACTGGTCTAAACCACCAATCACATTTAAAAGTGTCGTTTTCCCTGAACCTGAAGGCCCTAAGATAGCAACGAATTCTTGTTTTCTAAAAGCCATCGATACATCATTTAAGGCATGCGTTACCGTATCGCCCACTTCATACGTTTTCTTGAGATTTTTTAATTCAAGCATTTATATAAAACTCCTTTTTTTTTCTGCGACGAATTTACAATTTAAGTGCAACAACAATAATAAAATAAAAAAAGATCCATAGTTTTCCTATAAAATAGATGTACTAACCAACTATTAGAAGGAGAAAGCTATGAATCCATACACACATCTTACCATGAATGAGCGAGAAACAATATTCCTAATGTATGAACAAGGCGAAACTATCGGCCATATATCCGAGACCCTGGACCGTTCTAAATCGACTATCTCAAGAGAATTACATCGTAATTCAAACAAGGATGGCAGTTATTCACCGTCAACTGCTCATGGAGAGTATAAACGTAGAAAACAACTATGTGGCAGACATCGCACGCTAGATAAAGACTCTATTTTCCAGTTGGTCAAACGACTATTTCTCAACGAACAATGGTCTCCAGAACAGATTTCTGGTCGTTTGAACCTTGAAAATCCCAAAAATAAAATCAGTTACAATACTATCTATCGTGCAATTTATCGTGGCGACTTCGATGAGCCTGGTTTATCAACCGGTAATCGAGGCGCTATCCGTAAATTAAGACACAGAGGTAAAACACGCCATTCTAAAAATCACGTAGAGAGAAGAGGAAAGATCCCTATCTCCAATACGATTCATGAACGACCAGATAGCGCTAATAAACGAACTGAGATTGGTCATTGGGAAGCAGATACAGTTGCAGGTCAAACTGGTAAAGCGTGCTTAGTAACGCTAGTTGATAGAAAATCTAGGTTATTACTAATCGGTAAATCTGAGAAGAAAGCTTCTAAGCCGGTAGTTGACCAAATGATTAAATTACTACAAGGTGTTGATTCTAATTTTTGTAAAACCATTACACCTGACCGTGGTAAAGAATTCAGTCAACACGCCCGATTGACTGAGGAATTAAATAATACGCAAATTTATTTTCCAGATCCTCATGCCCCTTGGCAAAGAGGATCTAATGAGAATACAAATGGACTCCTTAGAGAGTACTCACCGAAAGGTGTTGATTTGACAGATGCAACTGATGATGAGATACAAGGTTGGGCAACGAAATTAAATACACGTCCCAAAAAATGTTTGAATTGGAAAACACCTTATGAAATCTTTTATAAAACTGTGTTGCACTTAATTTGACAATTTAAGGCTTTAATAGCTTATAGTATATTCATTTTCATGGCTAGCACAAAATAGGACAAAGTGTCTTATTGTATAAAAGTTTGATAACATTGCAATGCCACAAGTATATTTTACCCTAAAAATGGCTCTTCGTCAAATAGGAC
>NZ_DJUR01000021.1 GCF_002440555.1 Aerococcus sp. UBA6277
TATCATATCATCTTCATTCGACATTTGTCAACAAAAAGTTTTTTTGATGTTTCATACAAACGATGTCGTGTTGACGACTTGAATATCATATTACTTGACTTGATGTTTCATCAACAAGCAACTTTTACATAGTAACTCAGTTTTAGATTCAAGTCAATATTTATTTTTCAATAGTGTTTAACGCAAAATGTCGTCTCCGCTATTGGATATTTATATTACCACCCTATTCTTTCAAAGTCAATGGTTTCGAATTAAAAATATTTAACAAATTTTCCTTTCGCAAATTTCAGATTAAGAAAAAAAGCCGTGAAGTTCCTCCACGACTTGATTTCTATCTATATTATTTATTAGAAGTTTTTCTCTAACAAGTAGGAGAAATCTGTATCATCAATCTTCTCTACAAGTAAGACACCATCACCTAGAGGTAAGACAGAGGTTTTTAAGTTTGGATGACCCACCACTTCCTCTAAAAGTAGATTTAATTTTTTATGGATTTTACGAACACGTTTTGGAATGGTGTCCAATCCATTAAAGACTGTACCACCTTGGAAGATATCGTCAATCATCAAGATGCCACCAACTTCTAGTCGGTCCATGATTAATGGGAAGAAGTCAAAGTATTTTGCTTTCGCTGAATCTAATAAGGCAAAGTCATATTTAGTTTCTAGAGTTGGCAATACATCTTTGGCGTCACCTTCGTGGATAGTTACTTGGTGTGTTACACCTAATTTTTTAAAGTTGACTTTAGCAGCAGCAATCATTTTGTCATAACGATCGATGGTATCTAAGGATCTTTCAGGATGGTCATAAACCATTAACGATCCAGAGAATCCGATGGCCATACCGATTTCTAGAATTTTCCTTGGTTGTTTAACACTTAATAGAAAATCTAAGAAAACTGCTGTTTCATGAGGGATTACTGGTACGCGGTTTTCATGGGCGTAATCTTCTAATTCTTTTAGTGGTGCTGGAAAGTCGTTTTGTCCAGTACGCATGAAGTTTAATACGCCTGATTCTACTACTGGGCGGTCCATCATTTCATTTTGCACTACTTTTTCTTTCGTTTCATTTATTTGATTTGCTTGATTTACTTCAGTCATATTTACTCCTTTAGTTGAAAAAAGTCCGGAAAGATTCCGAACTTTTTAATGCTATTTATTTTCTTCTACTTCTTCTTCAGCTAATTCATCGATATCCAATTTCTTAACTTGGATACCTCGGATACGTCCATTTTCAACTGCCGTGGTCATTAGCTTATAATTTTCAATTCGGATCACTTCTTCTGCTCGGTCTTCAGGGAAGTAACCTAGAATTTCAATCATGTAACCTGCAATGGTATCTGACTCATCGGATTCTACGTTTGTTTTGAATAAGTGGTTAAACTTATCGATTGGCATGATTCCATTAATAATGTAAGTAGTGTCATTGATACGTTTGTAAAGATGTGAAATTTCATCATACTCATCTTCAATGTCCCCGACGATTTCTTCGATTAAGTCTTCTAGGGTAACCAAACCAACTACACCATTATATTCATCTTTGAGGATGGCTAGATGTTGATGGTTTTTCTTAAAGTCTAATAGTAAATCATCAATAAAGCTTGTTTCCGGTGCAAAGAAAGCTGGTTTAACAACGTTAGTGATTTCGATATTTTCAAAACCTACTTTACGCGCTTCACGTAAAATATCTTTTGTATGGATAATTCCAACAATGTCATCTTTATCATCTTTATAGACTGGCACACGAGAATATTGGGAGCTTAAGATTTCATTTACGATTTCTTGGTTGTCATCTTCAATATCTACCATAAAGGTATCAGTACGAGGAGTCATTACCTCTCTAGCCAATTTAGTATCCAAAGATAATACACCTTGCATCATTTGGAACTCATCACTATCAATTACACCTTCACGACGTGAGGAATTAATAATCCCTTGAATTTCTTCACGAGTAAATTGTTGGCTGTCTTCAGAAAACTCGAGTGGAGTTATTTTCTTCAATACATTTGTTGATGCTGTTAGCAACCATACGAAAGGTTTGAAGAATGCTTTTAACACCGAAATAATACCAGCTGATTGTCGTGCATACGATTCAGGTACTTGTAAGGCTAGTTGTTTTGGATATAACTCACCTAATACCAATGTGAAGTATGACAAGATTAAGGTTACAGCTGCTGTAGCAATTGTTTCACCTGCTGGAATACCAGATAGATACGGCTCTAAATAAGAAACGAAGGTCGTAGACGCTGCTGCAGATGAGAAGAAACCAGCAAAAGTAATCCCTACTTGAATCGTTGATAAGAAATCATCAGAGTTTTCAAGAAGTTTTATTACTTTTTGAGATTTTATATCTCCTTCTTCTGCCATAGTTTCTAGTTTTGAATGGTTAACAGATACAAAGGCCATTTCAGCTCCTGCTAGGAAGGCATTCACCAATGTTAAAATAATAATTAATAATATCTGTCCCCCTACGTTTGAGGCCCCAGGATCTCCCATAATGTCGAATTCTCTCCTTTATTATATGTATGTACAATAATCTAATTTTAGTATACAACCCCTAGGTTTAAAAGGCAAGATTCAACTTATAAGTATGGCTAAAGATTGCGGACTTCATCCTATTTTCAAGCTTTTTGACTAACAGTTTTGACAAAAAGGAGAAACCCAACAAACTAAAGAAGTTGTATAGAAAACAAATAATCCTCATCTTTACAGATACTAACTCTGTTCAATTAAACCAGGTTGAATTCTTTACCATCGTAAGCTTTAATGTAAGTTTGTAGGTGAGGTACATCAGCTAAAGCGAATGGATGGTTCACTGGTACCTAATTTGTAGGGATTTCGTTTACGCAGAAATGAATATTCGGCGTACTTTTAGATGCTACCCATGCAACATGTTGTACAATACCTGCAACAATTTTCGCAACCTTCTAACCTTACTATAATCTTTAGCATGATTTTGCCATCTTTATGGTATAATTGGGTCGAAAATGAATATAATGAAAGAGCGAGGTCATACATATGAACATCCGGGAACTAAGTATCAAGCGGGAGGACGTTAAATATGTCACCGAGGCTAATACCTTACAAGAAGCCTTAGACATTATGAAAGAATATAATTTCCGGTCCCTGCCGATCTTAAGTCAGTCCGGAACGATGTATCGCGGAAACATTTACCGACAACACATTTACAAGAGACTTTTAAATGGCGAGTCTTTAGATGTATCGGTTACCCATCATTTAAAGAATGCAACGAAATACATCTATACCAATTCAACCCTTTTCCAAACCATTTTTGCCATTCGGGACCTACCTTATATCAGTGTCTTGAACGAAGACCATACTTTCTATGGCATCCTAACTCACCGTGCTTATGAGCGCGGTTTGTTCAAGGCTTGGTCTTTGGATGAGGACGGTTTTGTCTTAACGATTCAAGCAAACCAAGAAGACCAAGGTGCTTTAGCAGTCATTTCCCGTATTATCGGTCGCTTTGCTTCTATCAAGACGGTGGTTACGACTGTTGATCCGAAAACTGACTTATCAAATATCATCATTTCATTAAAAGGTGACTGTTCACATCAGTCGCTTGAGAAAATTATCTCAAGGATTGAACGGAAGAATTATAAGATTCTTTCTGTTGGTAATACTAAATCAATCGCCTTAAGCTAAGGTGTACATTTTGACACAAGAAAACCTAGCCCTTTGACTACCGTAATGGCGTCAATGGACTAGGTTTTTCTTTGCTTATATAAGGATTGTTTCTATTTTAGAGATTGCCCTGTAAAAATGGATTGGTCGCTTGTTCCTGACCAATTGTAGTAATTTCACCGTGCCCTGGAAGAACTTGCGTTTCATCCGGTAAGGTCAACAAATGTCGCTTGATACCGGTAATTAATACATCTTTGTCACCATGGTCTAAGTCAGTTCGACCAATGGTTCCTTTGAATAGGGTATCGCCAGCAACGACGAAGCCGTCTTCCTCAAAAATATATACAACGGATCCTGGGGAATGCCCTGGTACGTGTGCAGTTTTAAAAGTGAAGCCAGCAATGGATTGTTGCCCCATTTTGTCCCAATAATGGGTACGGGTTTTTGGCATTCTGGTTTGCTTGTCTTCCAACCAGTCGGCTTCGATGATATGTTGCCATACATTAATGTTATACCGCTCGCGAATGTCTTCTACGGCACCGATATGGTCGAAATGGGCGTGGGTCAAGAGAATCGCTACTGGATTTAACTGGTTTTCTGCAATCAGTTCTTCGATTGTTTCTACTTGGTCACCAGGATCAATGACCAGTGTATCCTTGTTGTCTTTGACGATAAAGTAAGGATGTTCTTGGACAGGTCCTACTGTTAATTGATATACTTGCATCCGTTATCCCTCCACCTTTATTAGACGGTCACATAGTGTCTTTCTTTACATATTTTAGCAATCAACCCTCTAAAGGACAAACAATTACCCTTCCATCAATTTTCTGAAGTTTAGGCGTTTGTCTAAGTAGTAGAATAATGGTGCGGTGATCCCCATAATGATGATTTCACTTAAGAACGTAGTAAAGTATGTCAACCAGAATGGAAGTTGGATCACCCAGAATAATTCTAGCGCGATGATGAAGATCATGACTGAGAAGACCAGACTGAGGATGATCATGCGTTGTTTGGTGTCTTTAGCGAATCTGAATAGGTACTCGGCCACTAAGAATGATAGCAAAGTGTGCAGTGTCCCAAATACGATATCGTAAATACCTAGAGATGCCGAGAACATCAGGTTAGCTAGGAATACGCCCAGTACGACGCCCCATTTGTAGTCTTTGTGAAAAACGGCTAAGTGATTCAAGCCCTCTGATACGCGGAATTGAATGGCACCGAATCCTAAAGGTTGGACGAAATACATTAAAACGATGTAAATCGCGGTGATCATAGCTGAGTTCACCAATTTTCTTGTTTTCATAAAAATGCCTCCTAGTTTTTTTCTGTTGGATGTTTGCGAACAACAGTTATAAAAATACAGTAACATTGGGCATAATACAAGATAGAAATAGCGCTATTTTGCCTATAAAAAAGCAGTGACGGACTTTGTTGTCAATCACTGCTTTTTTTGCTACTTATTTTTCATTTGCTTTCTGATCAGATTTTCCATCTAAATCTTGTTCAAATGAAGGATCTTTTGTTTCTTGGTTGACCTCTTCATCGAATAAGTAACCTGTTTCCTCTACATATTCTTCTCTTGATTCTACTTCCTCAACCACGATATTGTCGTTTTGTTGATCTTTGACTTTTGATCGTTTGATCAAACGCGGGTTTACCCGTTTAGACCAGAAACCGCCATGGATATATTTGGCATCATAAGATAGGTAGAATGCTTTGGGATCAATTTCATCAATAGTCCGGTGCAAATAGACTTCATTTGACCGCGGTGTCAGGATCGTTAGGATCAGCCGATCACCGTCACGGCCGTAACCTACTTGAATGGTTACCCCGTAGCCACGTTCACGTAAGGCGTTAGCTAGGGTATGGTCGTCATTTTGCACGTAAACTTCGACAACTGAGTAGCCCAGTGCGAGTTTGGTTTCAATCATCATTCCGCAATAAATTCCTACACCGAATCCTAATGCGTAGACGATCAGGTAAATCGGATTTGATAGGTATTGCATTACCATGGATAGCCCTAATGTATAAACCGTTACCTCTACAACGGCTATGATTGGCGCGATTTTTTGATAACCGCGCATGGTCAATAGGGTCCGAATGGTATTCAACATGATGTATACCAAGTTGATGAGAAAGATTTGCAGTAGTAAGCTCCAATCCATAGACTCATCCTTTCATTTATTGCTAGATTATTTGGTTGATGACGGGTCCAATCGTTTCTCAATTAGTCCTAACAACCAGTCAGCTAGGATTGACATAAGTGAGATTGGAATCACTGCTGCGATGATGATAGATGTACCCTCTGACGCATTTACACCACGTTGCAACACGTCACCAAGTCCACCGGCACCAACGAATGTACCGATTGTAGAAATCCCGATACCTGTAATAAAGGCATTACGGATACCACCCATGATAACTGACAGTGCTAGTGGCAGTTCAACTTTATAAATCACTTGCCAAGGGGTCATCCCCATCCCTTTACCAACATCTACCATTGTATCATCTACACTGATCACACCAGTATAAGTATTTCGTAGAATTGGTAAGATTGAGTATAAGAAAATGGTAAACACAACCAAGTTAGGTCCTAGACCCATCACTAACATGACTACTGAAAGCAAAGCTAAGTTCGGCACAGTTTGAATAATGTTGGCTAAACCTAAGATAAAGCCAGACGTTTTACGTTTGTGGGCAATAAAGAAACCTAATGGTACGGCCACCATGATCGCGAAGACTACCCCGTAAGAAGTCATCAATAGTTGGCGGAAGAATTGTGATAATAGATACATCCCATTTTGTTGGAAGTAATACACGATTTGCTCAGATAAGTTTAATTGTGTAACGTCTACCATTACTCTTCACCTCCTAAATTATCTTGCGACACTGGTTCAATATAAGGTTCTGCATCTTCAAAATAGTTGTTCTCTTCTAAAAAGCGTTCTGCAACAGTCTGTGGTTCTAATAAATACTGGTCACTTTGGAAGTTTAACTCTTGCATTGTTTCATCCGATATTTTATTAGCTAATTTTTGGAAAATATCATCCAATTCAGGGAACTCTTCGCGCACTTCATTAGTTGCAACTGGTGCCCCATCATATGGTGGGAAAAGACGTTTGTCATCCTCAAGTACAACTAAGTCTTCGGAAATAATGCGACCATCAGTAGAGTAACCTAATACAACGTCTACTTCACCAGAAGAGACTGCTGAGTAAACTAACCCGATTGTCATTGGGTATAACTCTGAGAAATCAAAATCATAGACTTCTTTAAAGGCTTCATATCCATCACCTTCACGATTTAACCAGGTATTATCTACCCCAACTGAAAACTCATCCGCATATTCTTCCAAGTCAGATACAGTTTCTAAGCCGTACTCTTCTGCATCTTCACGGCGAACCATGAAGGCATATGTGTTAGCAAAACCATAACCTGGTGTATACCAATGCATATCATATTGCGACTCGAATTCTGAAATAACTGTTTCTAAGGCCAAATCTGGATCCGTTTCAGCTTCCATACCCAACTCACCTGTTAGTGATGTCCCGGTATAGTTTACCGCTGATACGTTGGCATCACCTGTTTCAAGCGCTTGATGGTTCATCGTTGATGACCCTAAGTTGGGAATAATATTTGTTGGTGCATCCGTATAATGGTTAACCATACCTTCAACGATATGCCCTAAGATTAGACGTTCTGTTGTTGACCCAGAAACAATGGAAATCCCGTTTTCAGATGACCCACCTAATCCAGGTAATGAACAAGCTGTTAAAATAATTGTCGATAAGACAGCAACAATGGATGTCTTAAGATATTTCATTTTACGCAAGTGATTCATCTCCTTTCTTAGAAGAGGTTGTTGGTGTAACCCATTCCTCTATACGTGCCATCACTAAGTCAACAATGACCGCAAGGATGGTTACAGGAATCGTACCACCTAAAATTAAGTCTGGTCTAAATAGATTCAATCCGTTAAAGATCATGTCCCCTAGACCACCACCACCGATATAAGAAGCTAGTGTTGTCCAGGCGATAACGTAAACAGTTGATAGACGGATACCGGCCATAATAACTGGTACCGCAAGTGGTAGTTGTACTTGGCGAATAATTTGCATTCGTTTCAACCCCATCCCTTTAGCGGCATCTAATAAGTCTGGGTTTACGTTTGACATCCCTAAGTAAGTATTACGGAGAATTGGTAATAGCGAGTAGATAAATAAGGCGACAATTGCCGGCACCTTACCAACACCTAGGAAAGGAATCATTAAAGCTAAAAGCGCTAGCGTTGGAATTGTTTGCATAACTGACACAATAGCAATCACTACATTAGCTACTTTTGGTACTTGTGAAAGGAAGATACCTAAAGGTACAGCCACAATCACACCTAAACCTAAGGAAATCAGTGACATGTAAATATGCTCCCAAAGTAGGCGAATGACTTCACTACCTTGGCTGGCAATAAACTCTTGCATTATTTATCAGCTCCTTCAGTAGGCGCATCAATTGGGTGAACTGCTGTTGTTTCTGCATTTTCAAATACGGGTTCATCCGTTAACTTGTCAATTTCTTCCTCATCACCCCAAATTGAGTTGTAAACAAGGTTTACTAATGCTGAACGGGTAACCAGACCAGTTAAACGGCCTTCCCGGTCAACCACTGGCATGTTAGGAATACGCCCTTTTAGGATTTGTGTAGTTGTATCTTGTACTAAAGCATCCTCAGACACTGGGCGAATGTTAGTATGCATAACGTCAGCTACAGATAAGCTGGTGTTGGCACCACTTGAAGCCACGTCATTTAAGGTTAATAGCCCTTTTAGATGGTGTTCATCATCGATTACAAATAATGAATCGACATGATTGTCGCGCATGATGGTAATGGCTTTACCTAAAGACATCCCTAAAGTAGCTGTTAACGGTGTAGTAATCATGATTTCTTTTACCGTAATGAAATCAGTTTGTGCTTGCATTAAGCGGTCTTCACCTAAGAAACCACGTACATGTTCATTAGCTGGATTACGTAAGATTTCATCTGGTGTATCGTATTGAATCAAGTCACCTTCATGCCATACCGCAATACGGTCAGCTAAGTTTAGGGCTTCATCCATATCATGGGTTACGAACACGAAAGTTGAACCAAATTCCACTTGTAGCTCTTTTACCAGTTCTTGTAATGCATCACGGGTAATTGGGTCCAAGGCACCAAATGGTTCATCCATTAAAACGATTTTTGGATTGGCTGCTAAGGCACGGATAACCCCAATACGTTGTTGTTGTCCACCTGATAACTCGCTTGGGTAGCGGTCTAAGTATTCTACAGGCAACTCAACTCGGTTCATTAAACGTTCTGCAATATCTCTGTTTTTCTTCTCATCCCATTTAAGTAAACGAGGCACTGTTACGATGTTGTCGTATACAGTCATATGTGGCATCAATCCTGTTTGTTGGATTACATAGCCAATTCCGCGGCGTAATTCTACTGGATCTTTTGAAGTTGTTGCTTCGCCGTCAATCAGAATTTCCCCGCCTGATGGATCGTGCATACGGTTAATCATCCGTAGCGCTGTTGTCTTACCGGAACCTGAAGTCCCAATGAAACATACAAACTCACCATCATCAATTGTCAAAGAGGCATCTTTTACAGCGGTTGTGCCCCCTGGATATACCTTTTCGACATTCTTGAATTCTATCATCACTTAATCCTCCTAATTTTTGCCTTTTTATAGAAAAAGTCTCTTTTAACTCTATCAAAATTTGAAAAGATGACCAAATATATATCGATTTATTGGACAAAAAGGCGACAAATCCACTTTTATAAGAAGTTAACTTTGCAATAACATTGTATAAGTTATAAGGAATTGTTCACCTTTTTAATGACTAAAAATTGAATTTTTAAATATACAATTTTTGTATACTTGAAATGTAAAAATAGTGAAAACTGTTCTATCTAGTATTTATTATGCGAAAAGATGGTTGAGTTTCATCTTTTACTAGTTACGCTTCAATGATGACAGTTGCGGTCGCATAGTGGTCGGTATGGCTGATGGTGATATGAATCGGACTTGTGACCTTATTGCAAATAATGAGGGGTTTACGTTGGTCATCGTTAGAGACTTCAATATCGTGAAAATGCAGCTGACTTGAAATACCTGTTCCGTATGCTTTAGCGAAAGCTTCTTTGGCGGCCCAACGGCCAGCAATAAACTCTATCTGCCGTTTTTCATTATGAATCTCTTGATAAGTGCTCAGTTCTTGATCTGTGAGTAATTTACCGACAAAACGTGCGTTGTTGGCAATCGCCTCCTTAATCCGTGCAGTTTCAACTAAATCTGTTCCTAAACCAATAATCATGGGACCTCTTCCTATCATCTATTAAATAACTATTTACTTATATTTTAGTCTATTTATTGCAAAACTGCACCTTTATGGTAAGCAAAAAAACAGGCAAATGAAGTTATTTAACCTCATTTACCTGTTTGATTGGGTCGAAAGTCTTTAAGGGATTGAATGCTAGTCTTTTAAACTTTGCACTATCATCGGGCGCCAAACATCAGACTCAGTCGACGCTTCACAAAATACGCTAAACACTTACAGTGCTTATTCGGCTTTTGCTCCAGCACGTTACAAGTCTAAACGACTTTTGTCACAGCTTACTAACGAATTTTAAATTCTGCTGATTTGCCTTTTGATTGTTTGTTACCACCGTTTGATTTTTTACGGTCATAGTTGTTACGGTTCTTGTCCTTAGCGTTACCTTTGTAGCCACCTTTTCGGTCACCTTTGTAGCCACCTTTACCGTTACGGTCACGGTTTCCGCCACCATTATTTTTGCGGTTTGACGCATTACGGTGGAAGTTACGTTTGTTACGGTTTGGTAATGGACGTTCTGGTGTGATTTCTACTTTTACAGAAGAAGGATCTTTCACTAATGAACGAACTAATGCTAAGGCAATTTCGTCTTCAGTATAGTTTTCTGATAAGTAAGTAATCGCATCTTGGTACATGTCTGTATCGTCAACTTCAGTTAACTCTTTAACGATTTCAACTACATTTGCTAATTGGCCACGGAAGGCTTCTTGTGTCGTAGGTGGACGTAGGGCAGACATTTGTTTCTTGGTTAGGTCTTCAATTGTACGTAAGTAAGACATTTCGTTACCTGTAACGAATGTTACTGACATACCTTCTTTACCAGCACGACCTGTACGACCAATACGGTGAACATATGATTCAGGGTCTTGTGGAATATCGAAGTTGTAAACATGTGTTACGCCTGAAATATCTAAACCACGTGCAGCAACGTCTGTCGCTACTAAGATATCTAATTTACCATTTTTGAAGTTACGTAAAACCCCTAAACGTTTATCTTGGCTTAAGTCACCGTGGATACCTTCAGCTGAGTAACCACGTTCAATTAATCCACGTGCCACTTCGTCAACGCGACGTTTTGTACGGGCGAAAACGATTGACAATTCAGGATTATGCACATCGATAAAACGTGTTAACAAGTCGAATTTTTCGTAGTCTTTGCAACGTGTGTAATATTGATCAATTAAGTCCGCAGTCATTTGTTTTGTTTTGATATGAACAGTTGCTGGGTCCTTCATGAAGTTATCCGCAATACGTTTGATTTCTTGCGGTACTGTTGCAGAGAAAAGTAGTGTTTGGCGTTCTGTTGGTAATTCACGAATAATTGATTCGATATCTTCAACAAAGCCCATTTTCAACATTTCGTCTGCTTCATCTAATACCAAAGTTTCCACATTGTTTAATTTCAATACACCACGTTTGATAAGGTCTAAGATACGACCTGGTGTACCAATTACAACTGGTGGGTTTTTCTTCAATAATTTGATTTGGTGTCCGATTGACGCACCACCGTATACAGTTGTTGTGTGGATACCTTTAAATTTACCAAGGCGGTATAATTCTTCACCTGTTTGCACAGCTAATTCACGAGTTGGTTCAATAATTAGGGCTTGTACGCCACCATTTTCATGAACTTTTTCTAGTAATGGCAAACCAAAAGCAGCTGTTTTACCAGTACCTGTTTGGGCCTGTCCAAAGACATCTTTCCCCTCAAGTGCCATCGGAATCGTTTGTGCTTGGATGGGTGTTGCTTCCTCAAAACCCATCTCTTCGATCGCGCGAAGCAGTGGCTTTGATAGATTCATTTCATTAAATTTCATCTAGTCTCTCCTTTTTCTACTTGAGTGAACTATTTATCTCTGTGAAAAAGCTTTCCACATAACAAAAATAGCCGAGTATGCCAAATGCATCAGGCTCGACTATTTCCAACTGATATTGATTACTTTAGTAGCAGAATCTCCGCTACTCCTCTAAACATACTCAAGCTAGGATACTATAGCACATCTAAAGGCGAGGTACAAACGAAAAGCACAAATCTCACTAGAGTTTAATATTAGTGGTGAAGGGGCTTAAGGTTTATTATTCTTCAGGTGAAGCGATTCTTAACGCTTCCACCACCTCAATTAAGCCCATCCCATTACTTGCCTTCACTAAGACCTTGTCCTCTGCTTGCAAAATGGCTTTAACTTGTTCAATCAAGGCTTCCTTGTCTGACTCAATATAGGTAATTAAATCTGGATGCATTCCCTTTTCGAGCAAAGCATCCACTAGGGGTTTGATGCGCGGTCCATATAAAAAGACATGCTTGAAGGTATTCAAACCAATCACAGTAGCAATCTCTCTGTGCAATTCATCAGAGAAAGCACCCAGTTCTAACATGTCTCCTAAGACTAAAATCTTTTGAGACATACCTTTTGAAGCAATGGCTGAGAAGTTTCGGATGACAGCTTTCATGGCTGAAGGGCTGGCATTGTACGTATCATTCAAGATTTGCGTATCTAAAATTCCACGTTCCCATGAACCACGATCAGCCGTAATTGAAAATTCAGCTAAATTAGGACGGACTTGCTCCATTGATAAACCAAATGAGTAGGCAACCCCTAAGGCATATAAGGCGTTCTGTACGTTATAGCCACCTGATAAAGGAATTTCCATTTTTAATTCAGGTGACAAATTGGTATAGAAGGTCGATTGGAATTGGTCCATCATCACGTCAAAGGCGAAGATATCTTGATCATCATTTAAGCCAATTGTTAAAGTCGATTGCGGTAAATCGGTTGGCATTTGGTCGACAATTAAAGGCTCATCCCCCGGGTAAATAAAGGTCCCTTCTTCTTTCAAGCCATCTAAAATTTCCAACTTAGCCTTGGCAATATTTTCCCGTGACCCTAGGAATTCGATGTGGTTTTCCCCAATCATGGTAATGACCACAACATCCGGCTCCGCCAATTTACTCAAGAAGGAAATCTCACCAGCACCTGACATTCCCATTTCTAGGACAATGACGTCTGTATCTTCTGGCATATCTAGGATGGTTTTAGGTAAACCAATATCATTGTTGTAGTTACCGTTTGTCTTGTGGACTTTTAGGGCCGTCGATAGGGCTGCTGCTGTCATATCTTTGGTGGTTGTTTTCCCAGAAGAACCGGTAATGCCAACCACTTTCGGCTTGATCCATCCTAGGTAAGCCTTGGCAAGCGCCTGCATGGCAACCAGGGTATCTTCTACTTGAATAATTGGAAAACCAACAGGCGCTTCATTGGGGTCGTTGGACCATAGGGCCGCAACGGCCCCGTTTTCAATGGCTTTATCAATATAAGAATGGCCATCTGTCGCACCTTTCAAGGGTACAAACAAAGCACCTGGGGTAATTAATCGTGAATCGAATTCGACTGAATCAATTTCTGTAAACCGAGCTGTTGATGTGAAATCAATTGCCTCAACAGCTTTTACGATATCTTTAATTTGTGTGGGTTTCATACTTGCCTCTCTAACTACTAAAGGTCGCTCATTCTTGCATCCAGCGCCTTAGCTGTAATCGCTTCTGTGATTTAGTGACTATTTAGACTACTTATTTAAGGTATCCTATCAGACTTGCTACAGTGACTAGAGTGACTGCTGAATACTTTGCTTCTTATTATAGCGACTTAACCCTAATTGAATCAATTCTTCTAATAAATCAGCATATGACTTGCCGCTCGCTTCCCATAAAGCTGGGTACATAGAAAATTGGGTGAATCCTGGCAAAGTATTGACCTCGTTAATATAAATTTCCCCAGATTCAGTTAGGAAAAAGTCCGTTCGTGATAAACCCGAACCGTCTAGGGCTAAGTAAGCCTTACGTGCATAGTCTTGCAATTTCGCCACCGTTGGCTCGTCAATCGCTGCAGGAATGATCATCTCAGTGGTATTGTTCAAGTATTTCTCTTCATAGTTGTAGAAACCTTGCCCTTTTGCCAATTCACCAGGTAATGAAACGAAAACTTCGTCGTTCCCCAAGACTGCTAGTTCCACTTCACGCGGATTTTGCACGCTGGTTTCAACTAAGACACGGCGGTCATAACGGAAGGCTAAGGTTAAGGCTGCTAATAATGAAGCATCATCAATCGCTTCAGATACCCCAACACTTGACCCCATATTGGCTGGTTTCACAAATACTGGGTAGGCCAGTTCATTGGTTACTTTTTCAATGGCCACTTCCTGGTTTTTCTCCCATTCGTATGAAGTTAGGTCCACAAATGGCACTTGCGGTAAGCCCGCTTGGTTGAACAAGTGTTTTGAGACAATCTTATCCATACCAGCCGCCGACGCTAAGACGCCTGCACCAACGTAAGCCACGTTTAAACTTTCGAATAAACCTTGAATGGTCCCGTCTTCCCCGTTTGGTCCGTGTAGTGCTGGGAAAACGATTTGGTCAGTCCCTTCTAGCAAAACGTCAGTAGGCACAATCGCTTGGCCCACTTGGTCTAGCCGGAAGTTTGCTTGCGCATCTGGTTTTTCGGTCATGTTCTCACCTTTAAACCAGTGGCCTTGGCGGTCAATATATACCGGTGTTACGCTATGGCGATCGTATTGAATTTTTTGCATGATGGCTGTTGCGGTTAAGATAGAAATATCATGCTCCGCACTTTTTCCACCGAATAAAACGATAATTTCCATGAAAATTCCTCCGTCGATTGTCTGTCGTATTAAAATCTATCAGTTTTTAAGCTTGGAAGTCCCAAGTTTCGCTTGTTAAATCATAGGTGAGTCGGCCGAATAATAAATGCGAAGCCTTGTCTGTTTCAACAAAACGCGGGTTATCTTCAGCGAGGTATACGCGAAATTCCCGTTTGTTGGTGCCAACATGATCAGCACCTTCAAAGGTAATGAGGATACCGTCGTGACTTAACCGTGCCAGATGACCCAAAATTGGCTTGGCCGGTATGGGGACTGACTTGACTGTTTTCACTACCGGCTTCTTGCGGAATAAAAACATGGGCTTTTGCTCCTGTAAGTCTTCAGTCACCTTGGCCGCTAGGACGTGGCCTAGTTGCTTGAAGAAGTCGTGAATGTCTCGGTAGTACATTTTAGTTGTTGGGTATGAATTGGGATAGGTTGAACCAAAAAAGGTAAATCGGTTGCCCAATTTATAGAAAGTCGGCTGGTTCAACGGTGCATCCGTATGGCCTAAAAATAAAAGCTCCGCAATTTCCTGGTCAGATAGCTGTTGGAATAGGGATTCATATTTAAAATCAATCCATTTGGTTTGGGATTGGACTTCGTTAGCTTGGCCATCAATAAATTCTCTCACAGCCTCGTGTCCGCTCACTATATGGAAACGGGTAAATTCATCAAAACGGCCTAAATGGTTTGGGTTCTTGATGAGTAACAAGTTATTTGGTACTTTATTTACCGCACTTGTAAAATATTTCAAACCCACTCCTAATGATTGTACCTGATTCGAGATAGGGTTTGTAAAAATGTATATATAGTCATTTGTCACAGCTGTGCACCTCTTATTCCAGTATATATTTTATCAAATTACGTTTCAAAACACTATCTTTCGTCAGATAAAAGCTTTAAAATACCAATGATTGATAGTCAAATCTTTAAGGAGGCTTTTCAACATGCACTTGATTGCATCTCCATTGCAAAAACAATTTTACACTTATTTACCTAAATCACCAATATATAAACGGTATTCTGTCGCAGATTTACCAATTTCTTATCATAATCTAGTCAACCAACAAAATGGTGGTTATACCTCACACAGTTACGTGGCAAGCAAACGCCCAAGTCGAGACGCTCTTACCGCCGTCTACATCCCTTATATCGCCGGCATGTACGAACAAAAACCAGGCGCCGATTACCACATCCCGTCCATCACTAGGCAAAAGGACTTCGTCCACCGACCTAACATTCCAGATACAGGGATTATCTTTTACGAAGACCACGACCGCGTCGCCTATTTCGACTTTAGTCAAGTAAGCGATAAAGGCGAACCAGCCGTAGCCTATATGGATGTTGGCTTAGGCCAAGTCAGCATTTTAGCGCCCGACTTTGCTAGCTTTTTAGACCTATTCGAACACCGCTTTTTAGGACTACCAGCACCAACATTAGTCTCCTATCACCGGGTGAATGTGGCCATCTTACAAGCCAATTCTTTCCAAGAAATCGCTGACCTACTTGCGGACTACGGCCCACTTTTAGGGCAAGGATGGCAAAATGACTGGCAAGACTTGCTGGCTCATTTCGATACAAAACCCTTCGACCAATTCCAAGCAGCCTTGAACACTTACAGCCAAGGCCACAAATCAATTTTATCCTTATAGGATGTTATTCAAAAACGGCTAACCCTTTCAAATGGGCTAGCCGTTTTTTGTCTATATTATTTTGATACACTACTGAAATAATGCTTGCACTTCAGCAGGCGCCTCACCGAAAGCCACTGTTTCGGTTAAATTCCCTTGCACAATCCACCGTTGGGTCAAATCAGCTGTACACGTCATCAAGGTAATAATAGGATTACCCGTCACTTCTTGCGAAATATACTGCACTTGATCAGGATTCACTGCTTCAACGAAGAAAGTTTCATATACGTAAACGTTGGTCAAATCTGTCAGGTAAATTTTATCCCCAACCGTCACTGAATCCGAAATGTTATTCAGTAAGATATCTGTCCCGTAGCCGATATGGTGGCTAGCTAAAGTATAATTCCCTTGGCCCATGACTTGGTCTGGGAACATAGTCCCTGCACCCGACACCATGGCTACATCAGACATGCCTTTAATGACTGCGGTATTTAAATTGGCATCCGGAATAGCTACTGCCCCCAGGACATCCAAGTCTGCTTCGCCCGATTCAATGTCCGCCCGCACTTGGTTGACTTCTGTTGCCGACACATTGCGAACCTCATTGAAATCAAACTGGCCATTTGACTGGTCCGACGCATTTTCTTGTAGCTCTTCAGCCGTATAATTTGCTACCGCCACATCTTGCTGGTTTAAATACACCTGTACCACTGGCCAAGCCTGGTTGATCATAATGACTATCCCAATCACCAATAATATCAGTCCTAAAACCCGACGAAAGCCCACTCTTCTCATCAATAGACACCTACTTCCAATTCGCATTATTTTCAAGGCTCATTATGACACATTTTCCAACCATCCGCTATCTAGACCTTTGTCACAAATTCAATCCACAGACAAGTTTTTGACTTTCCACCAACTTATTCACACCATTTGAATAATACCAGCCTTATTTATCAAGTTTTCAACCGTTTTTACAAAAGTTTCCCACAGCTTGTTGATAAGTGTCCGGATATCTACACAGATTTTACACAAGAATACCCCATTTACCCACATACTTATCCACAAATCCACAGACTCATACACAAATCGCAGACAAAAAAGGACACTTTTGCCTTAAAAAGTGTCCTTTTCCCTATTTTACTGTGGATGAAGGCGGTTTTAGCCACACATATACCCAGAATGATGAAACTTATCCCCATTTCAAGCATACCTGTAGTATCGGATGCCAAAAGTCAGAATTATCCGACACTTCCCAAAATACCCAATTACTTGCCGTAAATGTTCACCTTTTGGTCCAGCGCTTCAATTCTTAGTGACTTTTGTCACACTTCCTATGTTAAATACTATATTCACCTATTCGGTTCCAATTCTTGTCATGTAAAATAATGCGGGCAGGCACCCCAACGGCCGTCGCATAGGGTGGCACATCATGAATTACAACAGCATTGGCCCCAACTTTGGCATGGTGGCCAACAGTGACATTACCTAAAACAGTGGCGTTTGCCCCCACCTCAACGTCATGTTGGATGGTCGGATGGCGCTTTGCCCCCTTGTCATTACCAGTCCCGCCTAAAGTGACCCCGTGGTACAACTTGACCCGGTCGCCAACAATAGCCGTTTCCCCAATGACAACGCCCATGCCGTGGTCGATAAAGACGTTTTTCCCAATTTGGGCCCCTGGATGGATTTCAATGCCTGTATCCTTGCGGGTCGCTTCTGCCATTTTCCGGGCACCATAATAGTCTTCTTGTAAATAGAGTTCTCGCTCTGCGATATGGCGGACCACTGCCTGAAAACCTGGATATAGAAAGACTTCTTCTAAGGAATGAGGCGCTGGATCGTGGTCATATATGTATTGGGCGAAGTCGCGGTGCGCTTCGTTTAACTCATCACTCAGCATGCCCATCACCGAATTGGCTAGTTGATAGGTAACGTTCACCTGAATCTGGTAATACGGTGACAACAACCTTGCCTTTACCTAATTCTTTAGCGAGCTCTTTTGCCGCTACATAGTTAGCACCTGAAGAGAAACCAGCGAAAATCCCTTGAGAAGTCGCCAATTCTTTGGCTGCCGCAATCGCATCTTCATTTGAAACAGTCGCTACTTTGTCTAAAATAGATTGATCTAAGACTTTAGGAATAAAGTTGGCACCTAATCCTTGAATCTTATGAGGGCCTGCCTTACCTTCAGTTAATAGCGGTGAATCACTTGGCTCACCACCCCAAACAACAGTAGCTGGATTCTTCTCTTTTAAGACATGACCAACACCTGAAACCGTACCACCAGTACCAATACCAACCACAAAGCCGTCAACATTCGGTAAGTCAGCTAAGATTTCTTTGGCAGTTGTTTCCTCGTGGGCAGTCACATTGGCTCCGTTTGTAAATTGACCAAAGACCACACCATTACGTTCAGCCGCAACTTTTTCAGCGGTTTCACCAGCCAATGCCATACCACCAGATTTATCTGTCAAAATCAGTTCCGCACCGTAAGCTTGGATCAATTGACGACGCTCGATACTCATTGATTCTGGCATCACGATCACGACATTAATACCTAAAGCCGCACCAACCATAGCTAATCCAACACCCGTATTACCAGAAGTTGACTCAACAATTGTTCCGCCAACTGATACTTTTCCTGAATCCAACAAGTCTTGGACAATATATTTTACGGGACGGTCTTTTACCGAACCTGATGGATTATTTTTCTCTAACTTGACATAGATATCCGCAGAATCTTCATCCAAACCATTAATTTTGACCAAAGGTGTATAACCAATCGCGTCTACAATATTTTCAAATAACATAAAATCCCTCCATATATAAGCTATCATCATTTTTTGACTACTTGCTTTCACGCTATACTTTTCTGAATTTCTCAAGAGTTTTCTAACTGAAAGACAAGTGAACTATCTACCCGAATAGTACCTTTTTCATTGCACATAAGCAATTGCTTTGCTCAGTTTTTGATGATGAATAATTGAAGGATTTTGATTGTATTTGTCTATCAAGAAAAGGGGGGATAAACACTTTGACAATAAGAATTAAAGGCGTATCATGGACTTATTAAATCTCTTGGAGGTACATATGGATATTCGATTCGCACAGGGTATAGATATTCCTGATATTTTAAAACTACTAGAACAAGTCAATTTGATTCACCACCAAGCTCGGCCAGACATCCTGAAGGAAGCGCCTAAGTATACTTCGGATGAAATTGCGAACATTATTGAAGATCCACAACGCCCAATTTTAGTCGCTATTGAAGATAATCGTGTACTTGGTTACATGTTTGGTATCTTCCAAGAAACCTCTGAAAGTGCGTTTCTAGTTGGCGAGAAATCCTTATACATTGATGATATCTGTGTTGATCAAAATGCCCGTGGTAAACATGTCGGCCAAACCCTTTACCAAGCCACTAAAGAATTAGCCGCCGATACAGGTTGCCGCCGCATCACCCTAAACGTTTGGGCCTTCAACGACTCAGCCAAATCTTTCTATGAAAAAATGGGCATGCAGACCTTTAAAACGACATTAGAAGACATTTTATAAACTATCACAACGACTTAACGGACATGTTAGGTCGCTTTTTTTGAAAAAAGATTTCTACCATCAAAAAAGAGCGCTGACGAATTTCTTCACCAACACTCTTACTTATACATAGCCATTCTTTTTTCAATTACACTTCTTCTAGCATTTCTTTTGCTGTAGCTACAAACTCATCCATTACCACTGAAATTTCTCGTTTCATCTCTTCTTGGTGTACTCGAGTTAATTGACCATTATCTACTAGATGGGCGCCATTAACCCAAACATCTTGTACATTTTCTGATTTACCTTGGTAAACGATGGTTGAATAGGGATCATAAACTGGGAACATATTGAAAGACTTCGTCTCTAATAAGACAATATCAGCCTCATAGCCTATCGACAGCTGGCCTACCTTATTCTCTATGTGCAAGGCCTTAGCCCCACCACGTGTGGCTAGGTAAAAAATGTCTTTAGCGGGAAATGCTGACCGGTTTTTATTGGCTGTTTTTTGTGCATAAGCCATAGTCCGCATTTGATTGAACATATCTAAGATATTGCCTGAGCTTGGTCCATCTGTTCCTAAACCAACTGTGACACCCGCATCAAGCATTTTTTGAATAGGTGCCACCCCCTTAGCTGACTTGGTATTCGCTACAACACAATGGGCAACGGATACGCCGTATTGGTCTAGTACTTTTATATTTTCCTCATTCGTGTGAATGCAGTGTACAGCAACCATATGATCATTCAAAACGCCTTGATCAGCTAAATACTGAACTGGTGTTGATTGATATTTTTCCCTAAATTCCGCCATCTCCTGGTCCATTTCCGACATGTGAATCCCATATAAGATGTCATTGTCCTTCGCAATTTGAGCGATTTCTTGTAAGACTGGTAGGTCAACTGAATAAGTCGCATGTGGGCCAATCGCTGGTTTCACCAATTCATGGTTACGCCATTTTTCGATGAATTCAGGTAAGAGCTTCATGCCGTAATTAATTTCGTTTAAATTTTCGCACGAAGTAGACGATTGAACAGTTTGGCCAAGAAAGGCACGTATTCCCATTTCGTTAGCTACCTCTGCTACGTCATTTTCGTAGAAATACATATCAAAAACAGTCGTAATACCAGATTGTAGCATTTCTGCAATTGCCATCTTGGAAGATGCACAACATAATTCTTTTGTCAGACTACGCTCTAATGGTAGCAAAAGCCGGAATAACCGATCTTTCATATCATCGCCTAATCCCCGAAAAGGAATCATCCCCATATGACAATGCGTGTTAATCATTCCAGGTATCAGGAGTCCACCAGCAGCATCTACCACCTTGATACTCTCTTCAAAAGCATCCGGATACGTGTCATCATATTTGGCCATTGGCCCAAGATCTTGAATCACTGTATCTTCAATTAGTAGAAAGCCTTCGGGATAATCATTCCAATCATCATCCATAGTGACTATCCATGCATTTTTTATGAGTGTCTTCATCGATAAAACTCCTCGCTATTTGTTCAAGGTTTCATTCCATTTAGTTAACCAATCTGCCATTTGCTCATTGACAAATTTCGTGTCAATTGACTGCGCACGTTCAGCCACAGCCCCATAAGTTTTATTGGCAGCAGCTTCTTCAGATAATTCAACCGTCGTATTTACGGGTGCTTCGTTTAATGAAGTTGCAGTAGTAGATTGTAATTCTTGAGAAATTCTCCAGTCAATATAAGCATATGCTGCTTCTTTGTTTTCAGCTGTAGTTGGGATATTAATCGTATTGTAATTAGCATAAGTACCTGATTCTGGCACTACATATTCAACGTTTGGATTACTTTCTTTGATAAGGTCATAGGCAAAGTCAGCAACAACGGCTACTTCAATTTCACCTGCTTGGAACATATTAACTAGATCTGAAGATTTTTCGTAAGTTTTGACTACATTTGGTGATAATTCACTTAATCCCACAAATGCTGCTTCTCCTTTATCTGAAGTAATGTCCACATCTTTATAATCACTAGCTAGATATAACATCGCTGGACCAAAAGTTGTTGAAATATCTGGAATAGAGATGGCACTTGCATATTCCTCGTCCCATAATTGGTTCCATTCTTCAATTTCATGCCCAACTACGTCAGGATCATAAACAATCCCAATACTATTGACTGTATACGGTACACCTGCACCATTTTCGTATACTTCCTTAGCACCTTCAGATAAATTCGCAATATTTGGTACCTGTTCTTCAGTTACAGTGTCAAAAAGGTCTGCACTAGCACCTTGATCTGCTTGTAATTGAGATAACTCAATTGCATCTATCCCTGTAGAAGCGCCACTTTCAACTTTAGACAAGCGTTCTGCCGCATTTCCTACTTCTAAAACAACATCATAGTTATTGTTCTCCCCAAAAGGTGTTGTAACATCCTGCTCAACGATATCCTGGCTTAAGCCAAAAGTAGATAAAGTAAACTGACCAGCCTCACCAGAATTGCTAGCAGTTTCGTTTGTATCACTTGAACTTGCAGACGAACTCTCAAGATTAGCCGCGGAATTGCCACAACCTGCTAAAGTTAATAAAATAGCTGGAACGCCAATTAAAGTTAAAATACTTTTCTTCATAAGATTATTCTCCTCTTTATATATCAATGCTGTATCTAGTCATTCTCTGTCAATTATTTAGCCAATATAATCATTCGGTCGCTTGGTAAGGTAAGTGTAACCTCTTGATCAACTTCAAATAAATCACTATCAGCAGTCGTCACAATAAAATTACCTTGCTCACTTGCTACTTCATATTGATACCCTCTACCAAGATAGGTCCGAACACGAATTTTTCCACGAATTTGATTACTTCCTGGGATAGCGTCATCTGCCCTCATTTGAATGTCAGCTGGGCGAATGGTCAAAACGACTTGACCAGCAGTAGATGTCTCATCACTTGCATCCACTTCAAACTGCTGACCTTTATTATCAATATATGCACTGCCTTCCTTGGTTACAGTAATGAAGTTTTCAAAACCAATAAAGTCGGCTACGAAATGACTTCTAGGATGGCGGTAGATTTCTTCTGGTGTATTGAATTGCTCAATAACCCCTTGATTCATAATCGCTACCTTGTCAGAAATAGAGAAGCACTCTTCCTGATCATGGGTCACAAAGATAGTTGTAATCCCTAATTGTTGTTGAATACGGCGAATTTCCTGACGCATCGTTACACGAAGTTTCGCATCTAGATTGGATAACGGCTCATCCAATAACAATAACTTGGGTTCTAAAACTAGCGCTCTAGCTAAGGCTACACGTTGTCGTTGACCACCAGATAATTGTTTTGGAAAACGTTGTTCAAAGCCTTTAAGTCCACAAATTTCAATAAAACGTTGTACTTTTTCTTCAATCACTGTTGTCGCAATTTTTTTTGCTTTTAAACCAAAAGCAACATTGTCAAAGACACTTAAATGTGGAAACAAAGCATAACTTTGAAAAACCATTCCAAAGCCGCGTTTATGAACAGACACATCCGTCATATCTTCACCATCTAGAATGAATTGCCCTTTTTGCGGATTGATTAGCCCTGCAATCACACGCAATGTTGTCGTCTTCCCGCAACCACTAGGACCAAGTAAAGAAAGGAATTCTCCTTGCTTGATTTTAATAGAAAGGTCTTCAAGAACATAATGCTCTTTCTTATCATAAGAAACGCCAATATTATTTAATTCTACAAAAGCCATTATTGGCCTCCTTCATCATTGGTTTGGTTGATGGCAGAAATGCCAATCGTTTTGTCTACTAGCACCATTAACACAATAGTCACTACCATTAATAATGTGGATAAAGCTGAAACAGACGGGTCATAGTTGAATTCCATATAGCTCATTAAGGTAATCGGTAGCGTCGAAACACCTGGACCCGACAAGAACATTGAAACTGGAATATTGTTAAAAGAATTGATAAACGCCAATAAAAATGCAGACATGATTCCTGAACGAATATTAGGCAAGACAATCTGAATTAAAGCTTGTGTCCTAGTTAATCCAAGCGTCCATGCTGCTTCTTCCAATGAATCATCCATATTTTGTAAGGCTGATCCAACAACTCGAATCACATAAGGAATGGAAATAATTAAATGACTCATGATTAATCCAGTCATAATAGATAATTGAAATTGAACGGTAACCAGCTGCATTAATACGTACCCGATCACCATACCCGGAACTAAAGTGGGTGACAGGAAAATATTATTAAGGAAGTTTTTCCCTTTAAAGTTTCCCTTTTCCAGCGCATAAGCTGCCGGAATGCCAATAAGTAGGGCAATAATTACTGCCACAAGGCCTACGATTAAACTCGTCATAAAGGAACGCTTAAAAGTTTCTGATTGAAAGACGACTAGATACCAATCTAGTGTGAAACCTTGAATGGGGAATTGAATAGTTGCCGCAGTCCCAAAAGATGTCACTACTATAACGACTAAAGGAATCAACAGAAATATAAACACCATACTAGCTATCAAAAGGAGTAATTTAGATTTTCGCATCAGTTTTCCTCCTCATACAACCGTCGATCAAGACGAGCAGCTAATTTATTCAATAACCACATAACCAAAACTGTTACCACAACCATAATCACTGCAATCACACTGGCTAATTGCCAATCTCCAAGTGTCATCGCTGACTGTCTTAAATATGTAGCCAAGACCATATTACGATTGCCTCCCAATAGTTGCGGTGTGGTATAAGCTGTTAGGGTACCTGTAAAAACTAGAATAGACCCAACTATCATGCCCGAAACACTTAGCGGTACAACTACCTTGATAAACACTTGAAGTTGGTTCAATCCTAAACTACCAGCAGCTTCAACAATTTCATCATCAATATTGTCCATAACCCCCACCAAAGAAGTAATCATTGTTGGTAGAAACAAATAAACAGAACCGATGATAATCGCAAACTCGGTATACAAGAGACTTAAAGGTTGATCAATGATCTTCAACGATAATAAGAGCTGATTGACCACGCCATTTTGTCCAAGAATATTAATCCAAGCAAAACTCCGAACCACGGAATTGGTTAATAAAGGGAAAACAGTAACTGCCATCATGATATTCTTCCATCGACTATTCAATCCAGATATGAAGTAGGCAGTCGGTACCCCTAAAATGATACAAATCACCGTAACAGTCAAAGCGATATAAAGTGTTCGCCATAAGACATTCAAACTATAGCTACTTTCAAAAAACGAACGATAATATTCAATTGGATTACCAGATTCGGTGACAAATGTGGTCACAAATAGCATGGCTAAAGGAATTAGCAAGAACACAAGTACCAATATAAGGGTTGGTAGTAGTGCTATCGTGCGACTTACTTTGTGCATTATTTTTCTTCCTTTCTTTTAAAACATACTAATCATTTAAGCACAAACACGAACGAATTAAAATAAAATTATTGATATTATACGTATTTATTATAAAATTGTTCGGATTTAACCTTTTGTATTTTACCTATTTTATATATAAGTAGCTACAAAGACTTAAAAACGAACATTATGTCACCTACGACAAATCCATCAAATTGCTCTTCTAGCCATCAAAAAAAGAGTAGCCTCCTCCAAGGAAAACTACTCTTTCAAAATACATTGGTGTTATTCAATTATTATTCTGCTACAGCAACTGCTTCAATTTCTACTAGTGCACCTTTAGGAATTGCCGCAACTTCAAAAGCTGCACGGGCAGGTGTTACGCCTGTAAAGAATTCAGCGTAGACTTCATTCATAGCCGCAAAATCATCGATATTATCTAATAAAACTGTTGTCTTTACTACATTAGACATATCCAATCCTGCTTCCGCTAAAATAGCTTGAATATTGGTTAATGATTGACGGGTTTGCCCTTGAATATCAGTAGTCGCAAATTCACCCGTTGCTGGATCAATTGGTAATTGTCCAGACACATAAACAGTACCATTCACACTAACGGCTTGAGAATATGGCCCTAAAGCTGCTGGCGCTTTTTCAGTTGCAATTGCTTTTTTTGTCATAGATAACATCTCCTCTAATAATTTTTTAATCTTATATATCTATTATTTACTAATTTAGGAGAATTGTCGATGGTTAAATTAAACATAAAGTATCCCTATCCACCTTTTAGAGTTATCGTCATTATAAACATTAGATATATGATGCCCTAAATTTAAATACATAAAAAAAGGATATCCAACATGGATACCCTTGAAAACTGATAAATTCAGTCTTTTTATGCTTCTTCTGCGTTTTCGTCTTTGAAACCGTATTTTTTGTTGAAACGGTCCACACGACCATCTGCTTGTGTGAATTTTTGACGTCCAGTGTAGAATGGATGTGAGTCTGATGAAGTCTCAACACGGATCAATGGGTAAGTGTTACCATCTTCCCACTCAACTGTTTCAGCAGAATGAACTGTTGAACCAGATAAGAATTTGTATCCTGTACTTGTATCCATAAATACTACTGGATGGTAATCTGGATGAATCTCTTGTTTCATTTGTACATACTCTCCTTTTCGCCCTGAACTTCTGCAGCCCAGAGATTATTTTTAACATAACACGAGTAGTCTATCATAATCAACTATCACTTTCAAGTAGATATTTATGATTTACCCTTGTTTTTTCCTTTGGATAAAAAGACATCAAGCCGTTCAATAAACTGATCATTAGTTTCAGTTTTCTTCATTTCTTTCAGCATTTCATTGGTATAAACCAACATATCGCCCTTCATCGTCTGGCGCAATTTCCATAACACTTTCAAGGTCGACTCATCATGCAACAACTCTTCCTTACGAGTAGATGAACGACGAATATCGATTGCTGGGAAGACACGAGACTCTGCCAAGTCACGTGATAAGTGAATCTCCGCATTACCCGTTCCCTTGAACTCCTCATAAATCATATCGTCCATACGAGAACCCGTATCTACTAAAGCTGTCGCCAGAATAGTTAAGGAACCCCCATCTTCAATATTTCGGGCTGATCCAAAGAATTTCTTTGGCTTATAGAAAGCAGCTGGGTCAATACCTCCAGATAAAGTCCGGCCACTCGGCTTCTCAACCAAGTTGTAAGCACGAGCCAAGCGCGTAATTGAATCCATCAAGATAACGACATCACGCTTATCTTCCACCAAGCGACGCGCCCGTTCTAAAACCAACTCCGCAATCCGCACATGGTTTTCAGGCCGTTGATCGAAAGTAGAAGAAACCACTTCACCGTCAATTGACCGCTCTAAATCCGTCACCTCTTCAGGCCGCTCATCAATTAACAGCATGATCAACTCAACATCCGGATTATTGGCGGTAATCCCGTTAGCGATTTCCTTCATCAAGACCGTTTTACCAGCCTTAGGTGGTGCCACAATCAAACCACGTTGACCGTAACCAACAGGCGAAATCAAATCAATCATCCGGGCAGACAAACGTCCGGGTATCGACTCTAACCGTAGCTGTTCATTCGGGTAGACAGGGGTCAAGGCCGGAAAATGCGCCCGTTCCTTCGCCTCATCTGGGTCCTTACCATTCACCGCGTACACATGCATCAAACCCAAGTACCGCTCAGAAGCCTTAGGCGGACGAGCTGTCCCCGATACTAAATCCCCATTTCGCAAACCAAACCGGCGAATCTGAGAATTCGAAATATAAATATCCTCCTGACTAGGCGAATAATTAATCGACCGCAAGAAACCAAAATCAGACCCCGTAATATCAAGCACACCCTCGACATTCATAAAGCCCTGACTCACCTCTTGCGCCCGCAAGACAGCCATAATCAGCTCCTTCTTATTCATTTGACTATAGTAAGGGACCTTATACGCCTTTGCATACTGGTAAATCTCCTTCAACGTCATAGCCTGCAAACTATGCAACTTTACGTGTTCTTGCTCATTTTCTGACATAAAAAAACCTTCATTTCTATCAATACTTAGTTACTTTCTGGAAAAGGACGACCGCCTAGAAGCTGAGTGCAAAAAGATGTCGCTGGCCATTATGAAGCCAGTAGCTCCTTGGGTCTAAGAAGTGTTAAGAGAGGACTTGCTTGTTGTTTGGGTAAAAATGTAAAGGACTGCGGCACCTTTGCCACAGCCCTAACATGCATCACTACAGCGACAACATTAGTTTACTGTAGAATAATCGTATTGTACCAATTGAATATCAGCACCTAAAGCTGACAATTTTTCAACGATATGGTCATAACCACGTAAAATATTACCGGCACCATATAATTCAGTTTCACCTTCAGCCATTAACCCAGCAATTACTAGACCAGCACCAGCACGTAAGTCTGAAGCCGTGACAGTTGCACCTGTTAATTGGTTAGGGCCATTGTAAGTAATTTGGTCATTTTGTGCTTCAATATTTGCACCCATACGCGCTAACTCAGGTACATGTTTCACACGTTTTGGATAAATCGTATCCACTAATTTACCGTTACCATTTGCTGTTAATAATAATGGCGTAATAGGTTGTTGTAAGTCAGTTGCGAATCCTGGGTATGGCGCTGTTTTAATATCTACAGCTTTTAATTGACCATCATTTGGATGAATGTAAATAGCATCATCGCTGATATCCATTTTGACACCCATCTCACGCAATTTCGCTAGGAAACTTTCGATATGTTCAGCAATTACATTGTTGACAGTAACTCCTTGGCCAACTGCCGCAGCGGCTGCAATATAAGTACCGGCTTCGATACGGTCAGGAATTTGTTGGTGAGAAGCACCGTGCATCTCGTCCACACCTTCAATACGGATAGTAGAAGTACCTACACCTTTAATCTTGGCACCCATTTTGTTTAATAACATAGCGATATCAATGATTTCAGGTTCACGGGCTGCATTTTCAATGACAGTTATCCCTTTAGCGCGAGAAGCTGCCAACATGATGTTGATTGTTGCACCAACGCTGACAACATCTAGGTAAATTTCAGTACCTGTAAGGCCGTTACCGTTAGTCGTTAAGTGCATAGCACCTAATTCGTTGCTTACTTCAGCACCTAAAGCTTCAAACCCTTTTAAGTGTAAATCCATTGGACGAGGACCCAAGTTACAACCACCTGGTAAACCTACAACACCCTCACCGTATTTACCTAATAAGGCACCCATGAAGTAGTAAGATGCGCGCAAGCTTTGGATCTTACCATCAGGCATTGGGACATTTTCCATGTTCGTTGGGTCAATACGCATGACATGCTCGTTGAAATCAACCTTTACATTAAAGTCTTTCAATATTTCAATTAAAGCGAACACGTCGTCAATTTCCGGTACGCCCTCAATTACCACCGGTGAATCCGCCATAATCGCTGCAGGAATTAGCGCAACTGCACTATTCTTCGCTCCAGAAACCGTAATCTCACCCTTTAACGGATTACCACCCTTGATGATAAATTTTTCCATTATAAAACCCCTCACTCATCGTTTTCATTTTCGTTTTATTTATTTCATTTTATCTAAGCCTTTTAGCTTTTGTTAAGTTCATTCATTAATTACCTATTTGAATCATATATGCGGATTTTGCATACTTTTCCGATTCTATGATAGATAAAGCAAGATTGATTATACCTAATTCTCTAAGATATAACTACCATCCCCACCAATTTTAATGGTTTTTTTAACTTCTTTGTAAAATTTGACATATATATACAATCAGTTATAAGAGATATTTAATTTATTATAACCCATGAACCAACCATTTTTCATCCGAAAGGTTTAAACATCTTGGGAAAAAGGCAATTTCACGTAAATTTGAGGATTTCAAGTACAAAAAAAGAGCAACAACCAAAAGGTCATTGCTCAAAAAAGGATATATAAAGCGGAAATTCACTGGCTAAAATGAATTATGCTTTGTTTGAAGAACCAAACATACGTAATGTTTCACGTGCAGTTTTAACAATCGCAGCTTTACCTGGTGCTAAAACTTTACGTGGGTCGTATACTTTGTCATCATTATTTAAGTTTTCACGAACTGCAGCAGTAAATACGATTTGTAATTCAGTATTTACGTTGATTTTCGCATGGCCGCGTTCGATAGCTTTTTTGATTTGTTCTTCTGGAATACCTGAACCACCGTGTAATACTAATGGTGTGTTTGTGTATTCAGAAATTTCTTTCATTTCATCGAAACCTAAAACAGGTTCGCCTGAGTAAGGACCATGAACTGAACCTAAGGCTGCAGCTAATGCATCGATACCCGCTTCGTCAACGATACGTTTACATTCTTCTTTATCTGCGTAGTTGATACCAGCAGTAACGCCGTCTTCAGTACCACCAACAGTACCGATTTCACCTTCAACAGAAGCGCCACGTTCGTGTGCGTATTCTACAACTTGTTTAGTCATAGCGATGTTGTCCTCAATTGGGTGATGAGAACCATCGATCATTACTGAAGTGTATCCAGCGTCGATTGCACGTTTAGCAGATTCAAAAGATGAACCGTGGTCTAAATGTAATGCAACAGGAACAGTGATTTCCATAGTTTCAACTAAAGCTTTAACCATAGCGGCAACAACTTCTGGGCCACCCATGTATTTACCAGCACCCTCAGAAACACCTAAAATTACTGGTGAGTTTTCTGCTTGGGCTGCTTCTAAAACAGCTTGAGTCCATTCCAAGTTGTTAATGTTTAATTGTGCTACTGCATATTGACCGTCTTTCGCTTTTGTCAGCATGTCGACCATGTTTTCTAATGGCATAAATAGATCCCCCTGATTTTTAATTTTGATGTGCTCGTGCTTATTGTAACCCTTATCAATTGCATTTTACAAGAGTTTTGTCTCATAAAAAAATAAATATTAATTGATGCCATAAAATGACAATTGGCAAACGCATACATCGTTTTTATTATTCTGCTCTTGCAATTTTTGCAATAATATTCCTAAGCCTTTATAGGCTTTTTTGACTAACAATATCCTTTTTCCCTAAATTAGGCTATCACACTGACTAAGATTGGCTAGCACTCGAATCTTCATCAGTACCAATAGCTGCAGTGGTTGTATCTGCTACTTCTGCATCACTTGCAGCACTTTTAGCATCAGCTTCCACAGCGTTTTTGTCGTCGTGACTCCATGCACCATTCATTGAAGCGCTAGTTGAAGCATCAGTTGTATCTTCCTCAATCTTCACTACCTTTTGTCCAGTTTGTTCTAGATACCACTCAATTACAGGTTGCAAGTCTAAAACATGCTCGTTGATTCCACGATACTTACCATCTTCATCATGAATAGCTACATAATTATGGACAACATAATGATCTTTATGGATTGGTACGTGTACATGGATACCTTCCTTGTTTCCTGACCGCAATTGAGAGATTACCCAAGAAACGTTCTTCACAGCACGTGGTGGGTGAACAGCACCAAGTGGGCTACCAACATCTTTTTCGTAACGAGAAGCAAACATGTCTTGACCAGGTTTCACTCGGTTATAGTAAATATACTGATTGTTCTCATCTGCATAAGTCAATTCAAGAGGGATAGTCTTTAAGAACCAGTTTAATTGGTTTACTGTTAACAATCCTCTATCCAGTTTCACATAGGTATCACCTTCGACAGCGCCCACTTTTGCTGCAGCTTGCTCAACCCAATCCGGTGCGGTCATGTCTACACCTTCAATGGTTGTGTCACAATGCTTAGTTGCAGTTAAATCTTCCTCAGGGAATACGGGGTTATCTTTAAGTGGTTGAACAGATTCAACGTACTTCATAAACTTCTCTAAGCTACCTTTCAAGAAACTTACAGTGCTAGGTTCAACTAAATCACCATTAGCGTTGATTGCCTCTTTACAATTTCCTAATAGGAACTCTTGACCTGGCATTACTAAGGCATCGATTCCGGGTGCCTCAAGAATTTGACGTAAGTGTAATTGTGATCGTGATGTTCCTTGGTCTAGATAAGAAGCACCGATGATTTTTACAGGTTTGTTTTTCAATGGATGAATTGTGAAGGATAGCCATTCCAATGCACTCTTCAAAGGCCCTGGCGTTGTATGGTTGTGCTCCGCTGTAGCAATAATCACACCATCTGCTTGTCGGATCTTCCGATTCAATGTATGAACAGGCCCCTCTGTCGCTAACTCCGGGTTATCTTGGTTAAATAAAGGTATTTGGTCAATTTCAAGAATCTCTAGATCAAATAAATCAGTGAATTCTCTTTGAATATATTGTAACAATAAACGGTTATATGATTTTTCAGCAGTTGAGCCAACAATTCCAACAATTTTCATTTTGTCACCCTAGTCCTTTCTACTTGGTCCACTCGTAGTTTTCAGCAGCTGCTTTTGTCTCAGTTCTTAGCTGCGTAAATTCTTGTGTATGATCAATAAATTGAATAAATTCTTTAAAAATATCTTCTAATTGTTTAACAGATTTTTGGTCACTTAAATCACCATCATCATCAAAAGCTTGTAAAGAATTTCCTAATAGAAATTCTGAATTTGGTATCACACGTGCTCTAATATCCGGTGAGTCTAGAATCTGGCGCAAGTGCATTTGTGCTCTAGAAGATCCTAAACGACCGTTAGAGGCACCAGTAATCATAATTGGTTTATCTGCTAAGGGATAAATATAATAGCTTAACCAATGTAAGGCATTAGTTAGTGAAGAAGTAATGGAATGATTATATTCTGCAGCACTAATAATGACCGCATCTGCTTGCTCGATTTTTTTAGCGTCCTCTTCAACAATATTTGGAAGTGTCTTATCTTCTGGTTTAGTAAATATTGGATAATCACGGATTTCCAATAATTCAATTTCAGCTTGATCTGCAAAATGTTTCTGAATATATTTAAGAAGTTTTCTATTAGTAGATTTCTTAGAATTTGTCCCTACGATTCCGATAATATGTTTCATGATTTTCTGTCCTTTCTATAGTAGAAATATAACCTGCTAACAAATAAGTTCAACTTTGCCCTCTAAACCAGATGTATAGGTGACTTGTCCCTGTTGGTCAACAACCAACACTTCAATCTGTTCTATTTGTTCTGCTTGATTGATAATTGCTTCCTTAGATAAGGGAAACAATCGAGTAGTCCAAATTTCACCATCTAACGAAGATTCACTTACCACAGTGACACTGCGAACGTCCGCTTGAAATGGCTTACCATTTGTGGAATCTAAAATATGATGGTAAAGATGTCCATCCTGTTCGAATACGCGTACGTAATCCCCAGACGTTACAACCGATCGGTTACTTAAATCGACAATGGCCTTGTTATAACCACGGGTTTGGTCAGGATCTTGGATACCTATACGCCAATGTGTACTTTCTGTATGACTGGGTCGATGGCCATAGAATCTAAGGTTACCACCAAGATTAATAGATGCCCTGGTTACGCCTTGATTTTTGAAATAGGCGATAATTTGATCTGCCGCATACCCTTTTGCAAGCGCACCTAAATCAATCGACATACCTGGCTTAGTAAGGTAAACTGTTTTCTTTATTTCATCCAGATGAATTTCATTCGGGTCTACTAAAGTCAGCCGACCATCAATCTCTTGCTGGCTAGGTTTACGATAATCCGAAAAACCAATCCGCCATAAGTTAACTAACGGTCCAATAGCTATATTTAGCTTTCGTCCCGATGTAATACTCTCTTTTTTACCGATTTGAATGAGATGAAATAGCTCTGGATGAACGCGTACAGCCTTAACTCCTGCCATTTGATTAACCGCCATTAATTCAGAAGATGGGTCATTCGCTGAAAAACGCGCTTCCAATTGAAACAAACGCTGGACTGCAGCAAGTAATAAAGAATGACTATTTGGATGGTCAACCATTAGGTCAATCGTCGTACCCATCAAATTTATAGAATGCCGTTGCTCAAAGTCCAAATCACTAGCCTCCAACTCCTTAAACCTCTTCCACCCTAAATAGTAGACAGTAACCAAAAATTAAACCACAAACGCCTACAAAAATTTGTACACCTTTTAATGGCATAAGTAACATTGATAAACCCATCACAAGATAAGTTGTCATTAGGATATGAATTTTTTTGCGCTTGCTGATACCACCCTGTCGCTTAAATTCGCCTACATAGTTTTCATATAAACGAGTAGATTCTAACCAGTTTTTAAATCGCGGTGAACTTCGCGTGAAAAACCAGCCAGCGAGCAACAAGAATGGGGTTGTCGGTAGAACAGGCAATATAACGCCTATACTCCCTAGGATCACACTCAATAAGCCCATTATTAGAAAAACCTTCTCTTTAATAGTTCTCATTTGCATTACTCACCCCCCTTGAGAAAAAAATCACATGGTATATCTACCTCAAATTATCAAACTATATTTATCCCGTCAATGAAATATCCAAATGACAAAAAGAGGGTGCAACATTTGTGTTGCACCCTCTAAAATATGTCTTATTTTATTATCAATCTTGAACCAAATTGTATTACTTATCTAGCGCCTTATGACGAATATTTAATTGATGTTTTTCATAGTTCGCTTGTTTCAATTGTGGCAAGCTCATCATGGCGATAAAGCTGACTAGGTAAAGGCTGGCTAAGAAAAGCATGACCATACCCACACCAGAAGCATCTAAGATGAAACCAATAATTACTGAGGAGAACCCACCGACTGCGCGTCCAACGTTTAAAATCGTGTTGTTGGCAATCGCATTGATTTTAAATGGATAAAGACGTGAAATCATTGCCCCGTAGCCTGCGAACATACCGTTTACGAAGAAACCAACGACGGCACCACCGATTAAGATGGTCATAGCTGAGTTGGCAAAAGTGAACAAGTAAACTGAAACTGCTGACGCGATTAAGTAGACACCATAAGACAATCTTGGCCCTAATCTATCTAAGATTTGTCCAAATGTTAGCATCCCTAAACACATACCTAAGATTGTTGTCACCATCCAAGTAGATGAACCTGAAACAGTTACCCCAACTTGTTCTTGCATAATAGTTGGTAACCAGTTCATCATTCCAAAATAACCAGCAATTTGTACAGTTGTCATCACCATTAAGATGATTGTTTGATAGGCTTGCCCTGGTGTCTTGAACAGGTCTCTAATAGCTGGCTTCTCCCTGTCATCAATCTCTACAAGGTCTTCTGTCACTTCGTCTGTATTAATCCCTAATTCATCTTCATTAATAGTTAATTTAGCCCACACAACCACTAGGATTGGTAAGATCCCGAATAGAAACAACCCTCTCCAACCAAGTGTTGGTACAATAAAACCTGCTAGAAGCGCCGAACTGATAGAACCGATTTGACCGACAATCCCGTTCAAGGATGAAATCCGGCCTAATTGTTTAGCAGGAACAAGTCCGGCCATAATCGAGATGGCTACCCCGTACTCACCACCAACCCCGATTCCTGCGATAAAGCGTAGTAGGTATAGGTATTGAATATTTGGCGTGAAGAAGATTAAAGCTGTTGCGATAGAGAAAGTAAGAATTGTTAAGTAGAAAACCTTCATCTTGTCCCAACGGTCAGCTAAGACCCCGAATAGCAAACCTCCAGCTAGCATCCCTAAGTTGGTAATTGTCGCGATCCAACCAGCAGCTACACTTGAAATCCCTAATTGGCTGATGATAGATGACATTGAAAATGATAAGAACATCACGTTCAAATCATCTGTCCCTGATGCAACAATAGCAGCAATCAAGGCGTTTCGTTGCGATTTGTTTAACTTGTGATCTTCCACTTGTAATGCATTTTTTTCGATTGTTTTTTCCATTTTTGTGCTCCTTTTTTGGTAAAACTGGTGTAATTCCCTCATTTAGTCACCGTGAAAATAAAAATGGGCAAAAAAAAATAAGGACATAAATTTTGTAACGCTGTTATTTGTATAGCAGGTTAAATCAACTTAACCGTGTTTTTCAGACCAAGCTTTAGGGTCTTTGTACCATTCCATCAACTTGTCATAATGTGGTGATAATTTAGGATCTTTTACTGCGTAATCCAAAATCTTCACGTAGTTTGTCAAGGTCATTAAAGGATAGCCAGCTTGTTTGAAAGCATCTTTTGAAGCTGCTAATAAATAGTCAAAAATAGCTACTGCTGCTACTACTTGGCCGCCCGCTTCTTGAATCTTGTCAGCTGCAGTAATCACGCTACCACCAGTTGAAATCAAGTCTTCAATGATCACTACTTTTGCGCCTGCTTCTAAAGCACCTTCAATAGCATTTTGCTTACCGTGATCTTTGGCAGAAGAACGCACATAAATCATTGGTAAGTCTAAACGTTCACTTACAAATGCAGCATGTGGAATACCAGCAGTTGCAGTACCTGCAATCACATCTACGTCAGGGAAGTTTTCTTTGATTAATTCAGCCAAAGCATCTTCCACTGTTGAACGCACACTCGGGTATGACATGATTAATCGGTTATCTGTATAAATCGGCGCTTTAAGTCCGCTGGCCCAAGTATATGGTGCCTCAGGGCTAAAGTTTACAGCTTTAATCTCTAGTAATTTTTGTGCTACCAAATCGGCTTTTTCTACTGTCATCTTGCACCCTCCTTATTGTCCAGACCAATCAGCTGTGATTTGATCGTAAGTTACTTTTGAGTTATTGGCTTGTGTAATTGGTCGTCCAACAACGATATAATCAGAACCGCCTTGGGCTGCTTGGCTTGGTGTCATGATTCGTTTTTGGTCATCCGCAACAGAAGTCGCTAGGCGGATACCCGGTGTAATTGTTTGGAAGTCTTCTCCGCAAGCTTCTTTAATAGCTGCTGCTTCAAGTGGTGAACAAACCACACCATCAAGGCCCGCTGCTTTAGTTAATCTAGCGTAGCGCAATACTGAATCCAATACTTCACCTGGAATTCCTTGTTCTTCGTTCATTTGTTCAGTAGAAGTGGACGTTAATTGCGTGACACTAATTAACATCGGGCGTTTACCTGTCGAACCTGCCTCTAAACCACGAAGCGCTGCTTGCATCATCTCTTTCCCACCAGCCGCATGTACATTGACCATTGCAACACCAGTACTGGCTAAAATGGCCATTGCGCGCTCAACCGTATTGGGAATATCGTATAATTTCAAGTCTAAGAAAATGTCGTGGCCTTTTGCTTGTAACTCTTTTAAGAAAGCTGTCCCACCAGCATAAAACAATTCCATACCTACTTTTACATTTAGTTGTTGACCTTGGAACTGATCAAGGAACGCAAATACCTCTTCTTGATTAGGAAAATCTAAGGCAATAATTGGTTTCTTCGGATCCACATGGCACTTCCTCTCATATTTTTCTATTATCTTTTCATTTTTTTCTCATTTATCTAAAAATGGGCAAAAAAAATAACCAACAACGAAACAAGGTTGCTGATTATATACTAGCGGATGCTGGTCTTAAAATTTGTTCACTAACAAAATAAAGTGGTTATTCTTGTGAGCGAACAGCTCTTATGTGCAGGGCATCCATACGCTAGTGCAGTTTCCCCTGTTTTTACTCTGTTGGCTATTGTACCGACTTAGAAAGAAAGAGTCAACATATATTTTAATAAATATTTACATTATCAACGAAATCTTGATAAGACAAGGATATACAATTAAAAAATATCCGTTCTCTTATACAAAACGTACAAAAAGAACGGATAATTTACAATTTATAATTCTTACGCTTCTAATGCCGCGCCAATGAATCCATTAAAGATTGCTTGTGGACGGTCTGGACGTGAGATAAATTCTGGGTGGAATTGGGATGCCACAAAGAATGGATGTTCTGGAATTTCAATGATTTCAACTAGGTTGCCATCTGGTGATGTTCCAGAGAAAATCATACCAGCTTTTTCGAATTCTTCACGGTAAGTGTTATTGAATTCCCAACGGTGACGGTGACGCTCTTCAACTAAGGCTTCATTGTTGTATAATTCACGTGCTTTAGAACCTTCTTTAAGGGCACATGGGTATAGACCTAAACGTTGTGTACCACCTAAGTTTTCAAGGCCTGATTGTGTTGTCATCAAGTCGATTACTGGGTGTTCAGTGTTTGGATTGATTTCAGTTGAGTTAGCGTCTGTGTAACCTAATACGTGACGAGCAAATTCAATAGAAGCCACTTGTAGCCCTAAACAGATACCTTGGAATGGTACATTGTTTTCACGTGCGTATTTGATGGCTTGGATTTTACCTTCAATACCACGGTTACCGAAACCACCTGGTACTAAGATACCGTCAGCATTACCAAGGATCTCTTGTACGTTGTCCGCTGTAATGGTTTCAGAGTCGATCCAGTCGATGTCGATTTCTGCATCGTGGGCATAGCCGGCGTGACGTAATGATTCTGCTACTGATAGGTAAGCGTCTTGAAGCGATACGTATTTACCAACTAAAGCGATTTTCACTTTCTTAGATAGGTTTAATACACGGTTTTCAAGGTTACGCCATTCGCGCATGTCTGCTTCTGGTGTTTCGTCTAGACCTAATACTTCACATACTTTATCGTCTAAACCTTCTTGTTGTAGACGCAATGGTAGTGTGTAGATTGTTTCTACGTCGCGATTCTCGATAACGGCATCTTCTTCAACGTCACAGAATTGAGCGATTTTCGCAGTCATACCGTCTGGTAGTGGGTGTTCTGAACGTACAACCAAGATATTAGGTTGAATCCCCATACCACGTAATTCTTTCACAGAGTGTTGCGTAGGTTTTGTTTTCAACTCACCAGCTGCTGCGATATATGGTAGTAAAGTTGTGTGGATGTAGCATACGTTGTCAGCGCCAACTTGTGAACGCATTTGACGTAATGCTTCAACGAATGGTGTTGATTCGATATCCCCAACTGTACCACCAACCTCAGTGATCACGACGTCAGCGCCTGTTGTATCACCAGCACGTAAGATTTTATCTTTGATTGAGTCAGTAATGTGTGGAATTACTTGGACAGTTGCCCCTAAGTAGTCCCCGCGACGTTCTTTGTTGATAACTTCTGAGTAGATTTTACCAGTTGTCACGTTTGAGTATTGATTTAAGTTGATATCAATAAAACGTTCGTAGTGACCTAAGTCTAGGTCTGTTTCAGTTCCATCATTTAACACAAATACTTCCCCATGTTGATAAGGGCTCATTGTACCTGGGTCAACGTTAATGTATGGGTCAAACTTTTGAATGGTTACTTTTAAACCTCTATTTTTTAATAAACGTCCTAAAGATGCTGCAACTAAACCTTTACCGATTGAAGAAACTACCCCACCGGTTACAAAAATATACTTTGTCATGATATCCTTCCTTTTCCAAAAAATTTATATGCTTACATAAGAAGGGAGATGCGGATAACTATTTTCCTTAGAAAAAATAAAAAAATCCCCATCTTTCCTAAGAAAGACAGGGAGTAACGTGTTCATCTCACAATAGTTATGAAACTAAAGTGCCCAAATAGAATAATAATTCATTCACTTATTTGAGTCAAGGAAAAACAACATGTTTTTTATAGAAGTTTAGAAATCTTTGTTAGAAGTCTTTGTTAGAAGTCTTCTTCGTCTTCCTCATCATCATCTTCGTCAACTAAGCTAAGGTCGCCTTCAAGACCATCTTCAAGATCGTCTTCTTCCTCGTCATCGCCTAATTCACCTAGGTCAGAAGAGTAAGCTGAAATTTCGTCTTCTTCATCTTCTTCTTCGTCATCGTAATCTTCTTCGTCTTCAACGTAGTCCACATCTTCTGGGTCGTCAGACGCGTAGTCAATTAAATCGTCATCTTCAACAGACGCCAATAGACTCTTGCTACCTTTGTGTTTCGCTTTAATATCGTCATCATCGATAGAAGAAACAATTTCTTCATCGATTGAATCAACTGCATACCACTCACGTAAGCCCCAACGGTTTTCACCTAAAGAGATAAAACTACCATCATAGTTCATTTCTGTGTAGAAATTCGCCATTTTGCCTTCTAATTCATCTTGTGGCATGTTCAAGAAATCTTGAATTTCAGCTAATAAATCATTGAACTCGAATACATTATTCGTTTCCACTAAAATTTGGTATGCGACTTCAACCATTGATAACTGTTCTTTGTTTTGACCAGCAAATCCTTTTAATTCCACTACTAGTTCATCCTTTCGCCTTATAACCAACGCACTTGTGATTAATCGTCTAGTATATCCACTATATATTACTACACATGGACCCTTGTTTGCAATTCGATTTGGTATTGCCCAATCATTTCTTCTGATTGGTATAAGTTGTATGCCATCCGGGCATTAAAGGTATCCGCATCGTTTTGGTTTACATTAAGTAAATTTAATTGTCCTTGGAAAGTAATTGCTTGTGCATCTGTCACATGGTAGAGAATATCCGTTTTTTTACCTTTGACTAGATTCATTGTCGTTTCTGTACCGTTCACTTGACGACGGATAGTCACTTTATCGTTAGCTTCAAATTTTAAACGGACAGCTACCGTGTTTTCAGTGATTTTTTCTTCATATTCTACATAAATAGCCTCGCCGACTTCATAGTAGTAACCCTTTGTTTTCGTGGTAAATTCCTCTTGCACTTGTTGGCCATCACGATCTTGTTGGATATAGTTTTTAACTTTTAACTGGATTGCTTGTTTACCAGCATTTGCCATTTGGCAACCTCCTCTAATGACAATTTTTCTTGTATATTTAACCTCCCCTATTCTAACACGATTCCCTTAGACTTCAAAGATTAGATACCTATGAAACCGCCGTGAAATAGGGGAAATAGCTACTTTTATGGTACAATATAGACAAATTAGTGGGAAGGACTTTCACATGATGTTTGACGACTTTAAAACAAGCGACAAACCGCTGACTATGGCGGTTTATAAAGATATTACTCAAAATAATCAAGCCTATGATTTAGAGGAAGCAGATATAGCCTTGTTACCCTTTGCAGTTGATGACACTATCTTGAATGCTATTAACCAAGAATCTTTTGAAGCGCCCTTAGCCATTCATTTCTGGCCAACCCGCCCAACTGTTATCCTTGGGGGCATGGACACTAGGCTACCAGACTTTAATCAAGCTGTGACTTGGCTGTATGAGGACCAAGCCATTTTGCCGGTTGTACGACCTGCTGGTGGGTTAGCGGTGGTATCTGACCCAAATGTCTTGAACGTGACCCTATTGATGGACACTAAAAACAAATCCTTTACCATCGATCAGGCTTATGACTTTATCGTCACACTCTTACAAGCAATGATGGACGCATATGGTATATCACTAGAAGTCGGGGAAGTCGCAACATCCTACTGCCCTGGTAAATTTGACGTATCCATTCGTGGGCAAAAAGTAGCCGGTATTGCCCAACGTAGAATCGGTCATGCAGTAGGTATCTACCTCTACATGTCAATCACCGGAGATCAAGCCAGTCGCGGCCAATTAATCGCTGATATGTACAAATTCGGTCAAGCAAGTAAAGATGAAAAAGGCCGGTATCCAAACGTGGACCCTAATGTTATGGCCAACTTGTCCGACTTCGCGCCTATTGATACAGTCGAAAAATTTGTCGATGACTTGTTAACAGTGATTGCGGATGCTGGGGTTGAATTAGTCGAACGAAGTCAAGAGACTTTGGATACGGTGACTTATAGCCAACGGATGCAGAAACGAAACCAAGTCCTTTACGATATATTAGCGAATCAATAGATAGAAACCGCCCACCTTCACGTATAAATATAGAGAGGCAGAATTTGACAAAGGAGACTGTTATGAGTATTGCAGAAGCGAGTAAACGCATACCCGAGAAGGTGTTTCGGGACCCCGTGCACGACTACATCCACGTCCAACACCAGGTAATTATGGACCTAATCAATGCTAAAGAAATGCAACGCCTACGCCGAATCAAACAAATGGGGACGGCTTCTTATACCTTCCACGGCGCGGAACATTCACGGTTTAGTCATTCATTAGGTGTGTATGAAATTGCCCGGAAGATTTGTGATAAATTCGTTCGCAATTTTTCGATTGAAAACGGCGGGGTTTGGGATGATTCTGAGCGATTAGTGGTTTTATGTGCAGCCCTCTTGCATGATATTGGGCACGGGCCTTTTTCCCATACTTTTGAAAATATCTTCAATACCGATCACGAAAAGATGACCAGAGAAATCATTTTGTCAGAAGCCACTGAGGTCAACCAGATTTTGCGTGGGGTATCCGCTGATTTCCCAAGACAAGTGGCATCAGTCATTGATAAGACTTACCCAAATCCACAAGTTGTTCAGTTGATTTCTAGTCAAATTGACGCTGACCGGATGGATTATCTACTCCGTGACTCTTACTTCTCAGGGACCAATTACGGGAACTTTGATTTGAGTCGAATTCTGCGAGTGATGCACCCTTATAAAGACGGGATTCGTTTTGACTACAACGGCATGCACGCAGTGGAGGACTATATTACAAGTCGTTATCAAATGTACATGCAAGTCTACTTCCACCCTGTTTCAAGAGGGATGGAAATGCTACTCCACCATTTGTTAAAACGTGCTCAAGAATTGTTCCTGACAAAAGATGCATTTACCAGTCGTGATACCCACGCTTCATTCTTAGAGCCATTTTTTACTCAGGACTGGACATTAGAAGACTACCTGCGCCTAGATGACGGGGTCTTACAAACTTATTTCCAACACTGGATTTTCTATGCAGAAGACCCAGTCTTGCGAGATTTAGCTGACCGGTTTATCAACCGTAAACCATTTAAGTCAGTCACTTATAACGAGGTTGAAAACCAAGAAGACGTGAAAATATTAATCGACTTAGTGGGTAAATTGGGCTATGACATCCAATACTACGTTGCCATCAACTCGCGCTTTGATTTACCGTATGATTTCTACAGACCAAATGCGGAGAAACCACGTACGCAAATTGAATTAGTTGAGAAAAATGGCCACATGGTCGAATTGTCAAAAGCTTCGAGTTTAATCGCAGCCTTTACTGGTCAACAGCGCGGTGATGAGCGCCTATTCTTACCTAATGAGTTATTCTATGGGAAAAACCGTGACAACATTACCTTGTTTGAACCTATCTTGACGCAAATCCACGCCATGACCAAAACAGGTAAAATCACACCATTAGACGAAAACCTAACAGATACCTTTATCTAGTCTGCTAACAAACATCTCATTATCCCTAAAATTCAATCCTATACTTTAAAATATAATTATACGAGAAAGCTTACATTTTAACTTTGTAAGCTTTTTAAATTATAATGAAGGTAACGGAGGTGGGAATATGGAAAATGTTCGCTTATATAATGGTGTTGATATGCCCCAGTTAGGTTTTGGTGTCTTTCAAATCAAGGATTATTCGGAATGTGAACGTTCAGTTATTGATGCTTTGGCATCCGGCTATCGGTCGATTGATACCGCCCAATTTTATCAAAATGAGGAAGCGGTCGGTTCAGGTCTAGCCATGTCAGATGTACCACGTGAGGATATTTTTTTAACCACGAAAATCTGGCCAAGTGATTATGGTGAAGAAAAAACACACGATGCGGTCTTAGGATCACTAAACCGTTTGGGGACTGATTACCTAGACTTAGTCTTATTACATCAGCCATTCGGTGATTATTTCGGTGCTTGGCGTGCCTTAGAGAAACTTTACCGTCAAGGTGTTATTCGAGCGATTGGTATTTCTAACTTCTACCCAGGTCGTTACCAAGATTTCGTGCATTTTGTGGATGTTAAACCTATGGTCAACCAAGTAGAAGCACACGTCTTCTACCAACAAGAAGCCTTACAAAAAGTGATGGAACCATATGGTACAGTCCTTGAAGCTTGGGGACCACTTGCACAAGGTAATCATGATTTCTTTAACCACTCTGATATCAAAGCCATTGGTGATAAATACGGTAAGTCAAATAGCCAAGTTGGCCTAAGATTCTTACTACAATTAGGTTATGTAGTAATTCCAAAAACTACCCATAAAGAACGCATGGATGAAAACTTTGATGTCTTTGATTTTGAATTATCAGATGAAGATATGGCCAAACTGAAAGGCTTAGATACTGGACAACCAAACCAAGCACCACATTGGGATCCAGAAAGAGTCAAATATATTTTAAGTAGGTAGTCTTAAGCATATTTACTTTAATAAGGGCAGATTAAAATGAGTTCATATATCTGTACAGCAAGTGATTCACAGTTATTAGGTGGTTCAGTTGGAAATCAAGGACCCAATGTTTTGAACACTACACTATACTCTTCATTAAAATCCCTAGAATCCTTTTCTTTGGAAGAAAATTCGACCAGAGCAAGGTGATAGGCGTATAAGTCATGAAAATAAAAAGACAGGTTTAATCCTGTCTTTTTATTGTGGCCTATTTAATTTTAGCTATTGGTTTCCCTGCTTCGAGCAAGGCTTTATTCCGTAAAAAGCCAAATGATAGAATGACCAAGGCAAATCCTGCGAATAACAGGATATAGGAAATAGGCATAAAGTCGGCTAATGGGCCAAACAAGGCCATTCCTAAAGGCATCATGGCGGTGTTAATCATAGACATAACGCCAAACACCCGACCTAGATAGGCTTCTTCCACGTGGTCTTGGATCAATACCATAGACGGTGTATTGAATAAAGGGACAGCAATCCCTGTAATGACCATCAGGACGACATACAACCAGAAGTTGCTGGTCGACCCTAATCCCAAGGTACAGGCTGCCAAGATAAAGGAACCCAAGGCCATGGTCTTGATTCGGTTGGGAAATCCTTGCCACCAAGAAATCAAGCCACCACCTAAGACGAACCCGACTGAGAAGGCAATTTCAATAGCTGACAACCGCCACACTTCGTCTCCATACGTCCTTGTCACAACTAAGGTCGGTAACATTGAGGCTGGCGCGATCAGTAACATGAAAATTCCGAAGAAAATGAATAGGTTTCTTAGGAAGTCATGGTTTTTGACGTAACGGACACCCAACATAAAATCGACAGCATAGGACGCAGACTGGTTGCTATTTGCCTTATCATGGGTCCGAACTTTCAAGAAGAGCATGGTAACAATCGCTAATCCTGCTGTAACCACATCGACTAGGAAGATATAAGCCAGTGGCCAAGCTGCTAGTAAACCCGCTGATATCAAGGGCGATCCGAAGTTTAGGATTCCTTGAATTGAGGAGTTGAGGCCGTTGATCCGAGTTAATTCTGATTTAGGGACGATTTGGGGCAAAATGGCACCCACTGCCGGTGTTTGAACGGCTGCCCCAAAGGCACGAATGGCCGCCACAATCAGTAACATCCAAATCTCTTGGTAACCCTGCATATACAACAGGGCTAAAATCAGGGTAGCTACTGCAATCCCACCATCAGCCCACATGATTAATCGCTTACGGTTAAACCGGTCAGCCCAGACCCCTGTTACTGGCGACAGTAAAAAGGTTGGTAGAAATGCGCAGATGATATACAAGGTCATCATGACACCAGACCCTGTTTCAATCGTAATATGCCACATAATGGCATACTGGACGATGGATGAGCCGAATAGGGAAATTCCCTGACTGGTTAGGAATAATGCGACATCCCTTACCCAGTTGCTATTTGTTTGTTCATTGATTTCATTCATGGAAATCTCCCCCATATTTCAATCTTTCTTCATCTTCCATCTTACTCGACCAAGCTTCCCCTGTCGATATTTAAGCCGTTCAAAAAGGCATACACAAGTAATTTATAGGCAAAAGCTAATGACATCGAAACCCACTTTGACAAAACAAAAAAATCGAGACCCGCGGCCCCGACTTTATTTATTCTATTTATTTTTCTTCTATTTATTTTTCTATAATGCTTCCATAAAGGCCGCCATCCGGTCCATGGCTACGGCGATATCCTCGTAGGCTGCAGCATAAGAGAAACGGAAGTAACCTTGGCCGCCTGGCCCAAAGGCTGAGCCAGGAATGACACCGACTTTCGCATTTTCCGCTAAATCTAGGGCAAAGGCTTGGTCATCGTCACCGTATTTGGCTGGAATGCGGGGGAATACATAAAATGCGCCAGCCGGATGCGGGATATCAAATCCCATAGCAGTCATCCGGTCCACAATCATCTTCCGGCGGTGGTTGTATTCATCCTTCATGTCGTCAATAGCTTGATCGCCGTCGTTATAAGCAGCTACCCCAGCCCACTGGTCAAGTGTTGATACACAGGTTACCATAGTTTGGAAAATTTTGAACAACTCTTCGTAGAGGTCAGCTGGAATATGTAAGAAACCTAGTCTAAAGCCGGTCATGGCATAAGATTTAGACGCACCTGCCAGTAAAATAGTCCGGTTCGGCAATTCTTCTACCATTGAATAGTGGTCGCCGTCATAAACCAAGTCCCCGTAAATTTCATCCGATAAGATATAGACATCTGGATATTTCCGTAAGACTTCCGCCAAAGCTTGTACTTGAGCTTTAGTATAAGTGGTCCCAGTTGGATTATTCGGATAATTCAGCATCAACAACTTCACTTCAGGATGGGCTTGCAACTGGCGGTCCAAAGCTTCAGGCGTTAAGACAAAGTCATCCGCAGACGTATCCACAAAAATTGACTCCCCACCGGATAAAATGGAGGAATAGCTATATAGTGGGAAATACGGCGAAGGAATCAAGACCTTGTCGCCAGGATTCAAAAGGGCCATCATAGTAATCATAAACCCTTGACTAGCCCCAACTGTCACCATAATTTGTTGCCAGTTTAACTTCAGCTGATGACGACGATGATAGAAATTAGCAATCGCTTGTCGCAATTCTTGTAAGCCATCCGAAGCCGCATAATGGGTGAAATTGTTATCCAAAGCCTCTTTCATCGCATCCTTAATAAACTCAGGCACATCAAAGTTCGGCTCCCCAATCGTAAAATTCAATAAGCCTGGAATCGTTGACACCTGCGCATCAAAAGCCCGAATCTCAGACGGCGTAATCTGCTTTAATCGCTCATTAATCGTCATACCACACAAATCCTCTCATTAATCGGTCAGTCCCCCAACCGCGTATTTTCTATATTGTAGCACTTATCCCCAAAAATCGTGATGTCTTTTCCAAACATTTTGGCAAAAGGACAGGCAATACCAAGCTAATCTCCAAGACAAACCAATCAAGTCCCTAAATCTAGGATGCCATCAAGTGATGCCTCAATGTCGCTATGTAAGTGATGGGTAATCATAATTACTGTCAAACTTGGATCATCGACCAAGTCCTTTTCGATTTTTANNCAGTGTCCTGGTCAAGTGAAGAGGTCCCCTCATCAAGTAGGATAATCTTTTTACCATGGACTAAACCACGGGCCAAGGCTAGCCGTTGTTTCTGACCACCTGACAATAAGCGTCCGGCTTCACCGATATTGCTGTCCAATTGATGGTCAAGAGCTTTTACTGCAGTCGCCAACCCCGCCTTTGTTAATGCGATCCAAATAGCGTCATCAGAGAAATCATTATTTAAGGTAATATTATCTCGAATCGTCCCCTCAAACATATATGGCGTTTGGTCTAGATAAATGACTTCTTGGCGAATGTCATACCCGTCAACTGTTTTTAACTCATTATCCATCAGACGGGCTGATCCGCTGTAGTCGGTTAGTTTCCCATTTAAGATATTCAGTAAAGTCGTTTTTCCTGATCCACTAGGCCCAACAATGGCGTATTTATGGCCTTGGTCAAAATGATAATTGAGTTCTTCAAAAATCACCTTATCTTCGTAGGCATAAGCTAAATTTTCTAAGTCAATCCCTGTGTCACTAACGACAAATGCATTGTAAGTGGCTTGTTCTGTTTGTTCAATGCTGGCAAATTTTTCAAAGATTGGATAAACGGTTCGCACTTCCATCCAATAATTGGTGATATTCCCTACACTATTAAATATTTGAAAACTCAAGCCTTCTGTTGCTGAAATCGACCCAATAGAAATCACTTGTCTAAAGGCCAAAACTGCACTCAATACCCAAACCCCAATTTGGCCAAAAAGGTTGCCGGATGCACCCAGAATAGCTGAATAGGTGACTTGTTGATGTTGGTGCACAGTTGCAGTGGCCACTTGTTTGGATCCTTGTTCAATGCGTCGCGTAATCCGAGAAAGCAAATTATAAGAAAACAAGGTATCAAATCCTTGTAAAGTACTAGTAATGGTCTGCATGAACTGCTCTTGTTCCTTGGTGACTTCAACTGTTGCATCCTGAACACGTTTCGTCACTAATTGTGGTAACAATAAGGTTAACACAGCTGAAGCAAGTGAGAATAATAGAATAGACCAATGAAAATACAATAAAGCAATAATCGCGCCGATGCCCATGACGGCTAAATTAATGATTTCGTATACACCTGCAAAACCGCTCTCCTCAATGGTATTGATATCATTGGTTAACCAAGAAGCAAAGGCGGAAGAATGCTTCCCATGGTATTCTTGGTAGAGCATTTTTTCAATGGATTCTGTAATATCCTTTCGAATGGCTGCTACCATCTTTTGCGTAACTTTCGCCTGATAGGGAATTTTAACCAGGAGCGTTAAGATATAAGCGACTTGTAACAAGGTCACCCATAAGATAGACACTATCATCGTCTGCCAATCAAAGGCAATCAATGCATTTAAGACATTGGCATTCAAAACGCTGGCGACAATTTGTGCCACTGCCCCTAGCAAGATAATCAAAGTTAACAGTGCATTTTCTTTCCAATACCATTTAAAATACTTCTTCATAGACCCTCCCTATACCAAAATAACCCCAAACGAAACTTACACCCAAAAAATCAAAGGATTAGAAATACAGAATAAAATATCGTTTTATTCTAATCATATTATCATATGCACAAAAAATCAAGGGCCACTTATCCTATATAACAATTCTCTACCTTTGTTTTTACCTGGCATGTGGATTCGTGGCCCGCTGCTTTCAAAAGTGCGACAAAAATCCCTAACCATTAAAAATTACAAAAGATTTAAAGGCTACCGCTATTGGTCTGACTTTTGGTAGTATATAATGAAAAGGAAGTGGCGTTATAAGGGATGCCCGCAAAAACGCTTTAACCCTTTTTCTAAATAAATATATCAATTGTACTAATGAGGAGTGTATACCATGGCACAACGGAGATATAATACGGATGCGAGTGTCAACCAAATGCAAGTTTTGCGAGCCGAGACGCATGAGAAAGCCAGCGCCTTATCGGCGGATATGCGGTCCTTCTTCCAGGATTGTGAGGGGTACTTTCTAACGAGTGGTCCAGCGCAACCAGCGATTTATCAGGAATTATCGAAATTAGTGGATCGGTTGCAAGTGGCGGAATTGCGACAAATTTCAGCGGAGGAAGTGCTGGGGATGTCGGGGGAAGATTATTGCAAGTTGACCCTACGTCGCTTGAATATTGAACGTTATGATTTTAATTTAGCTAAGTATGTACCAGCTGTTCTATCATTTTTCATCTTAACTTTAACCATTTATGCGACTTATATGTTTATTGCCGGTTACGCATGGTGGGGGGACTTTGCTTCTGCTATCCAGATGCCAGTTGCGGTATCGATTTTAGGATTGCCTCTACAGGTTTTCGTGATTTTCACAGCCATTTTCTTCTGGGTGACTTTCAGACGCAATACCGCCTTTGGCCGCAAGTGGTATCAAGGCTTTAATGTCTTATATTTATTGGCCGGCATCTTTTCTGCCGCACTGGTTTTCATCCTACCCTACATTATCCATTCATACCGGGTAGCCCAAGTAAACCTACCTGTTTGGTTGGTATGGTTGGTGGCCATCATTGCTGTGGCTTACTACTTCTTGGTTGCTTACTTTAATGTGGGCGACAAAGTAGACTTGTGGATTTCAAACCGAGCGGCTCAGTCAACTTTAAGTGATGACGACACTTATTCACCAACTTTAGGCGCCTATTTAACAGGCAAGCCGGGGAATGACGTCGAGGATTTAACCCCAGTTCGGGAATTAGACAAAACACCTGATAATCATAATGAAGAAAAACCGTCAGTCTCTGATGAACCCATGCGTCTAAATAACTTGTGGAATACCGTTATGTTGAAACGTCCGATTATTAACCGGAAGACTTACCGGGAAATGCAGGACCGTCAAGAACGCGATGGTTACACTGATATGGCAGATAAAGACGATAAAAAAATTAGCGAAACTGACAAAACCAGTCAGCGCCGTAAAAAATAAAGTCTAGCAAAAGATGAAATGCGCTGATTTTGGTACTGATACATTGTACTGATATATAGTAAGGAGCTAACTAAGTGAAGATAGCAGTAATAGGTGGCGGGATCCTTGGATCGACCGCTGCCTTTTATTTAACCAAAGACCATGATGTAACCTTGTATGACGACGGAACTGGACAAGCTACTAAAGCGGCGGCCGGTATTATCTGCCCCTGGTTCTCTAAACGTCGCAATAAACCCTGGTACCGCCTAGCCAATGGTGGGGCCCATTTTTACCGAGACTTATTGAAAGATTTGGCGGACACTGGGATAGTGACTCAGGCTTATCAACAAAAAACAACTTGGTTGTTGAAGAAAAAGCCCAAACTGATCGATGATTTGATGGCGATTGCTGAAAAACGGCAGGCAGAAGCCCCTTTAATCCAAGAAATTAACAAGTTATCCCCAACTTATCAACAGGCTAGATTTCCACAGTTTCACTATGACAATGACCTGATTGAAACGGATGGCGGTGCGGTAGTAGACGGTCAAGCTTTATGTCAGGATTTAATTGCCGCAGCTAAGGGGAAAAATCTAAAAGTTGTGAATGGTCGGGTTGAATTAACTTTCTTAAATGATGGTAAAATTATGGTAAAAAATGACCAAGAAGTCTATGATACCGTGGTTTTAGCGACTGGTGCTTGGCTGGGTCAGATTCTTGACCCACTGGGCTATCAAGTAGATGTCCGCCCTCAAAAAGGCCAACTGGCAGTGATAGAAACTGACTGGGATACCCCAGCATTACCCCTGATTATGCCTGAAGGTGAAGGTGATTTTATCCCCCATTTAGACGGGAAAATCTTTGTGGGTGCTAGTCATGAAGACGAAGAAGGATTTGATTTATCCACAGACCCAAGTCGATTAGTGGGTATCTTTTCCACAATCTATCAACTAGTCCCTGAATTGGCTAACTATCCAGTCACTGATTATAAAATTGGTAGCCGGGCTTACACCTCTGACTATGCGCCCTTCTACGGACCATTGCCTGACCGACCAAATGTTTATGTAGCATCCGGCCTGGGTTCATCTGGTTTAACCACTGGCCCTTTGATTGCTAGAGAGATGAGTCGCCTAATCAACAATGAGGAAACCTTGCTTGATCCTAGCGACTATGCCGTTGAAAATTATATCCAAAAACGTGTCCAATAGTAGGAAAGTCTTTCAATTCATTTCAAATAACCGATACAATACACAGTCCTTGCTGTCTCAAATGAATCAGCAAGGACTTTTTCGCGTTCTTTTTTCACCTACTTAGTTCGCATAACTTTTGAATTAATTTCTAATCCTGCTAGCATTGTGCTTTTTCTTACAAAGCTAACATGAATCGCGGATATAATGTTACATTGATGAGAAAATCATGTGAGGTATCTTCTGTCATCCTACTTTTTTAAAAAATTTTTTTAAATTATTTTACACGACGCAAACCCTTGCGAGATAAGAAAAAGATGAGATTTATTCTCATTGTATTCTTAAAATAATAGTTGACATTCAAATTCAAAGTGACTAGGATACAGGTATCAAAACTTACTTGTAGCCTTTTCTACAAGGATTTTGTTTTGCATGTTTTATTAAAATTAAAGAAAGGGTGCGGTATATCTTGTCTATCGATTTTGATAACAGAGCGTTTGGACGTCAATTTGTTGATGTAGTAAAAGCTAACACGACCATCTCTCATGATCATTATTCTACCTATGACTTGAAACACGGTCTACGGAATGACGATGGTACAGGGGTATTGGTTGGCGTGTCTGGAATTGCTTCAGTTTCAGGATATAAAATACTAAATAATAAAATAATTCCAACAGATGGGGAACTCCGTTATCGGGGAATTCGATTGACAGACTTAGTAGAGAATTATTTTAAAGAAGATAAATTCGGCTATGAAGAAACTATTTACCTGTTGCTCTCTGGCAGTTTACCAACTAAGGGAGAAATGGCTGCTTTTGATGAATTACTGGAGGAGAATCGAAAACTCCCCGATAGCTTCATCGAAAATTTCATTATTAATTCACCATCCAAAAACGTCATGAATAATATGCAGCGGGTATTGCTGGCACTTTATTCCTTTGATGATAAGGCGGAAGATCGTGATTTTGAAAATCAAATCTCCCAAGTCATTTCTATCATTGCGAAGATGCCACTCATACTTGCCTATTCCTACATAGGTAAGAAGTATTACTACGATGATGCGTCACTTATCTTGCATCACCTGGAGCCGAATATGTCGACAGCTGAAACGATCCTTCATCTCATTCGTCCAGACGCGACATTTACAGATGAGGAAGCCAAGTTATTAGACCTATGTTTGATTATCCATGCCGAACACGGTGGCGGGAACAATTCCACCTTCGCTACTCACGTAGTGTCTTCAACAGGAACGGATACTTATTCAACCATTTCAACAGCCTTAAGTTCGCTTAAAGGGTCAAAACACGGTGGTGCCAATTCGATGGTAGAAGCCATGGTGCAAGATTTAAAAGCCACAACGGCTGATTGGACGGATAAGGGCCAAGTTGAAAAATACCTACGTGATATCTTAAATAAGCAAGCGTTTGACCAGTCAGGTCTCATCTACGGTATGGGGCATGCAGTATATACAAAGTCAGACCCACGAGCTGTTTTGCTGAAAGATAAGGCGAAAGAAATGGCCATTGAGAAAGGCTATTGCGATGATTTCAACCTCCTAAGTAACATCGAAGCTATCACCAAAGACCTCCTCAATGAAAAGCGCCCTGGCAGTGAAATTTGTGCCAACGTCGATTTATACACGGGCCTTGTTTATAGAATGCTTGGACTGAGTCCAGACCTCTATACCCCAATCTTTGCCGTCGCACGAACTGCCGGTTGGTGCGCCCATCGCTTGGAACAAATTCAAGACCCGAAAATTATCCGCCCAGCTTATGTCAATATTTCCGAAAACAAGCCCTACCTAACCATGGAAGATAGGCAAAGCAAACATAGTCAACTAGCGATCAAGTAACGATCAAATGCCAACAGACACTCTGGTTTACGAAAGGGAAAGTGATTACTATGGGAAACAACACTGATCTAAACAACAAAGAAGCCTTTGCTAAAATTAAACATAACAACCGTCAAGCAAAACCACGTACACGCGGGATTACAGAAATCCGTGGACCATACTATACAGTTATGGGTGAACGCTACTTACGCGATGTGTTAGAAACAATGGGTGAACATGTAGATATCTTGAAATTTGCTGGTGGTTCTTTCACCTTAATGCCTGAAGAAGAATTGATTAAAATTTTAGACTTGGCGCATGAATATGGTGTCAAAGTATCTACAGGTGGATTCATGGAATATGTTTTAACACAAGGAATTGAAGCGGTAGACTACTACATTAGCGAATGTAAACGTGTTGGTTTTGACATCATTGAAATCTCTACAGGATTTATTACTATGCCAACTGATGACATTGTCCGTTTAGTAGAACGCGTGCAAGATGCCGGTCTATTAGCCAAACCAGAAATCGGTGTGCAATTCGGTTCAGGTGGTACCAACACAATCGAACAAAATGAAGCAGCCGGTCTACTTGATCCAGCTCAAGCGATTGAAGTAGGTAAACGTTGTTTAGAAGCTGGGGCTTACATGTTGATGATCGAGTCTGAAGGAATCACTGAAAGTGTGGCTAGTTGGAGAACAGAAATCGCTACCCGTTTTGCTTCAGAATTAGGTACTGAAAAAGTCATGTTTGAAGCAGCTGATCCGGATGTATTCTCTTGGTACATTAAAAACTACGGTCCAGACGTGAACTTGTTCGTTGACCATAGTCAAATCGTACAATTAGAAGGTATCCGTCGCGGTATCTGGGGCAACAACGAGTTATTCGGCCGTGTAATCACCTTAAACGACGGTAAAAACTAAGTAGTGGTATAAACATCAACTATAGGGGGTATGCGTTTTTGACCATACCCTTCTTATCTATCTATATGGAAATAGACTGAATAACATATCGGAGGTCGAGTAGATGTCAAATGATAAACAAACATTGGTTCAACAACTTGCAAGCTGGGTGGAAAGCCGTAGCTATGATGACTTGTCAGATGAAGCCGTTAAAGTATTAAAATTACGTCTCTTAGATAGTATCGGAGTCGGGATCGGCGCCCTAGAAGGCCAACCTGTGAAAGATATCCGCAAGATGACAGAAGATCTAGGCGGCGCCCCACTAGTAACCTTACTTGGTGGTGGTAAATCTAGCCCTGACTACGCAACCTTTTATAACGGGGCAGCTATCCGTTATTTAGACTACAACGATTCATACCTAGCGAAAAACGAAACCTGCCACCCATCTGACAATATTGCCCCAGTATTAGCCGCCACTGAATACGCAGGCGGAAGCGGTAAAGACTTCTTACTTGCCTTAGGTATCGCCTACCAAGTCCAAACCCGCTTATCTGACGTTGCCCCCGTACGTGACCATGGTTTTGACCATACTGTACAAGGGAGTTACGGTGCCGCTGCAGGTGCGGCCGCTGCCTTGAAATTAGACGCTGATAAGACCGCAAATGCCATTGCCATTGCGGGTACAGGCTACAATTCATTGCGGGTGACTAGAACCGGTGCCCTATCTCACTGGAAAGGGTTAGCTTATCCAAACACGGCCATGGGTGCCATGCATGCGACTTTACTCGCTAGCTACGGCATTACCGGACCTAAAGAGGTCTTTGAAGGAAACAAAGGATTCATGGATTCCATTGCTGGTAAATTTGATATCGACTGGTCGAAAGAAGATTTAAACCGGGTAACCAAGACCATCACCAAACGATACAATGCTGAAATTCATTCCCAATCTTCTATTGAAGGTTTGCTGGAATTGAAAGATGCAGAAAAAATAGCCGCTGATGACATCAAGGAAATTCGCTTGTACACCTTTGACGTCGCCTTCAATATTATCGGTGGCGGCGAGGAAGGTGGCAAGAAGAACATCCAATTCAAAGAGGAAGCCGACCATTCACTACCTTACATGCTAGCTGTCGCCTACTTAGACGGACAAGTCATGCCTGAACAATACGAACCAGCCCGCATTACTAGTTCAGACGTTCAAGACCTCTTACAAAAAGTCCATGTTGAACCAGTTGAAGCATACAGCGACCGTTTCCCAGCAGAAATGGCTTGCCGTATTGAATTAGAAACCAACGACGGCCAAGTATTTGAAATTGAGAAAAATGACTACCACGGCTTCAACACCCACCCTGCCGATTGGGACGTCTTAATGGAAAAATACAAGGGCCTTACAAGTAAAATCGATGCTGACCTAGCAGATAAGATTGCCGCTACCATTAAAGATATCGAAAACGTTGATATCACTGTTTTAACTGACTTACTAGGACAAGTAAAAGTAAAATAAGCACATTATGCCAACTAAAAAGGCCTAGCTGAGTATACTTACATACTCAGCTAGGCCTTTTACTTTGCTCAAAATAGATAAAGATAGATTAAAGGACGGTGCCTAAAATCGAGCTCACATCTTATATTCGAGTTCGGACCTCCAGAAAGGACTGCGTTTCAGTTTAAGTTGTAGCTGACTGCGTCATCTACTGCCTTAATCTTCCAACGGTTCCTTTCTTGGCGTCGGTCCTCGCATCCTTAATTATTATTTTGTTCTTTTAATAAGTCACGGATTTCAGTTAATAGTAATTCTTGGCTATCAACAAGTGCAACTTCCTCGTCTTCAACACCAGCCTCTTCTTTTTCGAATTGGCTCTTCAATGATGCTACAGCCTTCATGACGAAGAATAATACCAATGCGATAATTAAGAATGTGATCACTGCTTGGATGAAGTTACCTACAGTTAATACAGCTGAACCTAACTGAACTGTGATAGATGTAAAGTCTGTTGACCCCAAAAACAATCCAACAAATGGCATAATGATATCATTTACTAATGAGTTCACGATAGCAGTAAACGCAGTTGCTATTACAACCCCGATAGCCATATCTAATACGTTACCTTTAGCGATAAAATCGCGGAATTCTTTTAACATTTTTGTTTCCTCCCCTAAATAAAATATGTTTAATAATACATAATTTATTAAACCATATCTCTTATTTTTTGTAAAAAAATAGCCTAAAAACATACAAAAAAGTACAATTCCAAGCTAAATGTTTCAATATTGTATTAAAAATGTACGAAATTAATGACCCCCAAACCAATCATCAAGCAAGAAACCGCCAGATGTAGCTTTCGGTGCATGAAAATAATGGCCACAAACTCCCGCACCCAATTTAAAATCCGCTCCATCATCGTCGCCTGAGCACCCACACCAGACATCTGGTACAAGCCCTCCATATTTGCGTACAACTGACTGCGATATAAATGGTAAGATGACGTCACAAAGACCGCTTTCGTCGTTTTCAACTGCTTCACATTCGCTTGCATAATCCCTTTCGCATAAATAAAATTCTCATGGGTATTATGCGCCTGGTCCTCAAGCAAAATCATCTCAGGCGGCACCCCGTGGTCCACCAAATAATCGGCCATAATCCGCGCCTCACTCACCTGCGACTCCGCACCAGTCGACGTTCCACTCACGATAATCCGTGGCACCGATTGAAATTGGAACTGTTGCCGCTCGATATAATCCACTGCCATATCCAACCGACTCTCCAAAACACTCGAAGGCTTCCCGTCCTTAGACAACTGTTCCCCTAAAATGACCACAAAATCCTGTTGGCTCTCATCCTCCAACAATGTCAATCGCAAGGTCACCGCCAAATAATTGACGAAAGCAAGCACGAAATAGGCCATCGCAAACTGGAAGACCCTTACCACTTCCTGGTGAAAAAGGGTCGAGTAGAAAAAGCTGGCAACATATTGGAAGACAGTCCCGCCAATCAATACAGCAGCCAGTAGTAAACCTACCGTCAACTGCAATTTTGACTTTTCAATCCGATAGACTTTCAAAGCATAGGAAATCATCCCGATCCCAAAAATCATGGTAAATAAAGGCGCTAATAACCGCACATACCGGTCCAACCAATAAAAAATATGCTGGAAGAAGGGGTGGTTATTGAAAGTAGGATCATTTAAAATAGCAAAAAATAAGATAATAAAACCTGCTAAAAACAGGAAATTATCCACCAAATTCCTTGGTGCAATCACTAAAATGACGATGCCAACAAGAAAACATGTCAGCGCTATGAGATATGGAATCATAAAGCCTCCTAGATTTCGTGGTAAGCTGCGTACACATCCCGCTTATTCACGCCTGTTTGCTTGGCCACTTGTTTAATGGCATCCTTAGTCGACAAGTCCTTTTGACCCATCCACCAGTCCACCTGGTCCTTCAAAGTCATCTCCTCTAAAGCATCCTGTAACATTGTTGCCTCAGTCACTGGCGCATCGTTACCCGCAATATAGAAGCAAATCTCCCCTTTAATCGGCCCATTTTGGTCAAAATGCACAACCAAATCATCCAGGCTGCCTCGGTTAAACTCTTCAAACTTCTTAGTCAACTCCCGTACTACTACCGCAGACCGGTCAGAACCGAAGGCCTCTCGGCAATCCTCAAGGGTTTGCACCAAGCGGTAAGGAGATTCATAAAACATCATCGTGTAGGGAAAATTCACCAAATCATCCAAGAAAGCCTTTTTCTCAGATTTCTTACGCGGTAAAAAGCCAATAAAGGCAAATTGGTCAGTATCCAAACCTGACGCCACAAGCCCCGTTAAGGCCGCATTTGCACCCGGCAGTGGCACAACCCGAATACCTTCTGCAATAGCTGCTTGCGCCAACTCAAAGCCTGGATCAGAAATCGCTGGCATCCCAGCATCAGACACCTGCGCTAAATCCTGTCCATCCTTCAGCATAGCTAAAATTTGTGGCATCCGCGCCTGACTATTGTGTTGGTGGTACGACATTTGGCTAGTCACCACCTCGAAATGATTCAACAATTTCTGCGTATTTCGCGTATCCTCCGCCAGAATCATCTCCACAGACTTCAAAGTATTGACCGCACGAAACGTCATATCCTCCAAATTCCCAATCGGCGTCGGCACCAAATACAAGGTCCCAAACCCTTCATTCTCCTGCTTTGTAAATGAATGTTGTACCTGAACCATGCCCTCACTCCTCATCTTTAACTGTTTTTTCTTCCTCCGGCAAAAAGGGTAAGCCACTCTCCACGCTGTCAGCCACCCGTTCCGACCACATAGATGGTGGCCAAACCTGTTTGACGCCCCGTTCTTTAAGAAAGTTTTCCTTTTGATGTCTAGTCAACTGCTTAAACCGATACTCCGCTGACATGGCCCGTGACTTGGAAGTAAATGGCTTGCTGTAAACCATATGAACTGGCCGACGTCTAGCTGCCTGAGTATACTTGGCGCCCCTACCTTGGTTATGAACCTTTTCCCGACGATCAGGATCAGTCGTATAGCCCGTATACAAGGTATTATCTGAACATGCTAGCACATAGAAGTAATGTAATTTCATTGCCTTCTCAACCTCAGCAAGCGCCTTATCTGCGCCCTTTCCCAGACCATCTTCTAAATCGCTCTTATGGTCATTTTGAGGTGTTTTATTTATTTTACCGATTGCATCTTTTTTATGCGATTCTTCTGACTTATTCGCCATAAATCAACTTTCTCATTTCTGGTGTATACTCGTCCGACAAGGTTTGCGTGTAGAAAGGTGGCAAGACCCGCAAGCCCTTATCATGGCCATCTTTCATGAATTCTAGCAAAATGGTTTTCGCTTCTTTACCTGGTTTCGGATAGATAAATTGCAGCCGTTTCAAAGTCAAATGGTATTGGTTACCTAAAACAATCAACTCACTCAACCGCTCAGGTCTATGGACAATATACAATTTACCTCGGTTTCGTAAGACAAACTGAGCCTGCTGGAAAATATCTTCCGCTGTCATCGCCACTTCATGGCGGGCCAAGGTTTTAGCATCCAATAAATTAACCTTAGATTCATCGTATTTCTTGAAATAAGGCGGATTACAAGTCACCACGTCTACAGAATCCTTTTTAAAATGGTCACGAACCGATTTTAAATCCATCTGATGAACCGTAATTTTATCCGACAGATTATTATATGCCATCGACCGCTTGGCCATGTCTGCTACTTGAGGTTGAATTTCAATCCCATGAATCTGAGTTTTATCACTCGTTTTAGCCGACAGTAATAAAGGAATCACCCCATTACCCGAACAAAAATCAATGACCTGTTTCACCCGACTCGAAGACACTTGGGCAAAATGCGCCAATAAAATTGCGTCTACCGAGAAAGAGAAGGTCAGGTCACTTTGAATAATTTCAAGATTTTGTGGAATTAAGGCATCCAACCGTTCGCCTGCTTGTAATAAGGGTGTATCCATTAGCCTTGATTCCCCTCACCAGCACGTTCACCATACAGAATATCTAAACAGAACATGCACTGCTCGTCATTTCCACGGCGTTGACCGTAGGAAATATTACAAATATGGAAGCCATCTTCGTAGATATTCATAAGATTTTGACGGGCTTTTGACATCACCTGCGGCGTATCCTCATCAACAGGTTCATCAGTTTCCGCTGTATTTTGCGACAAACTATCGTTTAATTCAGTTAACTCTTGTACCCGTTCACGTAAATAAAAATTTTCCATTTTCAAGTTATGGGAAGAAATTAATAACTTATCCCACTCTTCGTTGATAGCATCAATTTTTTCAATCATCCCCTGCAAATCACTCTTCAATGCAGTAATTTCTTCTGCTACATGATGTTCATCCACGTTCCCACACCTACTTTCTACTAGTCAGCCAATACTTGCCCAGCCTAGAAAAACTTGTCAACTGGACCATTCCGGTTAAAACGCAATATCTGTGCTTTTTCACTCTCCATGATACCACATGATGTGGCTAACCTAAATGGAAACTTCAATTTCAACTAGCGTCAATTATAGCACACCTGTTCGGTTTTTTAATTGATTAATTACGCTGTTATTTTGATTTTCTGCTATAAGTGATAAGTTCTTCGGACTTCAACTTACCTATCATTGCCTTAAGAGCAACGGGAACACTATCAGCCTAGTTGGATAGTTTGTGTGACAACTCATTCTGTAAGGCTGACGCCAACAGAATGATGTGGGTCACCCATCCTTTTTTCTAAACGGATCTGTTAGTGCTGTGCTAAAATAATAGGTAATTAAAGATCAAATTTTCCCAATGAACGGAGCTATACGCATGCAAGATTTTACTTTTGACCAGATGTTTACTTTGGCTGATACCTACGATGAAACTGAATTATATTATTTTATTGGAAACCGTACTGTACCAAGTATGTACAACAACAATAAAATCGTCCTAGACTTTGTCCCAACTGCTGAAGAATTGGATATCCTAGAAGAGAATTTTCTAGATTATGCCTACGACCTCAACCTTTCTTATTACAGCTTTGTCCTACCAATGAATCAACCTTTAGCGCCTGATTTATTTGCGTCAATTGGTGAAGTGGGATACGAAATTTCCCTTACCAAATTGATGGTGTTAAATCCGGCAGAATTCAAAGGGACAACCAAAGCTATCGACACATACGGTGACCGCTTAGTTTTAAAGGAAGTCGATGAATCAACTCAACAAGACTACTTCGACTTCAACCAAGTTTTCGACAAGGCTATCGACGATTCGAGCGAGTTTGCCCAACAGAAATTAAATTACTACCCTTGGTTTTTAGCGGAAAATAACACCACTGCCCTAGCTGTCTATATTGATGACAAATTGGTTGCCATTACGGACGTTATCCGCCTAGCGCATGCCTATGAAATTGATAATTTCCAAGTTTTAGACGATTACCAACGTCAAGGAATCGGTTCACTCATCCAACAATGGGTGTGCGATAAAGCCTTGTCTGCAGATAAGATGGTTGTCTTATCTGCAGATGCTGACGATACGCCATATGACATGTATCTAAAACAAGGTTACCAAGACATGGGCATGCAAATCAGCCTAAGCCGTAAAATTGAAGAACCTATCATCGAAGACATCCAAACTTACCAAGCTGACCCAGTTGCTTACATGCTTGAAAATGCCGCTTTTGATGACTTTGATGAACTCGATGACTATGATGATTTTGACGAATTTGAAGAGCTAAACGATTAATTAAAATAACTTTGAAAGTAAAGGAGGCGAATAACGTCTCCTCTTTTTGATGACAGTAAACCTTTAAAAGCATTAACTTCTCCTACTCCCCACCAAGCCAGTTTAAAAATTACCTTACTTTGCGCGAGTTAAGATTGCTTAACTTACATGTCTGAAACTTGCCTTTTTATCGCGAAGACATCCTTATTGTTATCTTGAAAAAGTGACGATGCCTTTTTTTTCATGAATTGTTTAATTGAAAAGTTTTTCGTCACCTGCACAAAATATTCAGTTGACAAAGTATTTTTATCTTGATAATGTAATATTTGTATTTTAGAAAGAAAGGACGGATTTCATGACAGTGAAAGCAAAACTACTTGCTTATCTTTTAGACCATCCTGGTCATTTTCACACTGGCCCAGAATTGGCAGACCACTTCCAAGTTAGTCGTAATGCCATTTGGAAGGCTATGAAGCAATTAGAAACGGATGGGTATGAAATTATCCGTCACCCAAAAAACGGCTATGCCTTAGAGGCTTTAAATCAAGAGATTGATCCTAGCCAAATTACTCATGGCCTACAACATATATGGCCAGAATTAAAGGTCTACTACCAAGATGCCACTACGTCTACCAATGATCTTGGTCGTAAGCATGCAGCGGACTATCCAGACCAACCTGTTATTTTTATTTCCAGTGAGCAGACTGCCGGTCGTGGCCGACGTGGCCGTACCTTTTATTCTTCACTTAGCCAAGGCCTTTATTTTTCAATCGTTATGACCCCACCACCGGGTGTGAATAATGACCTTGTTGCGTCTTTGACTATCGCTTCTGCGTCAGCCTATGCGGAAACCTTATCTAGCTATTTACCCGATGATGTCATGATTAAGTGGGTAAATGACTTGTTCTACCATGGGAAAAAGGTTGCTGGTATTCTAACTGAGGCAACGTTTGATATGGAAGCGCAAACGATTTCTCATCTGGTGCTTGGGATTGGATCTAACCTTGCGGGTGATTTCGCGAAGGAGAATGCGGAAAATCAATCTGTTGCGGGTACGATATTTGGCCCACAATTGCCTAGTTCCTTTAACCCAAATGACTTGATTACCAACTTTATTACTAAGTTCAAGGGCTACTATGATGACTTAGCAAGCTTGACTTTCCTTGATTATTACCGTGACCACCTATTAGGAAAGGACCAATGGGTAACCTATACGGAGAACCACGAAACTTATCGCGGAAAAATCCTTGGTGTGACAGATCTTGGTCACCTTTCAATAGAAACATCAGAGGGCAAGAGACGAACCCTTGTATCTGGTGAAGTATCTTTCTCTAGTCAGCAATTCGCTGACTTATAAGAGGCAACATATTATCTATAGTAACAAGTGGATGTGCGATATCATGTCGTACGTCCAAATTTAAAAGGGATGGTCAACCTATAATAAAATTCGGTTGACTAAAAAAGGAGAACACTTATGACAAAATCAACTACTTACTACTGGGTACTCGCTGCACTAATGAGCGTGATTACCTTAATCGCTTCCTATGTTGTCGTGCCATTTGGGGCGATTCCATTCACCTTACAAACCATGGCGGTTGTCTTAACTGGTTTGTTGATTCCAAGAAAATATGCGGCTGTTGCCATGCTTTTAAATGCTATTCTTTTATTTATTTTTAAAGGTGCTTTTATTTACTCCCCTTCATTTGGTTTCATTATCGGTTTCATCGTGGCGATGGTCTTTGCCAGTCAAAACCCAGAAGTTGAAAATGGCTGGAAGATCTTAACTGTTCGTGCGATTGGTATGAACTTGATTATCTTCCTATGCGGTTTAACTTATATGTATTTGGCTTTAAACTACTTGTTGGATTCACCAATTTCTTGGATAGATACGTTGATGTCAGGTATGATTATTTTCTTACCAACAGACATCATCAAAAATGTGGTAGCTATTTCTTTAGCTTTAATATTGAAGAAACGCTTAACCCTATAGAAATGTACGCTCTTTTATAACCTCCATTTACCTTACCGGCCGGGACTTCACAGTCTCGGTTTTTAATTTGTAGAACGTTACACAATCTCGGGAAATAATTCATCTTATTTGTAATTGTTTTCACAAATCATTTGTTGTATACTCATGTCAATTGATAGAAACAAGTGCGTTCACAAACGGCGAAAATCCTCTTTTAACAACACTTCATTGTTTTTTGATTTTTTGCACAAAATGTGTTCTTTTCTGGTCAATATATTTCGTTATCTATTTCACAAATAATTGGAGGTTAATTTATGAAATTTGTTGCTATTGTTGGTACAAACTCTGACAGATCAACCAATCGTCAATTGCTGCATTTCATGGCCAAACATTTCGTCGACCAGGCTGAGATTGAAGTGTTAGAAATTAAGGGTGTTCCTATTTTTATCCAACCGGAAGACAAAGTTGCACCTCAGTCTGTACAAGTGATTTCTCAAAAAATTGCTGAGGCAGATGGGGTCATCATCTCAACACCTGAATACGATCACTCAATTACAGCTGCTTTGAAGGCCTTGTTAGAATGGATTTCTTACACTGACCAAGTGCTGATGGATAAGGCTGTCATGATTGTTGGTGGGTCTTTAGGCAGTTTGGGGACATCTCGTGCTCAAAGTCACCTACGCCAAATCCTAGATTCTCCTGAATTAAAAGCCCGTGTGATGCCTGGTACTGAATATTATTTATCAAATTCAGGGCAAGCTTTTGATGAGAATGGTCAATTGGTTTATCCAGAAAAAGTCTCTGAACTAGAAAACCACTTCGCAGAATTTGTTGGATTTGTGCAAATCTTAAATCAACTTCGTGAACAAGGTCAGCTAACAAATCGACAAGATACAAACTTTTCTTGGGAAATCGGATAGGAGGATACCACATATGAAGAAATTTATTGCCATTGCCGGTAGTGCCGCTGACAAAACATACAACCGTACTTTGCTTGAATTTATGCAAAAGCATTTTGCCAACAAAGCTGAGATTGAAATTCTAGACCTTCGTGAAGTACCTATGTTTGTGGAAACTGAAGATCAGGATGACTTACCCATCATTCAAAGCTTTAATGAAAAAATCACCGCTGCTGACGGTGTGATCCTAGCAACACCTGAACATAATCACTCTGTCCCTTCTGCCCTTAAGAGCTTGATCGAACACTTATCCTTTAATTTACATCCACTTGATGGTAAACCGGTCATGTTAGTGGGTGCTTCATATGATATTCAAGGGTCATCTCGTGCCCAGTTACACTTGCGTCAAATCCTTGATACACCTGGGGTAAATGCAATTGTCATGCCTGGATACGAATTCTTATTGGGACGCGTGCACGAAGCCTTTGATGAGGATGGTAACTTGAAGAATGAAAACACTCTACACTTCCTAGAAACTTGTCTTGGTCAGTTTATTCGTTTTGCCGATGTAGCGAGTATCTTAGCCCTACCTGAAGAGATTCGCTTCGAACCTGGCCAGTATGAGGTGAAAGCAAAAGGGCATAATGGACCACTTCCGATTACTGTGTCATTTAGTGATACCCGAATTGATAGGATTGATATTGATTCAAGTGGTGAGACTCAAGGGATTGCGGACTTAGTCTTCACGCGTATTCCTGAACAAATCCTTGAAAACCAGACCTTAAATGTTGACGCGGTTTCAGGTGCTTCTGTCACGAGTCAGAGCGTGATTGACGGAGTTGCGGATGCAGTGCGCTTGGCTAGTGCGAATCCAGACATCTTGAAGAAACGGCCAAAAACAGCTAATAAAACTGCTAGCGACACCATAGAATATGATACAGATATCTTGGTTATAGGTGGGGGTGGTGCTGGTTTAGCCGCTGCTGCTGCAACCGTTCAAGCAGATAAAGATGTGATCTTAGTAGAAAAATTCCCATCATTAGGTGGCAATACTGTCCGGGCTGGTGGACCAATGAACGCTGCTGAACCCGCATGGCAAGCAAGTTTCAAAGCTAACCCTGGTGAAGCCCATACCCTAGCTGGAATTGCTGCAATTGATGAGGCAACCATTGACCCTGAATACTTAGACGACTTCCTAGAATTGCGTGGCCAAATCATTGACTACTTAAACCGCACTGAAAATGGCGAAGACTACCTATTCGATTCAGTCCTACTACACCGTATTCAAACTTATTTAGGCGGTAAACGTAGTGACTTGAACGGTCAGGTAATTTACGGGGACTATGCCCTGGTGAAACAATTGACGGACAATGCTTTAGGTGCAGTTGAATGGTTAACTGAAATTGGCGTACCGTTTGAACGTGACGATGTTTCCATGCCTGTCGGAGCTCTATGGCGACGCGGTCACAAACCTGAAGGTCACGAAGGATTTGCCTTCATCTCTGTCTTAAAACCTTACGTCGAGGAAAATGGTGGCCTAATTCTAACTGAAACACCTGCTAAAGAATTATTAGTAGAAGATGGTAAAATCACTGGTGCCATTGCCCGAAACGCTAAAGGCGACAAGGTCATTATCCATGCCAAAGCAACCATTATTACTTCTGGTGGTTTCGGTGCCAATACGAAGATGCTTCAAAAATACAATACCTACTGGACTGAAATTGCCGACGACATTAAAACCTCAAACTCACCTGCCATTACTGGTGACGGTATCTTACTCGGTGAAGCAGTTGGGGCTGAATTAGTGGGCATGGGCTTCTCTCAATTAATGCCGACTTCTGACCCAGATACCGGTGCCCTATTCTCAGGTTTACAAGTACCGCCGGCAAACTTTGTTATGGTGGATATAAATGGTAAACGTTTTGTCAATGAAGTGGGTAGCCGTGACGAATTGGCGCAGGCGGCGATCAATGTTGGTGGCTTGTTCTACTTAATTGCAGACGATTTAATCAAGGAGACAGCTTATAATACTAGCCAGGAAAAAATAGACCAGCAAGTGGCGGCAGGTACTCTTTTCCGGGACGATACAATCGAAGATTTGGCAGGGCAAATCGGCATTGATCCAGCAGTACTAGCGGATACTGTGGCTAAATATAATCGCTATGTGGATGCGGGTGAAGACCCTGAATTTCATAAATCAGCTTTCGACTTGAAAGTGGTAGAACCGCCATTCTACGCAACACCGCGGAAACCGGCTGTTCACCACACAATGGGTGGGTTGAAAATTGACACAGAAACACGCGTTATCAACACCGACGGTCAAGTGATTCCAGGACTATTTGCAGCCGGTGAAGTTGCTGGTGGGATCCACGCTGGCAACCGTCTAGGTGGTAATGCCTTATCTGATATCTTTACATTCGGACGAATTGCAGCCATCACTGCCCTAGCCGAAATTGACTAAGTACAAGTTGTCAAAATCAATCAAAAGAGAAAAGCACGTTACTTCAAAGAATAACGTGCTTTTTGCTTAGGGTTTATCTATCAAAATCTTTTTAACACGAAATATAATATACATTTGGAAAAATAATTGATGCATCGATTTTATGTTAAACGGATAGGCGCCCTTAATAATAACGACATACACAATCAGTAAAATGACACATATAACACTTGCCATGATTCATTTCTTATTCAAAAACACGACTTAAATGGTCTTAGTAATGGGAAATTAACTGTCTCCATTATCCATGTTCTCGTCTGGTGCTGTTGTGACATGTTCATCCTGATAAGGCGTATTGATAAAGTCTTGGATCTCTTCAACGCTAATATTCTCGCTATCGATATCTTCGATTTCACTATGGTAAATTTGCCCTTCAAAGAAATGAAAGGCAGGTACAGTATCAATACCATAATCTTCGGTAAACGTTGCAGTTGCCTGGTCGCTAGCACTGGTTAAATCTAAGTAATAAATGACGCCTTCAATACCAGCTAAAGATGGGGTTTCAAAGATGGAGGAGGCTTCATCAAGTTTAGTGGCGAAAGTCTGTGCATCTGCAGAATCCTCTGCACCAACAAATAGGTAAAAACCATCACCATTATTGATTTTGCTTGTAATCTCCTCTGTTGTAATCCTAGTAAAGCTTTGTACCGTACTCTGATATGATGCTTGCCCATCCTCTGAACTTGTTTCTTGGACCACACTTGAGGATGTTGCCGAATCACTAGTCACTTCTTCCTCATTCGATTGTTTAGAACAAGCAAACAAAAGCACACTTAAACTAGATAGTAATAAAATCTTATTCATAATCATGCCTCCCAAATCTAACGCATAACAGTACGAATATATAATGCACAAATTATATCATTAAAGTTTTTTTAATCACTACACATGAACCCTACGTATTCTATTTTCTGAAAGACCATATCGACTGTGGTTATGCCTCCCAAAGCGAAAAGAAGGAAGCCAGCTCATTCACCTGAAGCAAAGAACGGATAAAAGAGATAGATAGCAAAATATAATAAAAAATACACCACTTGCTACCATCATCGTAAATCCGTTATTATCTCCCTCTCTATGCGTAAAAATGCTTATACCATCAACAAATTGCCAAAAGCACAGTTATACTGTTATATTTATCTACACAAAAAAGACCCGCAACAATAGTCGTTACAGATCTTCTATAATCTTATTGGTTCTATAATAAATAGTGT
>NZ_DJUR01000040.1 GCF_002440555.1 Aerococcus sp. UBA6277
CTAACTTTTGGGGGCCTCTACACTCCAGGCGATTTTTTCTATTTCCTATACTTTTTGATTGGCAAATTCTGTTCGAATATCGGTCAGTAACTCTGGTTTGCTGATAACATCAACACCTGTACGCGCCAGCGTTTCAACAACTCTCATCATCATGTCATAAGCAAACGGTGTTTGGGTGCAGTCTCTAAATTCAGGTGTATGTCCGATAACACGTTTACCGTCTGTGATTGAATAGTAGGAATGGATTGAAGGAACAACATGGCTAACATCCCCCATGTCAATTGATCCATTTTCCCCTAATTTTTCTGGGACCATTTCAATGCCTAAGTCGCCTGCATTTTCGTTGTAGACAGCAGACAATGTCTCATTCGTAATCATATCCTTGTAAATATTTTCAAAGTTTGTGTGCTTCATGGTACAACCACTGGCAAGTGCTGCGGCCTTAGCACAGTTGATGATTTTTTCCGATAAAACTTCCATATAAGGCGTATCCAAGGCGCGGACATAGAACTCAGCGCGTGTGTATTCAGGGATCACATTGGCTGCGTCTCCACCATGGGTGATAATCCCATGTACACGGGCAGATGACCGCATTTCTTGGCGTAAGCTATTGATATTGTTAAATAGGTTTAACATAGCATCTAAGGCGTTAATCCCCTCTTCTGGCGCTTCTGCAGCATGAGCTGGTTTACCGAAAAATTCAAAAGCAATTGGGTGGATAGCCATTGAAGTCCCAGACATCGTATTTTCATCTGAAGGATGGGTACACATAGCCACATCTACGTCGTCAAAAACGCCTATATTAGTCATATCTACCTTAGTTCCAGTTGTTTCTTCTGCAGGCGTTCCTAAAACAACCACTCGGCCGCCAGTCTGGTTGATCACCTTAGATAAGGCGATACCTGCACCAGTGTCTACAGTCCCAAGCATATTGTGGCCACAACCATGTCCGATTGAAGGTAAGGCGTCGTATTCAGACAAGTAAGCAATTGTTGGGCCAGGTTGACCTGAATCAAAAGTCGCTCTAAAGGCTGTATCAAAGCCAGCATATGGTGCTTCAACAGTGAAACCATGTTTCTCAAGCAATGCAATATGAGCCTTTGACGATTTAAATTCTTGATGGCCTAGTTCTGGATTGGCAAAAATATAATCGCTCAATTCTCTTAAGTCAGTTTCTAGGGCGCTAACTTCTTGATGTAATATTTCTTTTACAGTCATAAAATTTACTCTTCCTTTCTAGAATGGGCCATAGCTTACAAAATGGGCAAAGATTAAGAAAGCCAATCCGATTAAGATGTATACGGCAAGTAACGGCATGAACCATTTAAACCACTTGTTATATGGAATTTTAGCCAGTGACAATTCAGCCATTAGGACACCGGATGTTGGAATAATGGCATCCATGAAACCTGACCCTAATTGAAAAGCAAGTACAGCTGTTTGCCTTGTGATATCTAGTGAGTCAGCGATTGGTAACATGATTGGCATAGTCGCCGCGGCTTGACCTGAACCAGATGGGATAAAGAAGTTAATCAATATTTGAATCACGTACATACCAACTGATCCTAAGATAGTTGGGAAAATGTTTACCACTTGTACAAGATTGTAAATAATTGTATCTAAGATCATTCCATTTTCCATGACTACTAAAATACCGCGGGCGAAAACAATGGCAAGTACTGAGAACATCATCTCAGCAGCACCAGAAACGAAGGTGTCGGCTATTTTACCAGTTGAAAGACCCCCGATTAAGGCTGAAACAACTGCCATGGTAAAGAACATTGCACCTAGTTCGTCAATAAACCAACCAATCTGGAATACACCGTATACCATCATGGCAAAACCGAATAGTAAAGCCACAGAAATCCACTTGTGGCGTGCTGAAAAGGCTGGTAGTTCCTGTTCATTTAAATCGATATAGTCAGCTTGCGCTTTATCCGCAGCTTCTAAATCAGCTACGTCGCTTTTGCTTGGATCAGCTTTGACTTTTTTCGCATAACGCATAATAAAAATCGTCGTTACAGCCCAAAGAACAATGAATAAGGCGATACGTAGGCCAACACCTGAGAACAATGGTAATTCAGCTAAGGCTTGGGCAACACCTACTGAGAATGGGTTCATAAAACCGGCGTTAAAGCCGACTGCAGCCCCAAGAATTAAAACGGCAATCCCAGTCATGGCATCGTAGCCTAAAGCTCTAGCTAGTGCGATACCGATTGGGATGAAGAGGATAATTTCCTCTGATAAACCTAAAGTGGCACCACCTAAACCAGTCACAAAAACAAGAATAGGAATGAAGACTTGCTCGCGTCCTTTTAAGGTACGGACTAAACGACCCATTAAGGCTTCAAGAATGCCTGTTTCGTTAATTAATTTAAATGATCCACCTGTGATAAAGAGGAAGAATACGATAGATCCTACCTCAATAAAAGCTTGCGGTAAGGCCAGAATCAACTTGAAGGGATTTTGTGGGCTAGAATCAATAAAATGGAAAGAATCTGGTACTAAAACAGTTCGATCATCGACCAGCATTCGTTCAAACTCCCCTGCTGGAATAAACCAGGTTAAGACCATCATGATGACCATGATTGAAAATAAAAGCACTAATGCATTCGGCATGTGTAACTTTTTTGGAAAAAGTTTTGACTTCATAAAAAAGCTCCTTTAATAAAATTCAATAAAAAAATACCAAGGCAAGCAAAAGCTCGACTTGGTATCGGTTGAATACAGAAATCACTTTTGCCCGCAAAGTAGAAAGCGCTCCTGGAAGGAATTGGGCATTCCTTTTTGGCAGTGATGCATTTTTTTAATACACCCCCAACAGTAAATCATACTGTTTCGGCTAATAACCCTTTCTCCAAATGGATACTGATGTGATTAGCGGCCTCTTTCTATTCCGCATTTATTCATTTAAGTCTAATCTTATGAAATAAAAGGTACAATATCAAGAAATTTTACAATCGATGTTATATGCTATTGTACATTCATGACAAAAATTCGTTAAACTAAGCCAAAAACTATAAATCATATATTTCATTTAAGTGCGCAATATCATAGGTTGGCATTACTGGATCTTTTACTTCTTTCCTTTTTGGGTTATACCAAATGGTGTCGATTCCAGCATTAATACCTCCTTGAATATCTGACGTAAGCGAATCTCCAATAATGGCTGTTTCTTCTTTATTAAAATATGGGATTCTTGAGAATACTGTATTAAAGAAATTTATACTAGGCTTTTGAGCATTCAGTTCCTCAGATATGAACACATCTTTAAAGTACGGCATCAAACCAGATTTTTGTAAACGATAAGATTGCGTCTCAGCAATTCCATTGGTAACGATAAATAAATTTGCCTGTTTAGAAAGTGAATTCACTAGTTCCAAACTATTTTCAACAGGTTTTATACCTTCTTTTAGATACTGCCGATAATTTCTTTCCATTTCAACACTATCCACTTCAATTCCTAGTTGATTGAAGAAAATACCAAATCTACCATTTACAACTTGTTCTGAGGTTAAAATCCCTTGTTCGAATTGGCGCCAGCGACTTTGATTCATGGTATTATACATTTTCTCAGTTTCCTCATTATAAGGAATATCCATAGACTCAAATAAAAATTTCAATGCAACCTTTTGCGCATCTTGAAAATCTAATAAGGTATCATCTACATCAAATAATAAGTTTTTATACTTCATATTTACCTCTTTTTATTATCCTAAACCCATAGTATCATCCTAAGCGCTCAGGAATAAACGCCTTTTAAGATGATTTCTTTCAACCAATTTTCAGCTAGCGGTAGCCATTGCGCGGCAGTTTTATTCACTTGATTGGGCATGGTTGCAGAAAGCTCGTTAGCCACTGAAAGGCCGTGTGGTCCTTCTTGGAAAATATGCATTTCAAACGGAATTTGATTTTCTTCTAATGCTAAGGCTAGTGATAAGGAATCACGTACATTAACAACATCATCTTCACGTGTCGCCCAAATAAAAGTTGGTGCAGTATGTTCATTCACAGTAGCTGGGACAGAATAACGTTCAATTTCTGCTTCACTAGGTAGTGGTTTTCCAAAGCAAACTAAAGATATAGCTGTTGCATAGGCCTTGATATTTGGGTCAGGATTGGCAATGTTTTGGTGATAATAATAGGCAATATCAGTTAGGGCGTAGGCAGAAATATTAAATGCTGGTTTCAAGGCTTTGCCCTTCAAATTTGTTGCATTTTGAATCACATCTTCATGCCATACATTACTGTACATCCCGGTATTGTGACCACCAGCAGAAAATCCTGCTAGGCCAATCTTATCAGTATCAATGCGCCACTCAGTCGCATATTGATGCAAAATTTCAAATGCCTTAGCAGTTTCTTGTAGCGCATGGGGGAAAATAACATCAGATTTAACCGGAAATTGCCCTTCTGCAATGATTTCTGCAGTTGTTTTCCCTTGCCCATAGACCGAATATCGCAAGACAAATGCGTGAAAGCCCATAGCATTAAATGCCAATGCCACTGGTTCAGCTTCTCTATCTGAACAGTACATATATGAACCACCGGGACAGATAATCACGGCCGGTCGTTCAATGTTCACATTACTTGTGCGGATTGGATCAATCACGTAGCTAGTTAAGGTCACATCATCACGATCATTATATAGCTTTATTACTTCTTTTTGCATCAGACGTTCTCTCCTCTAAATTTCATTAATGCCATTATAGCATTTGATTTTCATTAGAGAAAAAGAAAACCCCCGTCTCCAAATAGCAAGAAACGGGGGCATGAAAAATTTAAGAAACGATACCTACCGATTGAATAAATCGATTAAAGCCATCTTTTCCTGCTGGTGTATCTTTATACACACCAGCATCTTCTAAGACGCGTACAAAAACATTTGCAATTTCATCTTTTAAAATAGTATGCACTGTATCTGGAGTAAACGTATGGTGATAATTTTGCTTTAATTCTTGTGCCCATGTTAAATGGTAAGCTGCAATATTATTTTCTTTATCTAATAGATAGTCAGCAACCGCCGAGATTTCATCTTTTAAGCGTGGTGGTAATATAGCTAAGCCCATTACTTCAATTAAACCGATATTTTCCTGTTTAATATGTTGCACATCTTGATGTGGATGATAAACGCCATCTGGATATTGTGATGAAGTATGATTATCACGTAAAACCAAATCTAGTTCGAATTTGTCCCCATTTTTGCGGGCGATAGGTGTAATTGTATGATGAGCTTCGTCCCCTGTATATGCAATTACATCTAGATTTGGATCTTCATATGTTTGCCAAGCCAGTCGGATTTTATCGGCCAAGGTCACCAAATCTCCGCGCTCTTTTCCTTGTAGACGTATCACAGACATGGGCCATTTGACAATCCCAGCTTGGATGTTTGGGTAACCTTCAAACGTGAATTGACTTTCAAAGGGCGCCTTAGCCATAGGGAAATCATGACGTCCCGTTTGATAATGATTATGCGTTAGAATTGAACCTCCTACAATCGGCAAATCGGCATTAGATCCAGCAAAATATCCAGGAAAAATAGCTACAATGTCTAATAATTGTTCAAATGTTTGTTTTGAAATGACCATGGGGACATGCTGTGTGTTTAATACAATACTATGCTCATTGAAATAGGCATATGGTGAATATTGGAACCCCCACTTCTCATCCCTAATTGAAGACGAATAATTCTGTGGTTAGCGCGCGCCGGATGGTTGATTCTGCCTTGATATCCTTCATTTTCCATGCATAGCTGGCAAAGAGGATAACTAGAAGATTGCGCTTTTTTGGCGGCAGCGATTGCCTTGGGATCTTTTTCAGGTTTTGATAGGTTAATGGTAATTTCCACTGGTCCATAGGCCGTTTGACTTGTATACGCAATGTTCTTAGCAATGGCCCCTACTTTAATATAGTCATTACGTTGACTCAGCGCATAAAATTCCTGGATTGCCTCTTCTGGAGAAATTTGATAGGTATCCCAAAAGTGTTGATTTAAAACACTAGGGGCTGGAGTGATAAAATCCATTAATGCAGCGCCTAAAGTATCTCGCTCTTCTGTTAAATCCCCTACTTTTCCGTTGTCAACAGCAACATCTACTAAGGCATCACTTAAGGAAATAAGGGTGGTTCTAGCTGTTTCTTGATTGGCACCTGCTTCACCAGTTAATGCTAAGATTCGATCGCGTAAATAAAAATGATCGTCTATTGTATAATCACTATTTTCAATAACCTGTGTAACAAAGGCATCAATTAGTTTTGCCATGTCATCATCTCCTTGTTAGTACACGCGCGCCACTTGAGATTTCTGCGATATAAAATTGTGGTGGATAGCCGATTGTTTCAGTATATACACATCCTACTTGCTCTTTAAAAGCATCCACCTTGTCTTTTGCGACGATGGCAATGCCACATCCTCCAAAGCCTGCGCCCGTCATACGCGCGCCTAATACACCCTCCTGTGCCCATGCTGTATGGACCAAGGTATCTAGCTCGATTCCGGTAACTTCATAATCGTGTTCTAATGATACATGGGAGGCATTCATTAAGCGACCAAATGCTAATAGATCCCCAGTTTGCAATGCTTGTCGTGCAAGTGACGTTCGTTGGTTTTCCCAAACATCAAAAGACGACGAATATACCAAAACAGCGACAAAAAATTGCTGTTGTCCAATGGTATAGTGAGCAAGAAGAATTAAATGATTTATATTATTACGCTATTCGGATTGGGATAGAAAAACGTGCCGAAGATTTAACCTATGATATTGTCCGTTATTTCAATAATCAAATTATTCAAATTGCTGATGATATTGCTGGAATTATTGCCATCGGTAAATTTTCTAATCAACAAATTAAACGGTTAGAGTCCTATAATCGCAAATTGGTTTTTGTGGATTCAGATACCTTAAATGCTGGTCATCCCTGTGTGACAACTGATTTTGATAATGCCGTGATTCAAGTATTAGATTATTTTATGCAGCATGGGTTAACATCAATAGGTATGATTGCCGGTGAAGAGAAAACGACAGATGGTAAGGAACAGTTAATTGATCAACGGTTCAGAACTTTCCGAAACTATGCATCTGAACTTGGTGTTTACCATGCAAAATATACGTATATTGGTGATTTTTCAGCACAAGCTGGGTATGATTTGATGAAACAGGCCATCACTGAACATGGAGAAGCCCTTCCACAAGCTTTCTTTGTGGCCAATGATACATTAGCTATTGGTGCTTTACGTGCCCTTCAGGAGGCGCGTATTGCTGTCCCTGAACGGGTGAGCCTTATTTCATTTAATGATACCCCGTTGACGAAACAGATTTTCCCCGCCCTATCCAGTGTGACCGTTTTTACCGAGGAAATGGGTCGAATTGCTGTGGATACCCTGAATCGTCAATTGATAAACCCGGAAGTAGTACCTACTATGACTAGACTTGCCACTCGGTTAACAATACGTGATTCTAGTGTATAAATATCAAAAAAAGGTAACCACAAACGATTGCGGTTACCCTTTTTGATATTATTTTTTTATTTTGTCAGCTTAACACAAAATGCATCCCAAGCATCCAAGGTAATTTGTTGTAAATCGGTTGGCACCACATGATTGCTGATAATAATTGTTTCATATGTACCATTAAAACTAAATGTTTGTGCTACATCAGATACATTCACGACTACTAAGTATGCTTCACTTGGTGTTCTTCGGATGTAGGCAAATACTTTATCGCTAGTATCTAATAGCTCAAAATCGCCATCGATTAACCAGTCTGCAGTTTGGCGTAATTGAACCAATTTTTGATAAGTATAAAAAATACTGTTCTGATCAGCTAAGGCGTTTTTGACGTTAATTTCATGATAATTTGGATTTACTGGTAGCCAGGTTGTGTCTCCACTTGAGAATCCGGCATGTTTCGTTTCATCCCACTGCATAGGTGTCCGAGCATTGTCTCGACCAATCATGCGGATACTGTCCATGACTTGTCCCATAGATTGACCATTTGCCGTAGCTTCTCGTGCATAGTTTAAGGATTCAATATCATCAATTTCATCTAAATTGTTAAAAGGATAATTGGTCATTCCTATTTCTTCACCTTGGTAAATATAAGGTGTGCCTCGCATCAGATGTAGGAGAATGGCTAATGCCTTGGCTGATTTCACTCGGTTTGGGCCAGTTGAGCCCCAAATAGAAAGGACACGTGGTAAATCATGGTTGTTCCAGAATAAAGAGTTCCAACCTTGACCAAGCCCTAATTCTGTCTGCCATTTATTAAAAATCTTTTTTAATGCAGGTACATCTAGTTCGTCTTCAAAATCCCATTTAGCTGCATCCGGCTTATGTTGCAGACCAATATGCTCGAACTGAAATACCATAGATAGTTCATGACTGTCAGGATTTGAGTATAATTGGGCAATTTCCGGCGTAGCACCCCATGTCTCACCTACAGTTAATAAATCATGTTTACCAAAGGAAGCAGTATTCATTTCCTTGATGTAATCGTGTAATTTAGGGCCATTATTGACAATCCCTTGATCAGGAACTTTACCAATCATGTCTATAACATCCATACGGAACCCACCGATACCTTTATCGATCCAAAAGTTCATCATATCATAAATTTTTTGACGTAAAGAGGCGTTCTCCCAGTTTAAATCAGGTTGCCTTTTGCTGAAGAAGTGCAGGTAATATTGACCAGATGCTTCATCTTTTTCCCATGCTGAGCCACTAAATATTGAAGTTAGGTCATTGGGTTCGTCACGCCAAATATAATAATCACGTTCTGGGCTTGTCGGATTGTCGCGGGCTTCCACGAACCAGGCATGTTCATCTGATGTATGGTTTACGACGAGGTCCATGATAATACGAATACCACGTTGATTGGCTTCGGCTAGTAACAAATCCATATCATTCATGTCACCAAACATGTCTGCTATCGCTTCATAATTCGCAATATCATAACCGTTATCGTCCATAGGGCTATCATAAACTGGTGATAACCAGATGGCAGTTATGCCCAATTCTTGCAAGTAGTCTAATTTGCTGGTAATGCCCTTTAAATCCCCAATACCATCGCCATTCGCATCTGCAAAGGATTTAGGATAGATTTGATAGATAGTTGCTTTGTGCCACCAATGTTTTTCCATTTCACGCACTCCTTATGATGTTTTATGTTGTTAAGTCCATTCTACCAGTTTGTGCAAGCGCTTGCACCAATAATATCAAAAATAGCTGGGAAGTTTTGTCCCCAGCTAAGATATGCTTCGCATATTAACGAATTGCTTGTTCTGTTGCCAAGTCGAAGAAATGTCCCTTCGTAATGTTAAAGGTTAGGGCAACTTTGTCACCCGCTTCAAATGTGTCACGAGTAGATACGCGTGCAACGTATTCAGTTTCACCTAATTTTAGGTATAACATGGTTTCAGAACCAAGTAATTCAGAAACGACTATCTCACCTGTCACGGTATCCTCTGGGTAGGCTTCAATAGCAATGTTAGTATCCAAAATATCTTCTGGACGAATACCGAAAATGACTTCTTTACCCAGGTAACCACGGTCGCGTAAGATTTTAGCTTGCCCTTCTGGTATAGCAATGTCCAAACCATCTTGAAGTGATAATTGGCATAGCCACACCTTGCCATAAAAGGACAAAGATAGCTGCAAATACGGCGCCACTAGTTGAACCTAGTAGAGACTCTTGTAACCAGCCAATATTCAATGCTTGACCAATAGCCGGTAAACCATAGTTAAATACCTGTTTACAAATTAACGATACGGTCAATCCGGAGAGCACTGCTGAAAAGAAATACTAGGCTCTAAAAAAGGTGCATCCCTTGATTTTTGAATTTAACAACCGGGCAATTAAAAAGGCCCAACCCCAATATTTATTAATTATTTTTTTCATGTGATTTTTCCCCCTAGTCTAGGTCTGCTTTCATTGGATTGAAGAAGGCATTCAGTTCATCCGCTAAAGCTTCTATATCTTGCCTCATTAAGTAGTTGGCTGTTGCGGTGAAGAAATCATCTTCACTCGTCCAATGTTGCGCCATCCATACATAATGTTTGTCAGTGAAGGCTAGTTCATTTAAGGCTTTTAAATGAACACAAAAAGGATCACTTACCATGAGGTAAATGATCCTTTTTGTTAACGTCTAATATGACGTGATTATTTTAAGATAACTTGTTCTTCAGCAGCAATAACTTCTTTTTCTGCAGCTGGTGCTTCAATAGAACCAAATGGCATTTCAGCAACTAATTCCCAAGCTTCAGGTAAATCTAACAATTCACGGATAGCACGGTCAAATCCTTGCTCGTAGCCAATGTTGAAATGTTGTAAGTTTGCACCTAAACCTAATTCAGTTAATGCTAACCAAGCTGTTAATTGCGCATTTGCTGATTCGTGGTTTTTATAAACTGAACGACGTTCTGGGTTACCAGGGATACCTGCTTCAACAGCATCACGGTCTTCGAAGAATAAGATTGTTCCAACTGCTTCACGCGCACCGTCCATGATTGGTGTCATGTAGTTTAAGGTACCTTCGTCTAATACTTGTGTTTGTACACCTTTGATTAAGTCCCAAAGTTTTTGGTTATTTTCACCAGAAACGACAACAACACGAACACCTTGTGAGTTGAAGGCACTTGGTACAGTTGAGATCACTTCTTTTAAAGCGGCAGCTACATCTGAAGCAGTCACATCAGTGTTAGCACCGATAGCGTAGTGAGAACGACGTTTAGTTAATAATTCTTTAAATTGTGACATAAATTAAATACTCCTTTAAATTTCAATTTTTTAAATGACTAGTTCCATTTAGAACTATTTATAGTCTACATGCTTACTTTTTAAAAGTCAATTATCAAGTTCATCAATGTACAATCTTCTACTTTTAAGTTATCAAAAGACTTTATTTAGTACGATTTTGGTACCATATCAGGACAATTTAGATAACCTACTCATTGGCCCCAATATATTCTTTTAGGAATTGCTTGGTTCTCTCTTCTTTTGGATTAGTGAAGATTTCATCCGGCCGTCCAGATTCAACGACCACCCCATCATTCATAAAGACAACCCGGTCTGCCACTTTGCGGGCAAAATTCATTTCGTGCGTCACGATAACAAGTGTTGTGTGTCCTTTTGTCAATTGTTCGATAGTTTCTAGTACCTCATTCACTAATTATGGGTCTAAGGCAGACGTTGGCTCATCTAGTAAAATTGCTTTGGGTTGTACGGCAAGAGCCCGGGCAATACTTACCCGTTGTTGTTGTCCACCTGATAAAGTCACTGGGTACTGGTCTTTTTGTTTCGACAAGCCCACTTGATTCAATAATTTTTCGCCAAATTCAGCAGCTTCATCTTTTTTCATGACATTATTTGAAATTAAAGATAAAGTTACGTTCTCTAATACTGTCTTATTTCTGAACAAGTTATAGTGTTGGAATACCATGGCAGTTTGCTGTCTTAAGGCAAAGGCATCTTGCTTTTTAATATCCGGTGCTGTAACTTTAACCCCGTTAATTTCAAGTGTTATCACCAAATTTTTTCCCATCCAAGTCTTCAATCGCTTGGATGTCAGAATCAGCTAGCACACCTAAGGTTGTAATTTATTTGCTCAAGAGTATTGCAATTCATTATGCCATCATCTTTTTGTTATAATTAAAGTAGTAGATAGAAGGAGGTTGCCAAGATGACCAGTCATTATTCTGAAGAATTTATCAGGGATAAAACCTATTCAGTAACAGTCGCTTTTATCAGCCACTTTAACGCATTACACCAAACCATGAAGAGATTATTAGCGGATGATGATGCTACTTTCTTCCAATGTGTAGAAGAATTGGCCAAAACAAACAAAGTAATCAAACGTAACCATCAATTTTTAGACCAGATTCGCCAGTTACGCAACTTGTTGACCCACCACAAGACTGAGGTTGAAGTAAACCTGGCTTATCCTTCTGAAGAAACCAATCAACAACTTTTTGAAATCAACCAATTACTGACACAAATTCCTTCAACCAGAAAATTTATCAAACCAGTTTTTGCCATTAATATGGATGATAGTCTAGAAAAAGCCTTGACTGATTTACACCACCATCAAGTATCCCAATTACCCGTCTTCAATAAGGAACGCTTGGTTTCAGTTATTTCTGCAGAACTCATCACCAAATTTATTGCGGATGAAATTACCAAAAATGCTTGGTTCTATATGGACTTCTCCAAATATCAAGTAAGGCAAATCATCAATCATAGCCATCATAAGAAAATTACCAGTAAACAAATCATCTCACCCGATACCCCAATTTTTGAATTAGATGATTTAATGGTCGACTTGATGCGCAACAACCAAAATGAAGTCTTATTGATTTCGGAAGAAGACGATGTCCGTAAACCTGAAGACATTATTGGAATTGTCACTCAACGGGATATTACGACGATTCTGAACTATTTATAAGATGAGGGTAGACAAAAAAGCTAGCGAAAATTGCCGCTAGCTTTTTGATGTGCGCCTTCTTCAACAAGGACTTATTCAGCTTGGTGATCAAATTGCGATTGGTATAGATTGAAGTACTTACCCTCTTTTTCTAATAAACTTTGATGGCTGCCTTGTTCTAAGACATGGCCGTTTTCCATATATAAGATTTGGTCGGCATTTTCAATCGTTGATAAACGGTGGGCTACGATAAAGGTTGTATGGTTGACCATCATTGCATCAAAGGTTTCTTGAATCGCCTTCTCCGTCATCGTATCAATTGAAGATGTCGCCTCATCCAATATCAACATGTCTGGGTCAGTCAGCATAATGCGCGCAATACAAATTAATTGTTGTTGCCCTTTAGAAATGTTGGCCCCGTTCTCACTTAATTTAAACTGGTAATCTTGGTCCATTTGCATGATCATGTCATGGATCTGGGCTTTTTTAGCCACAGCAACTATGTCTTCCATGGTTGCGCCCGACTTACCGTATGCAATATTATCGAAAATAGTTCCTTCAAATATCCAAGAGTCCTGTAAAACCATCCCAAATTTTTGTCGTAGATAGCTACGTTGCATATCTAAGGTGTTGACACCGTCAATATGAATACCGCCGGCTACTGGGTCATAAAACCGCATCAGAAGATTGATAAGTGTCGTTTTCCCAGCCCCAGTAGGACCTACAATGGCTACCGTATCTCCAGCCTTGACACGGACGTTTAAGTCTTCGATTAAAGGTCGCTGGCTATCATAGTAGAAGGTTAGGTCTTTAAAATCAACAGCCCCTTCAACCGTTGCAAGTTCTGCTTGGTCGCGTGAAGGCGTTTCTTCCTCAGCCACCATCAGTTCATGGACACGAGCAGCAGCAGCTAAAGATGTTTGCATCTCATTAATAATAGAAGAAATATCATTAAATGGCTTATTGTATTGGTTGGCGTAAGTTAAGAATGAAGAGAAAATCCCCACACTCAATTGGCCAGATAATACAGTAAAGGCACCGACTACGCCCACAACAGCATAAACAATGGAGTTTAAAACACGCGACGTTGGGTTAATTAAAGCGCCATAAAATTGTGACCACAGACCTGACTCATGCACTTTTTGGTTAATACTTGTAAATTGTTCAATGGCGTCATCTTCAAAGGTAAAGGCACGGACAATCATTTGCCCTTGGGCCATTTCATCTACGTATCCACCGAGTTCGCCACGTAAATTGACTTGTTCAGTAAAGCGGTGGTAGGTTCTACTGGCAATAATATATGATACAACCACAGAAATGGGTGTCAAAATAATGACGATCAGTCCGATTTTAACGTCTAGGGATAACATCATCACGATAACCCCGACAATTAAAATCACTCCAGAGAATAAGCTATTGAAACTCTGTAATAAACCATTACCAACTAAATCGACATCATTAATGACACGAGAAACAAGGTCTCCTAAAGAATGATTATCCACGTATGATAAAGGGAGTTTTTGGATTTTATTAAAGGCGTCTTTATGTAAGTCCGCAATAATATGGTAGGTTAATCGGTTAGACATCTGGTTTTGTATATACTGAGCTAAAGCTGCAATTAAAGAGAACACACTCAACCAGATAATGGCATGCCACAGAGCTTTATAATCCACTTGGTCCAGGCCAACGATTTCATTCACTGCCTGTCCGATTTGAATGGGTATTAAAACTTGAAAAAGGACGGTAATCGTCGAAAACAGGAATAAGCCGATTGTTGTCCAACGGTAACATTTAATATAATCCATCAGCCATGAGAATGTTGTTTTATCCATCTGCTAATCCTCCTTTTCTTCTTGCATTTGCGAAGCAACAATCGCTTGATATATATCACTGGATGCTAGTAAGTCATCGTGACTACCAACACCAGCACTGCGTCCATTATTCATGACTAAAATTTGATCAGCCTGTTGTACTGAAGATACACGCTGTGAAATCATGATAATAGTGGTATTTAATTTGCTTAATGCTTGGCGTAATTTCGATTCAGTGGCGAAGTCTAAGGCACTTGACGAATCATCTAGTATTAAAACTTGCGGTTGGCCAACTAAGGCACGGGCAATCGTTAGCCTTTGCTTTTGTCCACCTGAAAAGTTTTTACCACCTTGTCGAACGGGCATTTCTAAGCCCTGGTCGTTTTGAGCGACAAAATCCTTGGCTTGTGCAATTTCTAAGGCTTGCCACAAGTCTTGGTCACTGATACCCTTTTTGCCCATCAATAGATTATCTCTAAGGGTCCCCGTAAATAGGGATGCGGATTGAGGGACTAGACCGATTTTTTTGCGGTAAGCATTCAGGTCTAAGTTTTGAATCAAGTTATCATTAATGATAATTTGCCCCTGGTTGACATCGTCATTACGTAACAACAAGTTAATTAAGGTCGATTTACCGGATGCCGTCCCCCCTATAATCCCAAAGAAAGAACCAGGTTTGATATCAGCTGTGATATTTTCAATGGTATTACGCTCTCCATATCCAAATGTTACATCATCAAATTGGATGGCCAAGGGTTCATCTCCAGAAAGTTTGGCCTGACCACTTAAAATTTCTGGTTGAATGGATAAAACCTCATCAATTCGGTTAATCCCAGCAATCCCGCGACTAAATACAAGTAAGATATTCACCAGTACATTTAAAGCCAGGAGGATATTATTCATATATTGAACTAAGGCAACCACATCCCCTTGCATAAACTGGCCATTATTTACCAGTCTACCTCCGAAGAACAAGATAGAAGCAATGGCTAGGTTGACTAAGAAAAGACTTGACGGATTAGCCAGCGCTTGGAAGGCGCCCATTGTTAACTGCTCGCCTTTTAAAGTTAGGTTTTGTTTTTCGAATCGGTCGACCTCATGTTTTTCGTTGGCGAAAGCACGAATGTCTCGGATACCTGAAAAGTTTTCACGCACGATACGTGATAATTGATCCATACGACGTTGGATTTGGCCATTTTGTTTATTGGTAAAAATATTAATGTATATCAAAATAGCACCGATGACCAATCCTCCAATGATAAATATAGGCGCCAAGGTTGGACTCACATAAAAGGCCATCACAATTGAACCAATTAATAAAACTGGTACACGAGAACCCAAACGAATCATTAAGGCAATGGCCAATTGTAAGTTTTGTGTATCGTTTTCGATTCTTAAAACCACTGACGAAGCTGTAATAGTATCCAATTGCTTTCTATCCATGCGGTTTAATGTTTTAAACATTTCTAGCCGCACTTCAGTCCCAATATCCTGGGCAACTTTAGAAGCCAAATATTGACAAACCAAGGCCGTTAAATAACCTAGTAAAGGCAATACTGCTAACAAGATCCCTTGTCTAATGATGACAGATGGATTGTCTTGATTAATCCCCATGTTAATCAATGTAGCCATCACGATAGGTACTAATAACTCTAAAATGGCTTCTGCTACTTTAGCCATAAATGCCAAAAAGGCTTGGCCTTTGTTTTTAAGTAATATATCTTTAACCCGCATACATTCTCTCCTAGCACGATTATTTTCATTCTAAAATATCATACCATTAATTTTTTGATTAGTTGGCATTATTAAGCCTCTATCAACTATATTAAACAATTCTTTACTAGCTTATTTTTCAAAAAATACAAAAACAAGACAATCATCAGGCCCAATATACAAGATATTAATAATAAAAAAGCACGAAATTAACCTTTTGGTAATTTCGTGCTTTTTTGTATTGTTATTATCCAAATGATTATCTGTCTTCTTCAGCTACTGGTTTTTTCCAGAAACCTAAAACTAAGGCTGAGATAATTGAACCGATAATTACCGCTAAGATTAGTAGTAATGGTTGGTTACCTAACGCCACCATAGTGATGATACCACCATGTGGTGCAGGTACATTAGTTGCCCAGAATTGTGTTAAACCACCAGCAACAGCAGCACCTAGTACACTAGAAGTAATCACACGTAATGGATCAGCAGCTGCAAATGGGATAGCACCCTCAGTAATGAATGTTAGACCCATAATGAAGTTTGTTAAACCTGATTGTTTTTCTGTCTTAGTAAATTTATTTTTGAATAAAACTGACGCCAAAGCGATTGCTAATGGTGGCACCATACCACCGGCCATAACTGCCGCCATAAATTGACCATCACCTGTATCTGTAAAGATACCAATAGAAAAGGCATATGCTGCTTTATTGAAAGGACCACCCATGTCGATCGCCATCATACCACCAAGTAAGGCACCAAGTAATACTAAGTTAGCAGTACCTAGACTTTCAAGGAAGTTCAACATACCTGTATTGATACCGGCGAAAATTGGCCCTAATACAAAGTACATGATAACACCAGTAATTAATAAGGTAAGTACTGGGTAGAATAAGATTGTTCTAGTACCTGCAAGTGATTTTGGTAATCCTTTAAGCATTTCAATGACTAAGATTGTCACATAACCAGCAAGGAAACCACCAACTAAACCACCTAGGAATCCGGCACCAGCAGTATTTGCTAAGGCACCAGCAGAGAATCCGGCTACTAAGGCTGGTTGACCACCGATAGATTTAGCTATATTACCTGCTAATACTGGAATTAAGAATGCAAAGGCGGCAGAACCGATGCCGTTGAACCCTAAGAATAATTCAGATTCGCTACCGGTGAATCGTTCAATTAAGAATGAAATGGCGATAATTATACCACCAGCGATAACGAATGGTAACATTGCTGAAATACCGTTCATTAGGTCTTTGTATAATGACTTGAAGTTGAAGCGACCTGAACCTGCACCGTCTTCACTTGAAGCATCTTCTTCATCTTGACGGTTAGTCGTGTAAACTGGTGCGTCGCCAGATAAAGCTAAATTAATCAATTCTTCAGTTTTGTTGATACCGTCAGCAACTGGACGTTCAACCACTTTTTTACCGTTGAAACGACCCATTGGCACATTTTTACTTACCGCAACAATGATTCCGTCTGCTTTGTCGATGTCTTCTTTAGTTAAACCATGTTTAACGCCTTCAGATCCACGTGTTTCAACTTTAATTTGTACGCCCAGTTCTTTTGCTTTTTTCTTCAAAGCATCTTCAGCCATATAAGTGTGGGCAATACCAGTTGGACAAGCAGTCACCGCAATGATATAAGGTTGCTTTTCGTCAACATCAGCTGCAGAAACATCAGTAGAAGATTCTTCTTCTTTGTTTTCTGCGTCTAATTGTGCTTGTGCTAAGTTTAAAATACCTGTAATAGCTGCAGTATCTTGGGCACCTTTTAAAGCAGCAATGAAGTCTTCATTCATTAATAATTTAGAAAGTTCAGCAAGTACTTGTAAATGCGTGTCCGCAGATCCACCTTCAGCAGCGATCATAAAGAATAATTCAGCTGGTTGGCCGTCTAAAGATTCGAAGTCTAAACCGCCTGGTTTTTTAGCAAATACAACTGAAGTTTTGGTAACTGCCTCATTTTTCGCGTGAGGCATCGCGATACCATTACCTAAACCAGTACTCATAGTATCTTCACGTTTTTGGATGTCTGAACGGAAACTATCAAAGTCGCTCACTGCTCCAGTATCTACTAATTTTTGCACCATTTCGTCTAAAATAGCAGCTTTGTTATCTGCCTTCACGTCAAGAATCATTAATTCTTCACGTAAAATATCCGTAATTTTCATACCTATCTCCTTCATTTACGACTGTAAACTTTATTTATGTAAAAATGATAGACCGACTGCCCCGTTTAAGGCATCAATGTCTTGCTTCTCTGCCAAGTCTTCCTTAAATGCTGTGGCACTCCCACTTTGTACCGCTAGTACGAAGGCTTGAGAAGCTGGTAAACCTTGCTGTAATCCAGCAACAAATCCGGCAATCATTGAGTCACCAGATCCAACTGTATTGATAACTGTACCTTGAGGTGCATCAGCCTTAACAATACGGTCTTTGTCAATAAATAAGGCACCGTCACCACCTAGTGATACAACGACATTTTCTGCACCTAATTCTTGTAACTTCTTACCGTATAAAACAACGTCATCTAGTGAATTAATTTCAACACCAAATAAGTCACCTAACTCATCCTGGTTTGGTTTGACTAAAAGTGGTGCCATTGGTAAGGCTTCGATTAATTCTTGGCTTGCTGTATCGAAGATGAATGGAATACCTCGTTCTTTCAATAAGCTAATCAAGCTTAAGTAGAAATCTTCCGGTAATCCTTGTGCTTTACTACCCGATAGGACTATCAAGTCTTCTGAAGTCATCATTTGAATTTGTTGGCGCAATTGGTTAATCGCCTCTTCATCGATGACAGGGCCTGCTCCGTTAATTTCTGTTTCACTTGTTCCTTTAGTCTTCACATTTATACGTGTTGGACTAGAAATTTCGATAAATTGAGTGGATGACCCTTCTTTTTCCAACCATTCGCGGATAAATTCCCCTGAGAAACCACCTACAAACCCTAAGGCAATATTGGGTACTTCAAATTGGTTTAGGATTCGGGATACATTAATCCCTTTCCCACCTGGTAACATCTGTTCACGCGTTGATCTATTCGTCTTCCCTGTTTGGATCTCATCAATGTACATTAAGTAATCGATTGATGGATTTAACGTTAGTGTATAAATCAATTGTTGACCTCCTTTATTTTATATACTTGAGTAAAATCTTCTTTTGCATGTCGATCTTTAAAAATATTTGTAACAACTTGGAATTCACAATCTAAGGTAACCGTGATTGGATAAGTCTTCTCAAACTTACTTTGGTCAACCACGACATGAACGTCTATACTTTGACTGGATGCCTGCTCTTTCAAAAAGGCTTCTGCTTCGTCAGTTGTCGTCAGTCCATCATTTAAATCGATACCATTCATCCCTAAAAATACATGGTGAAAATGGTATTTCTTTAATTGTTTATGAGCGCTTTGGCCAACAATTGCTTGGGTATTAGCCCGTAAGGTGCCCCCTAACAATTGGATATTCAAACCTTTACCAGCTGCGACAATCGCTTGATCAACACCATTCGTAACGATATTTAATTGCATGTCTGGTGTGATAAAATCAAGCATTAGTAAGGATGTTGTACCGGCATCTAGATAAATAGTTTCGCCTTTTTCTATCAGACTCACTGCATATTGAGCAATGATTCGCTTCTCATTCGCATTATTGAGTACCTTATCACTAAATCGGGGTTCTTCTCCAATTACATGATTAGCCCCCTTTTTCAATTTGGCACCACCATGAACGCGAATTAAGAGTCCTTCATCTTCCATACTATCTAAATCACGACGCAAGGTTGATTCGCTGGCACTAGTCATAGTGACTAAGGTCTGCAAATCGACCATATGATGCTGATTTAGGTAATCTAAAATGATGGTTTTTCGTTCTTCTAATAACACTTTTTTGAAATCCTTTCACATAAATATTTTGTAAAGGGAATGCAAACGCTTACTCAATACCACAACCATTATACACGCAAAAACATCCAGAATCAATCATTTTCTTTCAAATAAAAAAGAGAACAACAAAATTCATATCCTCTTCCATATAAAATACTTATCATTATGGCCTCTTATGCAAATCCTTCTTCTGAATAAAATGGTGGTTGCCCCAAATGTTGAATGGCTTCATAGCGATTTTTGACGATTGCCTCCGCCATAGCTTGTAAATCAGTCAGGTTCACCCATTTTAAATCATCATGTTTATCGGTTTCCATTATTTGGGGTGTACCCATAAATCGGTCTGTCGTCAGATATATATTATAGTAAGTTGTTTCATCATCTAAACGCAGGTGGGTTAAACCTACAAATGTTAGATCATCTACCTGAATTTGAATGCCCAATTCTTCATAAGCTTCTCGAACCATGGCTTGGCGTACTGTTTCCTGCGCTTCAACGTGCCCAGATATACAATCCCACTTATTCGCTAACATTTCCGTTTGCCCTCTGTGTTGGAGTAGGACTTGCTTTTGCCCATCCAATTTCCGGGTCAAAATTAATATGCCCGCTGAAGGGTTGGTATATCGCAATTTCTTACTTGTCATTTCATCCCACTTTCTAATTTTATATCTAAAGTTCTTTTTTTGAGATTTCTTTCATTGTATAAGGAATTCGTTTGCTAATTTGACTCGGTAGGACAACGTAGTGGTCTTCATACAGCTGGTCACCAATGTAGGAATGCAAGAAAACGCCTAGCTTAACTGCATCCACCGTTTTGTTTAATTGACCTGCTAAACCAGCAACCATCCCCGCTAGCGTGTCCCCCATACCGCCAGTCGCCATGCCAGGATTCCCCCCAGTATTTCGGTAACTGACCCGCTCATTTGGCACATAAATTTCCGTTGATGACCCTTTCAGTACTAGGATAGTACCCTCTAGGTCTACCCAATTTTGAATGCTCGCTTGGTCATCGGCCGGGATTTTTCCTGCAGTCAGTCTACGCCATTCTCCTTGATGCGGTGTCAAAATGATTTCATGTTGATTGTCCGGGGTAAGTAATTCTTGGATTGTCTTCTCTTCATCTTCTGCCAAATCTGCCGCCAGTAAATTTAAAGCATCTGCGTCCAAGATAATCTTCAACGAGCGTTTTGCAGATGCAATTATGTTTTTGATTAGCTGCCATAAGTCCAGGTTATTCATTCCGAATCCAGGTCCAACCAATAGTACATCCACTTTACCAATCATTTGCTTGATAGCTGACACATCCGCCCAATCGATGATCATAGCTTCCGGCAAAACAGTATGAATAGCAGGCAAGTTAGCTGAATCAGTTGCAATCGTGGTTAAACCTGCGCCTGAATTGACTGTAGCCATAGTCGCCATTTGAGCTGCACCACCCATGGCACGGTTCCCTGCAATAATCAGGACATGACCAAACAGATTCTTATAGGCATCCACGTCACGAACTGGTATGAGATTTTTTATAGCTGTTAAATTCAAATCAACCTTTGATAATGTCACAACCATCACCCCTTTTCTTTCATTCTAGCACTAGTAAAAGCATATGCCTAACCCTTTATACGCAAAAAGGTTGGCCATATTAGCCAACCTCTTGCTTACAAATCATGTGTTATATATTTGAATTATACTAAACCTTGAGAAATCATTGCATCTGCAACTTTTTTGAAACCAGCAATGTTTGCACCGGCAATTAAGTTATCCTCTTTACCGTATGTGCTTGCGGCTTCTTTAGACTCGCTGAAGATATTTTTCATGATGTCTTGTAACATGCCGTCAACTTCTTCAAAAGTCCAGCTTTGACGTTGACTATTTTGTGCCATTTCTAGAGCAGAAACAGCTACACCACCGGCATTGGCAGCTTTCGCTGGTCCAACGTAAACATCATTTGCTAATAATGTTTCTGTTGCTGGTGCATCTAAAGGCATGTTAGCGCCTTCGGAAATGAATTTCACGCCATTTTTAACTAATTGATCAGCTTGTGGTTTTTTCACTTCATTTTGTGTAGCTGCTGGGATTGCTAAGTCAGCTGCAATTTCGTGGTCCCAGACAGAACCTTCAAAATAGCTTGCTGAGGGTTTAGCTTCTGCATATGCAGTTAAACGTTCACGGCGAACTTCTTTTACATCACGTAAAAGGGCTACGTCAATACCAGTTTCATCAATGATGTAACCTGTTGAATCTGATACTGAAATCGCTGTACCGCCAAGTTCTTGAAGTTTTTCAGCAGCGTAGATAGCTACGTTACCCGCACCAGATATAATCGCGCGTTTACCTTCAATTGTGTCGTTTTTAGCTTTCAACATCTCATCTAAGAAGTATACTGCACCGTATCCAGTTGCTTCAGTACGTGCTAATGAACCACCATATAATAATGGTTTACCAGTTAAGACACCATTTTCGAAGCCACGTAATTTTTTGTATTGGCCGAATAAGAAACCAATCTCACGTCCACCAACACCGATATCACCAGCTGGTACATCTTTATCTGGACCGATATGTTTTTGTAATTCCGTCATAAAGCTTTGGCAGAATCGCATAATTTCGTTGTCTGACTTACCTTTCGGATCAAAGTCAGCCCCACCTTTACCACCACCGATAGGTTGACCAGTAAGTGAGTTTTTAAAGATTTGTTCAAAACCTAAGAATTTAAGGATACTTTGGTTTACTGTAGGATGGAAACGAAGCCCACCTTTATAAGGTCCTAGCGCTGAGTTAAATTGTACTCGGTAACCAGTATTTACTTGAGCATTTCCTTGATCATCAGTCCAAGGAACACGGAAAGAAATGATTCTTTCTGGAATCGCTAGAATTTGTAGAATGTTTTTTTCTACATATTCAGGATGCTCTTCAATTACTGGCGCAACAGAATCTAAGAATTCGTCTAAAACTTGGATGAATTCTGGTTCAGCTTCATATTGCTTGTGCCATTTTTCTTGAGTGACCTTAATATATTCTTGTGCATTCATGTAAATTCCTACTTTCTGTTCTAAATTATTACAATATAATGAGAACAGTACTTATTATATACAAAATCATTAAAGAAGAAAAGTTTTTTGTGACAAAATGATAAACATTTTTACAAGGAATATTGAAAGCATAGTCTTTTACGTTAGATAATCTGTCATTAGCCTACTCCGCTGTTTGAATATCGGCCCATCTATAGTTGATATAAGATTGACCTGGTCGGTTAATATCTGATACATGTGGATTTTCTAGAATAGATTGGTAAGACTGGTAAACTGGAATCTGAACAGCATAATCATCTAAGCCAGCTTTTTAAAGCATAATCAGCGTTTCCCATCTACCACTAGGATCAAGGGCCTGCGCACGACTTTGAGCCACCAATTCATCCAATTCATCATATTGATAATTTCCGCGGGTAATAGTGGAATCAAAACGTTCTAAATAGTTGATTGGGCCCCCGAAATCAGCTTGCCAGAAAGTAACACCTAAGTCATAGTCACCATCAGATAAGGCTGCAAATCGAGCAGATGACGGCATAGTCTTTATGGTAACTTCAATACCCTGCAGATTTTCTGTTAATTGCGATTGAATATACTCAGCAAAAATTTGGCTTTCTTCATCATCAGCCGCAACCATCTCCAACGATAAAGAATCTATACCAGCCTCCGTTAAACCATTTTCCCAATTTTTTTGAGCAGTTTCTAAATCGTAATCTGTAATTCTCTCCCTGATTTCAAATTACAAGTGACAAGGGCTTTTATTTTTGATAGAATTGTACCTTGGTCGTATCGATATTTATATTGAATGAGGTACCAAATTTGCACTTATAAATCTTCATGAATTTTTTTAAGTTTTGAAAATTCCCATACATCAACCTTTTGGAACAGCTACATTTTTTGCAAAAATAATTTAAGCTAAACAACTTGACTCAGGACTAAAAACCCTATATATTGTGTTCATAAGATAAATCACAACTACATGTGGCATATTTAGGGGGATAATCATGGTAACTGTATATACAAAACCAAATTGCATGCAATGCAATTTCACAAAAAAATTTTTAACTGAAAAAGAAATCGAATTTCAAACAATCGATGTTACAGAATCAGAAGAAGCGTTAGCTGAAGTTAAAGGCATGGGTTTCCAAGCTGTACCTGTAATCGTTGCAGAAAATGAAGAAGCTTTCTACGGTTTCCAACCAGACCGTTTAGCAAAATTAGTTTAATCAAATTAAATGAAACGACTGAAGGTCAAACTTCAGTCGTTTTATATAAAAAGCGTCACGCCCTCTTCCTCATCAACATGATTTAGGATTTGGACTGTGACGCTTTTCTTTGTTTAAATAGAACTATCTTGTTCTTGATAGTCTGATTCAGCCAAGTCGGCCATGATTTGGTATAAATCACCTGCTGTTAACTGGTCTTTTTCTTCTTTACTAAAATCTTTAATGATTTTACCGTGGTGTAAAAGGATCATCCGATTACCATATAATAAGGCATCTTGCAGATTATGAGTAATCATTAATGCTGTTAGATTATGGTCTTTTACTTGGTCAGATGAAATTTCCAAAATGCGTTTAGATGTCTTTGCGTCTAATGCTGCTGTATGTTCATCTAATAGTAAAATTTCTGGTTTAGTGATAGTTGCCATCAATAAAGCAATCGCTTGTCTTTGCCCTCCGGATAATAAGCCGATTTCAGCATCCAATCGATTTTCTAATCCTAAATGCAATTGGCTTAAAGCCTCTTGGAATTGTTTCCGATTGTCATCTTTAATAGCTAACCCTAAACCTCGTTTTTGTCCTCGTTTTAAAGCTAATGATAAGTTTTCTTCAACGGTCATACGTGGTGCTGTCCCCATTGACGGATTTTGAAATACGCGGGAAACAAATTTAGCCCGGTCCTCCTCAGCAAGACGACTAATGTCTTTATCGTTTAATGTGATGGCACCTGAGTCTAACAGGAAGGTACCTGCAATGGCGTTCAATAGGGTTGATTTCCCTGCCCCGTTACCCCCGACAATGGTAATGAAGTCGCCTTTTTCCACTGTTAATGATAAGTTATCTAAAGCTGCAAAGGTATCCGGTGTTCGTTTGTTAAATACTTTTCTCGCTTGGTTAATTTCTAATAAGGTCGTCATTATTTAGCCACCTTTCTATATTCACGGTAGTCAGCCACTTTATTCTGAATGGTTGGAATAGCCAGACATAAAGCAACGATAATTGCTGAGAATAGACGGAAGTCATTCGCTTCAAAGTTCATCATTAAGACAATCGTTAATAGTAAACGGTAAATAATTGAGCCCACTACGATCGTGATAAAACGAACGCCTAATTTTACATTACGGAATAGTACTTCCCCGATAATAATGGAAGCTAAACCAATTACTACAGTACCAACACCCATTTGAATATCAGCATAGCCATTATCAGTAGAAACAATATAACCTGACACAGCGATTAATCCATTGGCTAGCATGTAACCAAGCATAGTCATCTCTGACGTTTCAATCCCTAGTGATTTAGCCATTTGCATATTATCACCTGTTGCAATCAAAGCTTGCCCCATTTCGGTTTTAAAGAAATAAGTTAACAGGAAAATAATTGCTGCTACAATAATTAAACCAATCACAATGGTATCTACATTACGTGGTAAGGATAAACCAGCAATCGCAGTTTTTAAAGTCGTCACCGTTGATAAAGACATGTTAGCCTTACCCATGATTTTCAAGTTGATTGAGTAAATCCCTGTCATGGTAATAATCCCTGCTAATAACGGATTAATTTTCAAGCGGGTTACTAAAAAACCTGTAACAGCTCCTGCAGCCATACCTGCTAACAATGAAATCAACAATGACGTGAAAGGATCTATATTAAAGTAAAGCATCTGGGCGCCAATGGCACCACCTAGTACAAACGACCCTTCAGTTGTCATATCCGGTGCATTTAAAATTCTAAAAGTGATATAAATGCCGAGACCCATTACAGCCCAGATTGTCCCTTGAGAAAAAGCACTAATTATCATGTCCATATGGTCTCCTCCTTATTCTCCAACCAATTCAGCGTATTCGTCACTGTTAACATCAATGGCCGCATCAATCAATTCTTGTGGTAGTTGAATGCCTAATTCTTCAGCTTTAGCCGTATTGATGTAGGTATCTGTTTTGTCATTATAGATAATTGGATAAGTTGCCGTATCTGCGCCCTCAATGACATCGGCCACTACTGTCGCTGTATCTAAACCGAATTGATATTGGTTGATACCAACTGTCGCTAACCCACCATCAGCAACCATAGCGTCTACCACTGGAATAACTGGTATCCCGTTTGCATCTGTTACTTGAATTAAGGTATCCATAGCACTAGCAATTGTATTGTCGTTCGGTACCCAGATAACATCCACTTGGCCAGCTAATTGTTCAGCGACTGACGCTAGATCATTTGTTGAAGTAATGGTAGATTCTACTACGTTCAACCCTCTTGATTCGGCTTCACCCTTGGCTTCACTAACCGTTTTCGTTACATTCGATTCTGAAGAGTTATAAATGATGCCCACATTTTCCATGTCTGGTAAAATGTCTTGCATTAAATCAAATTGTTCTGCCACTGGTGCCATATCTGTAACCCCTGTTACGTTAGCCCCTGGTTGTTCATCAGAAGCGATAAAACCGTTGTTAGCGGGGTCTGATACCGCAGATAAGATCACCGGGCGATCGCCGTTAGCGGCATTGGCTAAAGCTTGCGCAGCTGGCGTTGCGATACCGACTAAAATATCAGCATTTTCAGCAAGAAAAGCATTCGCAATCATGGCTAAGTCAGATTGGTTTCCTTGGCCATTTTGATAGTCAATTGTGATGTTTTCACCATCTACATAGCCACGTTCAGCCATACCATCATAGAAACCATCTCTAATTTGGTCTAATGAAGGATGTTGGATAAATTGTAATAAACCAATAATGATGTCTTCTTCTGTTTCCACTAATTGAGATTCATCTACCTCTTGACTTGCGGCCTCTAGTCCCTCTCGTTTTGCAATAAGGGTTGGCATTACAAGATATAATGCAAAAAGGGCAATCACTAATACCGCGCCCATACTTGAAATTTTCTTCATGTCTTTCCTCCTAATTTTGACAATAAAAAACGCCCTACTCTAAACTGTAGGACGCTAGGTCCCACATAGTTGATTGGTAAATCATTACTATCATGTCTATGTGGGGGTTATTTTGAAAGGCTCAAATTTTTCTCCACATAAATACAGTCCAGAAAACTGAAGTTGTATCTATGCGCACTCGTGCAGATACAACTAATTCATGTGGCTTTGCCAATATTTCATTGTTTGCACAGTAGTTAACATTTGAGTGGCTCCCTTCGTCTTTGATATCTCGTTAAACAAATATTAACAAATCATGAGAAAAATGACAAGCATTATATCTGGGAAATAACGATTTTTGCCTAGAAAAAATCTTGTCAGCAAAAAAACGCATCTTTTGCCAAAATCGCCAATAACCCTTATAATGAAATGCTAGGAAGGTGGTGCTTACATGTCATTTGACGGTATGTTTACCCATGCACTGATTAAAGAATTAAATACAACATTTGCAGGCGGACGCATTCATAAAATCCAACAGCCATACGAGATGGAATTGGTTTTAACAATTCGCGCTAATCGCAAAAACCACAAATTATTGATCTCAGCCCATCCAAGTTTTGGGCGTATCCAAGTTACAGAACAAGCTTATAATAACCCAGAAACCCCACCAAACTTTACTATGGTATTGCGTAAGTACGTTGAAGGGAACATTATTGATAGCATTGAACAGTACGACAATGACCGAATTATCCTCTTCAATTTAACTAGACGAGATGAATTAGGCGATGCTAGTCAGCAACAATTGATTGTTGAAATTATGGGTCGTCATTCAAATATCTTCTTATTAGATAATGATAAACAGATTATCGATGCCATCAAACATGTGCCTATGTACCAAAATACCTATAGAACGATCCTACCTGGTGCGACGTACCAACTGCCCCCAAACCAAAACCAGGTTAATCCCTTTAAGGTTGGCGAAAACTTTGAAAGCGACAAGTCGTTAATGACGGCCAAGTTCCTACAGAGTCAACTCATGGGGCTAGGTCGTGATTCAGCAATTGAATTAGCAAGTTTAATTGAAAAAGATAGTCGTAAACCTTATCAAGTGATTCAAGACTTCTGTGCGGGCTTTGAAAATCCGAATCCAACCTTAGTGGTCCAAGATGATAAGCAACACTTCTTGGTCTTCCCTTACACGACAATTTCAGGGGAAGAAAGTCATTATGACGATTTGAGTGCCTTATTAACAGCTTATTATGCAGAGAAAAGTAAGCAAGATTATGTCCGTCAAGTGGGTAATGCCATTATTCAAGTCGTTGAGAAGAATTTGAGTCATCAACATAAACGTTTGGCCAATTTAAACCAAGACTTGGAGAAATCAGCTAAGGCCGATACTTTCCAGTTAAAAGGTGAATTATTGACAACTTTCCTTTATCAAATTGAAAAAGGCCAAACTGAGGTGACACTAGCCAACTACTACGACAATGATCAACCCATTACCATTAGTTTAGACCCTGCCTTGACACCGTCACAGAATGCGCAGAAATACTACCATAAGTATAATAAACTACGGAATGCTATTAATCATATTGAAAAACAAAAAGTCGTTGCTGAAGCTGAAATCCAGTATTTGGAATCTATTCAAACCCAATTGAACTTCGCTGAACCAAACGAATTAGCGGATATTCGGGATGAATTAATTGACCAAGGCTATCTTAAAAAGCAAAAGCAAGATAAGAAAAAACGGTCAAATAATGCCTCAGCTAAACCGCGTGAATATGAAACTGCGGAAGGTAACCGGATTTTAGTAGGTCGAAACAACAAACAAAACGACCAATTAACCATGCGTCAGGCCAATAAAAACCACTTTTGGTTCCATGCCAAGGATATTCCTGGTTCACACGTTATTTTAGAAACCAGTGACCCTAGTGAAGCTGAAATCACCCAAGCAGCTGAATTAGCCGCAGCCTTCTCAAAATATAGCCAATCCAATAATGTGCCCGTTGATTACACGCAAGTAAAACACGTGAAAAAACCAAATGGAAGTAAACCTGGATTCGTGAATTACTTTCAACAAAAAACCGTCTTTGTCACACCAACAAAAATCGTTTAAGCGTCAATATTAAAAACGCATCAATTGAATATGCAAAAAGATCGATTGGCAGATTGCTCAACCCCCTAGCTCGCTAGCAAGGTTAGTCATCAAACCAATCGGTCTTTTTTACTATATATATTTTCTAAATAATCCGTTTATAAGCATGTTTCTTCACCTGACAGGTAAATGTTGGTAATTGATAAATTTCACCATCACAGTTCAAAATCATCGGGCTACCATCCTTACTGGTATAAACAACTTCATCACATAGTAAACTCTGTAGTTCTTTCAAATCTTCATGTTTTCCAGAAAAAAACTTGTATAATATAGCCCATATTTTATTCATTGACATTGTCTGTACATAAACCAGTTCTAGAAGGCCGTCACTCACTTGACCATCAGGGTTGATCTTAAAACCACCACCATACATAACCCCGTTACATAATGCGGCCAGAATATATGGTCCATCCATTAGCTTCAACTCTACTCCATCTTTTTTTGCTGTTAGGTCAATATCGAATGCCGTACCTGCTTGTAAGGCCCTTGGAATCGAAGCTATATAGGCATATTTTTGTAAGAATTTATTGTTTTCTTTAAAATCATTGGCTTGGAAAACAACATTCGCATCAGCGCCAACACTCAAAATATTCATAGTATACAAGTCTAATTCAGGAATATAAATGGCATCCGTTTCGCTTGTTTTACCCTTAAAAATATGGTCAATCTGGTCTTTAACCGAACGCTTACCGTATAAGCCCATATATAAGTCATTCCCGGTACCTAAGGGTAAGATGGCAAAAGTAAGCTCGGTATCTATCATCAAATTCCCGATTGAATGGACAGTGCCATCCCCACCACAGGCAACAACTACCCCATCTCGATATTTTTCGGAAAAACGGTCAATCAAAAATTGGCTTGAGGTCTTCGATGTCGAATATACTAAAAATATATCGTCTTTATTCAATCCTGCTTTTGAAGCTCGATCCAATACCAATGCATTCGTATCGGCCTTCTTCTTTTTCCCAGCTGCTTGGTTAAAAATAAATAAGAAACCCTTATTTCCCATGTCTGACACCTCTTTTATCTTATCACGTGTATGAATATGTCCCTTATTATACCAAACACCAGGCTACTAGACGAATGTTGGTCAGAATGTCATATTCATCGAATGTACGTTTGTATTGACCGAACATATGTGCTATACTGAACATAAATAAAACGTGAATAGTTAGAACTCATAACCCACAAAAAAGGAGTACAGCTAATGAAAGAGCGTCATCTACAAATTCTAAAATGCGTCTATTCAAACATTCAAAGTCAAGGGTTCCCTCCAACAGTTAGGGAAATCTGTGAAGCCGTGAACCTATCTTCAACTTCTACAGTCCATGGCCACCTTTCTCAATTAGAAAAGCAAGGTTATCTACTTCGGAACGCGACTAAACCGCGTGCTATGGAAATCACAGATAAAGGCTTAGAATTACTAGGTGTATCTAGTCAAGGTATTCCAATGATTGGTACGGTAACGGCCGGTCAACCAATTACTGCTGTTGAAGAAATTGAAGATTATTTCCCAATTCCACCTACTTTGAAGAACCAATCAGAATCCCTATTTATGTTAAAAATCCGAGGTGATTCAATGATTGAAGCTGGTATCTTAGACGGAGACTTCGTGATTGTTCGTCAAGAAGTCTCTGCCAACAATGGTGATATTGTAATCGCCATGACAGACGAAGGCGAAGCCACTTGTAAACGATTCTTTAAGGAAGATGGGTATATCCGATTGCAACCAGAAAATCATAGTTTAGAGCCTATTATCTTACCAGACGTGCAAATTTTAGGTCGTGTAATTAGTTTATTCAGAGAACATACATATTAATCCCTTACACCATGATAAGCATCTTTTGAATGAGATGACTATCATGGTTTTTTTTTGGCCGCTAATAAAGCCGGTCGATGGTTAAATACAAATCGCTTATTTATATTTTTGAAATATCCGCTAGACCTATATCAACAGATATTTCAATTTGGAGGCTCAAAACAGATGAAGCAATATATAGTCGTTGAATTTGATGTTCTGTTATTGAAGACTTGGTCACGTTAGCCGAGGCTGCCGTCTTATACGCCCTATCTGAATTGAATATTCCAGGCTAAATTCTATCCCTACACCAGTTTTTTTTACTAAAAAAAACGGTTCTTTTACAAATAGTGTTG
>NZ_DJUR01000043.1:0-171804 GCF_002440555.1 Aerococcus sp. UBA6277
TTCGAAGAAACGCAACAACAGTTTTTAAACGCTTGTAATTTTGTTTCGACATATATCTTTGACCATGACTTTGAATTAGGTCAAACGACTTTGCACAACGCCTTGTATCATCAGATACGTCAGGATTTTGGGCTACAATCGCGCAAATAGCCCAGTCCGTGATGCGTACGGTAATCGCGAGATATAAGACCGTGAAAACACAGTTTAAACAAAAACCTAAGCGTTATAAAGATATCCATACAGGTAAATATCATACGCTATATAAAGACCTTTACCATTTAACGAAACCCCTAGGGTTTAAGCAACCAGTCGCTGTGTTCGTACGTAATCGTAACTACGCTTATCACCAAAACAATACCTATTCACTGACGACCAATCAAGGACGAATTAAAGTGTCTTGTGATAAGCAACATATCGATTATCTTCAACAATTTAGCCAGAATGCTTACAAGTTCGGTCAAGCTGAATTACTCTGTCGTAAGGGTAAGTGGTTCTTACACGTGTCCGCAAGTAAAGAGATAGACAGCCCAGAAGAAGGTAATATTCAAAGGATTGTAGGCATTGACCGTGGTTTAAGACAGATACTAACTATTGCGGATGATACAGCTCATACTACCTTCTATTCGGGTAAAAGCTTGATTAAGAAAAGACGGCGTTTTAAGAAATTGCGCCAGTCCTTACAAGCGAAGAACACCAAATCAAGTCGTAGACGCCTTAAAACAATTGAAAGACGAGAGAACCGCTGGATGAATGATGTGAACCATCAATTATCAAAGACACTCGTTGACCGATACGGGGCCAATACCTTGTTTGTGGTGGAAGATCTTACGAACGTTACTTTTAACACGACTCACCACCGTAAGCAAGATGCACGGTATGAACACCATTCTTGGCGATTCTTCGATTTTGAAGAAAAGTTAATGTATAAAGCTTTAGAAAGTGGTTCGCAAGTTTTAAAAGTATCCGCACAATTTACGTCCCAACGTTGTCCGAAATGCGAATCAATTGATAGAGCTAATAGACAACAAGATAAGCACTTGTTTACTTGTCAAAATTGTGGGTATCAATCAAATGATGACCGTGTGGCAGCTATCAATATTCAAGAATTGGGTCACCGATATCTGTCGAGTGAGAAAAACCCGCGGTTTGAAAAAGTTGTGCCCATACAAAATTATTAAACGTAAAACAATATTCGGTAAGTGTCTACAGACCGCTTACTGATGGGGTGCCAGTCAACCATCCCTTAGTGTCTTTAAACGGTTGGAGATATTATATCGTTTGTACAACCACCATGTTTAGGACAAACTCTCTGTTTTAACAGAGAGTAGTTGATGTATGTATCTTTATATAGGATTATTATTCTACTGATGCTAGGAAATGGTAAACCGGTTGGCCACCGTCTACAATTTCAACTTCAATATCTTCGTTAGCCGATTCGACTGCTTCAGCGATTAATTCTGCTGTTGCTTGGTCGGTTTCTTCACCAAAGATTAAGGTCACTAACTCCTTGTCTTCATCAATCATTGCATTCACCATATTGATGGTTTCTTTGACTAAGTCAGCATCTTCAGAAACAATTTTACCGTCTATGATGCCCATAAAGTGATCTTTATGGATTTCTAAGCCATCAACTGTTGTATTTCGAACAGCCACTGTGACTTGACCACTAGTTACGTTGGCCATTTCAGCAACCATTGCTGCTTTATTGTCTTCTAATGTACCATCAGGGTTATATCCAAGCATAGCTGTTAATCCTTGAGAGATATATGTAGTTTCAACTACGGCAGCTGGAATTTCTGAAACTTCAACAGCTTGGTTAGCAGCCATAATGATATTCTTATTGTTTGGTAAGATAATCACGTTATCTGCATTCGCTTTGTTGATAGCATCTAAGATATCATTTGTTGATGGGTTCATCGTTTGACCACCAGAGATAATTGATTTAACGCCCATATCTTTAAATAGGTTTTCAATTCCTTCACCGGCTGCAACAGCGATAATTGCTAGGTTCGTCCGTTCCACTACTGGCGTTGACTCGGATTGGTTTGATCCTTTGCCATCTAAGATATCGTCATGTTGTAGACGCATGTTATCTACTTTAATTTTCACTAATGAACCAAACTTTTGACCATAGTTCATGACTTCACCTGGTGTTTCTGTATGTACATGAACTTTTACAATCTCATCGTCAGATACAACCAATAATGAATCTCCGATACCATCTAAGTGGTTACGGAATGTATCATAATCAAATTCATCAGTAACTGTTTCACCTTCACCGATTTTGACCATAATTTCAGTACAATAACCATAATGAATATCTTCTGATACTACTGAATGAGATGTATTAAAGAAGTTTTCTTGGTGAGCTAATTCTGTGACATTCGCTTTGTTTGGATCAGCTGATTTAACTGGAATAGATTCACCTGTTAATGATTCTAAGAAGCCATGATAGATATATACTAATCCTTGACCACCTGAATCGACAACGCCCACTTCTTTTAACACGGGTAGTAAGTTAGGTGTGTTTTCTAGTGATGTTTGTGCTTCTTCTAATACAGCTGTCATCACTTCAATGATGTCATCTGTTTGTTCAGCTTTCTGCATACCTGCTGCTGCTGAATCACGTGCTACTGTTAAAATAGTACCTTCTACGGGTTTCATAACAGCTTTTACAGCTGTATCAATACCGCGTTGGAAAGCATTCGCTAAATCTTGGGCTTCAATGGTTGTTTTACCTTCGATTGCTTTAGCGAAACCACGGAATAATTGGGATAAGATAACGCCTGAGTTACCGCGTGCCCCCATCAATAATCCCTTAGCTAAATCTTCTCCAACCTCACCAACGGTATCTGAATTTTGTTTAATCACTCGTTCGATACCTGACGTGTATGTTAAATTCATATTTGTTCCGGTATCACCATCTGGCACCGGGAAAACATTTAATGAATTCACGTATTCAGCATTCTCTGAAAGTCGGTTACCTCCAACTTCAAGCATAGATATGAACGCTTCAACGTCTAATACTGTTCTTTTCACCTAAAAATCCTCCTTGATTACCGCAACTAGTCTTCAATCACACGGACGCCTTGTACGTACACATTCACTACGTTTGCAGCAATACCTAATTGACGACTTAATTCGTATTTCACAGAACTTTGTACATTGCGACAAATTTCAGAAATTTTCGTACCGTAGTTGACGATAATGTATACATCCACTACTACTAAATCGTTGTTATCTACTGAAACAAGTACCCCTTTGGTATAGTTTTCTTGCTTAAGAATTTCTTGGATACCATCACGGATTTGATGCTTGCTTGCCATACCAACGACACCGTAGTTTTGTGTTGTTGCCATACCTACGACTGTTGCGATAGATTCATTTGTAATATCAATTTCACCGAAGTCTGTTTGCATTTTTAATGCCATAAAAAATGTCCTCCTTTTGAAGGGTTGTCATGCTAGATTAATCTAGAACTTTATCGTTCTAAACAAATATAACTTCATTTATAACACTCATTTTACCACATACTAGGCTATTATACCTAAATATTTGACAAGTCGCAAACCCTATAATAGACACAAAAAGAGCCGTGGTCTTCCCTCACTGGAAAACTACGACCTTAATTTTGATTTTTATTAGATTCAAAATCTCTTAATGACTCAAATAATTTGATTGATTTTTGGTGTAAATCGGTAACAATTTCGATTTTAAAAATGTAACTAGCACCTTCTTGGTAATCTGCTTTACGCCTATAGTCTTTCATTTCCTTTAATTCTCTAATTATTTTTTGTTTCTCTCTTAAAGTTAAATCCACATTATAGTTTCTAATTTTATCTATCACGTCATTATGAGAATTATTTCCACCACCTACCGTGGAATATCCATGTAGCTCGTTTAATTGTTTAACTTTGTGAAAGCAAGCATAGTAATCATTATGAATAATCGTTCGTAATGCAGCCTCTCTATGTTTAGCATCGATATTAGAAAAGTTTTCTAATAGGTAACTACTAAACGCTAAATGATTCTCCCATAGATACATATCTATTCACCAATTACAAAAATAAAGTTTTTCTGCTTTTGGCTAGCAAGTTCATTTAACGCTTTAGAATAATTATAGATTTCTATGGCGTTATCTTCATTGACTGTTAAGTCTACATATACATAATCATTTTCATCTTTATAAATATTTAAATGAAAAGGTAATGACTTATGTAAATTTTCTTGGATAAACCTTGAGACTTCTTCTTCAATAACTTGAGTATTAATAAAATCTGCATCAGCTTGTTGCGTAATATCTCTTTCTAAAGAATTTGAATAAAGCTGAACTCTAGAATCCGTATCTGACATATACGATGAAGAGTATGATAAGGACCCTGTCATAGCTAAAGTTGGCACTAATTTAGGTGTTTTAATTTTTGCTGACATCGGTACTCTCCTCCTATATTTCTATATTCTGATTGAAAACAGTGAAAGAATACTCTGCAACTTGTTCATCTTCAACATACAAAATCACTTTATGCAGACCATCATTTTTAAAAATAACATTTGATAAACTAAAATCAAAACTTAAAGTTGAATTTTCACTATCAGAATTGTCTGCGGATACGCCACCTTCTAGAGCTCCAAGCAGGTAATCGGTATGATCAATAACCTCTAATTTTATATCAAATTTTCTTTGAATTGAGTTAACAAAAAAACTACAAGAAATTGCAAATGATATAGTAGTAGGTAAAAATGGCACTTGAAGTGCAACAATAGGATTCACAACATGTAATTCACCATTAATATTTTGTGTTTTTTCACTAGCTATTACTTTACCGTACATGAACTCACCCCTTATCTGTGACTATATAAATTATACTTGACTCTGTTCATTTAAACAATTAATAAAATTGCGCATTCTTTACTCTATTAATGCTTAACTATGCACAAAAAAAGCCGTGGTCTTCCCTCACTGGAAAACTACGACCTTATTTGATTATAATCATAAATGGATTACGCGCGGGTTACTAAACCAGCTTTGATTGCGTGTGCAGAAACCCATACACGCTTTTTGTTACCATTTTCGTCGATGATACGAACTTTTTGTAAGTTTGCTTTAAATGTACGTTTTGTAGCATTCAATGCGTGTGAGCGGTTGTTACCTGAAGTCGCTTTACGTCCTGTGTAATAACATTCTTTAGCCATTGTCATAATCCTCCTCTACAAATTTTCATACCATAACATATTACTATACTTAACGTCATAAATCAAACTTATTTATGATAAAAATGATGATTAGACTTAATCTCGGGCTTGAATAGCGAGGATAAGACCATCACTAAAGGCAATTTTCATGGTATTTTGACCTGGTAGAAACTCATTTGAAATTAAAGCTAGTGGCGTTGGCATTTGATAGTTATCTAATGGGTAGACCACATTTTTAAGGGTTAAATCTGTGATTGGGGTCATGGCCACAAATGACAGATATTTCATCTCTTTTAGGCGGTCAACTTGATGTTGCCCTGGTCTTAAGAATGTAACAGCATTGTTTTCTTCTACTAAGTGAATACGATCAATAATCGGCGCAAAACGTTCTTGGTAGATAAGCCATAAGTTAGATAATAAATGGTCTACCCTACCCCCTAGCATACCAAATAGATGGTATCTTGCGTTCGGGTATAAGTCAGCGACTGATCCCAAGGCATGTTCTGTGTCGGTTTCATCTTTCATAGGTTCTAGTTTTTCGATTGATGCGGCCTTTTTGGCTACTTGTTGATAGACCTTATCCTCGATAGAATCAAAGTCTCCTACAGCCAAATCAATTGGAAAATCCATGTCTAAGAGTTGTTTGGCGCCTAAATCGACACCCACAAAGGCTGTTTCTGAATCATTGTGGACGACTTTCTGTCGCTCGACATAGCCTTTAAAGAAATCGGGATCAAAGGGTCCTGATCCGATGAGATAAACTTGCATGTATCCACTTCCTTCTAGTGACTGCCAGTTAAAAAACTTTTTCAAGTACTAAAGTTTACTTAATGGCCATTTTTAATGCATCAATTGGTTGCTTCACGTCGTCTTTATTGAAGATGTATGAACCAGCTACGAAGGCGTCTACCCCTTTTTCTGCGCAGATTTTAGCCGTTTCAGCATTGATTCCACCGTCTACTTCTATTAGGAAATTAGCGTCATTTTCTGCTCTGAAAGTACTTAATTCAGCCATCTTATCAACAGTTGATTCAATAAATGATTGACCGCCAAATCCAGGGTTTACGGTCATGACTAAAATCATGTCGACGTCTTTTAGGATTGGTGCAATGGCTGATACGGGCGTCGCTGGATTAATGGCCACACCAGCTTTCATACCATGTTTGTGAATAGTTTGGATCAAGCCATGCAGGTGGCTAGTTGCTTCATAGTGAACAGTGAAATAGTCCGCACCGGCATTGGCGAAGGTTTCCACATGGGCTTCTGGGTTAGATACCATTAAATGGCAGTCTAAGGTCATCTTGGTGTTTGGGCGCAAAGCTTCAACGACGCCAGCACCAAAGGTTAAATTGGGCACGAAATGGCCGTCCATGACGTCAATGTGAACCCAGTCAGCGCCGGCGCCTTCGATTCGATTTACTTCGTCAATAAATTTACCAAAATTCGCAGATAAAATAGATGGTGCAATATACATATACATTCCTACTTTCTAATATTTGGGTTTTGCATTGTCAATTTCTTGGAAGATTTGTAGGTAAGAGTCATAGCGACTTTGTGCGATCTCACCGGCATCTAAGGCGGCTTTCACTGCACATTTAGGTTCTTGAATATGGGTACAACCACGGAATTTACATTGGTCTTGAATGGCCCGCATTTCAGGGAAATAATTTGACAGTAAAACCTTATCCAACTGGTCGATATCGATACTAGAGAAACCTGGTGTATCCGCCACTTTCCCTTCAAAGATATCATGTAATTCCGTATGGCGGGTAGTATGACGACCGCGTCCTAGCGATGTTGAGATTTCCCCTGTTTCAATCGCTAAATCTGGTAATAATCGGTTAAGCAAGGTAGATTTTCCAACCCCTGACTGGCCGACAACCACCATGGTCCGATTAGCCACGATGTCCTTCAATTGATCAAAATTTCCATCTAGGTCTGTTGATAAAATGACTTGGTAGCCGACTTCCTTATAGGCCTTGATGAATTGGTCGATCCGATCTTTATCCGCTTGACTAGCTTGGTCAGTTAAGTCTATTTTGGAAAAGTAAAGAATGGGTTCAATATTCTCTGACTCTAAATAAACTAGAAAACGGTCTAATAATTTTGGCTGAATTTGAGGCTCAGTAACCGATGCCACCAACAAGGCCACGTCCACATTAGCTACTGCCGGTCGAATCATTTGGCTATAGCGTGGTAAGATTTTCATCACATAGCCTTCTTTGGTATTGTTGGCTTGAAATTCCACAAAATCGCCCACCAATGGTGTTGTTTGCGTATTTCTAAATTGACCACGTGCCCGTGTGGTATAAATCACTTGGCTTTCTTTCTCTTCTACATAATAAAAACCAGACAAAGCCTTAATAATCTGGCCCGTGTATGTCGGCGCATTCGGTTGAGTATAATCATCTTTTCTCTTCATGCTTTTGAATAATACCTCCTTATTGTTTCAATTGTATATATCCTGAATAGATATAAAAATTTGTGTCTGCATACTTATGCCCTATTTTAACCCAAAAAGCCAATAAAAAACACTCCAACAATTTTTATTCATTGGAAGGGTCTTTAAAATGGCAAAAAAGGCGTAAACAAACTGTCTACACCTTTCTCTTGATTTATTGATTTATCTAATCTTCTACATTTGAACTTTCACGTTGGCTAGATGATGAACTAGCACTCGATGATGAACTTGACGATGAAGAACTTGAGCTGCTTGAACTACTATTAGATGATGAACTTGATGATGAGCTATCACCGTCTTCGTCGTCATCATCGTCATTGGATGATGAGTTTGAAGATGAAGATGAAGAGCTTGAACTTGATGAACTAGATACTGGTTCCGGTCCATCAGACATCACAACATATAATTCATCTCCAGCTACAAATTCCGTACCTGGTGTAATTGATTGCGAAATCATCACACCATCCGGTACCCAACCTGAATATTGTGAATCAAATGAAGCAACTAGACCATTTGATTCAGCATATTGTTGAATTGATGCTCTATTCCAACCAGATAAATCGGCCATCGTAAAGGTTTCAACACCCGCAGAAACAACAAAGTTAATGGTTGTTTCACCAGGTATGACTGCTTCGCCTTGTTCGATAGATTGACTCAAGATGTCGCCTGCTTCAACTGAATCAGAGTAGTCTTCTTCTTGGGTTACGGTAAAGCCTAATGCCATTAATTCTTCTTCAATTTTCGTAAATGGTTGACCAGAGTAATCCTTTAATTCATACGGCTCAGGACCTTGCGAAATATTGACATCGACTTCCGTATCATGTTTCACTTCTGTGTTTGCTGATGGACTTGAGTTAATCACACGACCAGCTTCCACTTCTTCATCATATACTGCTGTTACATCTCCTAGAACTAAATCTAAGCTTTCTAAAGTTAAGGATGCCTCTTGCTCTGTCATACCCGCTAAGTCAGGTACGGTAATATTGCGGCCTGCCATATAGTTATAGCCTAGGAAAGCAATTAAAATGAGTCCAATAATAACGCCTGCAATAATGGCCATTGGTTTGCGACTTTTCGGCTGTTTATTACTTGGTTTGCCACCTTGTTTATTAGGATTGCTTGTTGGCTTGTTACCACCGCTCTGATCGGTACTATTACCACTAAGACTTGGAGATGGGTCTGCTTGTAAATCACTAACACCTGCAGCGCCTGCGCCTCCAGCTGCAGCCGTTCCCGGACCCGCTAAGGCGGCTCCAGCTAAACCAGCGCCTGCTGCTAGAACAGCCTTATCTGCAATATCATGTTCATCTGAATCATCTAAAACAGTATCTTCAGGATTTTCATCGGTTGTATCCGGTGCTGTATCGTCATCAACTGCTTTTTCACCAGCTGCCATTAACTTTACTTCATCGGACTCTGCTAGACGCATTTGATTTTCGATGTCTTCTTTTGCCATGACAATTGTTTCATTGGCCATGTTAGCTGGGATAAATACAGGCTCATTTTTCCGGTTATCAGAAAAGACCGTTTCTAAGTCGTCAATCATTTCTTGTGTGGTTTGATAACGAGCAGATGGTTCTTTAGCTGTTGCTTTGGCCACCACATTAATTAAACTTTGTGGCGCGTCTTCCCGGTAAGCTTCGATTGGTGGTAGTGGCTCTTGGAAATGTTTTAAGGCTATTGAGACTGCTGATTCACCGTCAAATGGTACACGGCCTGTTAGCATTTCAAATAAAACAACGCCTAATGAATAAATATCTGAAAGACTTGTGGCCATTGAACCACGTGCTTGTTCTGGCGATAGGTAATGGACTGAACCAATAATCGAATTGGTTTGGGTGATACTTGTTTCAGAAGTCACCATAGCAATCCCAAAATCCATAATTTTAATTGTACCATCGTGGTTGACCATAATATTTTGTGGTTTCAAGTCACGGTGCACAATACCGATATTATGGGCAGCTTGAACACCTGATAAGATTTGAATCATCAAGTTTTGGATAATATCTACTGGAATTGGGTGGTTTTCACGGATATAGTCTTTTAAGTCCATACCGTCCACATATTCCATCACGATAAACTTGCCTTCCTCATCTTCACCCACGTCAAATAAATTGACTACGTTTGGATGGTTCAATTCTGATACGGATAGGGCTTCACGCTCAAATCGTTTGGTGGCATCCATGGCATCTGTTTTTCCTACACGCAAGAATTTAATGGCTACATCACGTTCTAAAATAGGATCATAAGCAAGGTATACATCCGCCATACCACCTGAACCGATATGGTTCACAATTTTATAGCGTTCATCAATGATTTGACCAGATTTCATTAGAATTCACCTCTTTCATTTTCAATTTCATGTTCGAATGTTTCTTCCTTTTTAAAATTTGCTGGTGTTCTATGTGCGACAACCACCGAAACATTGTCTCGGCCCCCACGGTCGTTAGCAACAGCAATTAATTGGTCAGCTTTCGCTTCAATAGTGAGTCTTTCATCACTCAAAATAGCCAAGGCTTCTGTTTCCTCAATCATATCGGTTAATCCGTCTGAACATAATAGTAATGTTTCATCTTCTAAAAAGTCTACAACATTAATATCTACATCAACGTCAGTAGCAATACCCACTGCCCGAGTCACGATATTCTTTTGTGGGTGAACCTGAGCTTCTTCTTTAGTAATCATATCCATATCTAATAATTCTTGGACAAAAGAATGGTCTTTGGTAATCTGTTTAAGCGCATCCGCTTGATGAATATAGATACGTGAATCCCCTACATGGGCTAAAACCACTTGTGCCAAATCTTCTAATGGTACAGCTGCGACGATTGTTGTACCCATACCTGATAAATCATGGTATTGGTTGGCTTTTTCAAATATATGGTCATTGGCAGCTTGGATTTGATCAGTCAACCATTCAGAAATGATATTGGCGTCCGTCATGTTTTCAGTGCTTTCCCAAGCATTTCCTACATGATAAATAGCCATTTCTGAAGCCACGTCTCCAGCGTTGTGGCCACCCATCCCGTCACAAAGCAATAAGATTGTTGCTTGGTCTTGGTTGTAAAAAATGCCTACTTGGTCTTGGTTTTGTTTTCTTTCAACACCGACATCAGTTTTGCTTGCGATTTCCATGTATGCTCACTTTCCTTCGCTAGTTTTTTTCAAAGCTGGCGATAAAGAAACCGTCAGACATATAGGTATGCGGTAGGATTTCAATTGTTCCATCTGCACCTATTGACTGATCAAGATTGTCTCGCCAATGTTTAAATGACTTCAATGTTAGGTCTGGATGTTGGTCTAAAATAGCTTTGACCACATCTTCATTTTCTTCTCTTGTAATTGTACATGTAGAGTAGGTAATCACGCCACCCTTTTTCAATAATGGTAATGCTTGGTTCATAATTGTTACTTGAATGTCATGTAAGGCATCCAAATCTTGCAACGTTTTGTGGTATTTAGTATCTGGTTTACGGCGGAATAGGCCCACACCTGAACATGGTGCGTCGACTAAAACCTTATCAAAGCTTGTCGGTTCGCTACCATTTTCCCCAAAACGGTCTAACAAGGCAGTTGCATCTTGATGGAGAATTTCCACGTGGTCAGCCACCTGCATCCGGTCCACATTTTCTTGAATTAAAGGCAATTTATTTTCCGCTATATCACAAGCAATCACATGCCCAGTACGACCAACTGCTTCAGCGATTTGCACAGTTTTTCCACCCGGTGCGGCACAAGCATCAAGAACCGTTTCCCCTGGTTTCGGGTTTAAAGCTTCTACAGCTAGAAGTGCTGATTCATCTTGAATGGTCATTTCCCCGTTCATAAATAAGGATGAATGGGCTGGATTCCCCTTAGTTACCCTTAAGGCAAATGGTGACAAAGGACTAGGCGCTACAGTAAATCCTTCTGCCTCAAGAATTTCTTGATATTCAGTCATCTTGTCGTTATCTAAATTATTGAATTTATTGTTGGCACGTACCGTAATAAATGGCGTTTGATTGAGTGAATTAGCCAATTTTTCGGCTTCATCTAAGCCAAAACGGTCCACAAAATAATCTACCCATACAGGCGGTAATGAGGCCTCTAGGGTTAATTTCTCTCTTGGATCTTCTTTGGTTTGGATAAAATCGGCCATTGTTTCATAACGTCTGGTGAAATTCCGTAAGACCCCGTTAGCGAATTTAGCCAGGGTCTGATTGCCTCGTTTACGGACAATTCTAACCGCTTCGTCAACTACGGCATAATTTGGGATATTGTCTAAATAATACATTTGGTAGGCCGAAACAATGAGTAAAGACCAAACCCATGATTTCACCTTATTAGGCTTGGCTACAAAATCACGGACAAAAGCGTCCAATGTATAGTAGTTTTGAACAGACCCATAAACCAAGTTCGTATAGAGGTTACGGTCTGCTTCGGCCACAGCTTCTTCAGTTAACACCCGATTTACTTCTTGGTTGATGAATTGGTTGTGGCGGATAATCTGATTAACTGACTCCATCGCTTGAAAACGAGCAGATAATTTTAGAGGTGTTTGGTAGCCCCCACTATGGCCGCCATTTCGGGCATTTGACCCTGGTTCTACTTGATTATTCTTCATCTATATCGTCCTCCACTTGGTCAAAGCTATCGCCAACCGCTAAGTTGCCGGCCCCACCGTTAATGAAGGCTGCAACTTCCATTTGTTTCTTACCAGCTGGTTGTAATTGTTCAATAGCTAGAACAGTTTTGTTGCCTGTTGCTACCCATAATTGAGCCGGTTTCTTTTGAATTTTAATAATTGTGCCTGGTTTTTCGTCAGTCGATTCTTCTTTGACTGGTGCTACCTGCCAAATTTTCCACCGCTGTCCGTCCACTTTCGTATGGGCTACTGGCCAAGAATTAAAGGCCCGCACTTGGTTGTCAATTTGCTGCGCTTCTTTACGCCAATCAATTTGTTCCTGTTGGCTCGTAATATTTGGGGAAAATGTCGCTTCTTCCTCAACTTGGGCTTGCGGTTCAATTTCACCGGCAAATAATTTCGGCAATGTTTCTATCAATAGGTCCGTCCCTGCAACTGATAATTTATCGAACATAGTCGCAACGGTATCGTCACTTTCAATTGGGACGACCACTTGGGTTAAGATATCCCCTGCGTCCATTTTTTTCACCATGCGCATGATGGTCACGCCTGTTTCCTTGTCACCATTCCAAATGGCATAGTGAACTGGTGCGCCCCCGCGGTATTTAGGTAATAATGATGCATGTACATTTACCGCGCCGTATCTTGGCGCCGCTAATATGCTCGTCGGTAAGAATTGACCAAAGGCTGCAGTGATGATTAAATCGATGTCCTCAGCTAATAAGTCTTTGATTTCTTGGTCCCGGCCGATTTTTTCCGGTTGGTAAACTGGAATGTCGTGTTTTAAAGCCGCTTCTTTCACTCGTGATGGTGTTAATTTCCGTTTGCGCCCTACTGGACGGTCGGGTTGCGTCACAACTGCAACCACTTCATACTGGTCATCTTGCGCAACTAATGCGTCTAATATATTCACTGAAAATGCGGGTGTCCCCATAAATACAATTCTTTTCAAATGTGTCTCCTTTAAATAAATCCTGTGCTTTCTTCCTATTATACCATGATTACAACCTGAGATTTTATCTGATCATTGTCAGATTTAGCTTGAAATGACGAACCCTTTTACATGAAAGATTGTGGGTCTACATCAATGGAAACGTAAATTTTATCCTTAGCCCAATCTTGCGCCTTATCTTGGATGTCTTGCAAAACAGCTTGGATGTCCTGGTTGCCTCGGTGCTGGTATAAGAGTTGGTAATAGTATTGATTATTAATTCTTGAAATGGTCGACTGAGCAGGACCAATCACCTTAGTTGCTTGGATATCGGCCTGCTTTAAAATTGCAGCCACCTTAGCGGCTGTTGCCTGGGCGGTATGGTCATCAAAATTGGAAATAGTGAATCGAACAGTATAATAATAAGGTGAATACTGGTTGAGCTTCCTGTATTGCATTTCTGTTTGATAGAAACGGTCATAATCATGATCTTTAGCCAAGGTTAAGGCATAATGGTCCGGATTATATGTTTGAATCAAGACTTGCCCGTCTAGGTCCCCACGGCCAGCCCGTCCTGACATCTGGGTCAAGAGCTGGAAAGTCCGTTCAGCTGCCCTAAAATCTGGCAGATAGAGTGTGGTATCTGCATTGATAATGCCTACTAAAGTAATGTTTGGAAAATCCAGCCCCTTGGCAATCATCTGGGTACCTAGTAAAATGTCTGCTTTTTTATCAGCAATTTGCTTTAATATCCGTTCATGACTTCCTTTACGCCGGGTAGTATCCATATCCATCCGAGCCACAGTTTTATTGGGGAACAGCTCATTAATTTCTTGTTCCACCTTTTCCGTCCCCGTACCAAATTCACGTAAGTGGGTTTGACCACAATCTGGACAACGTTGCGGTCTGGCCTCGTTATAGCCACAATAGTGACACTGCAACTGTTTGTCATGATAATGGTAAGTCAGTGATACATCACAATTTGGACATTGAAAGGTATAACCGCAGTCTCGGCATTGCATGAAATTGGCGAAACCACGACGGTTTAACATCAAAGCAACCTGTTCGCCCCGGTCCATTGTATCCTGCATTTGGTCACGTAATTGCCGTGAGAATTGATAGTAATTTTTATGTTTAAATTCTTCACGCATATCAATAATTTCAACAGGCGGTAGTGGCTTTTGATTTGACCGTTCCGGCATTTCAAGTAGTTGATAAACCCCATTTTGGGCTCGTGCTCTAGATTCTAGACTAGGGGTTGCTGACCCTAGGATAACTGGCGAATGGTGGTAAGCTGCCCGCCATTTGGCCACTTCCCTTGCGTGATAACGAGGATTATCTGACTGTTTGTAGGTAGATTCATGTTCTTCATCTAAAATAATCAAACCGATATTGTCTAATGGTGCAAATATAGATGACCGAGCTCCAACGGCGATTCTAGCTTGACCTTTTTTTAATTTGCGCCACTCATCAAAGTGTTCCCCTGTTGATAATTGACTGTGTAAAACCGCTACTTTGTTCCCAAAGCGACTTTTCAACCGGTTGACCATTTGCGGGGTTAAGGAAATTTCTGGCACTAGTAAAATAGCCTCTTTATCTTTATCTAAGGCTTCTTGAATCAGTTGCAGGTAGACCTCAGTCTTCCCTGACCCTGTTACCCCTTGTAGTAAGAATACCCGGTCTTCTTGGCTATCCATGGCTTCTTTTACAGCATTAAAGGCAGCTTCTTGTTGGGCTTGTAAGGGTAACTTTTCTGATTTTTCAATCGCAATATCTGCATAGGGATCACGGTTAACTTGTTGATCGTATAGTTTCAGCCAGCCTTTTTCAGCCCCTGCTTTAAGCGTAGCTGTGTGCAAGTCAAATTCATCTCTTAGGTATTTAGCAGGTACTTTCTTACCATCCAGCTCCATTAACACTTCCACCAAGGCAAGTTGCTTCTTAGCTGTTTTTCGAATGCTGGTGACTTCTTCCTCTAGTTGGTCAAAGTCCATCAGTGGTTGTACCCATTTTTCCGTTTTATAGCGTTTACGGTCTTCTACCCGATAGTCTATGGACAGGTGACCTTTGTTTTTAAGAGCTATCAACTCGGTGAGAATTCCCCTTTTTTCGGCTTCAGACCAGCCGATTTCACTGAGGTCATCAAAGTATTGCTGATGGTCCAGATAGGAAATTTCAGGGGTTGGCAAGAAGAACTTTTCATAATTTACCTTGAGCAAGTTAGGCAGCATGGTGTGATAGGCTTCAACTAAGAAACAAAAGTTTTGCTTGGCCATATCCTTACCTAATTGCAACATCTCTTCATTTAATACTGGTTCGTCATCTAAAAGTGCAGTAATCGGCTTCAATTCGCCTTCAAAATCAGCCTCGGTTTTAGCTGGTGAAATGACATAACCCAAGAGGTTACGACTGCCAAATGGGACTTGTACCCGCATGCCTGGTTGAATAATATTCACCATTTCTTCAGGGATTTGGTATTCAAAAGGATGGTCCGTCTGCATGGTGGGGACGTCCACGATCACTTCTATAACATTTGCCTCAACCATTCTAGTCGCCTCCTTCATCGTATTCATCTATCTATTGTATAGTAATTGGTTGGAATTTAACATTAATTGCCTATGGCATATATTTTCACTTTTGCTTTGTATATTTGTTCGTTAATTTATCCTTTTTATAACTAAATACTGATTAATGTGAAATATTATAGTTTATTTACGAACATTTAATTTTAAATCTATTTACTTGTTCGTTAATTTGTCTTAAAATGAGAAAGAAGGAAATATTTTTATTTAAAGGGAGCAAAAAATGATCGGATTAGAAAAAGCCATTGTCGCAACTTATTTTCACACACCAACCCACGGCCAACTTGAATACCAAGAACAGGCACTGATAACCATCAACCAAGATGGGGTCATCGACCGAATTGTCCCTCAAGATGACGGTGACTACCAACCGCTAATCGCCTTATTTGAAGAACGTGGCACTTTAATTCGTCTAACAGACGGTCAATACTTATTACCAGGTTTCATTGATACCCATATCCATGCCCCTCAATGGCCACAGGCAGGGATTGCTTTAGACGCCCCATTAGATGTTTGGTTAAATGAACACACTTTTCCATTAGAGGCTAAATATAAAGACGTTGACTTCGCGAAAGCAGTTTACGCAGACTTAGTAGCAACCTTACTCGCTCGTGGCACCACTACTGCCCTTTATTTCGGGACTATTCACAAAGAATCGTCATTTGAATTGGTTAAGATTGCTGCAGAAAAAGGTCAACGCGCCTTAGTTGGTAAAGTAGTTATGGATGACCCACAAGGTAACCCTGACTTTTACCGAGATGCGTCAACTGAGATTGCCCTACAAGAAACGGAAGAATTTATCCAAGAAGTGCGTGCCTTTGGTAAGGACGTTATTCAAGGCGTTTACCCGGTTGTCATGCCCCGCTTTGCCCCGTCTTGTACCGACGAAGCCTTGGTAGGTCTAGGCGCTTTAGCTCAAAAATACGATACCCATGTCCATACTCACTGTAGCGAAGGCCAATGGGAACATGATTTTACTTATGAACGCTTTGGTAAAACTGACACTGAAGCCCTTAGAGACTTTGGTTTATTCGGTAAAAAATCAGTTATGGCCCATGCTAATTTTATCAATGACAATGATGCAACCATTTATGTTGAAAACCAAACAGCGGTTGCCCACTGTCCGATTTCTAACGTTTATTTTGCTAACAGTATTATTCCCATTAAACACCTAAAAGAATTAGATGTACAAATTGGCTTAGGAACAGATATTTCTGGTGGTTTCTCACCGTCTTTATATGACGGGATTAAACAAGCTGTAATGAGCTCACGTCAATTAGAAGATGGGGTCGATACTCGCTTACCGCAAGCCGAACGTGGTGTGCCAAATTCACGCATTTCTGTTGTAGAAGCCTTTTCTCTTGCAACTCTTGGTGGTGGTGAAGCCCTTGACTTACCAATCGGCGTCATCAAAGAAGGTTATGCAGCTGATTTCCAAGTCATTGATACCAAAGTCAAAGAAAATCGTATCCAGGGTTTTGGTGTCTTTGAAGACCTAGGACAAACCTTTGAAAAAATCCTATACTTAGCTAACCAAGCCAATATCCAACAAGTATATGTTCAAGGTAAATTAGTCTGTGAAAGATAATAGTCAATTGATAATGAGAGGTGTGCCCATTTTATTGGTCATACTTCTTTTTTCATATGTTTCATTAGCTAAGGCCTTTCCTATAGCTAGATTGAACAAGCAAAAAAACCAAGCAACGGAAAGCTACTTGGCTTAATGAAGTTTATATTTTTCTAAAACTGATCATTAGCTTTGGGATAATGAATCTGGATCAATCACTAAGTCATTTGAAGCGATTTCTTCTAAGGCTTGACCTACAAATTTAGTTGATTGGTATTCATTTAACATTGGGTTCTTCTCAACTTGTAATTCCGTTGCACGTTTTGCAGCAATGGATACTAGTGAGTATTTTGAATCGATACGGTCTAATAATTTGTCAATTGATGGATAGATAATCATTATGATTCGTCGCCTTCCTTTAAGTAATTTTCTACAATATCGTCGATAAAACGGTCTGTCTTTAAATGCTCAGCATTTATGATGGTTTGGATTCGTTCAACTGCTGAGTTTACATTATCATTTTCTACAACATAATCATATTGAGTGACTAATTGTAACTCTTCCCGCGCTTGCTTCATCCGTTTTTCAATCACATCTGGCGCGTCAGTCCCCCGGTTCACTATTCTAGATTCTAACTCATGCATAGTCGGTGGTGCAAGAAAAATGAATACACCCTCAGGCATACGTCGCTTCACCTGTAAGGCACCTTGAACCTCTATTTCAAGAAAAACATCCTTACCTTGTTCAGTCATTTCTTCAACGTATTGAAGCGGTGTTCCATAGTAATTACCTACATATTCAGCATACTCCAATAAACGTTCATCTTCAATCATACCTTCGAATTGATCGCGCGAAACGAAGAAGTAGTCTTTACCATCTTCTTCTCCTGGACGCGGTTGTCGGGTTGTTGCAGAAACTGAATAATAAAACTGATCATGATTCGTATCAGTCTCAAACAGCGCTTGACGCACTGTTCCTTTCCCCACACCAGAGGGACCGGATAATACAACTAATAGTCCTTTCGATTTCATAGAACACCTTTCACCCTTCACATTTTTATATAGCATTAATAGTACCACAAATTTTACTATTTTTCTCAAAGACCTGAAGATTTTCTTTAATGTTCGGATTAATTTTCAATTAGAATCATACCATATTTATTCCTTTAAGTAAAAAGTGAACAGACGTTCGAAAAAAGACTTGCATACCGAACGCCTGTTCTTTATAATATAAATTGTCAAGCGAACAAATGTTTGCTAAATCAAGTTACGTCAATGCGTATCCATCGTTCTAACCACTGTTCAATATAAGGAGGCTTATCATGCAAAACCCATTATCTTATCAATCAATCCGTAGTTTATTCATCCCAGTTGATCCAATGTTGCTTGAAGCTGAACAATCTAGCCAGCCAAATATCCTTTCTTTCAATAGTGAAGAGCGCAACGTGAAAAAGGAAAGCAACGTATTGACAACTATTATGCCAATCAAAGACATTATCAAACAGATAAACTATTCAAACGAATTAGGTGACCCCCTATATATTACCGTTACCCGTCAAATCGGTTCTATAAACACCAAAGATATTTTATTTGGTATCTTCCGGTCAAAATATACGGATAAAGACATCGTACTGTTTGAGGACGTTGATAACGATGTGATGCGGATTATTAAAGTAGATGAAATCATGGCTGTTCGTTCTGTTTATGATGATTAAATTAAGCATCGTTATCACTAACAATTCCATAACACCGAAAAAAACCAGCTATTCAGATAGCTGGTTTTTTCTTGTGCCTATTATAAGACTGGTGAGAACAATCTTGAGAACCCTTGACGGAATTTCTTCCATTTTGTTTGGTTTTCAAAATAATCCATATCTACTTGTGTAGATTCTTTTAGGTCATTTTGAAAAATGCCTTCTAGTTTGGCGACAAGTTTACGGTCATACACAAAGGCATTAATTTCAAAATTCAAAGCAAAGCTTCGGATATCAAAGTTTGCTGTACCAACGCTAGCTATATGACCATCAACGCACAAGGTTTTGGCATGTAAAAAACCATCATCACGATACTTGTGGACATGTACCCCAGACTTTAATAAGGATTTTACGTAATATTCGGTTGCGCGATAAACTAGTGGATGGTCGGGTTTGGAAGGAATCATGATATGTACTTCCACACCTGATAAGGCTGCCATCTCAACTGCTTCAAAGATGGCTTCGTCTGGAATAAAGTAAGGTGTTTGAATATAAATATACTCTTCTGCAATATTAATCATCTGCAGGTAACCCATTTTTATTTGGTCTGACTCTTCATCTGGTCCAGATGAAACAATTTGCATGGCTGTTTCACCATTTACTTCTGGGTCTGGGAAATATTCATGGTCAAAGTCACTTGGTTTGGCTTTTTTAGAAGCGAACCAGTCTACCATGAAACGACTTTGTAAGGTTTTGACAGCATCTCCTGTTAGACGGAGGTGAGTATCGCGCCAGTATCCTAGAGGCCCTGTTCCAATATACTCTTTGGCTACATTAAAACCTCCTACATAACCGACTAAACCATCGATTACTACAATCTTACGGTGATTACGCCAATTTAGGCGAAAATCAAAAATAAAGAAGGGACTTTTTGAGAAGAAACTTTCAAACTGTACCCCTGCCTCTTCCATGCGTTTGACTGATTTCTTACTTAGCCGACGACTACCCACTGCGTCAGCCATCAATTTGACCTCTAATCCCGCTTCGGCCCGGTCAATTAAGGCGTCTACTACCCGCATACCCACTTCATCATCAGTAAAGGTGTAGTATTGGACATGCACTGAATCTGTTGCGGCATAAATATCTTCTACTAGTCGGTCCATTTTTTCTTGGCCTAAAATAAAGATTTCGACATGATTGTTTTCAGTCAAGATTGAATAGTCACTCTTAAACAAGACACGCATCATCTTTTGAATGCCTCGTGGATAGTGGTTGACATTTTTCTGTTTACCCTTGTCATTTAGGTACTTATCTTTTAATCCGTTCAATCCATAAACTTCTTGGTTTCGGATCCTAAAGATATTTTGGTCGGAAATTTTCCGGCCTACAAAGTAGTAAATAATAAACCCAACACCTGGTAATAATATTAGCACCAATAACCAAGCCCAAATAGTCGCCACAGGACGGTCTTGTCTAAGGACGGTAATAACTGCGGCGATGGTATTTAGCACGAAAAGAATTAAAATCCCATAAAAAATATATAAGCCCATATTTTCCCCTTTTTAAAAGTAAAAGAGCAAACAAAATGGTCGATTGAAAATGCCAAGGACTAGTTGTTTGCTCTTACTTACTATTTATTGTTACAAGATATGATGAACGAGTTAGTCATTCAATAAACGCGAACGTTCTTTGCGCGAAATATATGGCGTATTCTTTGGAATCCAAAATTTCGATGATACGTTCAAGATGATTACTAGGATGATTAAAGCTATGGCTAAGTTAGCCAAGAATGACCATAACATACTCATCGCATATGTACCGTCAGCCACTTGACCAACATTTAGCACATATTGATTAAAGATAAATTTTAAAATGAAGAATGCGGCAAAAGTCATAACTGTCCCGGTAATTAGGTTTAGGTATACACTAGACATACGGCGGTTGAATAACGTCCGCTGTAAGTTTCGGGCAAATTTACCTGATAACCCAACCATAGCTGTTTGGATTGCACTAGCCACTAGCACCATCCACTCTGTCTGTACATTCTCTACTTGTAAATACCCCACTACTGCTCCAAGTACTGCACCAGCGATAAAGCCTGCTGTTGATCCTCTTCTATATGAATAGAAAACCAATAGGGTTAATGAAATCGCTACGGTAATATTGTAACTTGTAATGGTTACTGGGAAGATACTTTCAATTAATAAAGCCAGGATGACAAATAATAATCCTTCAACCCAGACTACTAATTTTTGTGACGCGTTCATGCCGGACCCCCTTAGTTTTGTTTCCCTTTTTTCTTATCTTTTTTGTCAGGATGGTAGTTTGAAGCTTCCATAATGACTGGTAAAATCATCGGACGGCGTTGAGTTTCACTATATAATTTCTTACTTAGCGCATCACGGATGTCACCTTTTAATTTAGACCATTCAAAGTTCTTGTCTTTAAGATTTTCCTCAGTCACTTCAACGACAACGTCTTTTGATTCATCTAATAAGGTTTCAGAAGCCTTCATATAGATGAAACCACGAGAAATAATTTCTGGACCAGATAAGATTTTACCTAGACGACGCGAAATAGTTAGGACAACTAAGAAAATACCATCTTCAGATAAGATACGGCGGTCGCGAAGAACAATATTGCCAATATCTCCAACACCTGATCCATCAATCAATACGTTTGAAGCTGGTACGGCACCACCGATATGGATATTGCCATCTTTATAGGTCAAGATATCCCCTTTGTCTAATAAGAAGACATTCTCTTCTGGAATACCTACCTCAGTTGCCAAGTGTTTGTGGGCAGACATGAGACGGTATTCACCTGAAATTGGGACCACATATTTTGGTTTCAATAAGCTGATCATTAATTGTAAGTCTTTTGGACTTGCATGACCACTTGATGCATACGCCTGAGCTAATTCAACCACTTCACCGCCTGCACGGTAAACATCATTTTTAGTTTCTGCTACCACTTTTTCCATATCGTAAGAAGGTGTAGTCACGATGATGACCTTGTCCCCATCTTTAATATTCACTGTAGTGTGGCGACTTGAAGCCATTTTTTGTAAAGTTGTTAAAGGTTCACCAGATTTTCCAGTTTCTAGGAAAATAATTTCATGATCTTCAAAACGGCCAAGGTCTTTTAAGTTGGCAATCAGGTCTTTTGACGGAATTGATAGTTTGCCTAAGCGAATAGCTACGTCAATAATTTCTTCCAATTCAGTATCGTCTAAGAAAACTCGACGACCCAGTTTACTTGCAACATCTAAAACTTGTTGAATACGCATTAAGTTTGAAGCCACCGCCGCAACGATAACACGACCTTTAGCATTGCGCACTTCTTTCAACAAACCTTGTTCAATTTCAATTTCAGTGGCGTTGGGTTTCATATTTTCTGCTGCATTGGAATCTGATAGTAAGGCGAATACACCGTCACGACCGATTTCAACAATACGAGAAAAGTCTGTTTTATATGCATCTGAAACTGTCATATCAAACTTGAAGTCACCTGTATAAACGATTGAGCCTTCTGGTGTAGAGACTTCAATCCCTACTGATTCAGGTACAGAGTGAGTGGTTTTAAAGAATTTAATCACGACATTACCAAAATCGATTTCATTGTCTTCTGAAATCACGTGGAAGTCTTGATAATTCTTCAAGCCAATTTTCTTGGTTTGAATTTTCGCTAATTCAATCGTTAATTCTGTACCAAATACGGGTACTTGAATATCTTTTAATAAATATGGTAAAGCACCGATAGCATCCGCATGACCGTGGGTTAAAAATACCCCTGCTACACGGTCTTGATTTTCTTTTAAATATGTAAAGTCTGGAATCATCATATCGATTCCTAATAATTCATCTGGTGGGTATACAAGACCACAATCTAAGACATAGATCGCTTCGTCAACTTCGACTAGGTACATGTTTTTCCCGTTTTCACGGACACCACCCAGAGCGATGATATTAATATCACTCATATTATTGCCTCCTAATATATTGGGTTTATTGTTATAAAGTCTGGTTGCACGCTAAATAGTTAGTGCAGCCTGTATCCAAGCTGACGCAAATTGTTAGTCAGGTCGGATATATTGTTTACTCAAAAAAAGTGCGGTGCAATGACGACTCGCCATATTGCCCGCACATCGCTAGCTTAAGTATAACATAAACTAGATTAATTTATCAGCTACCATTTGTTCTGCAATCTGAATTGAATTCAATGCGGCACCCTTCCATAAGTTGTCAGAAACAACCCACATATGGAATCCACGTGGGAAGTCTAAGTCTTTACGGATACGGCCAACAAATGTTTCAGTTTTCTTCTCAGCATTCACTGCTTGAGGATAAAGTTGTTGGTTGATATCATCTTCTAAAACAACACCAGGTGCGTTTCGTAAAACATTTTGGATATCTTCAAGTGTCACGTCATCTTTATCCACTTCAAAGTAAACAGACTCTGAATGGCCGTAAACAACCGGTACACGCACACATGTCGCAGAAACACCAATTGTGTCATCGCCTAAGATTTTCTTAGTTTCGTTGGTCATTTTCATTTCTTCAAATGTATAATGGTTGTCTTGGAACTTATCAATTTGCGGCAATACGTTATAAGCCATTTGATAATGTTTCTCGTCCCCACCAACTGGCAAGATTCCTGGTTCTTGGATGTCATTACCTGCTTCAATATCACGGTATTGTTGACGCATTTCTTCAATAGCTGTAGCCCCTGCACCTGATACCGCTTGGTAAGTAGACACAATCACACGGTCTAACCCAAAGGCATCACGGATTGGATTTAAAGCCACAACCATTTGGATTGTTGAACAGTTAGGATTAGCAATCAAGCCATTATGATTTTTCAATGCTTGTGGGTTTACCTCTGGTACTACTAAAGGCGTATTCTCATCCATACGGAAGGCAGAAGTATTATCAATGACAACTGCACCAGCATCAATGGCTGCTTGGCTAAATTCGATTGAACGGTCTCCACCAGCTGAGAAAAAGGCAATATCCACACCTTCAAAAGCATCTTTTGTCAATTCTTCAACAACATAGTTTTTATCGCCCACTGGTAATTCTTTACCCGCTGAACGCGCTGAGGCTAATAGTTTCACATTTTTTACTGGGAAATTTGCTTTTGCAACTAAGTGACGTAATTGTTCGCCAACTGCCCCTGTTGCCCCGACAATTGTTACATTATACTCTTTTGCCATAATTGATTCATCCTCTTGTTTATATTCGATATTATTCGCACTCGCTGTTTCATTTTATCAGAGCTTAGCCTTTTTCTCAATGAAAATGACAGTATTATGAAATAAAAATGAGAAAATACTCAATTAATATAAAAAAGCACCCAGCAGATTCACTGAGTGCCCTTTTCAAAAATTATCTGAATATTATTCAGCTATTCAGCGTCTAAGCCTTTCATTGTCAAGTTGATACGACCACGGTTGTCGATTTCTGTCACTTTCACGCGGACTTTATCGCCCATTGAAACGATGTCTTCAACATTGTTGGTACGTTCTTCTTGTAGTTGCGAAATGTGTACTAAACCATCTTTACCCTTAGCGATTTCTACAAAGGCACCGAATTTTTCTATACGTTTTACAGTCCCGTCGTATAACTGTCCTGCCTCAACTTTCAAGGTTAATTCAGCGATAATTTCTTTCGCACGTTTAATCATTGCCGCGTTATCTGAAGCGATATTTACGCCACCCTCTTGGTCGATATCGATCTTAACACCTGTTTCATCGATAATTTTGTTGATGGTGTCGCCACCTTTACCGATAACCACTTTAATGTCATCTGGGTCAATTTGCATTTGCTCAATTTTTGGTGCATAAGGACTTAATTCAGCACGCGGTGCGTCAATTGCCGTCGCTAAGTGGCCTAAGATTTCAACCCGCGCTTTATGGGCTTGGTCTAAAGCTTCACGTAGAATTTGTTCCGTGATTCCTTTAATCTTGATATCCATTTGTAGCGCAGTAATACCGTTTTCTGTACCGGCTACTTTAAAGTCCATATCACCTAAGTGGTCTTCTAAACCTTGGATATCGGTTAAGACTGTGTAGTTTTCTTCGTCTTCATCCATGATTAGACCCATAGCGATACCAGCAACGGGCGCTTTAATTGGTACCCCCGCGTCCATAAGCGCTAAAGTACCCGCACAAATAGATGCTTGTGAGGATGAACCGTTAGATTCTAATACTTCAGCAACTAAACGGATTGCATATGGGAAGTCTTCTTCACTCGGCAATACTTCGTTTAAGGCACGGTAACCTAAAGCACCGTGACCAATTTCACGACGACCAGGTGATCCGTAACGACCGGTTGAACCTACTGAGTATTGGGGGAAGTTGTAGTGGTGCATGAAACGTTGGGTAACGTCACCAGATAAACCATCAATACGTTGCTCTTCAGATAAGGGTGCTAATGTCGCTACTGATAAGGCTTGAGTTTGTCCACGAGTGAATAAACCAGAACCGTGTGTACGTGGTAATAAGCCGACTTCTGAAGCTAACGGACGGATTTCGTCAATTTTACGACCATCAGGACGTACTTTATCGTCAGTGATTAAACGACGAACTTCCTTGTACTCTAATTGATTCGCAATTTGACGTACTTGATCCATTAATGTCGCAACATCTTCATGTTCTGCATATAATTCGCTGTAGTGGTCGATAATCGCAGCTTTAACTGCTTCGATATTTTCTTCACGTTCCAATTTGTCAAAAGTTTGGATTGCTTCAACCATTTGTTGGTTGTATTGTGCTGTTACTTCAGCAACCAATACATTGTCCGGTGTATTTAATTGGACGTCCATTTTCTCTTGGCCGACTTTTTCCCGGATTTCATCTTGGAAGTAGCACAATTCACGAATTGATGTATGTCCAAACATTAGGGCTTCAAGCATTTCTGTTTCAGATAATTCAGCAGCTGAAGATTCTACCATGTTGATAGCATCTTTAGAACCAGCAACGATCAATTCTAAATCAGATTGTGCTTGCTGCTCTACAGTTGGGTTGATTACGAGATCACCATTCACACGACCCACATTTACCCCTGCAATTGGTCCGTCAAAAGGAATATCAGAGATTGTTAAAGCTGCTGATGAACCAAACATCGCGGCCATTTCTGGCGAGCAGTCTGGGTCTACTGATAAAACAGTATTGATCACTTGAACTTCATTGGTAAACCCTTCGTCAAACATTGGACGGATTGGACGGTCAATTAAACGTGCAGTTAAAGTGGCATGTTCACTTGGGCGACCTTCACGTTTAATGTAACCACCAGGAATTTTACCTACTGAGTACATTTTTTCTTCATAGTTTACTTGTAGTGGGAAGAAGTCTTGCCCTGGCTTAGCTTCTTTTGCCCCTACTACGGCAGTTAATACGACAGTATCGCCATAACGAACCAACACCGCTGCATTGGCTTGTTTAGCTACCTGACCATATTCGATTGATAATGGGCGACCGGCCCAATTCATTTTAAACACTTGCTTTTCTTCCATGTTCTAACATGCTCCTTTATTCGCTTACTGCCAACAAGTTTGCTACTAAACAAATTTCTAAGATCAAGACTTGATACTCACAAATTTGCATAGTAGTGAACAACTGTTGGCGCTTTTATTCCATACCAGTTTATTTTCCTATAAAAAGGGTTAAAAATCAACAAAAGCGAGACACAAATGTATCCCGCTTTAAGATCATATTTATAAGAATTAACGACGTAAGCCTAATGCTTTGATTAAATCACGGTAACGTTGAACATCTTTGTTACGTAAGTAAGCTAACAAGTTACGACGGTGACCAACTTTTTTCATTAAACCACGGTAAGAATGGTGGTCTTTTTTGTGTGTACGTGCATGTTCGTTAAGAGAGTTGATATCTTCAGTTAAGATAGCGATTTGTACCTCTGGGCTACCAGTATCTCCTTCGTGACGTGCAAATTGTTGGATTAATTCGTTTTTACGTTCTTTTGAAATTGCCATGTGACAACACCTCTTTCATAATATTCGCCGTAAACTGCGACAAGCGTTGGTGATTCAACTCGCGAAGTAAACGGTCATCTGACATTATACACACAATCAACTTATAATGCAAATGGATTCTCCAAAAAATCATCAGCCTTTAGTCCCTTGCGAAATGCCCAAACAATATATACAATAAAGCATAACATCGACATGGAGGCAAGCAATGAAAAAAGATCCAATGCAACCTTATTTAATAGCATCCGCCATCACCGCAATACCCTTTATTCTAATCTGTTTGACAGCAATGATTGACGTTGATTTTTTAACTGTCATCGACCAAAATATTGGCCAACATCTCTATCAATGGGGCCCAGCACCTTTTACAACTTTTGTACAATCGTTCACCCTCATTGGTAATGCCCAAGGAATCATTCCGCTCACGATGATGATAGCTGTTATTTTCTATTATATCAGCCGAAAATGGCAAGTTTTACTTTGGATAGTTTTCACTATTCTAGTTAGCGTTGGCCCTCTTGTTGACCTAATTAAAAATATTATCCAAAGGCCGCGCCCGAGTTATGTCTCGCACCTTGTCGACCAAGGTGGCTATTCCTTCCCTTCTGGACATGCAACTGGTGCAGTAGTCGCATGGGGAACCTTAGCTTTCTTAACTTGGTATTATTTTAAAGATCAGTATCCAAAGATGATGCCCTATTTAATTGGCTTTGCTTTCTTCATGGTGGTTGCCATCAGTGCATCTCGCTTATACCTTGGTGTCCACTACCTATCTGACATCATCGCCGGTTGGTCTATAGGCGCTACTTGGTTAATCCTCTGCTTGAATTACTTTAACCTTTTTATAGCAGATAAAAAAATTGAAAAATGAAGTAAAGGATCGTCACTAAAAAGAAGAATAATCAAAGAAAAAGGCACCGCCGGCAAAGCGATGCCTTTTTTGTTATTAAAAATTTTATGCACTATCTAACGCAAGCTACGCTTGCTTTATAGCTAAGACATGTAATAGCTATTTCTTCATTTCCGCTTTCAATTCCATGATAATGTCACGAAGTTCTGCGGCTTTTTCAAAGTTCAAGTCCTTAGCAGCTTGTTTCATTTCTAATTCCACATTCCGCAAGGCTTGTTCTCTATCATCACGTTTTAAAGCCCGTAATTGCTCTGTTAAGGAATTACTCATTTCTTCAGAGTTTACATGAGTAATCCGAATAACATCACGAATTTCTTTCTTGATGGTTTGCGGTACAATCCCATGTTCCTTGTTATACGCTTGTTGGATAGCACGACGACGAGCCGTTTCATCCATCGCCCGGCGCATAGAATCGGTGATCCCATCAGCATACATAATTACATGCCCATTTTGATTACGAGCTGCCCGTCCAATGGTCTGGATAAGTGACCGCTCATTACGCAAGAAGCCTTCTTTGTCTGCATCTAATATCGTGACTAAAGATACTTCAGGTACATCAATCCCCTCACGTAGCAAGTTGATCCCAATTAACACATCGAACACACCTAAACGCAAGTCACGAATAATTTCCGTCCGCTCTAACGTCTTAATATCTGAATGCAGGTATTTTACCTTGATGCCCACTTCTTCCAAGTAATCAGTCAAGTCTTCTGCCATTCGTTTGGTTAAAGTGGTGATAAATACCCGCTCTTCACGTTGAATTCGGTCATTGATTTCACTAATAATGTCGTCAATTTGACCTTCAATTGGTCGCACTTCCACAGTAGGATCAAGCAAGCCAGTTGGTCGAATGATTTGTTCGACAATATTATCTTCCCCAGCTTTCTCTACTTCATAATCCGCTGGTGTTGCGGACACGTATAGGGTCTGGTTTAATTTTTCTTCAAACTCTTCTAATTTTAATGGTCGGTTATCCAAGGCTGAAGGTAAACGGAATCCATGGTCAATTAAAACTTGTTTTCTTGCCTTATCTCCATTAAACATTCCGCGTACCTGTGGCATGGTCATATGTGACTCATCCACCATTAATAAGAAATCATCTGGGAAGAAATCTAGCAAGGTATAAGGTGCTTCCCCTGGTTGACGGCCGTCCATGTGACGAGAATAGTTTTCAATCCCGTTACAATAACCCATCTCAAGAAGCATTTCGATGTCATAGCGGGTACGTTGTTCTAGACGTTGCGCTTCAAGCAACTTCCCTTCATCGTTCAACTCTTTCAAACGATCTTCTAATTCAGCCTCGATGGATTTAACTGATTTTTCCACTTGTTCATGGTCTACCACAAAGTGAGTCGCTGGGTAAATCGGGAAGTGCTCTACTTCAGACCGAATTTCCCCTGTTAAAGCATCCACTTCACGAATTCGGTCAATTTCATCACCAAAAAACTCCACCCGAATTGATGAAGAATCGCGAGATGATAAGAAAACGTCCACAATATCCCCGCGTACACGGAAAGTTCCACGCTGGAAGTCAATATCATTTCGCTCATATTGATTTTCAACTAAACGACGCATAAAGGCATCTCTAGATAATTCCTGTCCTTGTCTAACAGAAATCACGTGATCACGATATTCTGTAGGATTCACCAACCCATAAATACAAGAAACAGAAGCTACGACAATCGTATCACGACGCTCCAAAATAGAAGATGTCGCCGAATGACGCAACTTATCAATTTCATCATTCACGGACGCTGACTTTTCAATATAGGAGTCACTTGACGGCACATAGGCTTCCGGTTGGTAGTAGTCGTAGTAAGATACAAAATACTCTACCGCATTATTCGGGAAGAATTCCTTTAATTCCCCGTATAATTGCCCAGCAAGTGTCTTATTATGGGCTAAAACCAAAGTTGGTCGGTTGGTTTGCGCAATCACATTCGCCATGGTAAAAGTCTTCCCAGTCCCCGTACCACCTAGTAAGACTTGCGCCTTATCGCCAGCCTCCACTTGTTCCACAATTCTTCTAATGGCTTCCGGTTGGTCACCACTCGGTTCATATTCCGAAACTAAATCAAATTGGTTTATCATCATGAACCTCTCTTCCTTTTAAAATACACAATTACATACCTTCATATTATACCACCTAAGTGATAAAAGCCGAAACCTTAGCCCTTGGAAAAAGGGGGTTCGCGACTTGGCTGACGGTTGAATTGAAACTGCTATCAGTTTTCAAAATCAGACTCCTTATTTTCCTTTAAATTTCTCGTGATTTTTGACCAAAAGTCTCCTATATAAGACAAGTCATATTCATGATGATAGCTGTTTGCTTGCTATCTCCACCAAGTTTGACCTATCTAAGACATTTTCCCTTATGAATACTTAAAACATTATCACTTGTTAATCACATAGTTAGACAAGACTCATTAAATTTACCTTGACTTACCCCTTATAATTTCTGTATAATATTGTCTGTTAGTGACAAGTTCACTTTTATAATTTGACAGGAAAGTGGGTGTTTTTAATGCCAAATATTGAATCAGCAATCAAACGTGCTCGTCAAAACGAAACTGCTAACGCTCGTAACAGTGCGAAAATCGCTTCTGTACGTACAGCTGTTAAACGTTTTGAACAAGCGGCTGCAGAAAATGCAGACAACAAAGATGAATTATTCCGTAACGCTTCTAAAATGTTAGATCAAGCTGCTAGCAAAGGATTAATCCACGCTAACAAAGCTGCTCGTGAAAAAGCTCGCTTAGCTAAAAAAGCATAATCGACCTTGGTAAATGGTGTTACCAAAAACGATCATTATAAAAAGCAGGAAAATGACGTACGCATTTTCCTGCTTTTTTTGTTGCCTATTTTTTTGATCTATTTGTCTCAACTAGTAGCCCTACCTGCACAAAAGTCTAAAATAAACCACTCAATCCCAAGATGTTGGTCTACTTTCCCCTGTTTGATATCAAAGTCTAATTCAATCAACTTCATATAACCCACCATAAGTAAGTTCGGCGAATAAGGATGAATCGATTGGCCAGCCATTTTTATCCGGTATGGGTGGACACCAATAGTTTCAGCCATTGATCCTTGGTCATAACCCGCTTTCTTCAATTGGATAATTTGCGTATACAAGCGGAAGTTAGACTGAAGTAAACCAAGAATAGCGATGGGTTGATTTTTCTGTGCGATCAGTTCGCGATATAACCTTAAAGCAGCGGCCGAATCTTGACGCATTATATGGTCCGTCAGATGGAAGATATTGTCATCCAATGACGGTGTCACCAACAAGTCAACATCTCGCTGGGTGATCCTTTTCTCATCCCCTACATATAAAATCAACTTGTCCATCTCACGAATGGACTGGGTAAGCTGGAAATTGGTTCGTTTCAAGAATAGGGCCATGGCTTCTCTAGTCATATCGACGCCTTCTGAAGCCACGTACCGTTGCATATAGTCCTTCACTTGAGGTTCGGCCATGATAGAGGTATCCACAAATGTGGCCTTCTTCTTGAGTTGTTTCACAATTTTCTTCCGTCCATCTAAGGATTCATAATCCGCCACAATGACTAAAACCACATCATCAGCTGGATTGTCCAGGTATTCGAGTAAGGACGCGTCATCCTGCTTGATGGCATTCTTCTTCTGTGACCCAGTTAGAAAAGCTGGTTGCCGCATTAAAATCAGTCTCGGTTGATTGAAAAATGAAATGGTATTCGCTTCAACCATAACGTCCGCCAAGCTGTCTTCTTCCATATCAAAGGACATGTAATTCATGGCGTTGGCGTCTTCTTGTAAGTACAGGCTTTCAATGGCCGTTAAAAACCGGTTGATTAAGTAGGTTTCAGGCCCTTGTAGTACATATATGGGGTCAATTTGCCCGTTATTTAGCGCCTGTAATGCCTTTTGTAATTCCATAACCTACCTCCTAATTTGATTGCACACTGTCTATTTTAGCGGATTTGGGCCAATAAATATAGTGGACAGCGCCCATTGTATCCGTCCGGTATATTTTTGTTTGATTGGCTTCTAATTCAGCCACCACCCGGTCAGCTGGATGGCCATACCGGTTGTCCTTGCCCACTGAAATCCAAGCGATTTTTGGGTCAATCCTCTCTATAAAGTCAGTTGGCGTTGAATTGTCTGATCCATGGTGGGCAACTTTTAAAATATCGACCGGAACAGTCGGCAGTGCATCCTCCGCTGCCCCATCTATATCTCCCGTAAATAGAAAGTCATGAAGTCCTATTCTACCATATAAGACTAAAGAATCCGCATTTTCTCCTGCACCTGATTTATCCGGCGCTAAAACTTGTAAATTAGTTGTTTGGTCAAGGGCCACCTGGTCGCCAGATTTGAGCCAGACAATCTTCATTTTAGGATTTTTTCCCGACTCGATTGCCTCCTGCAATGTGGTTAAGGATTCTGTGTCCGCGTCCATTCCGATGGGTAAATATAAGGTTTCGATTTTAAAGGCCTTGGCGATTTCACCGAATGATCCGATATGGTCAAAGTCGCCGTGAGTTAAAAACACCCCATCGATTGTCCTTGTCCCCGCTGCTTTAAGGGCAGGAATAATTTGCCTTTCAGCAACACTTTCACTGTCCCGTAATTGCCAGGATTTGGATGGATCTTGGTCAGCTAAAAGTGTGGTGAAGTTGATTTTCCCTGCTAAATCGATTAAATAGACCTTTCTTTGGTAAGGCATTTCTAGGAAAAAGGTATCCCCTTGCCCTATCGCTAGCATGGCTACTTGCCCGTATCTGTGTAAATAAGGGTTAAAATACAGTAAAACCAAGCTGAGCGCTAATAGTCCATGCAAACTTTTACTGACTTTCGCTTTTGAAAGACCTGCTAGATACATAAGTAAAGCAACCACAAAAAATACTAAGACCGCACTTTGTGGCCTACCCGTCACCCACTGGAACCAAGTCCATTTTTCAGCGAAAAGAGCTAGCATTTCTATCCCCTCAATCAAGTAAGCTAATCCAGCTTGTAGCCAGGTGAAATAAGTGCCTAAGCTGGTGATTTGAATGATTAAAATCAATATGAGTCCGGGAAATAAAAAGGTGGCGAATAGCCAAGAGTAGCCGTAATTTAAGATAAGGGACACCCAGGAGAATTCAAAGTAGGTCATGGTTAAAAAGGGAATGGTGACTAAACTACAGATAAAACTTTGCCAGATTTCGACTTGCAGTGAGTGGCGGCATTTGACTTGGATAAATTTTCCGGTAAATAAAATGGTATAGGACAAGGCATAGGTCAATTGAAAGGACAGGGTAAAGATAATGCGTGGGTCTATGATTAAGAGTAGGATCATGGACCAGGAAGTGCCTACGAGTGATGAAGGTTCCCCGCCCCACCGCTTCTTGAGGACGTTATAGGTATAGGCCACGAAGGACCGAATCATGCCGTAGGGCCAACCTAAAAAGACGGTGTATATGAGTAGGATGGTAATGGCGAAATAATCAAAAGATTCTACTGTGACGCCTAATCGAAGAAGGATTTTCTTGAAAAAAGTCAGGAAGTATTGGACGTGAAAACCGGAAATAGAAAATAAATGAATCAGGCCGATTGCTTGATAGGCATCTAATACTTCCCCTTCAAGGGCATCCATTTCATTGAAAAAGAGGGATAAGGTATAGGCTGATACGGCCGGATTTTGAATGGTTGTCAGCCAATTAATTATGGCCTGTCTTTGGTTGGCTAACCAGAATTGCCCGTGATTCAAATCCCCATTAATGTTAATTGCCTCCGGTGACATGATCCAATGAATATCCTGCCTTTTTAAATAAGTTCGGTAGTTAAACAGGTGAAAATTTTGGTTTTCATTGGCCATTTCCATAGTGCCCGTAATTTCAGCTCGAAAAGATTGGTCTTTATCTAACCAAGCTTTCTGGTCCTCTTCTTCGTCCAGCATATAAAATACTTGCACCTTTTCATTTTGTCCGTCTAAACGCGCGGTCCCTTGAAAAGACAGGAGATTACCTTCAACTTTCAATTCAGTAATGGCCACGTCCATAACCAACGTTTCTTCTGAATCAGTTAGGATACTGTGTCGGCTTGCATCTTGATAGACAAAATAAGTGCCAAGTATACAATGTACAACCCCTAGTTGTAGCAGAAATTTTCCCTCTTTCAAAGCGAGCATCCGGACCATAAATAAGCCATAACAAAGCCAGGCCCAAGGACTATTGGTCAGGGCTACAATAGCAAGTAGAAGTATACCTAAACTATGGAGGACTAACTTATATTCCATCTTAATCCACCGTAATTAAAGGTCGTAACTTCTCCATGGTTTTCTCCCCGATACCCGAAACCTGGTCTAGGTCATCGACGGTTTCAAATAGACCATTCGTTTCCCGGTAGTTAATAATATCAGCTGCCCGCTTCTCACCTATACCTGATAAGGTCTGAAGTATTGTGGCATCTGCTGTATTGATGTTGACCAAGTCTCCTTCACTTGAAGTGTCCTCAGAGCCCTCGGAAATAGCACTTTCTGTGACCTGAGAGTCGGCTACTAGTGCTTCAGTTGAAGGACTGACCTCTTCGCCAACTTTAGGGACATAAATCACCATTTGATCAGTCACTAACTGCGCTAAATTCACCTGACTTTGGTCAGCCTCTGCAGTTACCCCACCCGCCATTTCAACCACATCATGAACCCGCATACCTGGGGTCACTGGGACAACTTGCGGGATTTTTACCGCTCCTTTAATGTCTACATACCAGGTTTCATTGGCTGCGCTACTAGCGTTAGTTCCGGATTTTTCACCAGCTTCTTCTCTAGAGCTTTCGCTTGCTGTACCACTCACCACACTTGATGAAATCGCAGATTTTTTTGACAAACTATCTTCTGAGCTTAGCGAGTTAGATTCTTCTTCGCCCTTTACCACTAGAGCATTGGCTTGATATGGACTGCCTTGAAATAGCTGACTAAGTCCATAAATGCCTAGTCCACTCACAGTCAAAAAGACGACAAAAATACCCAGCAAGTAGGGTCTATACAAGAACCATACCTGTTGGATATTCTTTTCTTTGGTATCTAATGCAAATTGTCTTAGCCACGCCCGTAACTGATTCATTATGATCACCTCACCTATTATATACGGTAAGATTTGTTAAAAGCGTCGGATCATTTTTCAAAAGATTTAACCATTTAATTCAGCGTATTTGGCTTTAATGGCTTGGTTGACATTTGGTGGTACAACGCCTGATACATCCCCGTTAAACTTGGCCACTTCCTTAATAATGGAGCTTGAAACAAAGCGGTATTTCTCGCTTGATAACATGAGAACGGTCTCGATATCTGGTGCTTGATGCTTGTTCATTAAGGCGATATTGGTTTCTTGTTCAAAGTCACTGCCGTTACGCAAACCGCGGATCAAAATACCGCAGTCCAATTCTCTAGCGAAATTCACTGTTAGGCCAGATTTTAAGTAGATTACTTCCACATTTTCTAGGTGTTGAGTGGCTTCTTGGGCTAAGACTAATTTCTCCTCGCCAGTAAATAAAGAGGTTTTTGTGGTATTTGTTGCGACGGCAACGTAGACGTAGTCAAACATCTTGGCTGCCCGCTCAATCATGTCCACATGGCCCATGGTTAAGGGGTCAAAAGACCCGGCGTATAAGGCTCTTCCCTTTGTTGTCATCTAGTCTTCCTCCATTCGGTATACTAAAATTCTAGTGATTCCGTAAGTCACATCTTTGATCAGTTTAAGTGGTCCAAAGGCTTCTGGTAGTGTATCCCGCTTGTCTAATTCACAAATTAGTCGGGCATCCGGCGCCAACCAATTATCCGCTAAAAAGCCATTAATCACGTCTTCTAATTGTTGCCCTTTATAAGGTGGGTCCAAGAATACCAAGTCAAATTGCAGGTCCTTATCTGCTTGACGTAATTGTTGGATGGCCTTTCGGTTGTCCCCTGCCTTCATGACATACTGGTCCTCAATCCGCACAGCAGCAACATTTTCCTTAATCGTTGCTTGTGCTTGCCGGTTCTTTTCAAAACCGTAAACGACTGCTGCCCCTCTAGAAATAGCTTCTATCCCAAGTGCTCCAGACCCCGCATAGAAGTCTAAAACCCTTGTATCCTCATCAAAATAAGGGCCAATAATATTAAATAATGATTCTTTGATTTTATCTGTAGTTGGTCGGGTATTATCCCCTGGCACCGCCTTTAAACGATGCTTCCCAAATTTTCCAGCTATGACGCGCATAGACTTGTCACCCCACGATTTAAAATTTGTCTATATTTTACCATATCAAAGACCACCCACCTATAAGTGACCCCTTGAAAAAGAGATCCTAGAAATTAAGCTGAGCTTTTTCTGATATAGATGTCCTCAAAAAAGAACGCTGTGCTTTACCACGGAACGTCCTTTTCCAATCAATATTTAAATGATTCTACACCATATGACCTAGGAAATACGGCAGTTGCTGGCGCCACCAGATCCAGTCATGAGACACATCTGGCCCCCATTCTGCAAACCAAGCTGGGATATTCTTACTCTCAAAAGCTTCACGCAACTTGTAGTAACCGGGCAGACCGTCTGCTTCCCAGTCGCCTAAACCGGTACAAACGATGATATCTGCTTGGCGCAAGTGGTCGATAAACCATGGATCGTTTAAGGTCCAAATGTAGTCCACTGGCGAGTTGTAGTAAACGGCGAGGTCGCCACCGAAATCACCACCAAAGTAACGGACATCGTAAATACCTGATAAGGCAATGGTTTTATTAAAGACATCCGGATGTTTCAATTGGAAGTTTAAGGCATGATAAGCACCCATCGAGCAACCTGTCGTCATCATTGGGCGAAACCAACCTGTATAGTGCTTGATGAATGGGATAGCTTCATCAATGACATAACGTTCGTAAGCATTATGGGCTTCAGCGCGGTCGTGTTGGGACTTACCTTTGTGTAACCATGATTCTTGGTCATAGGATGATAAGGTGAAGAATTGGACTTTTCCTTCTTCGATGAAATAATGTGCAGATTCAATCATGCCGAAGTCCGCAAATTCATCTTTAGACCCACCAGATGACGGGAATACCACTACCGGAATACCTGCGTGGCCGTAGCGATTTAAGTACATCTCTTGATTTAAGTGACCTGAATAATGATGTAAGAATTCTGCGTTCATGGGGTTTCCTCCAGATTTGGGTAAAATGACAGTCGGTGTAAAGCTAGTTTTCTTTATGTTTGTGGACGTAGTTGAAAATCTCTTCAATTTCGTCTTCTGTATCCGCTAAAATACCATAGAATTGGTTACCTTGTAAGGCTGCAAAAGCGTCTGGTAAACGTTTTGAGAAGACAAAGCGGTCGCCGTAATGACTACGTAAAGCCGCTTCATCGTGAGCATAAGTATTTTGATCGCGGTGGGTAATCGCCACGCAGTGACGAGCGGGTTCAGTCGGCGTTTCAAAAGGTTGACCGTCCACAATGCGGGCAAATTGACGGAATAAATCCACATGGTTGGCATAGTTATACATATCAATGGTATAACCGCCGGCCACTCGGTTATTGTATTCAACCACTAGGTAGTCGTCCCCATTTTCAAAGAATTCAATATGGAAGAACCGCTCCTTCATCCCGAATTGTTTGACGATAGCTTGACCGTACTCACGTAATTTTTCAGGAATTTCCTTTTGGATGATATAGCCATAGTCTAATTGGTATTTCAAAACTTCTAAGGTTGGGTCGTGATAGTATAAACCAGTTTCAAAGACGATATCCCCGTTTTGATCGATCAAGCCGTCATAAGACAATAACTTCCCGTCTTCAATATATGGTTCAAAGAAGTAGGCATCTTTCTCGTCCCATTCCTCTAAAAATTTGTAGACCGCGTCTTGATCTTTTAACTTGTAAGTTCCTGATGAACCCACGCCTGAATTGGGTTTGGCTACTAAAGGAAGTCCTAGTTCCTTGACGATTCGGTTGACGGTCCCCTTTTTATTGGCCACTTTTCCAGGAACTGCCGGCACCCCCGCCTTGGTGAACAATTTCTTCATTTCAGACTTAAATTTTACCTTGCGCAAGTCTTTTGGCTTGTTGCCAGGAATATTAAACTGTTCACGAATCTCAGCTTCTAAATTTAACCAATGCTCATTTTGCGACTCAATCCGGTCAATTTTCCCGTGCTTGAAAAATAAGTAAGCAACAGCTTTTTTAACCTCTTCAGTATTTTCTAAGTCGTTGACTTTGTAATATTCAGTCAAATCATCTTTTAAAGATTGGGGTAATTGGTCATAAGGTTCCTGACCGATGCCAAGCACATTAAATCCTTGCTGTTTTAACCGGTTTGTAAATAATTGAAAATTCTCTGGATAAAAAGGTGATGTCACAATAAAATTCATGTAAGTTCCTCCGCTCAAGGTCTTTTGCTTGTATTTTATATTAATTTTTGATTAGAATCTCTCATTCATTATAAGCGGTAAACTATCTAAAAGCAATTGCATCTAAGTTATGGGAAACGCATTCATTCGTCCCTTTAAAGCCCCGCATAACGGGCACCTTGTATCATTTGAACTTAGTATGCCCATCGGTTAGAATGGAAAGTGGAGGTGTTTTATGACACAAGAAGTTACTTTAAGATCTGCCCAAGCTGCAGACTATCCAGCATTACACGCATTAAACCGAGGCGCTTGGTTTAAATCAGACTATGAGAAATACCCGGAGGCAACTGACGCTTACGTTGACTTAAACTTAAACAACTCATTGAGTGATGCCTCAATGGCAACAGTAGCTGAGGTCGATGGACAAATCGCTGGTGTTATCTTAGCGTCTGCTGATTCAGAACCTAAATACGGCCGGATGTTAATGCGGTCAACAGCTGAAGCAGCTGCAACGATTCATGCTCAAGGTTCTGAAGTTGCCGACTATTTTTACGACCGGATGAAAATAGAAAATGAATACGATGCAAAGTTGCTAGAAAATGCTAAAAAAGATGTAGCTTACGATGGCCGTATTGTGCTATTTATTATGGATCCAAATTTTCAAGGTCTAGGAATCGGCAGCAAATTATTCCAAGCCGCTAAAGATTATTTTGAAGCTAAAAATGTGGCAAATTATTACCTATTCACTGACTCTTCATGTAATTATCCTTTCTATGATTACAAAGGAATGCGTCGCGCTGGCAGTTTATCATTTGATCAATCAGGTTTATTTGAACAATTTGATGGTTCAGAATCAACGGAACCATTCGAGTTTTTCATATATGACAATCAATAACCGAATATTTACCAAATGATTTAATGTCCGAAAGCTTATTTTGAAGCTATGCTAGGTTTAATTATTACCTGTTTTAAAAATATATATATAAAATTGCAGCACGTTTTAAAGTTAATTTTGTAATTGTTACATATACTTATTGAGCTAGTTTATTTCAGGAACTCATCTGTGGATATGCAAGCCGGAATATTAACTAATAGGGAAATCAAGTCCCACTTCAAAGATATAGACTACTAGTAATTTAGCCAATACGAAACCCCTCTAGATTTGTAGAGGGGTTGTTTTTTTATCTTGCTACTTTTAATAAATCTCTTTTAATTGGTCGTAAAGTTTAACGATTAATTCTTCTTTTTTGCTACTTTCCCCATCGCTTTTCAACTATAATAAAAGAAATAAGGACTTATAAAATAATCGACTAAAATTGGGGGTTATATAATGGAAGAAAATAACACAGTACTAGGTAACGTTCTTGCAAGAGTAGATGAATTTAAAGACGAGAATGCCGTAATACTTCGCGATAATATTCAAAATGAAATTAGTTCCTACAAGTCCTCTCTACCAAGTGATATTTTTCTAAATGGCCCCGATTATCAAATAAATCAAGAGATTGATAACAAAATAAGTGAGTTTAAACAAGAGATTGATCTAAAACCAAAGGCTCTTTACTACAACCTAAAATCAAAAGTTGAACTAAGTGATGACATTACTGAACAAGAACTCACGTTGTCTGCCTATGAATTTTTGGAAAAAAATACCAAGAACAAATTCTTGAAGAAAATCCTGAGAGACTTAAAAAGGGAGGCTAAGAAATGAAAAATAAACTTTCTGAATTTGCTGTAAAAGCTAGGAAAGCTATTATAGTAATCATTTATAATCAATTAATGAAATATATCTCAAGTGAAGAATTCACCAAAAATGTCAAGCAGCTCATTCAATACATGGTTTCAAATTTAGTTAGATTAGTTCTTGAAGAAAAAAATACTACTAGCAGTATAAGTACTGATATTTAGACTAAGTATATTGATGTTAGGTAATATTCTTCTATGTTGTGCTAATGCCTTATAACATCCATATTGATGGATGAGGAATATAAAGACTATTAAGGACTTTCTTGAAAACTGATACTGTTGTCGAGCCCAAAAAAACCGTGAGAGTATTATTCTCTTACGGTTTTTTTCCGCACTTTAATCATATTCCTATAATTTCTAAAAAGTTATTAGTTTTCATGAATAAATAATATTCCTTATTAATTCTATTTTTAGATAGCAATCACTTTAATTCGATGCAAATAGTAATTCATCTAGATCAAATATCTCAATATATTTATGTGTATGTTGTTTAATTAAACCTTTATCCTCTAACGAAGAGAATTTCCGACTTATTGTTTCGGGCGTTGTACCTAAATAAGAAGCTAGCTCCTTTTTTGACATTGGTAGAGTCACATAAGTATGATTTTCCTCATCTTCAACATATTCTGCTAGAAAATTAATAATACGAGACTCTACCTGTTCCATACTGACCTGCATCGTTTGCTTTTCCGATACCTGTAAACGCTTCGTAACATCTGAAAGTATTCGTCTCATAATTTCTGGATAAGCATCTAGATAGTTGTCCATATCTTTTTTATGAATTCTACATATGCTTACTTCTGATATTGCTTCAGCATAATTAGAATGGTAACTTTCAGTTTGAAAAATTGCCACTTCTCCCATGAAATCACCAGGATTTAGTATGCGTACCGTTTGTTCACGACCGGATTCATTTAAGTTATAAATACGTACACGCCCATTATTTACGATATATAATGTGTCATCTTTATCACCATTTCCAAATAACAACGCATTCTTTGCATAATGTACTTCATGTGCTGATTGTGCAATTAATCCCATTTGTTCTTCATTTAGGTGGTTAAAAATTGGTACTAACCGTATACAATCTACATGACTATGGTGATGGTGGTGTGCCATACAACTTTCCTCCTAATTAATCCTTATCTATATAGTCATCGTCTTCTAACGCATCCTTATTAACAAAGGCTTGAAGTTGCCAAATATTTACATCTAAATAATCTTTATAACTAATTAGTAAGTCCTCTAACGCATCATCTGCTTCTTCTTGAGCTAAACGCGTTGCACGAACGGTAAATTCACGATTAGTTCTAAAATCTTCTACTAACTGCAAGACCATTTCTTCAGCAGTATAATATTTTTCAGACGAATCTTCAGAAATTATTGTAAATTCCTGAAATTCAGCAGTTGTTGATGCTGGCTTAAATCCTGAAGCTAGTAAACGTTCTGCAATTTTATCAAACCATGTCTCATTCTCATTATACAGTTTTTCAAATAACTCATGCAATGAATAGAAATTTGCCCCTTTTACATACCAATGATATTGATGTAATTTTACATGTAAGGTATGAATATTGGCCAGTACATGATCTGTAACAGCTGCAGCATTAATCCTGGTATGGTGAATGTGTTCTTTATAGGCTTTTTCAGCAGCTAATTTTTCTTGTCTTTCGTTTACTGTTGTCATTTTATAATCCTTCCTTTACTTTTGAACTAATAACGGAATATCCTAAGTTTTCAATAGCGTTCTCAATTGTACTCAAATTGACCTGTTCTTCATCAAAATCCACTTTCACCTTACTTGCATTAAATAGCACTTTTACTGAGTCTTTTTCTACACCAGCAGTCTGCTTTAAACCACTTTCAATTTTTTGTAAACATGATGGACAAGTTAATGTTTCTAATTTTAATGTTGCTTTAGTCATATCTATCACTCCTTTAAATAAATTATATAAGGTATTTTTTTAAAAATAATTGATATGGATCAATTATTTTAATTGATAACCTCTTAATCTCATTGCATTTAAAATAACGACCAAAATACTTGCCTCATGAACTAACATACCAATTGACATAGACATCCATTCACTGAATATTAAACTAACGAGTAATATTATCACCACACCAACAGCAATAAGGATATTTTGTCGCATATTCGCGTATGTCCCTTTTGCTAAACCTAAAGCATGGGGGAGACGATTAAAATTGGAATTCATCAAAACAATATCTGAACTTTCAATGGCTACATCTGTTCCATTTCCCATAGCTATCCCTACTTCTGCAGTGGCTAGAGAGGGGCTATCATTCACACCATCACCAATAAAAGCAACAATTTCACCATTAGACTGTCTTTCCTTTAGAAATGCTTGCTTATCCTCAGGCAGCATATCACCATGGGCCTCGGTTAATCCTAGCTCCTTTTTAACTAAATTAACTGTACCTTGATTATCCCCTGATAATACAATGAGATTTTTAACACCAAGTGATTTCAATTTTTGTAGGTCTTGTTTAACGCCTGGTCGAACTTGGTCACGGATTCCCATTAAAATCATTAACTGATGATCAACTGCTGTTAATACAATTGAACTACCGTCTCTTTCTAATATATCTAATTTTTTAAGCACATCATCAGATAGTGGTATACTTTCTTGTTCCATTAAGATTTTATTTCCTACTGCAACCATGTGGCCATCAACGTGAGCAATTATACCCCCACCTTTTATAACCTGTGTCCGCTCTACAGGTCGTAGCTTATATTGCGCTAACTTATTTGTAATTGCGACAGCTAAAGGATGGTCAGATTCCCTTTCAACAGAGTATAAAAGAGATAAATCTTCCTCTTGATTATTACCATAGTAAATGAATTCGCTAACTTCAGGCTTTCCTTCAGTTAAGGTACCAGTTTTATCAAATAGGACTGTATCAATATTCGCAAAATGACTAATCACTTCAGAACCTTTAAATAAAATACCATTCTTTGCACCATTTCCTATACCCGCTACATTTGAAACCGGTACACCAATGACCAAGGCTCCTGGGCAACCAAGTACTAATACAGTAACTGCTAGTGCCGTATCTTTAGTTAATACCCAAACTAATAACCCAATGATAAGTACTACAGGTGTATACCAACGAGAGAACTGGTCAATGAATCGCTCAGCTTCCGATTTAGAATCTTGTGCCTCTTCTACTAATTCAATAATTCGACCAAATGTAGAATCCTCCCCAATTCTATCAGCGACTATCTGTATAGTCCCATTATCCATAATGGTACCGGCAAATACTTCGTCACCTTTCTCTTTCTTTAGAGGTAAAGATTCGCCAGTGATATTAGCCTCATTTACATGTCCCTTTCCAGTAGTTACCCTACCATCTACTGGAATCTTAGCTCCAGTTTTTACTAAGAGAATATCTCCTTCCTCTACTTCATCAATATCTACTTCTTCAAATTCTCCTTCGTGCAATTGCTTAAAAGCAGTCTCTGGAGCCATTTCTGTCAACTCTTTAATCGCAGATCGTGTTTGCTTAAGTGTACGCTGCTCTAAATATGATCCAAATAAAAATAAAAAAGTAACAATAGCTGACTCTTCGTAATTTTGAATAAAGAAAGCACCAATAACAGCTATCGTTACTAAAACATCAATACTTACTACTTTTACTTTCATAGCCTGAAAAGCCTGTATCGCAATTGGTAAAACACCCAATATGGATGCAATGATAAAAGTACTATCAAAGATAATCGTATTTTTTAAAATTAAATGCCCAATAAATCCTATCATAATAAGTAAACCACTAATAACCGTAATATGATTTTTATGTCTCAAAATAATCTGTTGCATATAAATCCCTCCTATACTTTTGTACAACTACAGTGTATTCAATTTTGAGAGATATAAAATTGATGCGCATCAATTTTATAAGCATAAGATAAAAATAGAAGTTTAAATTTTTTATTTTAGTGATATTTAAAAATGAATTATTATCCTAGAAACAGAAGTGGAAATTATATTTGAATAAGAGTTTACTATTTACGGTTGATTGAATCTTTTTTATTTTTTTGATTTTTAAAGATAAATATATCTCCTATAAAAAGTCATACATGCCTAAAGGGCCGTCTAAATCCTTTATATCATAAAGGATACCCCGTAGATCTTTTATGCACTTGCTAGCTTTGTTCATATCTATTAACTACTTTAGATATTGAGATAATATCTTTCAGAATAAAATAGTTAGCTCACATTTTTCGCAAAAAAAGAGGGTTTACATGGTCGATTTAGTTAAAAAACTAAATCGACCATGTAGATCCTCCTACTGATATTTACAATATTCGTTTTTGACAATAAATATTTTCCAAGACATAGTCGTTAAAATGCGATTAAGGCCTAAAGAGTAAACTTTTACTTGTAAAATTATCATTTATCTAAATTGATATAGATGATAATTTTAAATTCTTTTAGAGAACCTAACAAAAATTAACCAAATCATAAAAGTTTACAATGGCCAGCTTTGACTAATAAATCGTAAACAATCAGGTAGGTGTTTGGACCAATACTTTTCAGAATGTTCATCGCCATAGAAAATATTTAATGACACATTTTCCGGCGCCACACCCGCCTGCATCACCTGTTGGCTATATTTAATGGCGTCCGTAATGTAAGCCTGTTCGGTATTAGGACCGATGATCATCTCATCTACCTCGTCCCCTTCTTCTGTCCCACATTCAATATAAATTCGTTGATTTTTTGACAAATCCACCCGTTCGATAAAACGGTCAAAATCTTGCGCAACTGCCCAATTGGTCAATGAAAAAATTCCTAACCGACCAATTTGGTCCTTATAAGCAGCACCAAGATACGTTGAAATAGTCGCCCCAAAGGAAGACCCAATCATTGCCGTGTGGGTAGCGTCCGGTATAGTCCGGTAGTGTTTGTCAACAAAGTTTTTGACGATGGTCACCACAAACTCAGAAAACTCAGCACCTCGTCCTCCTTGACCAGATAGACTTGAATCATAAGCATCCTTAACCGTCCACGGTAGGTATTCCAAGGTCCGCGTCTCCTCGCCATTATCAATGCCTACAATAGTCATACTTGGTAAATCTGGATTCCGCACTATCATTTCTTCAACGTTATCCTCAAAAATAATACTTTCATCTTTCAATTATAACGTGGTATTGATAAACTTATTCATACGGGGAATCTCCTATCTTATCATGGTTGTCGTTAACTTTATGATAATGGAGATTCCTCTTTTTTTGTAAAAAAAGAGAACCAAAGACTATTTTTTAAAAAGTCGTCAGTCCTATATATTGTAGAGCCTTATATTAAAAAGTCTGCTTACCTGCTTATAAAAATCTACGTATTTTGTCGAATCACTTCTAATGAACACATAGAATGACTATGTTGCTTCCAAAGTTTTTAATGCATCTTACACTCGGGTAAATTAAACTTTTGGAATAAATAAGTGACCGTTAGTTGCTGCCATGATGGCTTTGATTGAATGCATCCGATTTTCAGCTTGTTCGAATTGACGTGCTTGTTCGCTTCGGAATACATCATCAGTCACTTCCATTTCACTGTAGCCAAATTGGTCTAGAATATTTTGACCGTATTTAGTTTCAGCATCGTGAAAGGCTGGTAAGCAATGTAGGAAGATATAATCTCCCTCAATTCTGTCCACCAACTCCTTGTTAATTTGGTATGGATATAATAAGTTAACACGTTCTTCAAACTTATCTTCTTCACCCATTGATACCCAAACGTCTGTATACAAGGCATCTGCATCGCGGACAGCTGTTTTAATGTCTTCTGTCACTTCTAATTTAGCGCCAGATTCTTTAGCATATTTCTCCGCTAAATCAACCACTGATTGATCTGGGAATAATTCTTTTGGTGCTGCGATGGTGATGTTTACCCCAAGTAAGGCACCTGTTACAAATAATGAATTGGCCATATTGTTACGACCGTCACCACAGTAAACCAATTTACGCCCTTCTAATTCACCAAACTCTTCTTTTAATGTCATGAAGTCAGCGATCATTTGAGTTGGATGCCATTCGTCTGTTAAACCGTTCCAAACCGGGACACCAGCATATTTCCCTAAACCTTCAACAACTTCTTGGCTAAAACCTCTAAATTCAATCCCGTCAAACATTGAACCTAGAACTTTAGCTGTATCTTCAACAGATTCTTTCTTCCCTAATTGAATATCATTAGCGCCTAAGAATTCAGGTGCTGCCCCTAAATCGTTGGCTGCCACAGTAAAGGCTGAACGTGTACGAGTAGATGTTTTTTCAAATAGTAAGGCAATGTTTTGCCCTTTTAAATATTCATGTGGAATACCGCGATTCTTCAAGTCTTTTAAGTGGATAGAAAAGTCGATTAAGTAATGTAATTCTTCTTTTGTAAAATCAATTTCTTTTAAAAAGTTACGTCCTTGAAACATATGATTTCCTCCTATTAGTTGATTGCCGGCTTATTTTTCAGGTAAATCTTCACGGTAGAATGGCATTGACATACAGCGGGGGCCCCCACGACCGCGAACCAATTCACTTCCGCGTAATTTATGCAATTCAATTCCTGCATCTTCTAACTTTTTGTTGGTTACTGTATTGCGGTCATAAACTACAACAACACCAGGTGCAATTGCTAGGGTATTTGAACCGTCGTTCCATTGTTCACGGGCTGCGGCAACGATGTCGTCACCACCGGTACGAATCAAGGTCACTTGTTCAACATCTAATGCATTGGCTAGCACATGCTCCAAAGTATCTTCCGTTAAGTCGATATTGACTTGGCCATTTTCCCCTTTCGTAATTTCATAGACCTTCAAGCCTGATTCAATTTCTGGATGAATAGTGAATTTGTCGTAGTCAATCATGGTAAAGACTGTATCTAGATGCATGAACTTACGGTTTGATGCAATAACAAAGCCTAAAACGCGGGTGAAATCAGTTTGTTCGAAAATATTTTTCGCTAATTTCTCTACTGAACGTGCATCAGTTCGTTGTGAAATACCAATTGCTAGGGTGTCTTTAGATAAAACTAATTCATCCCCACCTTCAATACGAGTTGTCTCGTTGCGGTCGTAATATAAAGGAACCGCGCCGCCACCATAAACTGGATGGTGTTCGAAAATATATTTACCGTAAATAGTTTCGCGATTACGGGTTTCTGAATACATACGGTTTAAGGAAACACCATTACCCATAGTTGCAAAAGGATCGCGTGTGAAATATAGATTTGGCATTGGGTCTACTAAAAGTGGGTAGTCCGTTTCGATATCATCCGCTAAGTTTTTACCCTCACAAATATCTAACTCAGACTTTTTGAAGCCTTCCATTGTTTTTAAGACCATCTCAAATGTATCTTCAATCGCTAACAAGTAGTTGCGAATAGCCTCTCTAGCTGCTTGACTGGTAACATCCGCCTCATCTAACCACTCATCAACAAATGTTTCTCTTACATTCGCATGATCAATGGCTTCAGCCGCTAATTTCTCTAGGTACAATACCTCAACCCCGTTACCTGAAAGGATTTTCGCAAACGCATCGTGCTCACGTTGTGCCTCTTCCAAATAAGGAATATCATCGAAAAGTAATCGATCAAGATAGTCTGGCATTAAATTTTCTAATTCCTTACCAGGGCGATGTAGCATAACTTTCTTCAATTGACCAATTTCTGAAGTAACATGAATTGGGTTGTTCATCTTATTGCCTCCTATAATTTATTTGTTTTTCTTTATACTTTTATTATAAATATATATATAAACGCTCACATGATATCCTTGGTGTACCCAGTGTGAAATTCTTGGGATTTCAATTGTGACGAATATCACATTGTCTTTCGTGAAGCTACAGAATTAGCTCTTTTGTCAGCAATTTGGAAATCAATGACCGCTTTCAACAAGTCATAATCCATTTCATCCGTCCACTTCACCTTATAAAGGGATTCCGTGTAAGTATAGCCTGCTTTTTTTAAAGCTTCTTCAAATTGACGAACCCCGGCTTTTTCTATGAAAAAAGACATGTGCTGTTTTGCTATATTCAACCCGATAATAAAAGTCCCATTGTATTCAAAGTGGGCTTGCTGCCATTTAATGGCCATATTGAAATCAGGGTAGTTTTTAGCAATCCAAGTCATCACTTGGGTAAACTGACGGCGGTGTTCATCCGAATCAATTTTATTGAGCAATTTTTGTAAATCTTCAAAATGTAAATCCATTGATATCGCCTCCATATAAAACCTTCTATAATGGCCAACCTTGACTGATAAATCGTAAACAATCAGGTAGGTGTTTGGACCAATACTTTTCAGAATGTTCATCGCCATAGAAAATATTTAAGGACACATTTTCCGGCGCCACACCCGCCTGCATCACCTGTTGGCTATATTTAATGGCATCCGTAATGTAAGCCTGTTCGGTATTAGGACCGATGATCATCTCATCTACCTCGTCCCCTTCTTCAGTCCCACATTCGATATAAATCCGTTGGTCATTTGGCAAATCCACCCGGTCAATAAAACGGTCAAAATCTTGTGCAACTGCCCAATTGGTTAATGAAAAAATCCCTAACCGACCAATTTTGTCCTTATAAGCAGCGCCAAGATACGTTGAAATAGTCGCCCCAAAAGAAGACCCTATCATCGCCGTGTGGGCAGCGTCTGGTATAGTCCGGTAGTGTTTGTCGACAAAGTCTTTGACGATAGTCACCACAAACTCAGAAAACTCAGCACCTCGTCCCCCTTGACCAGACAGTCTTGGATCATAGGCATCCTTGAGCGTCCACGGCAGGTATTCCAAGGTACGCGTTTCTTCACCGTTATCGATACCGACAATAATCATGCTTGGTAAATCCGGATTCCGCTTGACCGCGTGAATCGTTTTCCAAGAATGTTTCGAAAAAGCTTCCTTAGAATGAAACACATTCTGCCCGTCATGCATATAAACAACGGGGTAATGCTTGTCCGGATGTGCTTCATAGTCCTTAGGTAAGAGGACACGGATTCGCCGCTTAGCCAAGGTATAAGGCACATCTAAAATATGTTCTTTCAGTTCCAAATAGAAAAATGGGGCAAACTCCATACTGACTCTCCTTCAACGATTGAAAAAGGACCTTGGGCACATTCAATCCCAAGGTCCCTTCAAACTTTCATACACTATATATTTTATTATATATTAAGCATACCGTTCATTCAAACGATCTTTATCATCCGAATCCTTCTTAGCCATCAAGTCTGTCGCATAGGCATCAAAGGCCGTAGCATAATCTGTCGCCATCGCCTGTCTAGGTGACACATCCACCCGACGCACGAAATGCAACTTCTCAAGATTCTTTTGAATATGGTCCGCTTCTGACACATCCGTGTACAAAACCGCATACTTCATCTTGCGCGACACATAATAAACGAAACCGTACTTTTGTAACTGTTTGACTTTTTTATTTGAATACATCCACACAATCAATGCTTGCCGAGACTGTGCTTGATCATAAATACTCATATTATCGACTTCCTTTAATCACTGGCTTTAATCTCATTATAACAGGAATTCCAAAGCCCGTAACCTCTAAACCTTTATATGGCAAAATAACGGGCCTCAACTTGCTGGCCCGTTATGCTCACCTTTTATTTTATTCCAATACTAATAGTAGGTCACCAGAATTTACTTGGTCGCCGTTGGCAACAAGTAATTCTTTCACTACAGCCTTACGCGGTGCTTTCAAAGTAGTCTCCATCTTCATGGCTTCAGAAATCAACAGTAATTGACCTTCTTCAATTTCATCACCTTGTTGCACCTGAACATCAAGGATTGTACCGGGCATGGTTGCAGCAATATGATTTGTATTGCCATGATCAGCCTTACGACGAACAGCTGCCGTTGTTTGTGCATTGGCGTCACGTACAATAATTTCACGCGATTGACCGTTTAATTCAAAGAAGACAATTCGTTGACCAGTTTCATCAAGTTCACCAATTTGAATCAAGCGGATATATAAGACTTTACCCTTTTGAATTTCCACATTGACTGTTTCACCTGTCTTCATACCATAGAAGAAGCTTGGTGTTGGGATAATTGAAACGTCAGAATAACGTTCAAGTTTATGACGATAGTCTACAAAGACATCAGGATACATAATGTAAGATAAAACGTCTTTATCGTCAACATCTTCGTCCCCTAAACGTTCAATCAATTCTTGGCGAGTTGCTTCAAAATCAATTGGCGCTAAGTGTTCACCTGGACGGTCAGTTGAAGCTTTTTCACCTTTCAAGATAATGTCAGACACATCTTGCGGGAAACCACCTTCTGGTTGACCAATCTTACCTTTGAACAAGTCGATAACAGATTGAGGGAAGTCATATTTTTTCCCTTCTTTATAGAATTTCTCAATAGATAAGTCGTTTTGAACCATGAATAAAGCCATATCACCAACAACTTTAGATGAAGGTGTTACTTTTACGATATCACCAAACAAGAAGTTCACATCATGGTACATTTGTTTTACTTCATCCCAACGACTACCCAAACCAACAGATTTCGCTTGTTGTTGTAAGTTTGTATATTGACCACCAGGCATCTCTGTATTGTAGATTTCAGTTTCTGGACCTTCTAATCCTGACGTAAATTCATCATAGTACGAACGCACACCTAACCAATATTGGTTAATTTTCTCAGCGTTTTGTACATGGATATTTGGTTTACGGTCGTTATACTCCATCGCATAATACAGTGACTGCATAGATGGTTGTGAAGTTGTTGAAGCAAAGGCAGAAGATGCCACATCCACAATATCTACACCAGCACGGGATGCTTCAGTGTAAGTTAAGATACCGTTACCTGCTGTATCATGCGTATGCAAGTGAATTGGCACATCTACATTGTCTTTCAATTCTGAAATTAATGCATAAGCAGCTTGAGGTTTTAATAAACCTGCCATATCTTTCACCGCGATAATATCTGCACCCATTGCTTGTAATTCTTTGGCTAATTTCACATAGTAGTCTAGTGAATATTTAGTTCGCTCTGGATTTAAGATATCACCTGTATAACACATTGTCGCTTCAGCGATTTTACCAGCATCTTTCACATATTGAATTGGTTTTTCAATTTGTTTCGTCCAGTTTAATGAGTCAAACACACGGAAGACGTCAATTCCTGAAGCTGCAGCTTGGTCGATAAAGGCTTTCAACGTGTTATCTGGGTACGAAGTATATCCAACCGCATTTGAACCACGGAATAACATTTGTAGCAAGGTATTCGGCATTGCTTCACGCAGTTGTTTTAAACGGTTCCAAGGGTCTTCAGTTAGGAAACGGAAGGCCGCATCAAATGTCGCCCCACCCCAAACTTCCATAGAGAATAGGTTTGGCAAAGCATCTTCCATCACTTTAGCTGGTTTCACCATGTCACGGGTACGCATACGAGTCGCAATCAACGATTGGTGTGCGTCACGCATTGTCGTATCCGTTAATAATAGGTCATTTGAATTTTTAATAAAGTCTTGAACACCCTTAGCACCCTCACGGTCTAAAATTTGTTTAGCCGATAGGCCAGTACGGTCTACTAGCTCAATTTTAGGGGTTGGGATGGTCTCGAATTGCCCTTTTTCTTTTTCAATCCCCGGGAAGCCATTTACAGAAATGTCCCCGATATATTGTAAGACTTTGTTCCCACGGTCACGGTTACGTTCTTTAGGGAAATCAAATAATTCTGGTGTATTGTCAATGAATATAGTGTTTGCAGTACCTGCTTGGAAGACAGGATGGTTTACAACGTTACGCAAGAACGGAATATTATTCTTAACCCCACGCACACGGTACTCTCTTAAGGCACGGTCTGTTTTGGCTACCGTATCTTCGAAATTTGTACCGTAAGTAATTAACTTAGCGATCATTGAGTCAAAGTATGGACTAACAACCGTATTTTGGAAACCATTACCCGCATCTAAACGGACACCAAAACCGCCTGGAGAACGGTAAGTGTTGATTTTACCTGTATCCGGGAAGAAGTTGTTAGTTGGATCCTCTGTCGTTACCCGACATTGGATTGCAAAACCATTTAATGGTAAGTCTTCTTGTGCTGGTAAACCAATTTCACTTAAGCTTTCACCTGCAGCAACACGGATTTGTGTTTGTACAATGTCCACACCAGTGATTTGCTCTGTAATTGTATGTTCTACTTGGACACGAGGGTTTACTTCGATAAAGTAGAAGTCATCGCCATCTAACAAGAACTCAACAGTTCCGGCATTAGCGTAGTCCACTGAATCTAAGAAGTCACGGGCAGAATTACAGATTCGGTTACGTAATTCCATTGACATGTTTACAGTTGGCGCAACCTCAACCACTTTTTGGTGACGACGTTGAACTGAACAGTCACGTTCCCATAAATGCATAGTGTTTCCTTGCTCATCTGCCATGATTTGAACTTCGATATGTTTAGGTCCTTCAACGTATTTCTCAACGTAGGCTTCACCTGAACCAAAAGCTTTAGTCGCTTCAGAAACCGCTAGACGGTATTGTTCTGCTACTTCATCTTCTGAACGCACTACACGCATACCACGTCCACCACCACCTAGGGCAGCTTTGATGATAATTGGGTAACCAGCAGTTTTACCAAATTCAACCACTTCTTCAAGACTTTCAACTGGTCCATCAGAACCTGGAATCAATGGAATATTTGCTTTTTTAGCAGCTTCACGGGCTTTTACTTTATCCCCGAACATATCTAAAATTTCGTGTGAAGGACCGATAAACTTGATGCCCTCTTCCTCACAACGACGCGCAAATTCAGTGTTTTCAGACAGGAAGCCGTAACCAGGGTGAATGGCGTCAGCATTCACATCTTTCGCAATTTGAATAATTGACTCGATATCTAAATAAGCCTCAACAGCTTTTTTATCCTTAGACAATAAATAAGACTCATCCGCCTTGAAACGGTGAACTGATCCTTCATCCTCTTGCGAATAAACTGCGACAGTATTAATGCCTAGTTCAAAACACGCTCGGAAAATACGGATTGCGATTTCCCCACGGTTCGCAACTAACACTTTATTTATCATATATAGTAACTCCCTCTCTTACGTCTCTCATATCTTGACGCTTGTTTCCACTTGCCAATTGTAACATAGTTTGTCATATTTTGAATCATTTTGGTACTGAAAAATGAAAGAAATCTCATTTTATTATCATAATTAACAGATGTTAACGTTTTACTTTTCACCAATAGGCTACTATGGTGTTTTGTACTTCATGATCAATTAGTCTAGAGCTAAAAAGAAAGCTTTTTCTTCTATAATGATTTAGTAATTATGCCTTTTATCAAAAAAGAAGCTGAGGTTTACCCCCAACTTCTCTTAAATATTATTGATTTTCTATTTTTTTCATTTCATCGGCAACGAATTGGACGTCTGTTCCGACAATAACATGTAAGTGGTTTTTATCTAAGACGTTCACCCCGGGTACACCAAGACCTTTGATTCTTGCTTGATCGACTTGGTCAACATCGTCTAATTCAAAACGTAATCGGGTTGCACAGTTGTAATAGCTACGGATGTTGTCTTGTCCACCAACAGCATCATAGATGACAATCGCCATGCGTGAATATTTATCATCGCTAGCTTGAGATCCACTACCTTTTTTGCCAGCAGTAGTTTCTGAATCAGATTCTGTAATCGCTGCTTCAGTTACGGCATTTTCTCCGCGTCCTGGAGTGGCAAAATCGAATTTACGGATAGCAAAATCGAAGATAAAGTAGTAAACCACAAACATGACTAAACCTAGAACTAACAGCATTAATGGTTGGTTAGCAATCGGCACATTCAAGCTTAAGGCAAAGTCAACTAACCCTGCTGAGAACCCGAATCCAGCAGTCCAGTGGAAGGTTGCTGCGACAAACATTGAAACCCCTGTTAGGAAGGCGTGAACCAAGTATAATCCTGGCGCTGCAAACATGAATGAGAATTCTAGAGGTTCAGTAATTCCTGTAAAGAATGAAGCGAAAGCACCAGCAATCATGGTACCAGCTGCAATTTTCTTCGCTTTTGATTCTGCGTTCTTATACATGGCCAAAGCTGCCCCAGGTAAACCGAACATCATGATTGGGAAGAAGCCGGCTTGGTACATTCCAGTAACCCCTTTTACCCCTTCAGAGGCCCAGAAGTTTCCGATGTCATTAATCCCAATTAAATCAAACCAGAATACTGAGTTTAAGGCGTGGTGTAAACCAGTTGGAATTAGTAACTTGTTGAAGAAACCGTAAATACCAGCACCTAGCGCGCCAAGGCCTGAGATGAACGTACCGAATCCTACTAAAGCGTCATAAGCTACTGGCCAAACGAAATACAGCAATAAAGATATGATTAACATAGCACCTGCTGTTAAGATTGGAATCAACCGTCTACCTGAGAAGAATGCGAGCGCTGTTGGCAATTTAGTACCTGAATAGCGGTTATATAAGGCTGCCGCTACTGAACCAGAAATAATGGCCATAAAGACATTTTGTGTTGCGCCGAAAGCCATCGGTACTTCTTCAACAGACATATTGAGTAAGACACTTAAACCAGCCGTTGATAATAGGTTTGTCACAATGAGGTAACCGACTAAACCTGATAAACCAGCCGCCCCATTGGAATCCTTAGATAATCCTGTAGCAATACCCACTGAAAATAGAATCGGTAAATTGTTGATAATGGCAGTCCCTGCTTGAATCAGGAAGACAGCCGCTTGGTTAGACCCGTCACCAGAAAGTCCAGCTGGATCAATCCAATAACCAATCCCCATTAATAAAGACGCAACAGGTAAAATCGATACCGGTAACATGATCGATTTTCCTAAATTTTGTAAATAATTTTTCATATTATCTTATCCTCCCTTTTGACAAAGACAATTTTTAATATACATTGATGATCTATCAACGGTTTACAGACTGAGCCATGCGGAAATAAGTATGCCGTTTACCCCGCACCGCCAAACTCAAAGCGGTGATATTTTCTGGATCAGGCATCCTACCATAGGCACCATCACCAATGTGGTGGCAGTCTACGCCAACACGTTTATTGGATAAACCTATCGTTTCAATCACTGAAGCTTGGGCAGACTCTTGACTCGTCCCAATCGTCGCCATCACCAATCCACCACGTGCATGCACACTTTTCGTGACCGCCTGGTTTTCAAGCTCATTCACCCCAGGCGCCGTATTCACAGCCGGAATCAAGACCCCGTCAGCGCCCTCATCCATAAACCCAAGCAAAGCCTCTTCATTGACGATACTCTCCGTAAGCCCCGCCCCATGCATTTTACCCGCAAAGACTAGCCCTGAAAAATATTTTTTCGTTTCTTTGACTGCGTCCTTGATTGCTGACATAGTCACACCCGTAGCTGGATTCCCTGTCAGTAAAATCATGTCTACGCCCAAATCATTCGCCGCTTGTAAACTCGCTTTAGACACCAAGCGACCTGGATTTAAAGACACCCGACTTTCAAGCAATTCCTGCTCTTCATCAACAGGTTCCAAATTGATTGCAATCGGTCTTCCGATTAATCGCTTTAATTCACGGATGATTTCTTTTGACCCCGCAAATGCTTCCAGACCTGGAATTTCTGGGTTGAAGACATCTAACTCATTCAAGACAATGATATCTGCACCAAACGTCGCCATCACTTCAGGGTTTGACAGCCCTTGAATCAAAGGCGGCGATGTCACTACGGTTTCTGCAATAATGGTCCGTCCTTCACTGGCAAAAATAGCTTTCTTTAATTGGCCAGCATCCATCTGATTGATCTCGCTGGCACTAGCTGAAATTAAACGTTTCATTTCATCTCTCCTCCCTTTGCAAAAGGCTAGCACACCAACAACTAACCGATTACATTTCTATTCGAATATTATATCAATCTTGATCGCCATTACCAAACATGTATACAAAAAAGGGATAAATATATTGGTCATCTTGACTTCGTTTTTACACATAGAGAAAGAACAGACTGCTTCAACAGGTCTGTGCATATTAAAAAGAACAGACCGTTTTACACGGTCTGTTCTTAGATATCAATTATTCAGTTTGTTCAGGCAAGTCAGCTTGATTTGATTTCGCCCTTTTGGCCCGAAGGTCACGACGCCAGGATTGGTCTGAGGCAATAACGGACAAGGCAATCCCAATCATGATGCTGGTTACAAGTAGACTGGAACCTCCGTAGGACATGAACGGAAAGGTAACACCAGTTAACGGAATCAGTCCTAATATCCCACCCAGGTTTACAAAGGCTTGGATCAGGAAGTAAGAAGCGACACCAACTAAAACTGCTTGGTCAAAGGTCCGGCGCATCTTAATGGCTTTGTGGAAGATGTAAATAACCAGTCCAAAGTACAAGGTTAGGACTAATAATATTCCCCACAAGCCGAATTCTTCTCCGATAATGGCCATAATGAAGTCATTATGGGCTTCCGGTAGGTAACCCAGTTTTTGAATCGAGTTCCCCGCCCCACGGCCAAGAATACCCCCGTTTGATAAGGCATAATAGCCGTACACCAGTTGCATCCCCGTATCTTGGGCATCTGCGAACGGATTAATAAATGAAGTGAACCGCTCAATTTGGTAGTTGTCGACGTGGGACAAGTCCACCACATTTAAGACAATGACGATTAATACATAAGCAACGATTACACCCAGGATGGTTCTCGTCAGCCATTTCACCGCCATCCCTGAATTTAATAGGAGGATAACAAGTATGGATCCTAGAATTAATACCCCACCCACATCTGGGAAAAGGAGTACCAAGCCTAACCAAAGGGCAATCGTAGCAGCTTGTTTCCAATACTTGGTTAAGAGTTGCACCGGATTTTCAGTTTGCGCAATCGCGCCTTGAACTTCATCTTTGGCTAGAAAGTTGGCCACGAGTATGATTAATGCTGGTTTTGCGAACTCAACTGGCTGAATAGAGAAAGCCCCTACCCCAATCCAACCTTGGGCACCGTTGATGGTTTCCCCAAAGATAGTGGTAAAGATTAAAAGGGCTGTGATCCCAAGATAGGTTGAGGTTTGAAAGATCCTGTGACGCCACATTTCTGGCTTGGTGATATAGATTAAAATAATGGCGAATAATCCAATAACCGCAAACATTAATTGCCGTACTAAGTAATAATAAGTTGGTTGACTAGCCGAGGTTGCTAAATATGATGAAGCTGTTGTGACCATTAGTAAGCCGATAGTTAGTAATAAACCATATAAGCTAAAAATCTTCCCATTAAAATCTTCAAAATGGGCAAGGACCCGTTTAAACCATGTTGGCCCTTCATGTTTTCTTTCTTTTTTAGCTTGCTTTTGATCCTTTTTAGCTTGCTTGCGGTCTTTTTTACTTTGTTTTTTTGCTTTTGCTTTATCTAAGGCATTTATTTCTTTTTGTTTTTTGGCATTTGCTTGGGCTTTATTTTCATTAGATTCTATAGACACAATAGCCCTCCTTTATGGATTTTAAGTGATGTTAAACATCCGATGATTCTAGAAGTTAGCATAGGTATTTTTACCTATTACTCAGTAATCCATTATAGCATAATCACCTAGTGCATTAGCGTAAACCTATTGCATTTTATAGAAAAATAAAAGAAGAAACTTAAGGCATATTTGTATTGTTTTACAGAAAGCCTTCAGCTTTCGCTTTATATATCATTACCTTGAAAGCATTCGTTACCAATCAACAAAAGTTGTGTAAAAAAAGACGCAGACAGAAAGTCTACGTCTTAAAAAATTATTTAGGTACGCTATAGCGCATTAATTAAATTAACCTAAGTTTTTCTTTTTAGCTGCTTTTGCACGTTCAGATTCGTTTAAGATTGCTTTACGTAAACGAATGCTTTCTGGTGTTACTTCACAGTACTCATCTTCATCCATGAATTCTAATGATTCTTCAAGTGTCATTAGTTTCGGTGTTTTGATTGAAGCTGTTTGGTCTTTGTTTGAAGAACGAACGTTAGTTAAGTTTTTAGAACGGATAATGTTTACAACAATATCTTTTTCACGTGTACTTTCACCAACAATCATACCACCGTATACTTGTGTACCTGGGTTAACAAAGATTGTACCACGGTCCTCAACTTGCATGATTCCGTAAGTAGTTGCTTTACCAGTATCAGTTGATACTAAGGCACCGTTACGACGACCACCGATTGGTTCGTTGATGTATGGTGCGTAGTGGTCAAATGTATGGTTCAAGATACCGTAACCATGTGTTAATGACATGAAGTAAGTAGTGAAACCAATCATACCACGTGCTGGTACATGGTAAGTTAAACGAGTTGTACCTAGACCTGTAGAGATCATGTCTACCATAGTACCACGACGTTGGTTTAAGGCGTCGATAATTGAACCTTGGTATTCTTCAGGTGTATCGATTTGAACCAACTCGAATGGTTCAGATTTCACACCGTCGATGTCACGGATAATAACTTCTGGACGAGATACTTGTAACTCGTAACCTTCACGACGCATGTTTTCAATCAAGATAGATAAGTGAAGCTCACCACGACCTGAAACAATCCATGCATCCGGAGATTCCGTATTGTCTACACGTAATGAAACGTCAGTATGTAATTCGTAACGTAAACGTTCTTCAAGTTTACGAGAAGTTACGTGTTTACCCTCTTGGCCTGCAAATGGTGAATCGTTTGTTAAGAAAGTCATTTGTAATGTTGGTTCATCAATACGTAATGGCTCTAAAGCCTCTTTGATGCTCGAATCTACAACTGTCTCCCCAACGAAAATATCTTCCATACCAGAAACGGCAATCAGTTCTCCGGCTTTCGCTTCGTTAATTTCAACACGTTCTAAACCTAAGAAACCGAATAATTTTGTTACACGGAAGTTTTTCTCAGTTCCGTCAAGCTTCATTAAGGTAACTTGGTCACCAACACGGATAGTACCGCGGAATACACGACCAATACCGATACGACCAACGTAGTCGTTATAGTCTAGTAACGATACTTGGAATTGTAAACCTTCTTCAGAGTTATCAACTGGTGCTGGGATTTCTTCAAGAATTGTATCGAAGATTGGGTCCATTGTTTCTGATTGGTCAGCTGGATCGTCAGAAAGACTTGAAGTACCACTTAAAGCTGAAGCGTATACTACTGGGAAGTCTAACATTTCATCGTCTGCACCTAATTCGATAAACAAGTCTAAAACTTCGTCTACAACTTCTGATGGACGAGCTGCTGGTTTATCAATTTTGTTTACAACAACGATTGGTGTTAAGTTTGCTTCGAACGCTTTTTTCAATACAAAACGCGTTTGCGGCATTGTACCTTCATAAGCATCTACAACTAAAACTACACCGTCTACCATTGTCATGATACGCTCAACCTCACCACCGAAGTCCGCATGTCCTGGAGTATCCATGATGTTAATGTGGTGACCCTTGTAGTTTACAGCTGTATTCTTAGCTAGAATGGTGATACCACGTTCTTTCTCGATATCGTTAGAGTCCATTGCACGCTCATCAATTTTTGTACGTTCATCTAAAGTATCTGATTGTTCCAACAATTGGTTAACCAAAGTAGTTTTACCGTGGTCAACGTGGGCAATGATTGCAACATTACGAATATCTTCACGTTTTGCCATTTTTAAAAATTCCTCCATTTATATAACAAATACAAAATTTGTATCAATTATTTGTCAAGTTTATGAAACCGTTTTACCCTAAAACCCCTAGTTATAAACTTTAACAAAGTTTCTCGTAATAAAACCGCCATAATATCGTATCACTTATCAATTGAAATTACTAGTTTTTTCGATTATGTCTACCAAATAAATCACAAAGTTCAAGCCCCTCTTGATATGAAAAGTACAATGCTTGCTTATCTTGAACCCTTCAAATTTTCAATCATTCGTCGGTATGCTGACGGGTAGGCTGCTAATACCCGATTTCGGTTCAACAAATCAACCGGTTCGCCAGTAAATTGCGACACTTTAATGCCCACTTCGTTTGCCAAGACTTGGCCGGCAGCAATGTCCCAGGGTTGCAGCCTTGGTGATACGTAAGCGGCGATTTCACCCTTCAATAAGGCAATAATTTCAATGCCCGCTGACCCATAAATGCGAAGACCCATTGATTCTTTGACTAGTTCTTGTACTTTATAAGCGTCAGTCATGACCATGCCCCCATTGACCGCGATCAAGGAGTCTTTTAGGATTTTGTCCTTGAATGGTGGTTGAAAGACTTGGCCATTTCGTTTAATCCCATGACCAGCGATGGCTTCAAAATAATCGTCATTCATCACGTCGTACACAACCCCTAGCTTTCCAATTCCGTCTTCGTAGTAAGCAGCCATGATGGCAAAGTGATTTTGCTGTAGGACAAAATTGGCTGTGCCATCGATGGGATCTACAATCCATACACCGCCAGCCAGATTGGACGGGGTGTCACCCATTTTCTCCTCACCGATATAACGGTCGTCTGGAAAATTGGCTGCAATCTTGTTTCTAAATAGTAATTCAACATCTTTATCTACGTTGGTAACCAGATCTTTTCGGTTGGATTTACTTTCTATTTCGATTTCACTATTCAGTTGGTCGTGGATATAGGTTGTTGCTTCTTCAACCCACTCTTTCACCAACGCTGCCCGCGCTTCTAACATTTACATGCCTCCTACTTCACCCTTTAATGATTCAACTTGTTCGCCTTACGGCATTGAAATGGTTTTTGCTTCCGAATTTCTTGCTTTTTTGATGGTGCCATAAAGCTGATAACCAGAAATTTTCTCAAAACTGTTGCCTAACTGTTTTTCTTCCATCTTACTTGGGACAACTTCCTTAAATGCTTTATACCGGTTCAGTAATTCCTCACGGTTGATGCTTGATTCATACGCTTGCTCCAAGCCGTTCCACATCTTCACTACTGTCGCCATTTCCTGACTGGTCCAATCCAAATCGATTGGATATTGGTAATTGTTAGACATCGTATTCCTCCGCTTTCGTTTTCATATTTATTATAGCGGAAAATATGTAAAAGAGATAACTTAGCCATCAGTTTTTCAAGTTTTCACTGTTCTTTAATTTTCAATTGATAAAGTTGCCGATATACAGCTTGCGCAAACTTTATAAGACTATATATGGAAAAAAGTGCTGTCTTTAGAATACTACCGCCTTTTTCAAAATATAATACTGATAAAACTCATTTGGTATAAAGTCAAAAAAATACCCCGCGTAAGTCAAACTTACACGGGATTTTTTCGTCTGAATATTCAAATTATGACTTATTAAAATAGACTACATGTGAATTGGCATACCTAATAATCCTTCAGCTGCATCCATTACAGCTTCTGATAAAGTTGGGTGGCCATGAATTGTTAAAGCGATGTCTTCTGCGTTCATGCCTGCTTCGATTGCTAAGCCAACTTCAGCCATAACGTCTGAAGCAGAGATACCAACCATTTGCGCACCAACTAATACGTCATCTTCTTTAGTCGCTACTAAGCGGATGAAACCTTGGCCAGCATTTAATGATAATGCACGACCGTTACCCGCTAATGGGAATTTCACAGTTTTCACATCTAAACCTTGATTTTTTGCTTCTTTTTCAGTTAATCCATAAGAAGCTAATTCAGGTGTAGTGTAAGCTACAGATGGCATCACTTTGTAATCGATAGCTGCTGGTTTACCAGAGATTGCTTCTGCAGCAATCTTACCTTCGTAAGATGCTTTATGCGCTAAAGCAGCACCAGGTGTGATATCACCGATTGCGAAGAAGTTTTTCACAGAAGTACGGCCTTGATTATCAACTTTTACTAAACCTCGTTCTGTTAATTCAACCCCGATTGCTTCTAACCCTAAATCTGCTGTATTCGCACGACGACCAACAGATACTAATACATAGTCAGCAGTGATTTCTTTAGCTTCACCTTTCACTTCGTATTTAACTGTTACTGAGTCACCATTGTCTACAGCTTCTTTCGCCATCGCGTTGACAGTTGTTGCGATACCGATGTTCTTCATTTCTTTTTCTACAACTTTTACCATATCTTTTTCAAATGTTGGTAATAATTGAGGAGAACCTTCTAAGATTGTTACCTTAGAGCCTAGGTTAGCGTATGCCATACCTAATTCAGAACCAATAACCCCACCACCGATAACAACTAAGCTTTCAGGAACTTCTTCAAAGTTTAAAGCCCCTGTTGAATCTACAACACGACCACCAAATTTGAATCCAGGGATTTGAATTGGTGTAGAACCTGTTGCAACGATTGCGTTGTTGAATGAGTATAATTGGTGAGAATCATCGTCACCCATTACAGTAAATTCATTCTCGTTGTTGAAGTAAGCTTCACCACGGATGATCTCAACTTTGTTCTTTTTAAGTAACATCTCAACACCAGAAGTTAATGTATTGACTACTGTATTGTTCTTCCAGTCTTGTGTTTGCGCGAAGTCTAATTTAACGTCACCAGAAGTTATACCAAAGACAGCGTCGCCACCTTTAGCGTTATGGTAAGCATGACCAGCTTGGATCAAGGCTTTAGATGGAATACATCCAACGTTTAAGCAAACACCACCGATAAACTCACGTTCAACGATAGCTACTTTTTGCCCCAATTGTGCGGCACGGATGGCAGCTACATAGCCACCAGGTCCAGAACCAACAACAACTGTATCTAATTCAATTGCGAATGCGCCTACTACCATTCTAAAATCATCCTTCCATTAATAATAATTCAGGGTCAGCCATTAAACGAGCGATTTCATTAAGCGCTTGTTGACCAGTAGCACCATCAACGATACGGTGGTCAAATGTTAATGATAATTTCAATACGCGACCAGCAACAACTTCACCATCAGCGTTAACTACTGGTTCAGATTTGATTGCACCGAAACCTAAGATCGCTGTTTCTGGGTAGTTTAAGATTGGTGTAAAGAATTCTCCACCAACAGAACCGATGTTAGAAATAGAAACTGTACCGTCAGCCATCTCTGGACCTTTAAGTTCGCCAGCGTGTGCTTTAGCAGCATTTTCGTTGATGATATCAGCGATATCAAACATTGAACGAGTGTCTGCATTCTTGATGTTTGGTACGTATAAACCAGCATCTGTATCTGTTGCGATACCAATATTATAGTAATGTTTATGTACAAACTCTTGGCTTGCATCATCAACTGAGGCGTTTAATTGAGGGTATTTCTTAACTGCAGCAATTAAAGCTTTAACTGCGTATGGTAAGAATGTCAATTTAGTACCACGTTCAGCCGCAATGTTCTTAAACTTCTTACGGTGATCCCATAATTTAGAAACTTCAACGTCTTTGAACAATGTAACAGATGGTGCTGTATGGTTAGCAGTATCCATTGCTTTAGCGATTGCTTTACGCATTGGTGTCATCTTGATACGTTCTACGCGGTCTGAGTTGTCAGCAACTGCGTTAGCTTTCTTAGCAGGTTTAGCTGCTGGTGCTTCTGTTTTCGTTGCTGCTGGTGCAGTTTCAGTAGCAGATACTTCAGGTGCAACAGTTGCTGCGCCGTTAAAGTTGGCAACATCTTCACGTAAGACGCGACCATTTTTACCAGTACCAGCAACAGCTGTAATGTCAACACCTTGCTCACGAGCAAATTGACGTACAGAAGGCATTGCTAATACGCGTTTGTTAGGATCTGAAGCAACTGGTACGTTACCAGCTGATGCGTTTGTAGATACGCCAGCTGCTGGATCTGCCGCTTTAGTTTCTTGTGCAGGTGATTCTGGAGTAGAGACTGGTGCTGATGCTTCTGAGCTATGACCAGGTGCATCAATTTCAGCTAATACATCACCAACGTTAGCAACTGTTCCAGCTTCCACTAAGATACGAACGATCTTACCTGTTACAGGAGAAGCTACTTCTTCAACTGATTTATCGTTTTGGATTTCAACTAATGAATCTTCTTCATTTACTTCGTCGCCTTCAGCAACCAACCAAGAAACGATTTCACCTTCAGCCATACCTTCACCAACGTCTGGTAAAGTGAATTGGTATACGCCGCCACCTGTTGCAGGTGCAACTGGTGCTTCCGCTGCTGGTGCAGGTGCTGCAGCTTCTTCTGCAGGTGCTGATGCAGCTGCGTTGTCTTCTAATCCTTCACCTTCAAAAGTGATTAATGGTGTACCAACAATGGCAACATCACCTTCACTGTAATGTAATTCAGTTACCTTACCTGAAACTGGTGAGTAAATTTCTTCTACTGATTTATCGTTTTGGATTTCAACGATTGGATCTTCTTCGTTGACTTGGTCGCCTACAGCTACTAGCCATGAAACGATTTCGCCTTCCGCCATACCTTCGCCGACATCTGGTAAATTAAATACAAAGGCCATATTTGTTATTCATCCCTTCTAATTTGAGCTTAAAGTTTATATTTTAACAAGTAATAAAGGGGGCTGTGACATCAGTGTCACGCCCCTAATTACTATTTACCTGTAATTTCGTTAGCAGCCGCAACAATATCAGTTGCATTTGGCAACCAAGCATTTTCAGCCATACCAAATGGGAAAACTGTATCAGGCGCAGCTACAACTTTAATAGGTTCTTCTAGAGATAAAATGCTACGTTGAGAAATTTCTGAAGCCACTTTATCGGCAACACCTGCTTGACGTTGTGCTTCTTGTACGATTACTACGCGACCAGTTTTTTCAACTGATTTTGTAATTGTTTCCATATCTATTGGAGAAATTGTACGTAAGTCAACGATTTCAGCAGAAACGCCATTTTTACCTAATTCTTCAGCCGCTTTGATTGCTTCACGAACCATGTAGCCATAAGCAATGATTGTTACATCAGAACCTTCTTGAACTAGGTTAGCTTTACCAATTTCTAACTCGTATTGTTCTTCAGGAACTTCTTCACGGAATGAACGGTAAAGTTTCATATGTTCTAAGAATAATACTGGGTCGTTATCACGAATAGCAGCTGTTAATAAACCTTTTGCATCGCGTGGGTTTGATGGAATAACAACTTTCAAGCCAGGTGTCTGTGCCATTAGACCTTCAAATGAGTCCGCATGCATTTCTGGTGTATGCACACCACCACCAAATGGTGAACGGATAGTGATAGGTAAGTTACGTGTTTGGCCCATACGGAAACGTGTACGGTTCATTTGACCAGCAATTGAGTCAAATACTTCAAATACGAAACCGAAGAATTGGATTTCCATTACTGGACGGAATCCATGTAGTGCCATACCAATCGCCATACCACCGATAGCTGATTCAGATAATGGTGTATCGCTTAAACGTTCTTCACCATATTTATCGAATAAACCTTTAGTAGCACGGAAAACCCCACCGTTTTTACCAACGTCTTCACCAAAAATATATACTTTTTCATCACGAGCCATTTCTTGGTCTAGCGCTTCAGTGATTGCTTCGATCATTGTTAAGTTAGCCATAATTATTTAGCCTCCTTTGCTGAATATGCTTCAATTTGTTCTTGAATATTTTGTCCAGGCGCTTCGAACATGTTTTCTAAGAATTGAGTAACTGTTTGTTTAGGTGCCATGTCAGCTTCTTTCGCAGCTTCTTTGATTTCTTCACGAACTTGTTCTACATATTCATTTTCGATTTCTTCAGACCATAGGCCTTTTCCTTCTAAGAATGCACGCATACGGATTAACGGTTCACGTTTAGTCCAGCTGTCCATGTCTTCTTGCGTACGGTAGATCTTAGGATCATCACCTGAAGTAGAATGAGCGCCTAAACGGTTTGTAACTGTTTCAATTAAAACAGGACCGTTACCAGCTAATGCCCATTCACGTGCTTGTTTAGATACAGCATAAACTGCTAAAGCATCGTTACCGTCTACTTGAATACCTGGGATACCTACAGATACAGCTTTTTGTGCTAAAGTTTCAGCAGCTGTTTGTTTGTAACGAGGTGTTGAAATCGCAAAACCGTTGTTTTGAATAAAGAATACGACTGGTGCCTTATAACGAGAAGCATAGTTCATACCTTCGTATACATCACCTTGAGATGAACCACCGTCACCTGTATATGTAAATGTTACAGCTTTGTCACCATTTAATTTTTGTGCACGAGCAGACCCCATCGCTTGGATGTATTGTGCACCAATGATAATTTGTGGTGGCATTGCATTTAAATCAGCTGGGTAGTTGTTACCTTCAACATGTCCACGAGACCATAAGAAAGCTTGAGAGATTTTTAAACCGTGAGCGATTAATTGAGGGATATCACGATATCCTGGGAACAACCAGTCATCTTTTGTAAATGCATAAGAACTTGCCATTTGAGAAGCTTCTTGACCTAAAGTAGGCGCGTAGAAACCTAAACGACCTTGTTTTGCCAATGCCATTGAGCGTTCATGAAGTGTACGTGAGAAAACCATACGTTTCATTAACTCAACTAATTCTTCATCTGATAAATCAGGCATGATGTCAGGGTTAACAACATTTCCATCTTCATCTAAAATTTGAACCATTTGAAATTGAGCACTGATAGCATCTAGCTGCGCTTCATAATCCACTGGTAATTTAGCCATTTGTAACACATTCCTCTCTTTTATAAAAATTTCACATATTATCGTTCATCTGTGTCATTTTATTTACCTTACTGATTTACTTTATCAAATCATGTGAACCTTTTCAATCTTTTCGCAATTTTTGCAACAAAATCTATTATAATACAGAAACTATCAAAAGAAAACCCTTCCATTGTTAATTTTATAGCAAATTTAATCTTTTACCACAACCAAGCCATTTTCGATTAAATAGAAATAGATTGTTTTATAAGTGTTTCTTAAACTGTACTAGTAATATTTGAACTTCTGTTTCATATAGTGAATTTATTAACTTAGTATCGTATTTTTGCATTCAAAGTCTTTTTATGAGAAAATATATTAGTTATGATAGAAGAAAAGGAGTTGTTCAGATGATTACTATGGAAGACATTATTCGCGAAGGACATCCTACCTTACGAAAGAAAGCTGAAAAAATTACTTTCCCAGTTTCTGATGAAATTCGTCAGTTAGCTGATGATATGATGGAATTTTTACGCAATAGCCAAGATGAAGAATTAGCTGAAAAATATGGTTTACGTGGTGGTGTTGGGATTGCTGCGCCACAACTAGATGTATCTATTCAAATGACTGCCCTATTAGTGCCCGACTTGGTGGATCCAGAAAATGCCGAGCCATTATTAAACGGTGTATTCTTAAATCCACGCGTTGTCAGCCATTCTGTTGAAGGTGTTTGTCTTCGTGAAGGTGAAGGTTGTTTATCTGTTGATCGCGACGTACCAGGTTATGTCCCTCGTCACGCCCGCATTACAGTTACTTATAACGATATTGACGGTAACGAATATAAGAAACGTTTCTCTGGCTACCCAGCCATCGTATTGCAACATGAAATTGACCATTTAAATGGCATCATGTTCTACGACCACATCAGTGAAGAAACACCATTCGCCCTTGACGAGCATACCCACTTGTTAGGCGACGAGTAATTTAAGATTAATTATTTACCTATATATGAAAAATGATGTCGGATTTCGATTCCGGCATCATTTTTTTGCGTTATTTGATTTCGTCTTGTATACAGGCTAACAGTTCAACTGCTACACCGATTTTACTTTGTTTTTCTAAAGGATGCTCACTATCCTTAGTGATCAAAGTCACTTGATTGTCATCTGTATTGAAGCCGATTGTTTGGTCTGAAACGTCATTTGCTACAATCATGTCGACGCCTTTTCTAACCAACTTATCGCGCCCATATTCAATGACATTTTGTGTTTCAGCAGCAAAACCAACGGTATAATGCCCTTCTTTAGGCAGACTAGCTAAAATATCAGGATTTTCGGCCAATTGAATGGTCAACCCATCCTGATTAGATAGTTGGTTTTTTTTCATTTTTTGATCAGCTGGATGGGCAGACCGGTAGTCAGAAACAGCGGCAGACATAATGACAATATCTTTGTCTTGGACATGTTCGTGCATGGTGTCATACAAATCTTGTGCAGATGCCACAGTGACCACTTCTATGCCAGGTAGAACAGGCAGATTTTTAGCATGGTCAGTGCGGACTAGGGTCACTTGTCCGCCAGCAAGGGCGGCGGCATTGGCGATAGCCAAACCCATTTTGCCAGAAGAACGGTTGGTCAAGAAACGGACGGGGTCTAATCTCTCAGTAGTCCCGCCGGCTGAGATCAGTAGTTTACGGCCGGTTAAATCAAGATTTTTAGCCTGCTTATCGATGGCAATATAGGCTAATAAGGCTTGGAATACGGCTCCAGGGGCTGGCATCCGGCCTTTACCCTCATAGCCTTCTGCCAAGAATCCGGTATCTGGTTCAACCACAATATGGCCGTCTAAACGGAGCTGTTCGACGTTACGCTGAGTAGCCTGGTTGGCCCACATTTTCTCGTTCATCGCTGGCACGAATAAGAGTGGCGATTTCAAGGCCAACATCATGGACAATGCTTCGTTATCCGCAATGCCATTAGCAAATTTTGCCATGGTATTGGCGGTTGCTGGCATAACGATAGCGTAGTCAGTCCAATCGGCTAAAGCGATATGGGCCACAGTATCGGGGCCATTGCCCCCTTCAACTAATGGTGGATATTTGGTTAGGACTTCAAAGGTAAATGGTGTGACAAATTGCTTAGCAGACGGTGTCAAGGCCACACGCACATTAGCCCCTGCTTTAATGAGGGTACGGACAAAATCTGGGATTTTATATGCCGCGATGCCACCTGTGACAACAACTGTTAAATTTAATCCTTTAAGCATGGTCTCCTCCGCTTTCCAATTGACTTATTCTCCAGTTAAAATATCCACAACTGTTGCCTTCATATCCGCTACAGTAGATACACGGTTGTGGCGTACTTCAGCAGTTTGGATTTCTTTGATGGCATTTGGATAATCGAGGTTTCCTGCAGATTGAATGTTGGCTACCAATTCATCGTCAGTCGCATTTTCAACATCTTGTCCAATCGCATTCAAAACAGCTTGTGGGAACTTGTATGGGCTAGCTGTTGACACAACAACGCTTGGTCCACTTAGGGCATCTTTGGCCTTCAATTTTTGTAGACTCGCTGATGCTACCCCAGTATGCGGATCCATTAAATAGTCGTATGCTTTGTATACGCGGTCAATTTCAGCTTTAGTTTGGTCCTCGTCCGCGAACTCGCCAAGGAAGGATGCAAATTTCTCGCTCACGTCAGCTGGGAATTCGTACCGCCCTTTTTCATCTAAGTCATTCATCAAGGCTGATAATTGGGCTACGTCATCTCCTAAGGCGTGGAATAACATCCGTTCGAAATTGCTTGAAACCAAGATATCCATAGACGGTGAAATCGTTAACTTGAACTCACGATTTTTGTCATAAACACCTGTATTAAAGAAGTCGTATAAGACAGTGTTATCATTAGAAGCACAAACCAATTTACCAACTGGTAGACCTAATTTTTGTGCATAGTAACCAGCTAAGATGTCCCCGAAGTTTCCTGTTGGGACCACAAAGTTGACCGGACTGCCTGCTTCAATTTCTTCATGTTTCACTAATTGAGCATATGCGTAGAAGTAGTACACGACTTGTGGAATTAAGCGCCCGATATTCATTGAGTTGGCTGATGAGAATTGAATGTTTTCTGCCGCTAAATTAGCGCGTAAAGCTTCATCGTTAAATAAGCGTTTCACTTCTGTTTGTGCATCATCAAAGTTCCCTTCAATCGCCACCACGAAGGTGTTGTCCCCTTTTTGGGTTACCATTTGTTTTTCTTGAATAGTCGAAACCCCACCTTGCGGGTAGAAGACAATGATTTTTGTACCTGGTACATCTGCGAATCCAGCCATTGCTGCCTTACCAGTGTCGCCAGAAGTAGCTGTCAAAATGGCAATCTCGTTGTCATTAGCATTCATCTCAGCTGATTTTTTCATTAAATGCGGTAAGATTTGTAGCGCTAGGTCTTTAAAGGCAATCGTTGGACCGTGGAATAATTCTAAATAGTAGTCATCGCCAACTTTTGCTAACGGTGCAATCACATCCGTATCAAATTTTTCATCGTATGCCCCATCGATACATGCTTTTAAATCTGCTTCTGAAAAGTCATCAAAAAAGATAGACATAACAAAATAAGCCAATTCTTGGTAGGTCATCTCTTTTAATTCAGACCAATCAAGGTCAATACTAGGCCATTCTGTTGGAACGTATAGCCCGCCATCAGTTGCTAATCCTTGAACAATGGCTTGTGAAGCAGTGACAACATTGTTCTGGTTACGTGTACTTTTAAATTGCATCTTAATCCTCCTAAGCGACTCCTATTACCTTGTTGATCATTTTTATCTATGTCAGTCACTCTTTATATTTGCTTTATTCTACCATAGAAGGTACATTTATGGCAGTAAGGACTAATTTTTCTCATAATTTTCTATTAGAAAATTCATACGAATTATTGCATGTTTATAGCTTAAAATAGATTTTATTACTCATATATGTTAACATTAAGTGTGTTCCTAAATTTTTTAATTGTAGGAAACGTAAATACAAACGTATATACTCAGGAGGTATTCGAATGAAATTTACAGCTCAAAAACGTGATGGCTCTGGTACTTCAGCAGCTAAACAATTACGTAAAGAAGATTTAGTTCCAGGCGTTGTATACGCAAGTGACTTAGATCCAATTAACATCACATTATCAGTTTCTGATGTAGAACAAATTCGTCGTGAATTAGGTCTTAACTCAGTATTTGATTTAGAGTTAGATGGTAAAACACATACAGTTTACGTACGTGAAATTTCACAATCAGCGTTGAAACCAACTATCTACAACATTTCTTTACAAGCGATTAAAAAAGGTCAAAAACTTGAAATGCCATTATCTATCGTTATTGTTAACGAAGATGCTTTAGCAGATCAAGAAGGTGTAGCTTCTACTACAACACTTGAAATTGATGTTGTTGCTGACCCAGCAACCGCGCCAGACTCAGTTGAAGTTGACGTTACAGGCTTAGCTATTGGTGACTCAGTAACTGCTGGTGACTTAAAACTTGCTAGCGACATCGAATTAGTAACAGATGCTGAAGAGGTTGTTGTATCTATTTCTGCGCCGGTTGAAGAGCCAGAAGAAGTTGACCCAGATGCAGAGGTTGCTGAACCAGAAGTAATCGATGAAAAAGAAGGCGAAATTGTCGAAGATACTGAAAATTAAGATTTTTCAATTTCTTTCATCAAATAAAAACCGGAGTGATTTAATTCACTCTGGTTTTTTTGTTTTCTTTAAAATTAGAAAAACTTCGACATATACTTTACCAAATCACTACATGCATCAAAAAAGGGGCGTGATTGCTAGATCACTGCCCTGTTTTGCTAGTGGATATTTATTTTTCAACTAGGATAATTTTCTTATTAGTTTTGATTAGTAGGTAAGAGATGGCATAGCACGCGCCCCATGTCGCAAGTCCCGACATGCCGTTCATAATAGCTGAGTACACCCATGGACTCATGCCTTCTGGTGCGTATTGGCCCCAAAAGGCTACACCGGCTAGAAAATGAACAAAGTATTCTGCAAATATGGCGATGAAAGTAGCCAATCCAACATATAGGAAAAGATTTTTTTCATGATTATTCTTTGCTGCTTGTTGAATTTGTAGGGCAAAAATACCCGCTAATCCAGCTAAGGCAAAGGCAAATATATATTCTATAATACCTTGTACTGGGGTTAAAATACTGGCAAATCCAGAAATAAATTTAATCAGTCCTAACAAGAATCCTGACAATAAACCAACACGAATCCCTCTTCTAAACGCCACAATATAAATAATGGCTAGTGAAATTTGAACCCCAAAACTTGGGCCGATTTCTATCGGTATCATCGATACTATAAAAGCAATTACTGCTGCAATAGCGGCCTCGATATTTTCATTCAACTTAACTGATCTCATTTCTTCTTCTCCATTCTTTTGTAGGCACAGTGCAAGCTATTTTGAAATATTATCAAAGTAAATAAAAAATCGCATCTATCACAATTGTGACAAACACGACCTCTCAATGTATTCAACGATTTAACGCATTAAATCATTCACCAACAAATGGCTATTGAACACTTCCTTACGCCAGTATAAACCGGATCAAGTTATGAGGGTCTGTTTTTAAACATCTCAGCAAAAGCTCCCCTAGTGCATACAAGTATATTATTTCTTTCAGTATATGCTACTCTTGCATCTTTAGCAAGAGTTAACCCAAACATTTTATAATCACTTAGTCTTATTGTATAATAGAATTGAGCGCTGGTGCATCGAAACCACACTATTGTATTAATATTATCAATATGATATATTTTTATGAACATATTTTTGCATTCTTTTATTTTGAGGCCTATGGGGGGATGAAATTTGAAGCTATTTTTTTCAAATAAAGCGATCAATAAATTACAATCATTATCACAATTTGAACATATTTGTTTAAATGATACACAGTATTTACATATTTCTGATGAACAAGAAATTGACCTGGTTATACGGACGAATGAAACAGATTTTTCTGCTTATGATGACGTCTTAGAGACCCATATTGGCCAAATTCACGTGAGAAAGAATGCCTTAAAATTTTTAGGCCATGACAACCGTATTGACTTCGATGATTTCAGACAAGTCTTTGTGTTAATCGTCGACGGCCAGGTGATGAACGATAACATATACCTACAGAAAGCGCAATAATTTATAATTCTTAAACTAAACGGGCTAGGTATACTGGTCCGTTTATTTATTGAAGAAGGAGTAAATATGTCTCAAAACCAATTCCAAGCGTATTATAAAAAGTCTCGGCAAGAACGTATTGATATTTTAGTAGACCAGGAAAAAATTACCGGTGACCAAGGAGAATTTTTAAAGAATGGTCAGGGCTTAAGTGTTGAAATCGCCGATAATATGGTTGAAAATGCCCTTTCTACCTACCGGCTCCCTTATGGTCTAGGACTCAACTTCCTAATCAACAATCGAGAGGTCCAAATTCCAATGGTTACTGAGGAACCATCTGTAATTGCAGCTGCATCAAATGGTGGGAAAATGATTCAGCAAGCTGGTGGATTTATGGCACAGGTTAACCAGCGTCTGATGACTGGACAAATTGCTTTTACGGGGGTTGAAAATGATACCCAAGCCCTAGGTCTTGAAAACTGGGTGAATGAAGTTGCAGATGACTTACTAGCTGTTGCCAACGCTGCCTATCCTTCTATCGTTGGACGTGGTGGCGGTGCGCGAACAATCCATTCTCATTACTATCCAGCAACCGATAGTAATGCCCCTTTTTTCGTTATATATCTAACCATTGATACCAAAGAAGCGATGGGTGCGAATATGATGAATACCATGTTGGAGGCTTTGAAGGCTTATATCTTACATCATGTGGATTTTATTCCTGGTCTAGATGGGTTGATGGCTATTCTATCGAATTATGCAGTGGAAGCTACGGCAACGGCGACTTGTGAGATTCCAGCCCACCTACTGGATAAGGGGGAAGTTTTAGGAAGTGAAGTTGCTAAAAAAATAGCATTAGCTAGTCAGTTAGCTCAAGTGGATGTATACCGGGCAACTACTCACAACAAGGGCATTATGAACGGTGTAGATGCTTTTGTATTAGCTACAGGTAATGACTGGCGGGCAGTTGAGGCTGGTGTGCATGCATATGCGGCCAGAGACGGTCAATACCGTGGATTGGCTACCTGGTCATACGACGTTGACCGTGAAGTGCTAACTGGTGAACTCACCCTACCTTTAGCTTTAGGTGCTGTTGGCGGGTCTATTGGTATCCATCCAACTGTTCAAGTGACTAAGTCCATACTAGGTCAAGCAGACGCTAAAACATTGATGGAAATTGCTGTATCACTTGGGTTAGCCCAAAACTTTGCAGCAATTCGAGCACTTGTATCTGAAGGTATTCAAGCTGGACATATGGAACTACAAGCCAAGTCCCTAGCCATTCAAGCAGGTGCACAAGATGATCATGAAATCAACCAATTACTATCAGCATTAGAAAAAGCTGATCACAAAAACTTGGCGACCGCTAAAGAATTATTAGAAAAATTACGAAATGCCTAAAAAAATCGTTACCCACTTGAAGTGAAGTTTACTTCTTGTAGGTAACGATTTTCTTTATTTATATAGTCGCTTATGATCTTCAACACCAGCTAATTGGAATTGTTCTTCATCGTCAGCTAGCACTAATTGACTTCCATCAGTCGGTAGTTCTTCCTGGAAAATCAATTCATAATCGGCAACGGATAATTGTACACGATTGTCTAACATTGCTACATGTCTTTCTACTGCGAGCATATCTTTGAAGCCATCTACTAAAGAAATGGAGAGGAATTCACCAACTGCACCTGACCCATAAGAATACAATCCAATAGTGTCCCCAGCTTCAAGATTTTGACTTTTGTCTAATAAGGATATCAAACTTAAATATAAAGAACCTGTATAGATATTTCCAACCCGTTTATTGTAAATGCGGCTGGCTTCAAATTGGTCTGTTAAGGCTGCTTGTTTAGCTTCATCCACCTCCGGCAATAATTGACGCAAGCCCTTTAAGCCCATTTTTGAATAGGGTAAATGGAAGGCTAAAGCCTTAAAATCAGCTAAAGTTTTATTGGTCCGTTTTTTATATTCAGTCCACACTGTCTCTAAGTAAAAGAGGTATTGTTCATTAGAGAATTTACCATCTACTTGGGCATATGTAGAATAATTTGGACGCCAAAAATCGTAAATGTCTCCAGTGTAAGAAACAGCATCGTCATTGATCACAGCCACACGAGGGTCTTTACTGATTAGCATAGCTACTGCACCTGCACCCTGTGTTGATTCTCCTGAAGTATTCAAGCCGTATCTAGCTATGTCAGTTGCAATCACCAAGACTTTTGACTCTGGATGACGGGCAATATGGGATACCGCAGTTTGAAGTCCTACAGTTGCTGCATAACATGCCTCTTTCATTTCAATAGCACGGGCAAATGGGTTAATCCCCAAAAGCTGGTGCACGTGGACTGCCATTGCTTTTGATTGATCGACACCTGATTCTGACCCCACAATAATGAAATCAATCGCTTCTTTATCTTCCGCTGTTAAAATTGGCCAAGCTGCGTTAGCTGCCATTGAAACTGGATCTTGGGTTAAGGGTGCCACTGCTTGCTGGGTTTGACCTAAACCAATTGTAAACTTCGCCGGATCAACATCTCTAGCTTCAGCCAGTTCTTCCATGTCCACATAGACATGTGGTGTGAAGAAATGCAGTTTATCTATACCAATATTCATATTCGTTACTCTCCCAACATCACTTTTATACGTAAAACGTCATTTATCACCTATCATTTTATCATAGTTCCTCCTCCCTATCCGTATTTGTCGCATTCTTAGGAAATTCTGAACATATTTTTTTCGTAAAAAATAGAGACACAACAAAGTTGACGTGCGTCTCATAGATAGAAACTGTCTGTTCAATTGAGCTAATGCTTTAGTGATGGGGAATCAGGTATCAAAGGAATTATTTTCATACGACGTCAGCAGCGCCAAAATACGCTACTGGATTGTTGCACGAAACGTTAGTGATTACGTTCCCTAACAACGCTTCATCGTTAGAAATCTCATCGCGTTCAACGCATACCCTGGGATTTCACGGATTGCTTGCAATGTAACAGGATCGTCCTGTCCATACTATTCAAAATTCATTTCCATAAGAATGTAAGGGGATACATATTTATAAGCTATCACTTTAAACTTTAATCTTTTTCATGGTATAATAAGACATACCAAAAAAGTTATTTATCTGTAAGGGGGTTAAGCTTATGCCAACTAGTAAGGCACAGAAAAAAAGAAACCGTAAAATACTATGGTATCTATTTTTAATCATTTTTACGATTGTACAAGGTTTTCTAATTTCAGATGATGATCAGGCATAGCCAATTGAATATACTATGATTAAGACGTCAAAAAACGGTTTTTTTGTTTTTTGACGTTTTTTTATGAATACCTATCATTTTTTGAAAGTACCTTTTTCTTCTTAAATTCCCCCACCTATATTCACTCATTTTCGGTCTAAATTTATATTCTCCCCTTTAATAATAACTACAAAAAAATCGAGCTAGGAAAATGCCTAACTCGATATTAACTCACATACTACCCATTAAATTCTACGACTTGCCCATTATTAGCCATTAAGACTTTGTCCGCAATTCCTAAGAATAAGCCATGTTCAACAACACCGACCATTTGAATCAACTCGTCAGCCAACTTGACTGCGTCTACTATTTTTTCTAAATGAAGGTCAATAATAAAGTTGCCTGAATCGGTGATAAATTTGCTGCGGTCCGGTAATTGACGGAATGTTGGTGCATAGTTTTTATCCTCAAATGCATAGAATAGGTGTTGACTGGCCGCTGGAATAACCTCAATTGGCAGTGGAAAGGCACCTAATTGGTCTACTTGCTTGCTGTGGTCGCATATCCAAATGACGCGTTCACTATTCACTGCAATAATTTTCTCAATCAGGTGTGCACCACCGCCCCCTTTAATCCCATTTAATTGTGGATCAAATTCGTCTGTGCCATCAATTGTTAAATCAATGGCTGGGACATCATTTAATGAGGCTATTGGAATGTTTAGACTGGTTGCTAAATCGGCTGACTGTATGGAGGTTGGTACACCGGTAAAGGCTAAGCCTTCCTCTTTCATCCGTCTGCCTAGTTCTGTAATCAGGTAATAGGCTGTTGAGCCTGTGCCTAATCCAACGACCATACCATCTTCAACGTATTGGGCTGCTGCAACCCCAACGAGTTCTTTTTCGTTCACCATATGACTCCTTTGTCTGGCACCCTATCCTAATTGGTCTGCTTGACCAAGTTGGATAAAAGCATCTGTATATAGTTTTAGTAAATCTTCTAGTGTATCCATTTCGATGTATTCATCGGCTTGGTGGGCCACATGTGCATCATGTTGGAAGTTCATCCCAAATGACACACAATTTGGCATTACTTTACTATATGATACCCCACCAGAGATAATAGGTTCAATAGCGTGGTCTGGGAAATGTTTGTGGAAGGTATTTAACAATAATTGATTGGCTGGTAAATTCACGTCAGAAAGTATTGGCGCTGTATCAAATGATTTCACAAATGGGATATCCGCGAATTCTTTGGTGAAGGCGTCTGTCAATTCTGGTTCAGTAATATTAGTTGGGTAGCGAACATCAATAGTAAAGGCAATTTTACCGTCTGCCGTTTTCTCAATGACACCCTGGTTTAATGTCAACGGACCCATGATGTCGTGGTTACGGGCTACGTCAAATCCTGACCCATCATAAGGACGAAATAGGCGTGTCCACTTGTTGGCCAATTCATCTGAATAAGTATTGGCAATGATTTCAAAACCACGGGTGATGGCTGAATCTCCTGCTTCTGGTGTTGAGGCATGGGCAGAAATCCCGTAAACAGTTAGGGTTGTTTGGCCATTTTCTTCTTTGATGGCGATTGGCCACTGTTTATTTTTGGCATAGGCTTCTAGTCCAGGATTTAGTGCATCAGCGATGACGAATGTCGCTTCTGATGGTACTACATTTGATCCGGCACCACCAACTACACTTTCAATAATGGTATCTAGCTTCAAATCACCTTTGAAGTTCCAAGTTGTAGCCCCTTTTTCCCCGATTTGTAGCGGGAATTGCCCATCTGGTGTGATGGCGAAATCAGGTGCCCCCTCTTTGATGACGTATTGCGGAATGTCCGTCATGTCTGATTCTTCGTCAGACCCAATTACGATACGGATGGCATTTTTTAAGGGAACTTGGTAATCCTGTAAGATTTTAACGGCATAGTATGACAAAACGGCATTCCGTTTCATATCTGATGTTCCGCGACCATACATCCGGCCGTCGATAATTTCAGCGCCAAATGGTTCTTTGGTCCAATTTGACAAGGCCCCTACGGGTACGACGTCAATATGACTAGCAACATCCACCCGGTGGTTAGTCCCCGCATTTTGGGGTTCCATGTGAACGGTATATGGGTAAACATCCCCAACTTTCATGTCGTCACGGACAGCTAAATCGTGCATAAAATCTAGCGCTTTGCGGACTTCAGGTCCATAAGGGGCATCTGCTGTAGCCGCCTCATCATCGCGAATAGATGGGATTCGGACCAAACCTTGGATGTCTTCGATTAATTGCGGGATATATTGTGCGAAATCTATTTTATCTAACATATTATTCTCCTAGTTTTTTCTAAATTTTAAATCTTGTGTGTTATATGAATGGGCTACACGATGAAATAACGGGCAATTATGCCGAATATCAGCAGATGAATAGGGTAAATCCAATACAGCCATTTGGCGTTGTAACGGCCCCTTAATCCATTGTAGAAGTAAGTCATTACAAAAGATATCGGTGCAGTCACTTCCCATAGCACGAGTACAGCCCCAGCAAAGGATTGGATGAATCGTTGGTCTTGGGTGACATAAAGGACACCGATTAAAATAACGCCGAACATGCCGTAATCCGTATTGAAATACTCAGCAGCGATTGCTAATAAGACGATAGGAATAAAAGCTAGCCAGCGGTATTTCATTATACTAGCCAACCAGATTGCTAATAGCCCCAACAATAAAGTAAAGAATACATTTTGATGGGCCAAATCAAAAAATTGCTGGCTAATGGCTAGGTTAAATGGAATTTCTGATATCAAGGCAAAAATCCCTAACCTTATAGCATATTTTTGTTTATTAGAGGTATGGAAGAAACCTTCAACCAATAGGAAACAAAATATCGGAAAAGCAATCCGCCCAATTAGGCGAAAGCTGGTATAAGCCGTATAAGCCAGGGAATAATGAAAACTTTCCAGTTGTCCATTATTTAATAACGGCAGTAAAATGGCTGCACCCATGTGGTCAATAATCATGGTGACCATGGCGATCCATTTCAAGGTAGAACCCGAAAGCCCGCCTTGTTTATTCTGTGCGTTCATTGCTTGAGCCAAGCGACCGCCTCCTTCTTTTCACGTTTTTCATGATGGTGTTATTTTATCATAGTTTTTTCATTTTTCTTTATTTATCACATTGTTTGGGCAAATAAAAAGGTCGAGAAAAAGTCTCGACCCCTTGTTAATATTAAAAAATTATCCAACATAGACTCAGTTTCTTTGAATCCCTAACCTGTGTTTAGATTAATGAAACCATTTAGGGCCTATGTAAAAAACTATCCTACTGGTTCAAAGGACATGATAGCAAATGCCATAGCCAACGGATTGAACTGTGCTATGCCGGTGTTTTCAAAGCGCCATCTTTTGCTGTAGCCTTGTCAGACCGTCGGTTTGATAGGTATTTTGAAAATTTAGACAAGGTATAACATACCAACCAATATAAGAAGGTCATAATCACAAACATTGGAATCACATATGCTGTATTTTGGTTATAGATAATCTTCGCATTATGCGTCAATTCCGGTAAGGAAATAATTGTTGCAAGCGACGTATCCTTAATCAAGGCAATCAATTGCGACACAATCGAAGGTGCCATTGACCGCACAGCTTGTGGTAATAAAATATACACCAAGGTTTGTACATGAGTTAAACCGGTTGAAATCCCTGCTTCTGTCTGCCCTTTTGGAATAGCATTCAATCCACCACGAATAATTTCTGAAATCATGGCTGATTCAAATATAGTCAAAGCCCCTACTGCTGCCCAGAAAATATTTAAGCGAATCCCTAATTGTGGCAAAGCAAAATAAGTAAAGAAGATAATTAATAGTAAAGGTAAATTACGAATAATATCGATAATTAGCCCTAAAACTTTAGACAAAATTGGAATTCCCATAAATCGAATAACCCCAAAAATTCCACCTAAAACTAACGAGAATATGATAGCGTAAAACGTTACTTGAAGCGTAACCCATAGACCATCAAGTAAAAACTGGATATTCATCCATTGAAATGCACCTGCAAAATCCATCTATTACCGCTCCTTTCTAACGTACGTCCTGTTGTGCTAATCGTTTTTCAATATATGAAACTAATAAAGTTAAAGGTACTGTAATGATCAAGTAAATACACGCGATCATTGTGTAAGTCCCTAAAGTATTAAAGGTTTCACTGGCAATTAAATCACCGTAATACATTAAATCTAACCCAGCCACCATAGCTAGAATAGAAGAGTTTTTCACTAAGTTGATAAATTGGTTACCTAATGGCGGAATCACAATTTTCACAGCTTGTGGTAAAACCACGTACTGCATCGTTTGTACATAAGTCATCCCTTGTGAAATACCTGCTTCTCTTTGACCTTTAGGTACAGCTTCAATCCCTGAACGCACAACGTCCGCGATAAAGGCTGATGTATAAAGCGTTAAACCGATAATCCCTGATTGGAATCCGGTAATATCCATCCCGTATAAAGGAATAACTACATAGAAAAACATCACAATAATCAATAAAGGAATATTACGGAAAAATTCTACAAAGATATCGCCAATTTTAGCTAAAACCTTGTTTTCTAAGGTTTGGATAATTCCCACTAAACCACCAAGAATTAAGGAAGCAATCAGAGCGATCACTGATGCAATCAAGGTATTGATAAATCCTTCAATAATTAAATCAGAATAATTTGTTAATAATTCAAACATGTGGTCAACCTCCCTACTCTGCAATTGATGACTCAGTATCGTCACCAAACCAATTTGCATATATTTCTTGATACGTACCATCAGCTACCATGTCATCAATGGCTTGGTTTACTTCATTTAAGAAGTCATCTTGGCCCTTGTTGATGGCAATACCATATGGTTCTTTTGTAAAGGTTGATCCAGCAATTTTGTAACCTGGATTTTGTTCCATAATCCCTAATAAAATAGCATTATCCGTGGTCATCGCGTCCCCTTGACCTGATTTTAAGGCCGTGAAGGCTTCAGCGTAGTTTTCTAACTCTAAGATATTCGCATCCGGCGCTGCTTCTTTAATTCGTTGGGCTGATGTAGACCCTTTTACCGCCAAAACGGTATGTTCACTCGTCAAGCTCTCAACACCTTCTATATCAGAATCTTCAGGTACCATCAAGGCTTGCCCGGCATCAAAGTACACTTGACTAAAGTCAACTTGTTTTAACCGATCTTCTGTGATGGTCATGGTTGCAATCAAAGCATCTACGTTCCCGTTTTTCAGTAAAGGAATACGGGTTTTAGAGGTTACCTCAACAAATTCTGCTTCGGCGTTTTCCCCACCGACACGCTTAGTAATCTCTTTCGCCATATCGATATCAAAACCTTCGATCCGGTTTTCTTCAATATTATATTTCCCAAATAAGTTGGTATCGACTTTTACCCCCCAAGTGATGACCGGGTAGGCTTCGCTGTCGATTCGCTCAGCAATATCCTGTTGGCTAGCAGCAGTGCTTGTACAGGCCGTAGCCAAGAAAGCAAAAGCCACTAGCGCAACAATTCGCCATAGTTTTTTCATGGTATTTCCCTCTTTCCTTAAGCGTGACTTGGTGATTAGACTATGATCTTGCTTAGGAATTGCACGGCACGTTCATCATGAGGATCTTCGAAGAACTCTTTTGATGGACGATCTTCTAAAATTTCCCCGTCTGCCATAAAGACGGTTCTATTCGATACTTCTTTGGCAAAGCCCATCTCATGCGTTACGACAACCATAGTCATGTTGTCCTCAAAGGCGATACGTTTCATTTGATCCAACACTTCCCCAACCATTTCTGGGTCAAGGGCTGAAGTTGGTTCATCAAATAGCATAATTTTCGGACGCATAGCTAGGCCACGAGCGATGGCCACACGTTGTTTTTGCCCACCAGATAATTGACCTGGGTAAGCATCACGTTTATCCCACATGTTTACACGTTGTAATAAACGCTCTGCTCTATCTTGGGCGTCTTTATCGGTTTTCTTCAAGACTTTTAAAGGCGCTAATGTCACATTTTCTAACACCGTCATGTGAGGATATAATTCGAAATGTTGGAATACCATACCGCAGTCGCGGCGAATTTGACGGATGTCAGTGTTGCGGTCTGTAATATCTTTACCGTCAACAATTAAATGGCCTGAGTCTACCTTCTCTAAAGCATTTATCGTCCGAATCAAAGTTGATTTACCAGAACCAGAAGGTCCAATCAAGGTCACAACTTCACCCTCATTTATCTTCAGATTAATGTCTTTCAACGCGTGGAATTTACCATAATATTTTTCAACATGATCAAATGTAATCATCATCGCACCTCTTCTTATTTAATTTTTCCTTTTGAATACAATTGCAATAAACTTGAATGTAAACAGGATTCTTGCATAAAGATAAAATAATTCTAATCATTTCTTAAGCAAGTGTCAACTTTTTTGATAGATTTCTTAACATGTTTCGGTATCAATGTTATTTTATATTTCATAATCGAATTAATTGAACACTTCTTTACTTGATATGACGCCCTGTCGAGATTTTGAATTGTCATTCTTTTTATATAAGTACTATAATAAGAATAGAACTATCTGAAACACCCATTCAATCAATTAAATGGAGGTTATAGCGTTGAATCAACCAAAAAACGGCTCTCAAAATATCTCTTCGCAATTTAGAAGCGATATGGTGATGGTGCCAGAAGTTATTAACGAAGCGTCCGGTATTCGCGTGTTTGGAAGAACTTTAAAATCATTCGTCTTTACAACTGACGTCGCTACAATCCTATACTGTAATGCGGATGCCGTCTTAGCTGTCTATCCATTCTCCCCGCATCCTGCAATCATTTCAGCAGTAACATCGGTAGCCAGTCAGCCTGTATTTGCCGGCGTTGGTGGCGGTACAACTCAGGGTAAGCGTAGCGTAGATATTGCCCTTTTCGCGGAAGCGACAGGGGTTCAAGGGGTTGTGGTGAATGCCCCGATGACCGCAGAGAATATTCTAGATATTGAACACACCGTCGACTCCCCGATTGTAGCAACAGTTGTCTCTGCCTATAACGATATTGAAGCACGAATTTCTGCCGGTGCGGATATCCTAAACGTTTCAGGTGGCAAAGAAACAGCCGCTATCGTTGAACGGATTCGCCGGGATTTCCCAGATGTGCCGATTATCGCAACTGGTGGTCAAAATGAAGACACCATTCGTAAGGTGATCGAAGCTGGCGCTAACGCCGTTTCCTGGACCCCACCGACTACTGGTGAAATATTTAAAGAGAAAATGGTCAAATACCGTAAAGATCGCCGTGAGGACTTCCTTGAAACCCATGATGGTATGACCTTACATGAATTTGAGGAATATATTGAGGAACATCCAGAAGCTGAAGAGAAATATAATGAAGATTCTTCTGACGGCTATCTGTAAGAAGAGATGGAGGATATATGGATCAAGAACATAGCAACCGACTAACAACCATTCAACAACAAGTTAAAAACCACAACTTAGATGCCCTAGTCATTAGCGACAAGGCATCCATCGACTACTACACCGGTGTCAATTTTGACCCCATGGAACGTTTTTGGTTATTGATTATCCAACCGGACAAAAGTCCACAAATTATCGCTAACAAGCTATTTGTATTCGACGAATTAGCTGAAGTTGACGTTACTTGGGTAGATGATAACGACACAATCGCTGAAGCCTTCGCAAATCTAGCGGACTTCCCAGCAACCGACGCCCCACTAAGAATCGGCGTGGATAAATTGTGGCGGGCTGACCAACTGTTAGCCATCGCCAAAACATACAACCAAGCCACTTTTGAAGTAGGTTCTGACTTAGTTGATGCCCAAAGAGCCATTAAAACCCCTGAAGAACAAGAAAAAATGCGTAAAGCTTCAGACATTAACGACCGGGCCATGGCTCGTTTAATCGAGGAAGTCTTACCACTTGGCTTGGACGAATTGGCTGCAGTAGATGAATTAGCCCGTATTTACGATGAAGAAGGCGCAGATGCCGGTTTTTCATTCGAACCCATTATTGCTTACGGTCCAAACGGTGCTGACCCACACCATGAATCTGATCATACCTCGCCGAAACTGGGTGATTCGATTGTCATTGATATCGGCTGTAAACATGAAGAATACTGTTCCGACATGACCCGTACCGTTTATTACGGTGAGCCTAGTGCTGAGGCCAAAAGGGTATATGACATCGTGCTCGAAGCCAATTTACGCGGTATTGACGCGGTCAAGGTTGGCGAAACTTTGGCGAATGTGGACGATGCAGCGCGTGATTACATCACAGCCCAAGGATATGGTGACCAATTTACCCACCGACTAGGCCATTTCATCGGACGCGAAGTTCATGAAAAAGGCGATGTGTCAAAAGCTAATACAGCTACCATTAAAGATGGCAATATCTTCTCAATCGAACCTGGTATTTACCTGACTGGTAACACAGCCGTTCGTATTGAAGATTTAGTGATTGCGCATGATGGGGGCACTGAAAACTTGAACCACTTCACCAAAGATATGATTATTATTCAACCAAAATGATACTGGTTACACAGTCCACCAATGCCCTATTTTTCATTTTATGATGCTAAATATTTAAATTATAAGCTTCAAAAAAGCGCCCATCACGACAAGTGAAGGGCGCTTTTTACTTTTATTCTAGTGTTTTTCTAAACGACTTCTGGCGCACTTTTTCTACTTAAAGAGCATTTGGAAGAATTCGAAAACGCGCGGTCCAAGCAAGGCTACCGCTAGGATAGCGAGGGCCAAAATAATCCATACCAGTACTTTGCGGGAATGATTGCTTGAACCTGACCAAAAGTACTGTTTTTGTTTTTGTCTTTCAAAGAAGATTTCATTGGTGTCTAAGTCTTGGAAGGTTTCTTTTGGCACAGGCGTTTCCGCAAACGTTTCGACGTTAAATTCAGCAGTATCCTGTGTGAGTGTTGTCTCAGGGACTGAGAATTTAATGTCATCTGAAAAAGCTTTTCCATACTTTTTTTGGTTATTCTTCTTCTCGCGTTCAAGCGCTTTTTTCGCTTGGCGATATGTTTGCCGCTTCACCTAGTGCACCTCCTTTATTATTTAGTTCATTTTATCCAGTATTCCTAGTATAATCTATTTACAAGAAAATTCAAATTGTAGAGAAGGGGATTTTTTCAACTTTCCCTCTTAATTAAAGGAGCCTATTTCAGTGAAACAAAATTTTCATGTTGGTATGCGGACCCTAAAGACTTCTTTGAGTGTCTTTATGATTGTCTTTATTTCAGCGTTTATCCCTATTGACCCGCAAATTGCTGCGCTTTCAGCGGTGTTTTCACAAAGGGCTGACGTCACCTCGTCGCTTTCTTTTGGTTTGCGCAGAACCTTAGCCATTGTTTGTGGAGCTTTTGCCTCATTAGTTTATATTTTTTTACATAAGTTATTGCCTGACCATTATTTGATTACTGCACTTTTAGCCGGTTTAGGTATTTTAATTACGATTCAAACTAACCTTCTCGTTAAGAATCCACAAGGGGTTATTGGTGGTAGCGCCACTTTCCTTGTCATTGTCTTCAATATTCCAGAGCACAACCAATATGTCTATGCCCTACTTCGGGTGTTAGATACCTTCTTGGGAGCCATTGTCGCTGTTGGTATCGAGTACATTTTTCCAAGAGACCGAGTTGTTCCTTGGATCCTTACTTACAATAGTTATGTACCGAAGTTTCTACAAATCTCTACCTCTGATGATGTTTAAATGACCACTAAGGTGCCCTTAGGATTGGACTAACTTAGCTTTTCCTTAAGTTAGAGACCCTTCTTTCGAGTTTTTACCCACAAGTGGTATAATAAATGAGAAGTGAAATGCGCGGTATTCACGTCATTTACTATCTATTTCGATTAATCCATGTGATAAAGAGAGGTTTAAACTATGACCATTGGTTATCATCGCCCTAGTAAGGCCATCGTGTCTCTAGATGCGATTATTCATAATTATTTCGCTATTAAAAAGCATATCGGTAAGAAAGCTGTCATGGCAGTTGTTAAGGCTGACGGCTATGGTCTAGGTGCCGTCAGAATAGCCGACGCCCTCCAATCTCGCGGTGCCGACAGTTTTGCAGTCGCGGTTGCGGATGAAGCTTTAGAATTAAGAGACGCTGGGATTATTGCCCCTATCATGATTTTAGGCTTGACTGATCCAGACGACGCTTGGCTTTTAGCCAATTTAGAAATTGGTGTGACAGTGTCTAGCTTAGACTATTTAAAATACGCCAAGAAACACGATAAAGACTTTTCTCGCCTTCATCAATTGAATGTCCACCTTAAAGTGGATTCTGGAATGGGACGGATTGGCGTGCGGTCTGCTAAAGAAGCGCAAAAAATCATTGATTACATTGCCAAACATCCTAAGAAATTTAAGTTAGCTTCAGTCTTTACCCACTATGCTACAGCTGATTCTTTCACTGACCATGGTAAGGATAAGGTTCAAGCCCAATCGGACTTTTTTGAAGATTTACTTGGTCAATTGGACTACTCAGCATTAGGGTACACCCCCCTTTTCCATCAATCAAACTCTGCCTTAAGCCTTTGGTACCCGGAAAAAACTTTGGATGTTGCGCGACTTGGCCTGGGCTTATACGGTTCCATTCCAAGTATGGAAGATGTGACGTCGCCTGTTGATTTCAAGCAAGCATTGACCTTGGAGACGGAAATTATCTACGTCAAACAAATGCGTGCGGGCGATACGATTTCCTACGGGGCTGATTATGTGGCCGGTTCGGATGAATGGGTGGCTACCCTACCAATTGGCTACGCGGACGGCTGGCAAAGAAGTTATTTGGGCTTGGATGCCATTGTTGACGGTGAGCGGTGTCCGAGTGTAGGCCGGATCTGTATGGACCAGATGATTATTCGCATCCCCCACGAGATGCCTGTTGGCGCTAAAGTGACCTTAATTGGGACAAATGGTGGCCAAACTGTTGATGTGGTGGACGTTGCTAGTCATGCTGGAACGATTGCCCATGAAGTCCTGACGAATTTAAGCCAACGATTGCCCAGAGTCTATAAGTCTAATAAGAAAAAGAAAATCAAATAATGATTGCGAAATCTAATAGTTTTTTCATTTAGCCCTTGCCTTTAGTGGGTAGTCATGTTAGTTTTAAACTAACGATTATACGAATAGAAAGTATAGATATAGAGGATGCGCAACCAATCAGTAGCCGATGGTGAAAGGTGGTTGTGCCGAAATGCAGAATTTCTGTGTTGGGGGTAATACCTAAGAGGGTTATCCCTGTCAAACCTTAATGCCCATTAAGGTGCGGAGCGCTTGTCTTATGCTAGGGATTAAAAACTGTTAGGGTTATTGAATGCTATCAGTATTTTTTGACACGTTTTCCTAGGTAGACATAGAGTGATGCTCTTGTCTGCCTTTTTTTATACTCAAGCTATCTGATCGTTTTTTCATAAAAACAATTACAAAATGCGCACAATATAGGAGGATTCTCATGACAATTTTTAAAGGTTCCGCGGTAGCCATCGTTACCCCTTATGATAATTCATTAGAACAAAATATCAATTACGATGTGTTTGCGGAGTTGATTGAATTTCAAATTGAAAATGGTACAGATGCCATTGTCGTTGCAGGAACAACTGGTGAAGCTTCAACACAAACTGACGAAGAACAAGTTGAATTAGTAAAATTCTGCGTGGAAAAAGTCAATGGCCGGGTGCCCGTGATAGCTGGTGCTGGTTCTAATGATACTGCCCACGGAATCCAATTAACGAAAGACTGTGTAGCCGCAGGTGCAGATGCTATTCTATCTGTAACGCCTTATTATTTAAAAACGAGCCAAGCTGGTTTATTGGCGCATTATAGTGCCATTGCAGATGCTGTGAAAACGACGCCGATTATCTTATATGATGTACCAGGTCGTACAGGAATGTCTATTGCCCCTAAAACATTGTCGGAACTTAAAAACATCGACAACATTGTCGCCATTAAAGATGCAACTGGTGATTTAGCCAATGCAGTAGATGCGCGTTACCACGTCGGTCCTGATTTTGATGTGTACTCTGGAAACGACGATACGGTTATTCCATTGATGAGTTTGGGTGGCCACGGGGTGATTTCTGTTTTGGCTAATATTGCACCAAAACAAGTACATGAAATGACGCATTATGCCTTAAATGGCGACTTTAAAAAAGCGGCTGAAATTCAAACGGCTTTTAAACCATTAATCGACATTTTATTCAGTGAGCCAAATCCAATTCCAATCAAAAAAGCCATGTCCATGCTTGGTTTCGATACAGGTTCAGTGCGTCTACCACTAGTCCCTGCCCAAGAAGAAACAGTGGCTGCGCTAGAAGCTGAAATGAAACGATTGAATTTGATATAGTCTTTTCAATTCTAAAGTAAATTGTGGTATATTAAAGGGTGTGTAACTTATCAGTGCACGCCCTTTCTTTTATTGCAGTTGATAGGTGATAGATTGAATATTTAAAATAGGAGTTTTGATTTATGCCAACTGAAACACCACCATTTCGAATCAAGCTAAAAAAAGTTGATCAGCAAATGGTTGACATTTATAATCGTTCTTCTTTCCATCGAAATGAACTCTTGATTCCCCTTAGACCCTTCTCTATTGAGTTAGCCGACAAGAAAATTGACGTCTCTGTGCGCCAAATTGTTGTCTTACCTGAACCGATTATGAGACGGTTAATCTTACCGGAAAAAGATTGTAGTCCTCAAGTTGACGACCATAAACCAACAGAAGAAAAAATATACGCCTATATTTTATCCCTAGGCGAACCATACATAGATGCCATTGCCAATGATTTTGTGGAAACACCTGAAATTAAACACATTTTTGATGAACCACATGTCTTCAGCTTCTCTTTCGTCACTTGGCAACATCTACTACAAACTTTGATTCAATTACAGTTAGAATTGAAACGGCCTGAAGACAACATTCAAAAGAAAATGGTCTTTAGTATAGTATCGACCATATTCCTTGAATTGTATCGACTTTCTTCTGCTTCAAACCAAAACCGGTTAGAAATGTCTGAAAGAGAGATTTTAGCCTACGAAATTAAACATTTTATCGTTGATTCCTACCGAAAAGACTTAACCCTTCAAGACATCGCAGACAAGTTCGACATTTCAACGTCAACTGTCAACCGGGTATTCCAGCCTTACTTCCATTCAACCATTTACCAGTTCATCTTGGACTTGCGGTTGGGCTATGCCTATACCTTGATTGAAAGTGGTTTGTCTATCACGGAGTCATGGCAAAAAGCAGGCTTTAATGATTATAGTAACTTCTATAGAGCCTTTATTAAGCATTATCATATTAGACCGCATGAGGTACCAAAAAAAGGAGAATCGTAAGCATCTCCTTTTTTGATTATATTCACCCTTCTACTGTCTTATTACATTTCATTTCCTTAAAAGTAGGATGAAAATCACGGTCCAGCCTCGTACAAAAATCATGATGAGTCCTACTACGGGCAACAAGTTTTGCGTATATCAACAAAAAAGGTCACGGTACTTGCCCTAATCTGGGTTAAGTACTGTGACCTTTTACATGCCGTCATTGCGGTTTTACATTAAGTTAGTTTTCAACTAGTCCTAATTTTTCGAAGATGTCATCCACTTTTTGGATGTGGTAGTGGTAGTCAAAGGCGTCATCAATAGCTGCTTGATCTAGGTGACTAGCGATTTCTTCATTGGCCTCTACAAGCCCTTTAAAGTGCCTGCCTTCGTCCCAAGCGATTGCTGTTAATGGTTGAACCAAATCGTAGGCTACTTCGCGTGATAAGCCTGCATCAACCAATTTTAGCAATACACGTTGTGAGTAGATTAAACCGTGAGTAGCATCCATGTTGCGTTTCATGTTTTCAGGGAAGACGGTTAGTTTTTCCATGATGTTTGCAAAACGATTTAACATATAATCTACTAAGATTGTTGTATCTGGTAGGATAATCCTTTCGGCAGATGAATGAGAGATATCTCTTTCATGCCATAAAGTCACGTTTTCGTAAGCTGTCATCACATGTCCGCGAACGACACGAGCAAGCCCAGCCATGTTTTCTGAACCGATTGGGTTACGCTTATGTGGCATAGCGCTTGAACCTTTTTGCCCTTTTGCAAAGAATTCTTCCACTTCCCGCGTTTCCGATTTTTGTAACGAACGGACCTCGGTCGCAATATTTTCTATCATTGTAGCAATTAAAGCGAGTGATGAAATATATTCAGCGTGTAGGTCACGTGGTAGGATTTGCGTTGAAATCTCTTGTGGGTTAATGCCTAAGTGTTCACATACATAAGTTTCAATAAATGGCGGTACATTGGCGTAAGTACCTACTGCACCAGAAATTTTACCTGCTTCAACACCGCGCGCAGCTGCTTCAAATCGTTGGATATTTCGTTTACATTCTGAATACCAACGCGCTACTTTCAAACCAAAAGTCGTTGGTTCAGCATGAACACCATGGGTACGGCCCATTGTAACCGTGTATTTATGTTCAATCGCACGTGCTTTTAACACCTGCAAGAATCGGTCTAAGTCTTTACGAATTAAATCATTTGCTTGTTTTAATTGGTAACCTTGAGCTGTATCCACAACATCAGTAGACGTTAAGCCATAATGCACCCATTTACGTTCTTCGCCCAATGATTCAGACACATTACGGGTAAAGGCAACCACATCATGACGGGTTTCTTTTTCAATTTCTTCCACTCGTTTTGCATCAAAAGTGGCCTTTTCACGAATAGCTTGCGCATCCTCCTTAGGGACTTCCCCTAAGGCAGCCCATGCCTCTGTTGCAAGAATTTCAACTTCCAACCAAGATGCATATTTATTTTCTTGTGACCAGATTTGCCCCATTTCAGGACGGGTATATCTAGGTATCATAACATTCTCCTTTATTGCACGCGCTCAATTTTTGTACGCAACAATTATATCACATGCCAGCTTTCTGGCAGTGATTATTTTTCGCAAAAAAAGACGAGTCCCAATATTGAATCTCAAATTGGTCTCGTCTCTATAATTTTTATGGCTAATGGTGATGGTGGTCATGATCGTGATTATGGTCCAATTCTTCCATCAATAAATCAGGATGGTCAGCTTCTAGTTGGTCTAAAACTGCCGTCACTTGCGGGTCAACGTTACCTAGAATATCTTCATAAATGGCTAAATATTCATAGGCCGCTTCATATTGCCCGTGCTCATTAAAGCGGAATGCTGCTTCTTTTAAAGCTGTTAACATATCCACTGATGGGTAGTCGTTTAAGCCCAGATCCTCAAGGAAAGCTTCTTGTTCCTTACCTTCAAGAATTTCTGGCCACTCACGGTCTAATTCTGCTAAGACCTCTAAACCTGCTCTGGCATTATCATTTTCATTCCACATCAGTGAAATATGGTATAACATGTAGGCTTTCTCAAAGTCTTCTTTATGGTAGTAGAAGTCCCCAATCAAGGCAAAACCATAAGCTAGGTCCTCTACTCTAAGTGAATAACTCAAACCATTAAGAACGGTTGGGTAAGACATCCCGTACTGTTCCATTTCTTGGTATAGTTCCGCTAAGGCATAGATAGTGTCTACATCATAGGGATTCCATAATAAGGCTTGTTGGTATGAGTCAATCGCTTCACGCCATTCATTGGCTTGAATTTGCACCTTGGCATATTCTACATACATCCCAGCATAGTCACGCGTTGTTGGTTCTAATTCTAGACCTGGTTCATTATGGTAAATAAACTGGAATAAGTCTAATTCCTCATAGATACTTAAGTTTTTTATGTTTTTCTTAGGTGTGAATTGGTCAAAATCGTCTTCCATCCGGCGAATATATAATGACATTTCAAAATTGGCACGGACTGGGTCGATTGCCATAATATTGCGAATGCGTTTAACGAATTCGACATCATCTTGCATTTTAATTTCAGCAATCATTTGATTGTAATCTGTTGCTTGATTCGGGAATTTTTCCGTCATCACTTCATTAAAGGCTTTTATAAATTCATCATCGCTGGTGTGTTTGTGGTTATCTCTTAAAATTTTAGAGATAACTTGAATGCAGTAGCTGTAATCATCAGTTGGCACAGCTTGAATTCTTTGTATAAGTTTTTCTTGGTCCTTATCCATAAGCTCGTCTCCTAAAGCAATAAATTTCAGCATAAAATTGGTTCTTCATTACACCAAAATTTATTGTACTGTTTTTTTTGTGCTATTGAAACCAAAAACCCTTTAAAATACTCTTTCAATTTAGATTCTAAAGTTGTGCAGTGTTAAAAAGTGTATTTTTCCTAACTATCATAAAATACTATATGATATCTGATTGTAACTGGCATTGGTTATCAAAGACCTCATTTTCCCCTAAATTATACCATATATTATAGGTTTTTTACGGCACAATGCCTTTCTTAAAATTAAATTATAAAAAGTATTGAAACCGCTTGTAGAAGTTTAGTACACTATAGACATAAGTTAAATATTGCAAAGTATAAATTATTATGACGAAAGTTAAATTAGAAGGTGAACTCTTGGAAGCAATTGCCGTTAATACATTTCAGAAACATTTATCTATTAGCTATCATGATGAACGACGCACAATGATGCTTAAATCTTATAATAATATCCCTTCGCTTGAGCTCATTGGTATGGATCTTGCAGAATACTCTAGAATTACTGCCAGTATGCATTATCATGACCATTTTGAAATTCTATTTTACTTAGGTAATCAATGTCAGTTTATCGTTAATGATATCAGTTACACACTTTACAATGGTGATATTCTGATCATTCCACCTAACACTCCGCATTTAATGACTAGTGAAGAAGGTATTAATAATACTCGTTTTATTTGCATGGTGCCTGAGATGTTGATTGATCAATATGCTATGGTAAATGATAATCTTTATCAAGATATTATTCGCTTTTATAATGAACCAGGGCATTACCGTTTAGATAAAGAAAATCTGGATAAGACAATTACTCATTTAAATAAAATTCTTACTTATAGTGATGAAGAAGTAGAAGAAACTACCTTCGTAACTGCTTTTCACCTATACCATTCATTGATGAATGTCTACCATGCGAAGAAAATCCCGTCTATGTCTGGTGATTATAAAGAGGACAAACACTTTAGTCATATCATCTACTATATCGATCAACACTTTAAAGAATCTGACTTACAATTAGACCGGATTACACAAGTATTTGATATTTCGCCATATTATTTATCAAAATTATTCCGTAAAGAAATGAACCAAAATTTCCACGAATATTTGATTGAGAAACGTGCCAACTATGCTGCACAATTAATCAATCATATGAGCACCAACAAAATGTCCTTACAAGACGTTTCCGACGCATCCGGATTCGGTGACTATTCTACTTTTTACCGTTCATTCAAGAAGGTATTCAACACCTCTCCGAAGAAGTATGCACAACAAAATACGCAGACTATTCTTTAAAATTTAACATAAAGAAGGACCACCCTATCCATGCCGACTAGCGCTGATAGAGTGGTTTTTTTGTTATAAATCCTATTGGTCAGGTTGGTCATCGTCAGATTTTTTTCTAAAATCTAAGATATCATGGACGTCGCCAAGTGTCGTGTCGCTGTCTTGGTTGTTGTTATCGCCGTCTTCTTTAACGTCATCTTCCTCTTCATCAGCTCTACTGTATGATGGTTCTGCCTCAGGCATGTCCAGATTATAGCGGTCATGGATATTTTGCGAGAATTCTTCATAAGAAATCACTTTGACAAATGAATCTGGTGTAAATCGTGGTCGGTATGCCTCCGGGAAATCATCAAATTCAGACATTGAGAATAAGAAGCTCTCTCTTTGTTCTGGTGTTAGTGTAGTAAAATAAGCTAATGGAATCATATCGTCCGTTAAACGTTTGTTTCGTAGACGTTTGATAAAATGCACAATATTATTTAAATCATGGTAATAGGCAAAATATAGGGCTGACTGTCGTCCTTCAATTGGTGTTTGTGCATAGTTGATGAGTAAGTTTAATAAGGCTTGTTTTTCAAGTTCATTTCTAGCCTCAAACCCTTCATAGGTTGTGCGAATCATGTATGGTTGGTCTAAAGCTACTTCGGCCAGTTTGGAATCATCATCATAAATTTTCAAAATCCGATGTTTTGACCCATCCTTGTATTCTTTGCTAGCTACATAGTAGTTTTCTATAAATCCTAAATTGATCAACTTTGAATATAATTCATCTGTTCTCACACTAGCCCTCCGTTCGTATTGCTATCATTCTTATGATATATATATTTATTATACATGATTATTGGAACAAAAAGGCTAATTCTTGATACTAGAATTTTTTCCTTTCAATGCACGCTCTCTTAGTTTAGCAATTCGAGACTGCTTTCTCCTGACTTCAAAGGAGAATCCGCGTCCAGTCACTTCAGATACTGGCGACACATACATAAAAGCATTCGCATCCATTTCAGTTACTTGGTTTTTCAGCCGCAGTAAGTCTTCCCGGTCAACAACTGTTGTAATCACAGCACGTGATTTCTTGGTATAGCCACCCTTAGCCGTATAGATGGTTGTCGCACGAGCCAATTCTGTCAAAATAAAATCGTTGATTTCCCCTGCAATTTCTGACGTAATATTCACGTTGTAACGTGCGGAACCCCCAGTGATTACGCGGTCAACAACGACATTGGCTAGGAGGACCCCAATTGCGGCATATAAACCACGTTCAATCCCAAACACTAGCATATTCGCAAACAAGATGGTCATATCAGAAATCATAACCCCTGTCGCAAAGGTGACAGGTAGGTACATGTTCATTATTTTGGCAATAATATCTACCCCACCCGTTGTGGCACCGGCATTAAAAACTAGACCGACACCAGTTGAAAGGAGGACTTGTCCCAAAATCAAGTTGACCAATGGATCATCTGCAACTGCCCCTGTCACAGGCGCAAACCGTTCAAATACGGCATAAAAGCCTGAATAGAGGATGACAGAGTACAGGGTTGTCCCACCAAACTCCTTACCAATCACTTTAATCCCAATGACCAGTAAGACTATATTAATGGCAAAAAGGATCACTGAATAAGGTAGCGGAATAAAGGGTGCCAACACCTGGGCCATACCTCCAGCGCCCCCACCGACAAGGGAATCAGGTACTAAGAAGAAATACAAACCGATGGTCATGCTTAAAGTCCCTAAAGTGATGATGAATAATTGCTGAATATCTAAAGCAGCTAATACTTTTTTCAATTTACTACCTCTCTTTCTTGTCCAATCTAATACACAAAATATAACAAAATACCCTAGGGCAATCAATCAGTGCCCCTCAGAGTTTACATTATAATTAAAGCTTGTGATAAAAGTTGACAAAGTGACCATTTCAAATTAAAATACCATTAAATTTATCAATCGAATATATACGAGTAGATGAATAAGAATGAAATCCGAGAGGGATGAGAAAATGGCTGAAACAACAGCAACTGCAAAAGTTATTGTAAATGATTTAAAGAAAAGCTTCGGTAAAAATGAGGTCCTTAAAGGGATCGACTTAACCATTAACCAAGGTGAGGTAGTTTGTATCATCGGACCATCAGGGTCTGGTAAATCAACATTCTTACGTTGTTTAAACCGTTTAGAAGACATTAACGGTGGTGAAGTTTTAGTAGATGGCACAAATATTGCCGACAAATCTATTGATATTAATAAAGCACGTCAAAATATCGGCATGGTATTCCAACACTTTAACCTATTCCCACATTTAAGCGTTTTGGAGAATATTACCTTAGCGCCAACTGAATTAGGTAAGACACAAAAAGATGCCAGCAAAGAACAAGCTTTGTCTTTATTAGAACAAGTAGGCTTAGCGGATAAAGCAGAAGCTTTTCCAAACTCTTTATCTGGTGGACAAAAACAACGTGTGGCCATCGCCCGCGCTTTAGCAATGAATCCTGATATCATGTTGTTTGATGAACCAACATCAGCACTTGACCCAGAGATGGTTGGTGACGTATTAAACGTAATGAAAGACCTTGCTAAAGAAGGTATGACCATGGTCGTTGTAACACATGAGATGGGCTTTGCCCGTGAAGTAGCTGACCGCGTAATCTTCATGGACGGCGGATACGTTGTCGAAGAAGGTAAACCTGAAGACATCTTCAGTAACCCACAACACAACCGTACAAAAGAATTCTTAGACAAAGTTTTATAATAAATAACGACAGAAAAGGTATGTGATGTTTTCTATCACATACCTTTTTCTTTATTCACTTCAAATTCTATCTTACAGCACCATACAAGGCTTTGTCCGAAATACCTGAATTATTGGCTAAAGCTGCTTTTCGTAGCCCTTCATATTCGAAGTTTAAGGCTAAAGCCAGTTGTCTGTCAGCTTCATTTCGACTATCTTGATCAAAAGACAAACGGTTCATTTGCACTTCTTTAAACAAGAAATGCACAATATTTTCTAAAGCTTCCTTCGCCAAACCTTGGTCTTTATAGGCTTGACCCATACAGAAGGTTAAGTCTGCAGCCTGAGTATCTTTATGCACTTCAGTCACTACGATTTCTCCTACCGCTTCTCCAGAAGATTTGTCTTCCACACACCATCTGTAGGTTTTACTTCTGTCCTTGCGTTTATCCCACTTCTCTAAAATGCTTTTACTATCAGAAACGGATTGGTGCTTGTCCCATGTAACAAATTCTGTATCTGCCGTATTCCCTGCCCAATTCTTGAACATGTCCTTGGCATCACTTGTTTTGAACTTACGTAACAATAGATGTTGCGTTTCTATTGTCTTGGTTCCTTTATGATTCATAACTAACCCCTACTAACGATTTACTTGAAAATTCATGTAATCGATTCATATTTCACAATCTATTATAGCATGTTTTTCTAATGTAAAAATAGGATTGTGAACTTTTTAAACATTCGAAACAAATTTAGTACTTGTTTATCCCTGGTTTATGCCTTATAATGTAATCCGTAAAAACTCGCAGTCATACCTGCAATATGATGGAGGAATAATAAATGAATAATAACGAATTCCAGGTACTACTTTACTATAAATATGTACCTATTAAAGATGCAGAACAATTCGCCAAAGACGAATTACAATTCTGTAAATCACTCGGCTTAAAAGGCCGTATTTTAATTGGTGATGAAGGGATCAATGGTACTGTATCTGGGCCAAAAGAAGCGACTGAACGCTACATGGAACACATGCATGCTATGGAAGAATTTTCTGACCTATGGTTTAAAATTAACGAAGCGGATGACTACGCACACAAAAAAATGTTCGTACGTTACCGTGAAGAAATCGTTTCTTTAAACTTAGAAGAAGATTTAAACCCTAACGAATTATCTGGTACCCACTTAGATCCAGCTGATTTCCGTGAAGCAATGTTAGATGAAGATACTGTTTTATTAGATACACGAAACGACTATGAGTATGATCTTGGTCACTTCAAAGGCGCTATCCGCCCTGATATCCGTAACTTCCGTGAATTACCTGAATGGGTACGCGAAAACAAAGAAAAATTCATGGACAAAAAAGTCCTTGTTTACTGTACTGGTGGCGTACGTTGTGAGAAATTCTCAGGTTGGATGATTCGTGAAGGTATCGAAAACGTTAGCCAATTAAACGGTGGTATTGAAAACTACGGTCAAGACGATGAAACTCGTGGCGACTTATGGGAAGGTAAAATGTACGTGTTTGACGACCGCATCTCTGTACCAATCAACCATGTTGACCCATCAATCGTTGGTAAAGACTACTTCGACGGTACACCATGTGAACGTTACGTAAACTGTGGTAACCCTGAATGTAACAAACAAATCTTAGCTTCAGAAGAAAACCAAGAAAAACATCTTGGTGGTTGTACACACGAATGCCGTGTTCACCCACGCAACCGTTACGTACAAGCTAAAGGTTGGTCTCACGATGAAATCGTTGCACGTTTAGCAGCAATCGGTGAAGAACTAACCGTAGAAGCATAATTTAGAAATCAAAAGACCGCTAGGAAAACCCTGGCGGTCTTTTTGCGTCCCTTCTTTGCAAATTGATATCAACTTGGTTGTACTCTTCTACTTTCTAAATAGTATTTTCTAGTGTAATTTTTCATACTCTCTTCCGGGACATAATGTTCGACGTCTATAACTAACTTATTTAAATTAGCCACTGTTTTGTTTATGGCTAAAGCATTCTGTTTATCTAGTGAAGCATTTCCTTCATCAATTAAGAGTATTGGTTTATCAAACAGAATTGCTCTTGCAATTTCTACTCTTTTCAATTGTCCTCCTGATAATCCTTCTCCATCTTCTCCGATTAGATAATTTAAACCTACTTGCTGTATTAATTCTTCTAACCCTGCTTTTTTAATTGCTTCACTTAACTTTTCTTCGCTTACTTCTTTTCCTAATGTAATATTGTTTCTCAGTGTGTCATTAAATATAGCAACCGTTTGGGGAATTAAACTTACATAATTGTATAATTCATTTTTGCTAATGCTTTTCATATCTTCGCCATTAATGAAAATTTTACCATTAGTTGGGGTTAATTCTTTTGTCAGTAATTTTAAAAATGTCGATTTACCACTACCTGAAGCTCCTTCTAAAAGTACATCATCGTTTGAATTTAATGTTAAATCTAAATGCTCAAAAATTTTCTTGTCCTCATAATTGAATGAAACATTTTGAAAAACAACCGAATCAATCTTCTGGTTCCTTAATACATTGGTATCATCTGGCTGTTTGAATTCCAATGTATTAATTATCGTCTTCTTGATTTCTCCTATACTGTTTAACTTGTTTATACACTGCGATAATCCTAAAAAATTATTTATGATCCAACTACTGGAGTATTGAACAGCTACAAAAGACGCTAACGAAATTCGCCCTTGAATAGTAAAGTAGATACCCATGCCAATCGGAAAATACATAAATAAATATGATAAAGCGATGACCAATGCATTCGACAATGAGATGGCATTATTCATATCTTTAGTACTCTCTTCTAAACCTTTTACTTTCTGATAAAATTTTTTAATGAAATAATTTTCGGATTTATATGAAGCTATTGTTTCAGCCCCACTTAAGATATCCTTTAGCATAGAACAAAAGGATTTATTCTCTTTTGTCCAATGACTATTACTTTCTTCTATTTTTTCTTTATAAATGTTTGTAAACAGTGGTGTTACTGATGTAAACACTAAAAAGATAACGGTCATTAAAAAACTATTGCTCATAGAAAAAGTCAAAATAACAACTAGAGTAACTAAATAGCTGACGACATTGAATAGTTGCTTTACGTAATTTTCTTCAAGTAACTTGAGATCGTTCATAAAAAATGATGTATTACTTGATACTCCTTCGGTTTTACTTAAAGAAGTCTCTTTTTCTAAAATTTTCCTTATTAATTCAGTCTTTAAAGACGTGTTAAAAAAAGCAATATTCTTATTTGTCCAAAAATCTTTTAAATAAGTAATAATAGAAAACAATATGTAACCCAAGACAACAAGAATAATGTACTTTAATAATAGAGAGGTGTCTTTTTCCTCAATAACCTTAAAAATATACGCATAAGTAGCGGCATTAAAAGTAGTCTCTACTGCTGCAAGTCCAATGAAAATAAAAGCTGCAGCTAGGTACTGTTTATTATAAAATTTAATCATTTGTATCCCTCCGTATCCGTTTGTACTGTTATTTTATCTTATTTCGAGCACTCTTTATGTTATGATATGGGTCATAAACTACCCAAAAAATACGGAGGTACATCAGTTGATAGGATTAACGTTTAGAAAAATACGTATGCAGAAAAACATTTCACAAAAAGAAGTTTACACAGGCATTGTTTCTAGATCTTTCTTTCAAAAATTTGAGAAAGGACTACACTCTATTTCTGTAGAAAAATTTCAAGAATTATTAAATAGGATAAATGTATCTTACGATGAATTTATGTATAAACATCATGGGAAACTCTTTACCACAGATGATTTTTTAGTGACTATTTTTAACGCTTACTGGAATCAAGATCCACATTCTTTAACCAACCTCCATAACAAATTACGCTTTTCGTCCAATCAAACAGAAGTCTTTTTGAGCAGAGTTGCACTATTATTCAAACTTATTTTATCTAAAGAGTCAGATGGTGATTTAAGTTTCGACTTTATCTTTAACTATCTAGACAGAATAAGCAGCTGGACCTTTTTTGAAACAAAATTATTTAATAATATTATGTCTATAGTCCCTTCTAAGAAAAGAAACCAATATTTCAAAAAAGCACAATTTTTTTTCGACAACAGCAAAGGACTAGCAGCCGTTAATAGTGAATTTTCAAACTGGCATTCTCATCTTTATGTCAATTTTATCCATTTAACTTTGGAAGAAAAAGAACTCAATAGAGCAAAAATAGCTATTGAAGACATGCGGATAAGTCGACAAAATTTATATACCAGTGAGCGGAATGAACTGGCTTATTTATTTTTAAAAAACTTAATCCGTCTTTATGACAAGAAAGAAAGAGACCAAGCAATAGAAGCACTAAAAAAAATAACCGATTTGTCACAAATAGTAAATAAGTTGAATAATGAAACCTATTCAAAATTGGTCACTACTCACCAAGAAAAGACTGAACCATTGCATGCTAAAAGCGAAAACTAATTAACCCGATTAAAAAACTACATAATCTCTGGCTTGTTACGCTCTTAATCAAATCTATGCCTTATACGAGAAGGCAAACTTATAGACAATTGGATATTTTCCTGCTGGAGCGATTGATTTTGAAAAAAGTTTATAGAGAGATAACATCACTAGAGGAATGTCTGCCTTATCGTATTAAATCAAAAAGAAATAACTAAGAAAAAAAATAGAACCTCTTCTGGGTCGTAAAATCAGAAGAGGTTCTATTTTTCTATTTATTATTCTTGTATCAAAAATAATCATTTATGGAATATCATTTTATATACGGTCTCGCTCTCACCCTAGTATTAAAGCGTCATCGTTTAATGCACGTCCTGATTGTTTTTTGAACATGTCTAATAATTGTTGTACGGTTAATTGCTTCTTCTCTTCACCAGAGATATCAATCAAGATGCGGCCATTGTCCATCATCAACAAGCGGTTACCCATTTGTATGGCTTGTTCCATATCATGTGTAATCATCAAGGCTGTTAATTGATCTCGTTGGATTACTTCTTCAGTTAATTTTAAAACCATGTCCGATGTTTTAGGGTCTAAGGCTGCTGTATGCTCATCTAATAGTAAGACTTTTGGCTTTTTCAAAGTCGCCATCAATAATGTTAATGCTTGACGTTGTCCACCAGAAAGCAAGCCAACTTCAGCAGTTAATCTATTCTCCAAGCCTAAGTCCAATAGTTTCAAGGCTTCTTTAAATTGTTCACGTTGCTTGTTGTTGACCCCTCGTCCAAATCCAAATGAGTGTCCGCGACGGTCTGCAATAGCCATGTTTTCTTCGATAGTTAAGCGGCTAGCAGTCCCCATCCGTGTGTCTTGGAATACGCGTGATACTAGGCCTGCACGTTTGTTGGCATTTAGGTTAGTCACATCTTTATCTTCAATTTTAATAGTCCCTTGGTCTACCAATAGCGAACCGGCAATGGCATTTAGGAAAGTCGATTTTCCAGCCCCGTTACCCCCAATAATGGTGATGAAATCCCCTTTTTCCACCTTTAGGTCGATCCCTTTTAATACGTGGTTTTCGTTTGGTGTTTTAGCTTCAAATGTTTTATGTACACTTTGTAATGTTAATACGCTAGTCATTGGTCAAACTCCTTTCTACGCTTCTTTACTTGTGATTGAATTTTTCACAACTTTTTTACCGTGTTGACGAACAGCTGGCACCCCAAGCGCTACGGCTAGGATTAAGGCTGAGAATAAACGGACGTCATTTGGATTGAAGTTTAATTCTAATACCAATAGTAATAGTAACCGGTAAATGATTGACCCTAATACAATCGCTAATAAGCGTTTTACAAAGGTGATGTTTTTCCCGATGGCTTCGCCAATGACTACTGAGGCTAAACCGATAACCATTGCCCCAACACCCATGTTGACATCTGCATAGCCGTTGTTTTGCGCTAATAAACCACCTGATAAACCAACTAATCCGTTGGCTACCATGAAGCCGATAATCTTTGTCCAGTCTGTATTGATTCCGTTGGCTTCACTCATCATATAGTTATCACCTGTTGCACGGATGGCTAAACCGATTTGCGTATCGAAGAACCATTTAAGTAAGGCGATAATAGCTATAACAACGATTAACCCAATAACGATAACTGCTGAAGTCTTGTCTTCAATCAATTGACGCATTTGCGTCACCAAAGTATTTTGACTTAATAATGGTAAGTTAGCTTGACCTAAAATACGTAGATTAATAGAGTATAAACCTGTCATGGTAATGATTGACGCAATCAAAGCTGGCACTTTTAATTTTGTGTGTAATAAACCAGTGATTAGTCCAGCACCTGCCCCAATGACAAATGATAGTAAGGTGGCCATCCAAGGTTCCATGGCAAATTCAAAAATTAACCGTGATACCAAAGCTGCCCCTAAAGAAAACGACCCTTCAACGGTCATATCGGCTACGTTTAGGATCCGGTAAGTCAAGTAAACCCCCATCGCCAATAACCCCCATAACAATCCTTCTGATATACTGCCTAAAATAACACTCATGTTAAAATCCTCTCTCTTCCCTTTATTCTGCCACTTGGATGCTATCAGGATCAATGCCCAGCGCTTCCGCCATGTCTTCATTTACGTATAATTCTAATTCTTCAGCTTGCTCAATCGGCATGGTCGAAGGATCTTCACCTTCAATTACACGTGCTGCCATTACAGCTGTTTGACGGCCCAATTCATAGTAGTTTAATGAGTAAGTCGCTAGTCCACCATCTTCCACTTGGTCAATTGATCCAGCAACTACCGGCACTTGGTATTGTTCAGAAACTGCACCAACCGTTGACGCTGCCCCTGCCATGATATTATCTGTTGGAATATATAATAGTTCCGCTTCAGACATCACAGAATTCAAGGCTTGTTGTACATCATTAGTTGAGGTGACCGTACGAATGACTGGAATTTTACCAGCCGCTACAATAGCTGCTTCAGCTTGTTCTGCTTGAATCTGCGAGTTGACCTCACCCGTGTTGTAGATGATGCCAACTTTTTCCGCTTCAGGTTTAATCGACATTAAGAGCTCAACTTGCTGCTCAACCGGCATCTGGTCGCTTGTTCCCGTCACATTTCGGCCCGAACCCTCTAGTGATTCCGCCAAACCTGCTGTTAAAGGATCAGTTACGGCTGTAAAAAGGAGTGGTTTCTCCTCTTCCGTCACGGCCAGTGCCTGAATCGTTGGTGTTCCGATACCTAAAACTAGCTCAGAATTCTTCAACAGTTGTCCTGCCATTGGATACAAGTTGGCTTGCTGACCTTGGGCATTCATCCGGTGGTAAACCACGTCAACGCCCTCTTCATACCCCAGTTCGGTCATCCCATCAATAAAACCTTGCTCCGCATCATTTAAGGAATTGTGGTCCATAATCGACAAAATACCGATATCTATAATGCCATTATCTTCAGAATTCTCACAGCCAGCCACAAAAATAGCCAAACTGGCTAGTAAAGCTACCAAGCTTTTCTTTAAGCTTAATCTTTTCATTATTTACTCCCCTTTATAATCAATCCAAAGAAAAAAGCACCTATCCAGATAAAATCTAAATAGGTGCTTATAGCGCTAAAATATCTAGCTATGCCACAATAGATTTTATCTCTACGTGGCCACTTGTTACGCAACAAAATGTTTAGCCATCATAGATACGGTTCAGTTGTTTACTGACGTTTGTATCTATGATCTAAAACAGATTTCATAAATACAAACTACCTAAAATAGCTAAAGTAAAAGCGATTATTCGTATGTAGGCTGTTCATTTTCATCAATAAATCCCCTCGAATACGGCTACCATTCATCTAGTTGCGTCTTTCAATAGCATTATCATAGATTTAATTAAAAAAATTGTCAAGCCAATTCACATAGATTTTTCATATAGTTGTATTTTTATAAGGTCATTATCAGACAAAGATTCTAGGCTTGCATAAACTACCTTTTTTCTTCATAATGAGAGTAAGATTAAATTTAAAGGAGACAACAATTCATGCAAAATAAACGTCCATTTACTAGCCTGGCAAAAGTTGAAGAAATTGCCGCTGAAATCCCTACACCATTCCATTTATACGACGAATCCGGTATTAGAGACCGCTGCCGCCGTCTAAAAAAAGCTTTCTCATGGAACCCTAACTTCCATGAATATTTCGCTGTTAAAGCCACACCGAATCCACACGTATTGAAAATTATGCAAGAAGAAGGTATGGGCGTCGACTGTGCATCTTATACAGAACTTGTATTAGCTGACAAAGTTGGTTTCTCTGGCCACGACATTATGTTTTCATCTAACGTTACGCCAGCAGCCGACTTCAAGAAAGCCGCTGAACTTGGTGCAATCATTAACTTTGATGACATCACCCATATCGATTTCTTCAAAGAACATGTAGGTGAATTCCCAGAAACTGTTTGTATTCGTTACAATCCAGGTGGGACATTCGAAGTTGCGAATGGCATCATGGATAATCCTGGTGACGCTAAGTACGGTATGACACCAGAACAAACCCGCCAAGCCTTCCAAAAATTAGCAGACTACGGCGTGAAAAACATTGGTATCCACTCATTCTTAGTTTCAGGTTCGACATCAAACGAATACTATCCAAAATTAGCTCGTACATTATTTGAATTAGCGGTTGAATTAAAAGACCAAACTGATTTAAACATCGCCTTCATCAACCTATCAGGTGGTGTTGGGGTGGCTTACAAACCAGAAGAAACACCAGCAGACATCGATATCATCGGTGACGGTGTGCGCCAAGCTTACGAAGACATCATGCAACCAGCTGGCCTAGGCGACGTCGCCATCTTTACCGAATTAGGTCGTTGGATGTTAGCTGAAAACGGTGGTTTAGTAGCCAAAGTCCTACATGAAAAAATCACTTATAAAGACTACCTAGGATTAGACGCATCAGCCTCTGACCTATTACGTCCAGCAATGTACGGCGCTTACCACCACATCTCTGTTTTAGGCAAAGAAGACGAAACTGCCGACCAAACATACGATGTAACAGGTGGTCTATGTGAAAACAACGATAAATTCGCTATCGACCGTCAATTACCCAAAACAAACATTGGCGACTACATCTGGATCCACGACGCAGGTGCCCACGGTGCCTCAATGGGTTACCAATACAACGCTAAATTACGTTCAGCAGAAGTCATGTTAAAAGAAGACGGCACATTCAAACAAATCCGTCGCCCAGAAACACCAGAAGACTACTTCGCAACTATGGACTTTAATTTCTAAAAATAATATCCAGCAAAAGGCGCTCGATCATGATGTTCGGGCGCTTTTTGCTGGATTCTTTTAATTTGTTCACAATTAAGTCAGCACTTTAAACTAATCCTTCTTCTGTTAATGCTGTTTGATAGTTTACTAGGGCTAAGAATTCTTCTAATGTGATGTCATACTTAGTGATATATTGCGCAGCTTCTACACCGACATAACGGTAGTGCCATGGCTCAAAGCTATACCCCGTTACCTGCCCTTTTCCTTGTGGGTACCGTATAATAAAACCATAATCTTGGGCATTTTCTGAGAGCCATTGAGCTGATGGTTGGTCTGCATACGCCTCATCTAAACTGCCACCGATACTTGTCCATTCAGTTCCTAACCAGTCAAAGGCTAGTCCAGTTGAATGTTCACTGGCTTCTGCTGGTGCAAAATAAGCATTTGTTAGGTCACGCGCTTCTGATTCTGAATAGCCTTGAGCTAAGTAATCTTGAAAACCATTCTCCACATTTTGTGCTTGATAAGCAATGGTCCGGTGAGCAGAAATTGTCGACAAGGTATACCCGGCACTTGCTGCTGCATCAATCAAAGCAGTATAAGCATCTGTAATCGCTGCGTTATAGGGTTTACCTGAACTTGCATAAGCAAAATCCATCACTGGTTCGGTAAGTAATGGGTTAAGCTTATTGACTAATTGATATTGTGCTGAATCTACATCAACTTCTTTAGGTAGGTCTGTCAGCAACTGGGCCAAGGCTGCAGTTTCGTCCATCTCCAGCGTAGCAGCTACATTTGTTGCGATATCCTTCACAAAATAAGTTTGGATGTCATCTGCATAGTCGGCTGAAAATTCGGCCATTTGACTGGCTTCTTCATCAGTTGTGGCGTTTGATGCAACCGGTGTGGTGATGGTTTCTGCCAACTCAGCTTTACGTGCTTCAGCCTTTTCCTCATCATCTGAAGAGGCACTTTCTTCGGTGGTTTTTGTATCTGTGGGCTGGTTTGTGGTGGTTTCTGTTTCGGCGTTGGTCTTGCTGTAGTTGATATCATAGGCAGCAAGCGCTAAAATAAAGGCCAGTACGATGGCGATGTAGGCCTTGTTAAAGTGGTTCATGTTAATTTTTGACACTTAAGTCACTCCTTGTTTTCCCCATTTGTCTATATCCCTGCCTAAAAATCACAGGTCCTCTATGCTATAATAACAGAGTGAGATTTCAATTCGATTAAAAAAGAGTAAAACTAATTTTAATATACAAAATTTTTAGATGAGGATGAATGAGATGAATCGTGAAGGAATTTTAAGCGCAGAGAGAATTGTTGTGAAAATTGGGACACATTCTCTTTTGAATAGTCAAAATCAAATCAATTATAACCGGATTGACCGCCTAGCTTTGGCCCTTTCTACCTTAATTCAAGAAGGTAAGGAAGTGATTCTTGTAACCTCGGGTGCGATTGGTGTTGGTTCTGTCAAAATGGGCTTAACTAGCCGACCTACCGATATGGCGTCGCAGCAAGCAACTGCCGCTGTTGGACAAGTTGCTTTGATGAATTTATATAGTCGGTCATTTAACTACTACAGCCAATTTATCGGGCAAATCTTGTTAACACGGGACATTATCGACTTCCCGGATTCTTACAACAACTACAAGAATGCCATGAATGCCTTATTAGGACAAAAAATCTTACCGATTATCAATGAAAACGATGCGGTAGCAGTTGATGAAATGGACCACCAAACCCGTTTTGGTGATAACGATACCCTATCTGCCTTGGTTGCTTCAACGATGGACGCGGACTTGTTGATATTCCTAACAGATGTGGACGGCTTTTATGATGACAATCCGAAGCGAAACCCTGGTGCAGTTCGCTTTGATGTCTTGCATGAGGTGACTGACGGCTTAATGGATATGGCTAAGGGTGATGTTTCGGCCTTTTCAACTGGAGGAATGGAAACGAAATTGACGGCTGCTAACGAGTCTTTAAAATCCGGACAAATGACGGTGATTATGTCATCTGAAGATCCTATGCAGATTTTAGACTTAGTTAAGGGCGAATCAATTGGAACTCTTTTCATGCCAAAATAAGCGAATCTAATAGCCTTTCTTAAGATCAATGGTTATAATAAATGAACAACATGAGAAAATACTCATAATTCTAATGTAATGGAGGTACAAACATGATTGATGCACAAGGTTTACTCGCCCTTGGTAAAGCTGCAAAGTTAGCATCCCGGGAATTAGGTAAGTTGCCAAGCCAACAAAAAAATGCGGCTTTATTAGCAATGGCTAAGTCCTTGCGGGCTAAGCAAGCGGCTATTTTAGCGGCGAACCAGGCCGATATTGAAAATACACGAGAGGCTGGTCGACGCCCCGAAAGCTTTATTGAGCGCATGACCTTAACTGAAAGCCGGATTGACGATATGGCCGCTGGTTTTGAAAAGGTGGCGAATTTGCCGGATATTATCGGGCAAACGGATGAAATGTGGTTTACAGAAGATGGCATTGAGATTGGGAAGAAACGTGTACCTCTTGGGGTTATCGGGATTATTTTTGAATCACGTCCAAATGTAACAGCAGACGCTACTGCCCTAACCTTTAAAGCCGGTAATGCGGTCATTTTACGTGGGGGTAGCGAAACGATTCAATCCAACTTGGCCATTATTGAAGCCATTAAAGCTGGATTATCTGAAGCTGGCGTAACAACAGATGCGGTCAACTTGATCGACAATCCTGACCGGGACTTAGCAACTCAATTTATGCAGATGAATCAATATTTGGATGTCTTAATTCCACGTGGTGGTGCAGCCTTGATTCAAAATGTCGTGAAAAGTGCGACTGTGCCAACAATTGAGACAGGTATCGGAAACGACCACCTGTACGTGCATGAAGCGGCTGATTTAGATAAGGCTTTAGACATTTTGAAAAATGGCAAGCTACAGCGGGTTTCAGTATGTAACGCTTTAGAAAACCTACTAGTCGACGAAAAAGTTGCGGAAGCCTTTTTGCCACAAATTGTTGAATCCTTTAAGGCGGACAAGGTTGTGGTGCACGGAGATCAAAGAACGCAGGAAATCTTGCAAGGAAAGATCGAGATCTTACCTGTTAGTGACGAAGATTATGCGACGGAATTCTTGGCTTATGAAATTGCGGTCAAGGTGACTTCTGGCTATGATGAAGCGATTGAACATATCCAAACTTATTCATCTGCCCACACAGAAGTGATTGTAACTCAGGACTACTCGGTAGCCCGTCAATTCGTGGATGATATTGATGCTGCTGCGGTGGTTGTTAACGCCTCTTCTCGCTTTACAGATGGCGATAAATTTGGTTTCGGTGGCGAAATTGGGATTTCCACTCAGAAATTGCATGCCCGCGGACCAATGGGGATTGAGGCTTTAACGACTTATAAATATGTGATTTATGGCGACGGGCAAATCCGTCAATAAGATTCAATTCGATTGTAATACGGTAAGGAGACCCTAGCGGATACACCTGTCTGCTAGGTTTTTTCGTGGTATAATGGGTCTAAATGATTTTTATGAGGAGTATGACATGACCAAGCGCATTTTATTTATACTAACTGGTGGGACGATTTCGGCACAAGATTCTGACCACGGCCTCGTTGCCGGGACCATCAACCAAGAACTAACCGAAATCTTAGCATCTTCTGGACTAGACTTTACTTATGATGCAGTCAACCTATTGTCTATCGATTCAACCAATATGCAACCAGAAAACTGGCTACAGATGGCCCAAGTAATCCAGGATCAATATGATGCTTATGATGGCTTTATTGTGGTGCATGGAACGGACACCATGGCTTACGGCGCTGCTGCCCTATCTTACTTGGTTCAAAATAGCGCCAAACCGATTGTCTTTACTGGGTCCCAAGTGCCCCTATCAAAAATTGGTAATGATGGCGTGAAAAATATCCTAGACGCTGTAACCTACGCCATTTCTGACCAAGCTTACGCTGTATCAATTGTATTCCATGGGGAAGTTTTACTGGGCACCCGGGCGCGCAAAGTACGGTCTAGGTCCTACCAAGCCTTTCAAACCATTGATTTCGCCAACCGTGCAGTTGTCCGGTCACAAAGGGTTTTGCCTATCTTAAATCAATCTAGTGATTTAGGGCCAGTTGAATTCTACAACCAATTGAATCCGCGCGTGGGCTTAATTAAATTAACGCCCGGCCTTCCTGCTCAAGTCATTGAAGCCTATTGTCAGTTGATGGATGTCATCATTATTGAAGGTTTTGGGATCGGCGGGATTCCACAATTGACATCTCTTGATTATGCAGGGCAAATTCGGGCAGCCGTTAACCATGGAAAATATGTGATTTTAACCACTCAAGTGCCAATGGAAGGATCTGATTATGAGGTCTATGCAGTTGGTCAGTCAATTCTAGGGAAAAAGCATATTATCGAAACAGCGAATATCACCAGCGAAGCCCTAGTCATGAAGGCTATGTGGGCGCTTGGGAATTCGGAAGATTTTAACCAGTTTAAGGCCATGATTCAAACAACTGTTGATTATGATTACCTCAAGTAAAAAAATAAAGCAGGTGTACCCTTTTAGACTAAGTGGGTGCACCTGCTCTTTTTATTTAAGTGTTTTTGATTAAAGTAGCTTTATGAGTGGTTAAGCCAAAGCTGTATGAATATTTGTTGCCCTAATTATCTTGATAAGTATATGGACGGTCCCTGTATAATTCCTTGTCGTAACCTGGCATATTATTGGGTGACGCGCAAATCTCATTTTCGTCAATCTTATCTCAATATTTACTTGGCAAATATTGTTGTAAGTTCTTACGATGATAATTAAACGACAAAAAACATCTGTCTTTATAGTGGTTTGTATTCTTTTAAACAAAGAAAAAGAGCTGAATTGGGGATATTCAGCTCCATGTTATTTTATATTGCAATTGTTGATTTACACTAGTTGTTTTTGGTGTATTTTTTCACTTCAGGAATAACCTTTTCACCTAGTAAATCAATGGTTCGTTTGATTTTATCTATCGGAACGCCACCCATATCAATTTGGCCGATATACCGGTCCATACCATAGACTTCATATTGGTAAATCAATTTATCAACAATCATTTCTGGACTACCCGCCATCATTGTATCTTGAACAGATCTTGATTGAGCGAATTGTTGCTTAGGAAAAATAGAGCCATTTGAATGTAAGAATGATGATTTCACATGTGGGTAAAACTCTGCCAATGCTTCTTGACCTGTAGGGGCAATATACATAGGGCTAGCTGTTGTTAACGGATAGGTTGTTGGGTCTATACCAAGATTCGCTAGCTCTTCGTGGTAGGCCTCCACAGCCGGATAAAAGGCCATAGCCGGCCCAGCTAGTGTAGTGAGAACCATAGGAATACCAGCCCGGCCAGCTTTCACTGCTGACGCTGAGGGGCCGCCTACACCCCGCCAAATTGGAATGAAGTTGTCTTTTGGTTTAGGGAAAATTTCTGCTTGGTTTAAACGGTGGCGGAATTGCCCTTCCCAAGTGATTTTTTCACCCTTTTCAACTTGCTGGTTGATGTAATTTAATAACTCAAATTTTTCTTCGAACAATTCTTCATAGTCGCGTAATTCATAACCTAATAGTTCAAATAAACCAATTCGAGAGGCACGACCACCTACTAATTCAACCCGCCCGTCAGAAATTAAATCCAAAGTAGCAAAGTTTTCGTAAATTCGAACCGGGTCAGATGTCGATACAACAGTTGATGAAGAGGATAATTTAATCTTATTCGTCGCTTGGGCAATGGCCCCTAAAATGACTGCATGTGCTTGAGAGACAAAGTGTTCTTGGTGAGATTCACCAAGGGCAAATATATCTAAGCCTGCTTGTTCAGCGTGCTGAGCTGTTTCGATTAATTCTTGAATTCTTCTTTGTTCCCCTACCCCTTGGTTGGTATGTGGGTTTGGGGCATAGTCACCTAAAGAATACAGGCCAAATTGCAAGCCTTCATTTGGTTTAAAACCAAACTTCTCTTTCATTGTTGTCATCGTTATTCTCCGTTCATTTTTGAATATATTTTTACATTGTTCTATTATAATTTCAAATTCGAATTCATACAAGATTTTAGCTTACAATTTGTTAGTTAAGGGAATTTCTGTTAGTCAGATACTCTTCATTTTACAATCAAACGAATAAAGACCTTATTTATTGAAATCGAACAAGTTCAAACCGGTTTCTGCTTGGTCTTTTGACCGTTCCACTTCACCAGAAATCATATGAACAAAAATTTCTCCAGTACCTGAAATGATGGCTTCGTTCAAGTGGCCACCAACTACTGACCCATCTGCACGGCCAAATGTAGCATGTAGGTGGTTATATTGTTCGCCGTCCATCATCGACATATTGCCGTTCAATGAAGTTAGCTCTAACTCTTCACTTAATTCGTTGGGACTGTATGAACGCTCTGCCACATTGTATTGGCTGTATTTCACCTGGTCACAAGCGCCAATCCCTTGAACCGTTGCTAAAGAGATTTTCTCACGCTTAGCTAATTCTGCTAACGTAGAAATAACCTCTTCGCCTCTATCAAGTCGTACAACTAACACATCGCCAAATCGTCTATAATCCATTTGCTTATTCTCCTTTGTCAAAATTCACAAGTTATTTTACTTCTTTGACTAGAATAACACACCCAGAATCAAAACCATTATCAAAAGCCGTCCAAAAAGCAATCGAAATCCCTAGCCATCTGGACTACTCCGATGCGCAAGCGCAAAAAAAAGATAGAGCCGAAACCCTATCCCTTAATTTGAAATCTATTATTTGCTTGTTTCGCTTTGACCATAGCCATAACCGTAGCCATATCCATAACCATAACCCAATTTATTGGCATCTTCCCCGTTATATATGGCACCAATCACGTTGGCATTTACCACGTCCAATAAATCTTTCGTTTTGCGTACTTCGTTTTTGTTAGCAATTCCTGAACGAACAACCACAATCACGCCATCTACACGCGTGGCAACAACTTGTGCATCGGTAACAGCTAGGATCGGTGGTGTATCAAAAATAACTAAGTCAAACATTTCTTCTAATTCGCCGATTAATTCAGCCATACGGTTTGAACCTAGTAATTCAGATGGGTTTGGCGGAATTGGACCAGCTGCTAAAATGTAAATATTTGCATCCGCAACATAGTTTACAGTATCCATGATGTTTGCATCACGATCTGTTAGTAAACTAGTCAAACCAACAGTTGTGTTGATATTAAATGTTTTGGCTACTGTTGGTTTACGTAAATCAGCGTCTACTAATAAGACACGCAAGCCTTGTTGCGCCATTACAGCAGCAGTATTGGCTGTAACAGTTGATTTACCTTCCCAAACACCAGATGATGTGAACATGATTGATTTAAAATCATGGTCAACCATTGAGAATTGGATATTCGTACGGATTTGACGGAAAGATTCAGAAATGACGTCATTTGGTTGCGTAACAGTAATTAAACTAGCGCCTCGGCGTTGTTCTGCATTCATCTTGTCAAAATGTTTTCTATTATTCTTAAACAAAATTGAACCTCCTAGACACGACGACGGTTTCTAGAACCATCTTTAACTACATTACCTTTGAAGCGCGTATCTTCAACTTTACTTTTATCCATTTGTGGAATAGATCCTAATAAAGTCCAACCAAGCTCTTCAACGATATCACTGCTCTTAACTGAATTATCTAACATTGCATTGACTAATTGCAATACAACACCGACAATCAATCCTAATAATGCACCAATGATGATGTTTAAAATCACGTTTGGTGAAGTTGGCGATTGACCAGGTTCAGCTGGGGTTACAATCGAAACGTTCTCTACTTGTAATACTTGTTGTACAATTTCAGAGAAAGATACAGCAATTGCGTTGGCTAAATTAGCAGCTAAATAAGGTGATTCATTCTCTACTGAGATTGTAAATAGTAATGAATCTGAATCCATAGAAACTGTGACGTTTTCTGCTAATTCACTAGCAGTCATGCCTTCTGCTTCAGGTACCGCTGCAATAGCAGGATCAAGCACTAATGGACGGCTTACCAATGATTGATAAGTGTTTAAAAGTGTCAAGTTCGCTTGTAGGCCAGATTGAGTGATTGTATTTTCTGTAGTAGCGGTAGCAGTGTTATTCACAACAATATCAGTTGTAGATGTATATTTTGGTGTCATTAAGAAAAATGTCACTAAAGCTGCTAATACAATCCCAATAACAGTGGTTGAAATAATCTTCCAAATATTCGCAGTAAGAATATTCAGTATCTCAATTAAAGAGATTTCTTGGGTGTCGTTCATCTCGTCCTCCTCGAGCAAATATAATTTATAGTATTTACTTCCTATTTGAATATATTATCATAACTATGTCAGTCTACCATATCAGTTTTTAAGTTTTCAATAAGATATTGATTTATTTAATATTTATTATTTTTTACTTGATTCTCATTATCCATTTTCCGACGTTTTAGCATCACGATGAACAAATTCAACTAATTTTTTATTTAAACGATCATCATCTACAACAGTTAAATCTAAGGATTCAACAAATTCATAGATTTCTTCAATTGGTTGACTCTTAATTTTACCCACAAAAATCTTATCATCAACTTTTTGACCAGTTGTTTCGTCTGTTAGCAGTAATTCTTCATATAATTTCTCTCCAGGACGAATACCACTTTCAACAATTGGAATTTCCTTTTCAGTAAATCCAGATAGTTTAATCATTTTCTTAGCAAGATCTAGGATCAGGACTTCTTTACCCATATCTAAGATAAATAATTCCCCACCTTCTGCTTTAGCGCCAGCCTGGATAACTAAGCGACTAGCTTCAGGAATCGTCATAAAGTAACGACGCATTCTAAAGTCAGTGACTGTAACTGGTCCACCTTTTTCAATTTGTTTCTTGAAGACAGGTATAACAGATCCTCGTGAGCCTAGCACGTTACCAAATCGTACAGCTGCAAATTTTGTATGCGTTGAAACTTTATCCATTCCAGTAACTAGCATCTCTGCAATTCGTTTTGAAGCACCCATTACATTTGGTGGATTATTTGCTTTATCTGTTGATACCATAACGAAGACATCTACATCAGCATTTTTAGCCGCATGAGCAACATTCATTGTTCCGAAGACATTGTTCTTCACTGCTTCAGTTGGGTTAGCTTCCATTAACGGCACATGTTTGTGTGCTGCTGCATGGTAAACGATATCTGGTTTGTAGGTTTGCATGATTTGTTCAATATGTTCTTTATCTTGAACGTCCGCAATGATTGGAATAATCCGAGTATTTGGTAAGTCTTTTTGAGCGAACTCTTGGTTGATCAAGTAGATTGAGTTTTCCCCGTGACCTAAAAGATAAATCGTTTGAGGCGCAAATTTAGCTACCTGGCGACAAATTTCAGAACCAATTGACCCGCCAGCACCTGTTACTAAGATATCTTTACCAGAAATTTGACGGAAGGCATCTTCATCATCTAACTCAACCTCATCACGCCCCAAAAGATCAGAAATTTCAATTTCTTTAGGTCCAGATACTGTATCCATTTGATAACCTAATAGCGTTTTTTCAACTGAAGGCATTTGACGAACATCCACGTCGTATTCAATACCCCAGTCTAAGATTTGCTCAATCTTTTCACTTGGTAAGGTTGGTGCCGTAATAATGATGTTTTGTAAGTGATATTGTTCGATAATACTTGGAATATCTTTAATGCAACCTAAGATACTCAAAGTATCCATTTTCTTATGTAGTAACTCTTTATCATCATCTACAAAGCCAACGAATCGGTAAGCTCCATCATTTTTAAATTGTTTAAGGAAAGTATTCCCACCTCGACCTGCACCTACAAGTAAAGTTGGTTCAAAGACCCCTTCACCGTTTGGTAGGTTTTCTCTACGGTCCATTGTTAAGCGCCATAAAGCTCGCAATAAAAATGTTAAAACAATGGCAAATACAGCTAATAAAAAAACAAAACGAATAGAAAAACTTCTATAAATGATTGCTGCTGACGCTAGGGTTAAAATTGACGCAATAAAATGGGTAATCAGTAAATCTGAAGCCCCTTTAAAACTCATATAACGAATAATTAAATTATAGTTTTTTGTTCCTAAACTAGCTAGTATATAAGTAATGAAATAGATAATAGATAAACCTACCGTCACTGATAAGGTTAAACCAACATAAATTTCAAGTAATAGATATGCGGCAAAACCAGCGACTAATATCGATACAAAATCAGCAATCGCTAGTATCGAATATTTTTGATATTTAGAAAAATTCATTTACGCTTTACGCTCCCAACTTGTGCTTTTCTTTTTCCTGATAAATTGATTTAAATCTATAATCCAACAAACTAAAACAAACCAAAGAATTTCTTCTTACGTTTTGGTTGGTCTAAAACAAAATTGGTAATCATTGGATCCCCATTCACCAAACTTTTCGCATTGGCTTTAAAATCAAATACAATACGAGTCCCATACTCAGCCTGCATTTTATTGAAGGCTGCCTCCATATTAAAGCCCCTAGGTCCATGTGGACGGTGGGCATCTGAAGCGAGCATATGGACAAGATTTTCTTCAATCAACAAACGACTCGTTTCTTCAACCCCTGAACCAAACTCCCCTAAATATGAAGCTGCTGTTAACTGTGCGTAACACCCCATCTCCACAAAACGTTTTAATATTTCTGGTTTTTCAATAATCTTTTGATTTCGTTCCGGATGAACGATAATCGGCCGGATATTTCGTGACAATAAATCAAAGAATACTTGTTCCGCATAATGCGGTACTTCATGACTTGGAAATTCAATTAAAACATAATGGCCATCTAAATCTGTAAATAAAATTTCACCTTGGTCAATGTGGTCTAACATCTCACCATGGAGTCTGATTTCTTGACCAGGGAATACAACTAAATCAATGCCTCTGCGGTCAAGTTCTACTTGCAGTTGCCCAACAGCTTCTTCAACCTTGCTACGTTCATTAACAAACTCTGAATTACGGTGGTGAGGTGTGGCTAAGATATGGGTAATCCCTTCTTGAACAGCGACATTCGCCATCTCTATTGCCATTTCAATATCTTTGGCGCCATCATCCACGCCAGGTAATATATGATTATGGATATCTATCATTACATTCCCTCCTTTTCATTTAGTGACTGAAGTATTGTGATCACTATATACACAAAAAAGATTCAGTATACATGAATCTTTTTTGTAATTAGGGCATTCTCACATTTCTACAATATACTATTTGTAAACAATTTATATGTAAAAAATGGGTAAAGTCACCTTACAATTTCACAACAATCATTCATTTTTAACTACTATATACTCTACCGCTTTTCAACCAATTTTAAAACATCATTTTCATCATATACCAATTTAATATCCATCAATGTAGATGACCCAATCAATTCTTTGAGGAAAATACGGTCGCCTTCCCAAAGGGTTAAGTCAAAAATCTTGTCCTTGTCTACCCAAGCTAGGTCACCTTCTCTGGTTTGCCCGACCTCATTATTTTCTAATCGACCTGTATATAAGAAAATATACATGGGTTCTTGGTCCGCATAGATAAAAGTGACTATCCCCCGGAAAACGGCTGATTTCAAGTTTTGACCAGCTTCTTCTTTGACTTCTCTTTCCAAGCATTCCATAGGTGATTCACCGTGTTCAAATTTGCCGCCGATACCAATCCATTTCCCATGGTTGACGTCGTTGGCTTTTTTCGTCCGGTGGAGCATCAAGTATTGATCAAAATCATTTTCCAAGTAAATAAGTGTTGATAACATAAAGCCTCCACTTAGTCTAAGTCAGCGTCTACTAGTAATCCCATACCTAAGGCACCCTTACCGGCGTGAACCCCTAAAACGGGTGTTAAATATCTAATAATGATGTCTTCATTTGGATAGTTTTCTAGGAAAAAGTCTCTGAATTCAATAGCTTTATCATAGGCATCACCGTGGGCAAAGCCTAAATGCAGACGGTCACCAAATTGAGCACGGGCTTTTTCAAAGATACGAAACCAAGATTTTTTAATCTTTCCTTCCGTACGGATCTTCTCAAAAACATCTACTGTTCCGTCATCTTCAAATCGTAGGATAGGATAGATTTTTAATACAGAGCCGATAAAGGCTGAGGCTGCCTTGGCCCGGCCACCTTTGACCAAGTTGTTTAAATCTTCAATAAAGACATAAATTTCTGAATCTTGAATCATTTGGTTGATGGCTGGAATAATTTGTTCAGCTTTATAGCCTGATTCAATCAAACGAATCAATTCTTTCACTTCGTGGGCAATAATAATGGATACCGCCTTGGTATCGATTAAGTGAACATTGATTCGATCTTGATATTCTTGCATGACCATACGAGCTGTTTGGAAGGTCCCACTCAATTTACTAGACATAAAGACCCCGTAAACCTCGTCGTAACCCTTGGCTACCAGTTCATCCATAATTCGGTAATAGTCCGCGGGTTCGGGTTGAGATGAGGTTGGCAATTCGGCTACACTCACCATTTTGTGGTAGAAGTGTTTCAAACTCATTTCGTTAGTGGTATCATCCATCACTTCGCCATCTTTAAAAGCAATCTTTAAAGTTACCTCGTACACATCGGGATGGTTTTTTAATTCGTCAGGCAAGCTAGATGTACTATCTACAATGATTGCTGAGCGCATAATGTTTTCCTCCTTGTAACACTTGGTGTCTTGTGTTGATTTACAGTATATTATAACAAAAAAAATGCGATAAATCGCATTTTTCTCTCGTTTTACAATTCGGCATCTACCACTAAAAAGATCCCAATCGAACCGTTCCCTACATGGGTCCCTACAACCGGCGTTAAAGCAGAGACCGTTACTTGTGACATATCCATATCATCTGACATATGGGCAACAAGTTCTAAGGCGCGTTCTGAAGCGTTTGAGTGGGCTACAGATACATGCAAGCGGTCACCATACTTAGCGTAGGCAGCCTCGTAAATCCCTTTGAATCTTTCTTTCATTTTACGATCAGTACGGATTTTATCAATCACTTCTAGTGAACCCGTTTGGTCAATTTTAATTAAAGGTGTGATTTTTAATAGGTTACCAAAGAAGGCACCGGCAGCTGATAAACGGCCTCCTTTTACTAGGTTATCCAGTGATCCTACCATAATATAAGTTTCTGCCTCATTTGCTACCTTGTTTAAAGCAGGAACGATTTTTTCCGCCTTGTGGCCTGCTTCTAGTAAACGTAAGCATTCGTGAACAAGGTGTTGCGATACCCCTGAAGTCGATTTAGCATCGATAATATGTGTCGTTACTTGGTCAGTAAATTCACGTGACACGGCTTCTAATGACGATTTAGTCCCACTTAATTGACCTGAAATGACCACGCCATACACTTGATCATAGCCCGCTTTGACGATTTCTTCATATACGTCATAGATTTGTCCGTTTGTCGGTTGTGATGTTGTAGGCAGCACTGTCATTGTTTCTAGTTGATTGTAGTAGTCGGAAATCACTTGGGGATCGCTAGAATCTTCACAGACTTCCCCGTCTGGAAAAATAACGCTCAGTTTAACCTGGAATACATTTTCCAAGTTGCTAAGGTCTTCTGGTAAAGTTGCTGTTGAGTCAACGATAATTGCTGTTTTCATATATATGATTCTCCTTAAAAATACATCATTGTACTAAAAATGGTGTCGACATAGTTTACCATGTCCGCGAGTCAAAAAAAAGGGCAACTTTTAACAATTACCCCTTTTACTAGTTATAGTAACTAGATTATTCGTGAAGTTTCATTAACCATTGCAGCGCGTTTCAAGTTCAGTAGTATTTTTACTCTAGATAAAACGCATTTAAAAGATACTGTTATCAGGGCACTATGAGAAAATATACATTTACTTTATTTTGTTGGCATACGTAATAGTTACTATATGCGATAAAAAATAGTCTCTCTAAAGTTTATAAACGATAGTTGAATGTTGAAAACAAAAAAACACCCCACTTCAAATCAAGAAGTAGAGGTGTTATCGATTCGTTTAACTAGCTATTTTATCTTTTTCAGTGAGGATAATACCAATTACGAGCCCAAGAAGTCCTGGGATTAGCCATCCGAATCCGTAGGCGTAAAATGGTAAAACTGCTTGGGCGAAATGACCGATTGCGTCTCCACCAATTAGGTTGAAAATGCCATCTGGTAATGTTTTGATGAAATCAAACAAGGCAGCCACCATAGTAAAGCCAGTTACCCAGCGATAGACATGCTTACTAGTGTAGACGGGTTCACATAGGGCTAAAACCACTAGTGAGATTGCCAGTGGGTATAGGAACATTAATACTGGCGTTGATAAGCCGATTATCGTTGTTAAACCAACATTTGAAACGATAAACGATAAGCCAGCAAATAAAATCGTCCATTGTGTTAATGATAATTTATTTGGGAATAGCTCTTCAAAAGTTTCCGCACAGGCTACGATTAATCCAATAGCTGTTTTCAAACAAGCAAATACCATCACAATGGCTAACAAGATTGAACCAGCTGTACCGAAGTAGTGTTGGGTGATCATTGAAAGCGCGACGCCCCCATTTTCCTGAACATCAATAAAGCCACGACTTTGTGTTCCTAAGATGGCTAAACTGAAGTAAATTAAGCCCATTAATATAGCAGTTAACAGACCTGATTTAACGGTTGAATTGGCCAAGGCTTTAGGTTCGTTAACCCCTAATTTGCGGATTGACCGGATAATGATAATCCCAAATGCTAAAGCCGCCAAGACATCCATGGTATTATACCCTTCTAGGAACCCTTGGAAAAAGGCTTGGTTTGTATAGTTGCCAATCGCGTCAACTTCAGCCACACTCGTTTCTGGCATGGTAAATGCACGAATAAAAATAATTGCTAAGAAAATAAGAAACACAGGATTTAAGAACTTACCAATATAATCCATAATGTTTGATGGCCGAAGTGATAATGCCAAGGCTACACCGAAAAATAAGGCTGAATAAATCAATAAAGCGACAGGTGACTCAGCGAAACTTGTTGTCGCAAAACCCACTTCAAAAGATACAGATGCCGTCCTTGGACTAGCGAAGAATGGGCCTATAGTTAAATACAGTGCTACCGTAAAAAAGTATGCATATTTTCTAGAAATCTTACTTGCTAAATGAAAGACACCTTCTGAGTGTGTCATCCCCATAGCAGCTACTGCTAGTAAAGGTAGCCCAGTTGCAGTAATAATAAATCCTAGACTTGCTTGCCAAACATGGTTACCAGCCATTTGTCCCATTAAAACAGGGAAAATAATATTACCAGCACCAAAAAATAAGCCAAACAACGTGGAAGCTACGACAATGAGCTCGCGCATTGTCAGCTGTTTATTTAAATTTGGTTTCATAATTATAACTCCTTTTCGTATTCAACAAAAATACCATATCCTAACATAATACAACATTACATTAAGATAAAATTTAGGGAATTTTAATCCTATCCTCTTTTGAATTACGGATATTTCATAGGGAATTTTCTTGTAAAACATAGGAATATGCTATAATTTATAGCGTTAATAGGATGGGGAAAGTAAACGCAATAATCAAATATATTTCAATATACTTTCGTCCGCACAAAAATTTTTTAACAACATTTAAGGAGAATACTATGCAAATCGCGATTGTAGGATTAGGTGTAGCTGGAAATGGCACCCTGAAAGCCCTGATTGATTTTAAAAACCAACATCCAAAGCAACCCTTAACAATTGATATTTATGATGAATCTAGGTCCTTAGGCAATGGGTTCCCCTATCAAGAGGACGACCATAAGTTAGTAATGAATTCATATGCGAAAGATTTATCTATCGAAGCAGATAATCCTAATGATTTATTAGACTGGTTGTCATACCACCACAAAGAATACTGTAATCCAGGAGCCTTTATCCCCCGTGCAATGTACGGTGATTATTTAAAGGACCGTATGAAACATTATTTAGATAATGACCACGTTCATATCNNCCAACGTATTCAAGACATCCAAGTTGTAGATCAAACAGGTGATCATATTACAGGCAACCAAGAAAAGAATTACTACTATCAATTACAAACAGCTGATGGTTATTGGCAAAATACCATTTATAACGTCGTTTTTTTAAATATCGGGCATCCACCTTATGCGGATCACTACCGTTTAATGGGGCATAGCGGATACATTCACGACCCCTACCCGGTAATGGAGAAACTTGCCGCCATTCATCCTAGTAAAAAGATTGGCATCATTGGGTCCGGCTTAACTGGTCTAGATGTTATGCGTTACCTGCAATATCACTATGCTGGTCAACTCGCTCGTTCAATTACCTTCTTTACGCGATCTACACCATTCTCCTCTGTTAAACAAGGGCCATATGATGGTTATATTCAGGCTACTTTTAATATGGATTGGATTAAAAATCAGCAGTCAGCCCATAATGGTTATATTCCACTAGCTAATATTTTGGAAACTTTTATGGGAGATATGGCCGTTAATGATGTAGATGTTAAACGCGTAATTGACAGATATAGTAGTGGCTCTATCACGCAGATTCGTCAAGAATTAGCCCACTATGATCGCGATTTACATATATTCCAAATTTATGCGGGTATTGTCACGCCTTATTTGCCTTATATATACATGGGCATGTCGGTACTGGACCGCAATAGATACAAGCAAGAATATATGCCTATTTTTGAACATTTCAGAAGTCAAATGACGCATGAAGCCCTAGAGGATATTATGCAGTGGTATGACGAGGGTAAGGTAACCTTCCACGATAAACTGGCGGACATCAAACCATATAGTGATGGGGGGTTTGAATTGATTTTTGAGAACGGTTCAAGCAAGCATGTGGATATTTTAGTGAATGCAGCTGGATTTGAAAGTCAATTACTACCGGCAACACAACAAGTTGTATTCATAAAAAACATGGTTAACCGTGAAATATTTACCCCTGCCTTAGACGGTGGTGTGCTAGTCACCTGGCCTCAAGGACAAGTCATTTCTCAACGGTATGGAACGCTCGACAACCTCTTCTTGACAGGTCGTTGGATTATGACCACACAATACGGAAACAACAATGCAAAAATGTCTTTTGCCTTTGGACAACAAGTCGCAAAACAATTTCTAGATCGGCAAGTAACAGCATATAAATAAATAAAAGTCTGACTTGATTGCAATCCTTCTTAAATCAAGTCAGACTCTTTATTTTAAACTGCTAATCGATTGGACCCATCGCTATAATAAATCTCAATCCCTGGTTGATTATTTGGGATATAGACATGGAATTGCAATTCACCATCATCCTCAATGGAATAAGCCTCCATGAAAATACCGCGCGCCAGTAGTTCATCCCCCATGAATAAAGGCGTAATCCGGTAGCGGACATGATTTTCACTATCTTCCACGTAGGCAGCCACATAGTTTTCAAAAGGTAGCATACCTTCCACATTGAAATACCGGGTCCCGGTCATCAAGTTCAGCAAATTATCCTGCTGACCAGTCAACTGAAAACCAATTAAATGACTTCGGTTATACAACCAGCCAGCCGATACAATATCATACCGATTTTGTTGCCAACCAGTTGGTGTGATTGCGGTCAAAGCTTCTCGTTGTTCTGATTCAGCCGGCATCAAGTCCGCCCCTAACAAGGCATTGGCTTCAGACACCCGACCCAAATCATCCAGAGGGCTATACCGCTCCCAAGATTCTTCAACATCCGTCAAATCAGCATCCGTAAAAATCGGCACATTGTCATTCACTTCAACATAAGCCTGCCCGCCCGGCACACTAGGCGGGTTCTGATGGTAGAGCTGACCTAAATCCTCAGCCTCTTCCAACGAAGATGCCCCTTGTTGGCTTTCTGATGTCGAGTCACCACTTGATTCTGATTCAGATGAAGAACTTGCCCCATTCCCACTACTATCTTCTATAGAAGAAGATGCTTGGTCGTTCTTATTCCCTTCCTCAGCCTGACGCACCCGCGACGACTCAGACGCTAATTGGTGGTCCTCCAAAATCTCCTGGTAAATCGACGACGTCCGGGATACCTCTTTGGCCACCTCAACTGGCTCAGCCAACCGCTCTTCCGCCATCCGGTTACCAACCCATAGAAATAGGATTAATCCCGCTAGAACCAGCATGGCAAATAACCGCTTATCCTTAGGACCATTTTGATTTCTACCAGCCAACAACAACACCTCCCTCTCACAAAATATCTGCCTTTTATCATACCATATTTCCATTTTTTCTGTGCAAAAGGGCCAGCACTTTCATGGCTGACAAGCCAATTTAAACAAATTTTTTCGTCGAGAAAAGGCCTGCGGTTTTGCACCACAGACCTTTAATTTTTTGATTAACGATGGTTATAACATCGGGCTTAAAATTAGTCACCGTTGTAAATAGTTGGTACGATCATGTAGTCAACTGTACGTAAAGCACCTAGGTCACGACCACCTGCATATGAAATACTTGATTGTAAATCTTCTTCCATTTCACGCATTGTATGCCATAAGCTACCACGGCTTTCGATCAACATTTTCTTACCTTCAACGTTTTTGTAGATGCCTTTTTGGAATTGAGATGCTGAACCAAAATATTCTTTGTAAGTGACACCATCTTCTTCTACAGTTTCACCTGGTGATTCAACGTGGGCAGCTAGTAGTGAACCAATCATTACCATAGATGCACCGAATCTTACAGATTTGGCGATATCACCGTTTGTACGGATACCACCATCAGCGATAATTGGTTTACGTGCTGCTTTCGCACATAATTTAATCGCTTGTAATTGCCAACCAGCAGTACCAAAACCAGTTTTGATTTTAGTGATACATACACGACCAGGTCCAACCCCTACTTTAGTCGCGTCAGCACCGGCGTTTTCTAAATCACGCACTGCTTCAGGTGTTGCCACGTTACCAGCAATTACAAATGTTTCTGGAATTTGTTCTTTAATGTATTTAATCATATCGATAACAGTCTCAGAATGACCGTGAGCGATATCAATAGTAATGTAATCTACGCGTTCACCACTTGCTTTGATTTCATCGATGAAAGTATATTCTTCTGGTTTTACACCTACAGAAATGGACGCAAATAAACCTTCAGCATTCATATGCTTGATAAATGGCATACGTTTTTCTGGTTCAAAACGGTGCATAATATAGAAGTAACCTTTGCGGGCCAATTCTTCAGCTAACGCTTCATTTAATACCGTTTGCATGTTTGCTGGCACAACGGGTATTTTAAATTCACGACCTCCAAATTCAATTGAAGTGTCTGCCTGGCTACGGCTTGTAATCACACATTTAGCAGGTATTAATTGGACTTGTTCATAATCAAAAGTTTCCACGAATTCAACTCGCCTTTCTCTCTATCAATATCTTCAACAACAAAAGGTGTCCGTAAACACCAATTCGTATTCTACACACTTACTTTCTGAATTGCAAGTTTAATTTATTCGTTTTTTCAGTAATTCGTCAAATTTTATCTAAAACAAGGCATAAATCAACTATCTTTTCTGTTTATTAACGAACATTAAACCGGATACCCCACCTGAACATTACTAAATTCAAAACAAGCAAATTTGCCCTCGCATAATTTTTATCGAAAGACGAACTTTATATCTCATAGTATTTTTATTCAAAAAAAAAGAAACTAGCTTATCACTAGTCTCCCTCTTACAAAAAAGATACGCTTATACTTTCCAGTTATCATTAAATGTTTCGTGTGCTTTTAAGGCATCAAGCGTTGGCATACCACCTTGGGCACCAAATTTTTGTACTGATAAAGAACCTGCAATTGAGGCAAATTGAATGGCGTCAGCTAAACTATTCCCTTTAGATAAGGCAACGGTAAAAGCACCTGAGAAGGTATCGCCAGCACCTGTTGTATCCACTACCTCACCTTTAATCGCTGGCACATGGACAGCTGCTTCCCCATCATGGTAACGAATACCCTCACCACCCATGGTAATCAATAATTGCGCTGGATATTTGCCCAATAAAGCATCAACATCTTGATCACCAAACATTTCTTGAGCTTCTGTTTCATTTGGCAATAAATATTCCACTTTTTCTAAATAGCCCTTGTCAATTTCAATAAAAGGCGCTGGATCATAAGTTACTTTAATATCATGCGCATCTGCTAGCTCAATCAAATATTGAATAGATGGCATGGGAATTTCATTTTGAATAACGAAATATGTACATGCTAACAAGTCCGCTTCCACTGATTTCAAATAATCAACTGTCACTTCTTGGTTGGCACCAGGTACATAAACGATGGCATTGTCCCCTTCAAAAACCGTGATATGGGCAGAACCTGTAGTGGTATCTGCAATGGTTTTAACAGCTGTCACATCCACACCGTTTCTTGCTAGATTCGCCTTCGTTTCTAGTCCAAATTGGTCGCCACCAACGCAACCAAACATTTGAACTTGACCACCTAGTCTAGCAGCTGCTACCGCTTGGTTAGCTCCTTTTCCACCAAAAGTTGTTTCAAAAGCTTGCCCGTATACAGTTTCTCCCTGCTTTGGTACGCGATTTGTCGTTACAACGAAATCTGTCGAAATACTACCAATTACACCAATCATTTAAAATTCCTCCTCATATATCACTCTTACCTATATTATACGTTATTAATGCCCGCAAGGCAGAATTTTTCCGAAAAAAAAGAAGCCGTGCACTACATACGACTCCCATTTTACAGTTATTCAACTATTCTAATTCTAAATGTTCTCTAAGTTCTGCAGAGGTTTCTGAAATTTGTGATTCAGATAAGATATTGTAGTAAATACCTGTCGACATATCGCCAGTCCCCACTAAGGTAGTAGATTCAACATTTTCAGAATCCACTCGGTAGTTCCAGGCTAATTGGGTCATATCTGAAACAGTTAAGTCAGTTGTCACATTGGCTTGTACTGTGTCGAACAAGCTACCTAGACTACCAATATTAGACACATCAGAGTACTTATCTAAGATAGCTAATAGGACTTGACGTTGACGGTCAGCACGACCATAATCCCCATCTGGGTCATCGTAACGGTTACGGACATAAGCTAAAGCTTCAGCACCAGTTTCCAAGGTAATTTGCCCTTCTGGGAAGGTATATTCATCTTGAGAGAAAGTGAAGTCGTTGTATAAGGATACCCCACCAATTGCATCGATGATGTTCATCATACCAGTCATATTGACTAAGGCATAGTAGTCAACCGGTACGTTCAATAGGTTTTGGACTGCATTGATTGAACCAGACGCCCCACCGGCCATGGCATAAGCACCGTTAATCTTGAAATCAATACTTGAAATGTAAGTATCACGTGGAATGGATACCATCTTAGCAGTTTGTGTATTCGGGTTAATGGTCACAAGAATCATGACGTCAGTATTTTGTTCACCAGTCGTTCTTGTCCCCCCTGAGTCCATTCCCATAAGTAAAATAGAAATTGGCTCTTTATCCGAAACAGTCACTTCTTTATCACGGACTTCTTCTACCGGTTCCGCACCATCAGCGTCCGCTGGTTGGTAAATCGCGTCTCCTGTTTGGTCAATTCGGTAGTATGAATATGCAAGAATCCCACCACCAATAATTAAAAAAGCTAACAAAACCCAACCAAAACAACCCAATAATCCACGGCGTTTCTTACGAGGACGCTCCTCATGATACGCTTCCCCTTGACTTCTACGATGGCGACTTTCTCTATTTGCCATATAATCCCTCCTCCTCAAAGATAGATATAAAAACATTTACAAATTTTATGCTCATTAGTATTCTATGATTTATTCAGTAATGGTACTTTCTTCAACAGGCGGTTCGGTCACAGGTTCTTCAGATGTACTCGGCGCTTCTGAAGTGGCAGGTACTTCTTGACCTATCTCCGGCACGCTTTCTTCAGGTACACTCGTTGATTCTGATGTCGCCGGCGCTTCATCACTATAAGTGTCGCTATAAGTATCTGTATAATCTGATGTTTCTGAATAAGTAGATGAATCGTAATATGTTCCCGTGTCTTCTTCCATAGTTGTGTCACTGTATGTATCTAACTCACTACTTATATCCTCAGTCACAGTGCCACTTGGGTCAAAGCCAGCGGTAATGTGTTCTAGCAATTCATCATCTAAGGTGGTTGGAATCGTTTGATCTTCATTTTCATCGATCAAGTCTGTGTTCCCTGTTGATTCTAAGTAGTCATTAATTGAATAACCAAAGATATATTTGACCAGTTCATTCAAGTCTTCTCTTGAATATACCCCTGGTTGAATGGCCATCTCGTCATCTGTTAAGACGCCGTCCCAATTCAAGTCAGACACTGGGAAGTAGGTTGATGCAACCCCATACTCTACAGGATAAACGATGGCAGAATTAGTTCCTTCATAATCGATGTTGTCTTGCATGGTGGATACATTTTCTAAACGTTCTAGCTCTGGAATTAGCATGTAGTAACCAAAATCAAGGTTTAGGTCAACATAGTCATCAAAGACTAATTTATTTAAATTATCCATAGCTGGCAGGTAATTGGCTTGTAAGGCAAACATATTATCCACTGTAATATTTGTTTTAATATCATCACCTACGGCATCTAAGATGTCATTGTAATTGGTTATGGTACCAAGTGAAATGACCTTATCTACAACCGCTTCGATTAGTTGTTGTTGTCGTTTTTCACGGCCAATATCACCTTCAGGATCCGATTTACGCATTCGGACGTATTGCATGGCTTCTAAACCAGATAGCGTACGTGTTTCACCTTCTGTAAACTCTACATCATTCTGTGTAAAAGTTAAGGTTGGCGTAATATCGACGCCTCCCAAGGCATCAATTACGTCCATAAACCCTTGCATATTGACATTCACATAATAGTCAATTGGTATATCTAAATAGCGTTGTAGGGAGTTGATTGTCCCTTCAATCCCATTATAATTCATATAAGCATGGTTTAATTTATCAAATTCATCCGTATCACTTTGGACCCCTAAGGCATCTCTTGGAATAGATACGACAGTTGATTCGTTAGTCTTTGGATTAATGGTGAAGACCATCATTACATCCGTCCGCGTCTCCTCAACATCCTCGTAATAAAGCGCTCCGCTATCAAGACCTGTTAGTAAAATCGTAATCGGTTCGCCATATTTTAATTGGGCATCTGCATCACGAAGTTGCGCTGAATTCACATCCTCATAAATATCAGAACCGAATCCAGAAATATCAGCATATACTTTAAATGCACTCGCACATATAACGACTACCACAGCTGCAGCACCTAAAATCCAATAGGTTTTCTTTTCTTTGGGTATCCATTTTGAGGATGTAAGGGTCTTTAAACTGAATGAATTCGCTTTTTTATTATTGCGGCGACTAGGGGCTTGATTGTTTTGATTATCTTGCTTTGTCATAAGCGCTCCTCTGGAGAATTATTAGGAAAATTGCTGGGTTTTCTTTGCTAAAAATATCTGGTTTATCTTGTGAAACTTAAGCAATCTATACCAATTTACATTATAGCATAATGAAATTTAACTTCATTTCAATTTAAATAATCTTAATAATTATTTATGCCAAAAAAACCATTAAGTTTGCAAGACTGCCCTTAATGGTTCCGTTATGGTACTTAATCTTTTTGTTGCGTTAAAATAATTGGCCCATCTTCAGTGATGGCTAAGGTGTGCTCATACTGTGCTGAACGTCCGCCGTCAATTGTGCGGGCAGTCCAACCGTTAGCGTCCATTTTGGATTGCCATTTACCAGTATTTACCATTGGTTCAATGGTTATCGTCATGCCGGCACGTAAACGTTGCCCTTTTCCAGCCACACCAAAATGTGGTACTGATGGACCCTCATGCATAGTTGGTTGAATACCATGACCCACAAACTCACGTACCACAGAGAAACCTTCCCCTTCGACATAAGATTGAATAGCCGCACCAATATCACCAATACGGTTACCTACACGTGCCTGTTCAATACCTATTGCTAATGCTTTCTTAGTAACGTCCATTAAACGCTGACCTTCTTCATCCACTTGACCGATACCATAAGTCCAGCAAGAATCGGCAAAGTATCCATCTAAAGATAAGACAGTATCTACACTGACAATGTCCCCATCTTTTAAAGCGCGATCAGGAAATGGAAAGCCATGACAGATTTCATCATTAATAGAAATACAAGTTACATATTCATAACCTTCAAAGCCTACTTGTTCCTGAATAGCACCTGCTTCAGTAATTTTCTTATCGAAAAAGGCTTCTATTTCCATTGTGGTTACACCAGGAACCATCATTGGACGCAATTGTTCATGGATACTAGCTAGTAAAGCTCCTGCTTTTTTCATGCCTTCTATTTCACGGGCAGATTTTAATGTTATCATTCACTCTCGTCCTTCCTTTATATTCACGTTCATTATACCCTAAAATCAAACGGAATAAAATTAATCAATCATCCATTATATCATGTAACCGTTTTATTTTTTATAACTTTTAGTGATAATATTTGGCTTTTACCCTATTAAACTGGTATGATTAAGTTAGTAATAAAACGTTTTTGCATATTTTTAATAGGCAAATATAAAACGTATCAACCAACGGTCTGAGCGAGGTGAATGGCATGGGAAAAATACAGAAACTAGAACAAGTTGCCTACTTACACATAAAAGATCAAATACTTAGCGAAAATTGGAAAACAGGATTCCATATTGTTGAAGCATTTATTTCAGAAGACTTAGATATTAGTCGTAGTCCGATTCGTGCTGCTTTAAGTACGCTAGCGGATGAAGGTTATGTAGACATGATTCCATATCGTGGATTCTTTGTAGCCGAGAACCCACCCAAAATTGATTTTGTTGCCCATCGTTTACGCTATGAACTAATCATTAGCTACAGAATGTTAGACCAAATGATTAAACAAAAAGTAAAGGGTGAAGACTACAAGGCCCTCTTAGAAGAAAAAGTGAACGCGGTTAGAAAAGCTTACGATGAAAAAAACTTCGACGATTTTTTAACTACTAGTGAAGCATTATTGAAAACAATATTGGACCTCGGTAACCATGACTTTTTAGTCAAAGAAGCATTAGAATGCTCTCGAACTGTCATGACGGCAATTTTAGAAAGATACCGGTCAGATGAACCTACTGATTTCATTTTGGATATGTATCCATTCATGATGTACCTCGGTGACTTAGTACGCTTGATTCGAGAAAACCGTTTTAACGATGCTCGTGTATTATTTGAGATTATCTTTAACTATTTAAAAACTCAACTACCCAAAGAGACTCAAGTAGCATTTGAAAACATTGATAGCTATCGTTTGGCTTAGACAATCGTCTATATATTGAATGAAAGCACTCTATATCGTCAAAGAGTGCTTTTTTTGCTATAATTTAGTTTGGAATGAAAATTATAATTGAAAGGAGCGAACCATATTGCCAAAGGCACTAGTTACCTTTGCTTCTTTAACAGGAAACGATGAAGAAATAGCAAATATTATGACCAAATCCCTAGTTAATTTGGGCGTAGATGCACGGATGGTAGAATGCCAATCTGTATATGCGACGGATTTTCTAGAAGAAGATATCTGTGTTGTCGTCACCTATACCTATGGTGCTGCAGCGGATTTACCAGATGAAATTGTAGATCTTTATGAAGAATTGGCGGATGTAGATCTAACAGGAAAAATATTCGCAACATTAGGGTCTGGTGAGTATGATTATGAGGAGTTCTGTAAATCCGTTGACGATTTTACCTTACAATTCAAACAAGCCGGTGCTATTCAAGCTGGTGAAGCTGTGAAAATTGAATTATATCCAGAAGATGAAGATATTCCTGAAATTGAACAACTGGCTCAGCAATGTGTAAATACCTATCAAAAACAACAATAAGTATTAGGAGGATTTAATTGATATGAAAAATTTTGACCAATTATTAGACAAATATGCAAACCTATTAATCGAAAAAGGCATTAACGTACAAAAAGGTGACAATGTAATGATTTACATTGCTGTCGACCAAGCCCCTCTAGCCCACTTCTTAGCAAAACATGCTTATGAAAACGGTGCTCGCCGTGTACACTTTACTTGGAAAGATGATTACACTAATCGTTTAGACTTCGAATACCAAACTACAGAAGATTTAGCTGAAGTTGCAGACTATACTGTAGCCCGCCAAGAAGATTTAATTTTAAATCAAAAAGTATCACGCCTTTCTATCGTTTCTGGTGACCCAGATTTATTGAATGGTATTGACCCAAGCAAAATTGATACCGTTCAAACAAGTCGCGGTCAGAAATTAAAAGTTGTCCGTAATGCGACAATGAACGATCAAGTTAAATGGACAGTTGCAGCAGCGGCTGACTACGGCTGGGCGAAACACGTTTTCCCTGAATTAGCTGATGATAAACAAGCAGCGACAGATGCATTATGGGATGCTATCTTCAAAGCTAGTCGTGTATACGAAGCTGATCCAGTAGAAGCTTGGAACAAGCACCGTGACTTGTTAGACGAAAAAGCACAAAAATTAAACGACAATCAATTCAAAAAATTACATTACACTGCACCTGGTACAGATCTAACATTAGGTTTACCTGAAGGTCACATCTGGGTATCTGCTCAAAGCTTTAACCCTGAAGGTTCACCATTTATCGCTAATATGCCAACTGAAGAAGTCTTCACAGCACCAGATACAAACGTGATGGATGGCTATGTGACTTCAACAAAACCACTATCTTACGCGGGTTCTACGATTGAAGGCATCAAAGTAACCTTTGCAGACGGTAAAATTGTAGACGTTACAGCTGATAAAGGTGAGCAAATCATGAAAGATTTAGTCTTCAACAATGATGGTGCCCAAGGATTAGGTGAAGTTGCATTAGTGCCACATCAATCACCAATTTCTCAAAGTAACCTAACATTCTACAATACTCTATTTGATGAGAATGCTTCAAACCACTTGGCAATCGGTGCTGCTTACCCAACTACCGTTAAAGGCGGAACTGAAATGTCAGAAGAAGAATTACAAGCAGCTGGTATCAACCGTAGCCATGTCCACGTTGACTTCATGATTGGATCAGCTGAAATGGATATCGATGGTATCGACGCAGATGGTAATGTATTCCCTATCTTCCGTCAAGGAGAATGGGCTTTCTAATTATCTAGTCATTAATTACTTTTTACACACAAATTAAAGGAGGTTGACCATGTCGCACAATCAAAAAAATAACGAAAACGACTTGAATGAACTGTATAATCGTTTAAAGAATATGGACCGAAAAAAAGTTGACGAAACCCTTGAATACCTAGATAAAGGTTCACCAAAATTAAACTGGTTATACATCACCCTTGCTGTTGCCATTATTTTTCTTTTAATTTGGTTAATTATGGTAATGAACCCGAATGAAGATGTGGCGCCAACAAACGGTAGGTCAGAAGAAATCAATCTTCAAATCCAGGAAATGGAAACCCGTATCGAAGCCTTGGAAAGCCAAGTAGAAAGCATAGAAGAAGCTAATAATTAATATAAACAACAAAATCGCTACCAAGTATCTAGGAAACTAGGTACATTGGTAGCGATTTTTTAGTGATGAACATCATAATTTATTTGAATATAAATACTTTACTAAAAATATAATTCAACAAGACGACCACAATTTGTGTGACAAGTTTTGCCCAAACTTCTCCTATACTTAGATAGGTTAATAAAAACATTAACAACATATCGATAAAAAAAGATAATAAGCGGAAAGTGACAAAACTGGAAAATTCTTTAAGAATAATACGTACTGACCATTTTTTTGCTTTAAACACCCAAATCTTATTGGTAATATAAGCAAATATAATAGATAAAATCCAAGCCACTGTATTAGAAACAAAAAGACTTGATACTTGTCTCATCAGAAAGAATGACACAATATTGACTAATGTTGTTAATACGCCAAAAACTACATAGATAACAAATTCTTGATTAAATAACTGTTTCTTCACCTTATCTATAAATGCCATCATTAGTCCTCATTCAATTCATTCTTTAAATCTGCTTCGGTTTCTTTAATAATAAATATGGGTCTATTTTTAGTTTCTAAGAAAATTTTGCTGATATATTTACCAATGATACCGAGACAGAGTAATTGGATACCACCGATAAACAAGATAATCACTACTAGAGAAGGCCACCCCGCAGTTGGATCTCCGAATATTAAAGCACGTAGTATTATAATCAATCCTGCAATAATAGAAATGACAAACATCAAGGCGCCAGAATATGAAGCAATTGATAAAGGTATTTCAGAAAAATTGATAATTCCTTCAACTGAATATTTAAACAAGCTCCAGAACGACCAAGTAGTATTACCAGCGACTCTTTCTCTATTTTCAAATTCTAGATAGATAGTATTGAATCCTACCCACGAAAATAACCCTTTTGAAAAACGATTGTATTCTGTCAATTTAAGGATAGCATCCACCATTTGTCTGGTCATCAACCGATAATCACGTGCGCCATCTACAAATTCAGTATCACTAATTTTATTCATGAGTGCATAGAATTGTTTAGCGAAGAAGCTACGGATAGGCGGCTCCCCATCACGGTCTACTCTTCTTGTCCCAACACAATCAAGCGTGGGATCTTGGTATAATTTATCAAGCATTATTGGCAATAATTCAGGTGGATCTTGTAAGTCAACATCCATTAAGGTAACAAAGTCCCCTTTTGCTTGTTTTAAACCTGCATAAATCCCTGCCTCTTTACCGAAATTTCTTGAAAATGAGATATAACGTACTTTATCATTCTCCTTGGCTAGCTTTCTCATTTCATTTAAAGAATTATCCGATGAACCATCATTCACAAAAATATATTCAATATCTTGATCCATCAATGGCTTTACCTTTTCCATTTCTTTGTAGAAAAGATGAATAGATTCTTCTTCATTAAAACACGGTACAATAATTGAAAGCATATTTTCCACCTAACTTTTTACAATCCTTTTTTTCATCTTTTTGATCATATTAGTATCTACTAAAACTAATACTATAACAAATACAATACTAATAAACATTGAACTGTACAGATATGGTTGTACAAACTTCATTTTGATATTTAATTGGCCTTTTGGTATTTTAAATCCTATCATACCATTGTTAACATTTTCTATTGTGATTTTTTCATTATTGATCTCTAATTGCCAACCGTCTTCATAGAATATTGGTAATACTAAATAGGTATAACCATCACTATTATCAAAGTTAATCTCTAATTTATCTTGTGCTAGTTCCAAATTGTAATCTAATTTTTTATCTTCATTACTTCTTGCTTCCAACTGATCATATGATAGTCCATAAATATGATTGATTTCAAAATCGTAGCCGCTACCACCAGCAAAATCAAATAAAATTTGGTCATTAAATGGGATAGAGACTTGGTGATGAAATTGTTGCAGAGCATATTTATCATTTGGTGAGCTCATTTGAAGTTCTGCACCATTTATAGAATAGTTATAGTTACCAGTATAATAATCTGTATCAGCTTTTAACGTATAATCAATTATAAGCTCGTCATAATTTTGACTCGCATCGACGTTAGCAACTAATTCGATACCTTCATCCGATTTTGAAATATAATTATCGTGATAGAAATTATTCTTTTCTATACTAAAATTTAGGTCATTTTCTAGGTCTATAGATAGCGGCTGATTTTTACTAGAAGTAGTATATACGCCATCAATTAATTGTAAATCCTTGAAGTCAAGGGATGTATAATTATTTATTTGATATTGATTTTTTACTGGATGTATAAAAGCAAGAGGATAATTATTTTTATAAACGGATAATTCACCGAAACTTTTCACCTTCTCATATCCAGCAGGTACAATGTATTGTTCATTGTCTTTAGCAATAACGTAATCAATTTGAAATAAACTATTTGTTATCTGTCTAGCACCTAGGCCATCAATTGATACACTGTTATCCTTAATATTAGTTAAACCAAAAAAATCTATGAAATCCTGTTCATATTTATTTTGAAAGCTTGAGTAATTATTAAAGGTACTTTGCTCATATGCTATGCCCAAATTAGCCATGCCTACATATTCTATACGATAAAAACCATTAGCATCGTTCTCAATAAAGTTAATAGCTTGTGATATATTCGTGTTTGGATTTTCAAAAGTATCATATAGATAGTCTTTTGAAACAGTTTTCAGACTATACTGCTCAAATAACCGCGTATTAAATTGATTAATGAATGGTACTGTTAAAAGGAATATCGCCATCAAAGCTCCGTACTGAATCCTAGTTTGTTTAGTATAACTAAGAATTACATAGAATAACATCGCAATACCTATAAGTACCATAAAATATTTTTTATTAATGTCATAACTATTATCCATAGATTTTAAAGTACTGTAATAAATCAATAGTGTAAGCCCAGAAGCGAAGATACTTGATTTTAGAGATTTATGTTTCAATATTTGTTCAATACCTAGGCCAATTGTAATAGCAATAAATAAATACGTTATGTAGTGCCACCGATATTGAGGTGCACTTAATCCGTTGAAAATACTAGCCACTTTAGGGCTATAACGAATGATAATTAATATTGTCGTGAAACAACTAAAAAATTGAAATATTTTTGATCGATAATTTTTAACATTAAAAATTACGAGTAAATATATAAAAGAAACAACTTGTATGGGGTCTGAAATTAATATCCTTTCAAATGAAAAATTCTCTTTATCCCAAAGTGGTGCGATTACATCTACACTACTTCTACTGTTATCGAGAAATCCTTTAACAAATACTATAAAACCTATAGATGAAATACCTACTCCAAGCATCCCATATATTATTATTTTCTTTAATTTCTTATCCCAGGCTATTTCATCTTTATTTAATGGTATGAACAATCGCATAATTGCATAGCAACCACATAACAATAAATTTGCAAAGGCAAAGTATCCGTTATTAAATAAGGTCAAAGCTACACCTAAACTAAATAACCAACCCTTTTTGCCTTCAAAAATCCATTCTACTCCTAACAAGATAATCGGTAACCATAACATGGCATCTGTAAAAAAATCCCAGAGAACAGCATGTCTGAAATAAATAGGAGCAAATGCATAGAATGTAGCTGCAAAGATAGACACGGATCTGCGTACTTTAAATTTCGAAATAACTATACTTGCGAAATATGCAATTAAGCTAGATTTGATAACCGAAAGGTATAAGGAGATTTCTCCCCAGTATACAATATCTGGAGTGCTGATTATCTGACATTTTTCCAATATCCAAGTTACCAATACCGTCATATAATAAAATATAGACGTTGTATAATAATAACTTAATTTGGTCAGAAAGTTTCCGCCTCCACTGTAGTTAAAACTGTAGAAAAAATTACCTTTAGTAAATTCTTTATATAAGAAATCTTTGAAAACTAACATTTGTTGCGTCTGATCACTCGGTCCAGCCATCAATAAATTATTGTGCCATTGATTGTTAATAAAGAAAAAATGCATCAAAATTGATGCACTTATCAATAATAAAATCACAAAAAATTCTTTAAAAATTATCTGCTTATTTATTTTTTTTATTTTCATATATTCTTTTTCTCCCCCAAAAATAAACTACGAAAACATCTTTTCTAATCTTCCATCTTTACAATTTGTTGGAAGATGTCTTGTAATTCTACCCGCTTCATTACTAAGATAATAACTAAGAAAGCAGCGTAAACAAAGAATCCAAGATAAGTATTTAGTGTATTCGCAGTAAAGTAGAATACGAGAACGTGACTAATAATCAATAACCACTCGTTGGCATCGCCCTTCATAGCCTTAAATTCACGCCGTGAAGCATATAGGTACCACAAGAAATAACATAAGGTAGTAGCCCATGCGATACCTGATAATGATTTAGTGATAAAGAATATGATTCCTACAAAAGCAAAGGCCAATACCGCATACAAAATTGAGTCGCGGATATATTTTCGTTCACTTCGTTTAGCCTTGTATAGATTGGCCACAACGATTTTTGAAATCATAATATATGGAATCGATACAAAGGTAATGGATAATAACTCGATTGATGCCACATAGTTTGGAAGGAAGAATTCGATAATCCACTTAAATACAAAGAATCCTAATCCACCAAAAATACCAAGTAACAATGTCAATTGTTTAATGATATTGGCTACTCGAGGAGAGTCTGTTTTTGAAATTAAATTGTAGAATACTAAAGCGACAGCATTCACAATTAGGATAATGACATTTAACACTGAGTTTTGGAAAGAATATTGGGCGAATTCTTCAATTGGGAATCCCCAGTTTGCAATCCAAGAACCAATATTACCAACGAATGTCAATGACATATTGGCTAATAAAATTAAGAATCCAACTCTAAAAATTTCAAATTTATCTTTGACAGTGAAGGCGGGATTAAAACCTAATTGCTTAACAAATCGGAATTCATAATAGATGTACATTAATACATAAGACAATACATTTAATATGATATAGAATACGTAGTCTTCCGATTTAAAAATAAAAATTCCAATCAACAACAGTGCGATATAAGATACTGACCGGAACATTGATGCTACGGTAAATGTTTTAAATTGACCAACTGCTTGTAAAAAATTTGATTGATACGTTGTCACATTAGAAAAGAAAGTAACGATAGAAAATAGAATCAGTACCGGATCTTTTGTGATTAAAGAAATCAGAAACATCCCTACAAACATAATAAATTGGAAAAAGTTGGCAAAATTATGTTCATCTCTGATAACATTTTGATCTAAGTCATTTAATTCCTTACCACCATACTTAATATAAATTCCATCCGCAAATCCTAAATGGAAAAGGTAGGTAAAACTCAGGTACAAGGTATATTGCCTATAAGACCCGTATTGCGCGACAGTCAAGATCCCCGGCAAGATGAAACCAACGATAAAGCTAGTTCCGAAACCGACAATATTAGACATTGCAACGCTTAAAATGTTCTTTAAAGTCTTCATTTTTATCCTCACAATATTTCTGCTTTAATTTTGTTAACGGTCCCGAGAAGATTCGAACTTCCGACACCTCGTTTAGGAAACGAGTGCTCTATCCCCTGAGCTACGAGACCAGATAATGTAAGTGACCAGGCCACTTACATTCATCATTATAATCTTCTTAATATCGCATTGACAACATAGGAAGCGAAATAGTAACTTGCTTTTGGTAGTGGTAATTTTTCTAAATTGTAATAGGTATTCCAAGTACGTTTTAAGGCACCTACTCTATCACTAGAAATTGAACCTACAACTTGTCGATAAGAATTTAAAGGTTGAGTAATACCAAAGGCTGAAATGCCCGTTTCACGCATGATCTGCAGCCAAGTTGCAGTATCTTGACCTTTTCGTACAAGAGGCATCCGGAAATCACCAATGATATTTCGATCAATCATCACTGTTGAACAAGCAATAGCCGTATTTTTCAATAAACCAGTATAGTCTAAGGAAATGGGTACATTGGCTTTTTCTTTCAGCACTTGACCCGTTTCATCAACAAGACGGAAGTCCGTGTAAGAAAAGGCGATGTCACCTTTTTTCATGAATGTGATTTGTCTGATTAATTTATCTTCATCCCACACATCATCTGAATCGACGAAGGCAATATATTGACCTTGGGCCGCTTTAATACCAGTGTTTCGAGCTACAGCGGCACCACTATTTTCGGCTAAATTAATCACTTTAATACGGCTATCTTCTGTTGCAAACTGTTCGATAATTTCCAGGCTGTTATCTGTCGATTGATCATTCACTAGTAACATCTCCCAATTAGCATACTCTTGGGCTTGAACACCTTTAATCGTTTCACCAATGAATCGTTCAGCGTTATAGACCGGTGTTACTATTGAAATTAAATTGGATTGGAAAGTCATCTGCTTTGCCTCCTATTTCAAGTGAATAATCTTCACTCTTGATTCATACAGCTTACTCAATTCAAATTGATTTTGATACCATTCTTTATCAGTAGTGCCTGATTCAATAAAGATAATCACTTCTTCAGGTGCTTGATCTTCAACATTTAATTGGTTGCTAACTGGTAGCTGTGCGTTTGAGAAAGCTTGGACAATTTCATTATCTGTCGTTTGCGCTAAGGCAATTCTACTTTTATCAGCTGGAATCATTAACCAGTTATTTAAGTTTTCTGTATTAACCTTTTTGCTGTCTACTAACCATTGGTAGTCATCAAAATCCCAAGTGTAATCATAAGCATAGGTAATTTTCTTACTAAAGAAATGTAAGACAAATAATACGACTGTTGATAAAATCACACCTAGGATGCCACCTAAAACAGCATAGATGACTAATGAGCCACCAGTTTCTTGTGGTTGAAGTCCTGATAATGTCTCAGGCGTTGGAATCATAATATTCTCTTCAACAATTAAATCTTCACCTATATCTGGTGTAGATAAGAAAATAATGTCATAATTTTCATAAATTGGTACATTGCCATCAATAATATATTGATAGATAGCTTCTGCTACAGCTAAGTTTTCTTCTGCAGTTTTCCCCACTAAGACACGCATAGTGATTTCATCCGTAGAGGTATTTCGAACGGCTGCAAGTCCTCCGCGGAAGTCGCGTGATTTTTCTAGTCCAACATTTTCTTGAGCTTCTAGCGTAGCGGCAATATCGACGCCAGAAATCTCTTCTAACTCAGCCAAAATATCTGGACGAGACAAGAACTCATCTAAAATGAAGGAATTACCTAAAATTAACCCTTCTGGATTGATGGCCACAAAAGAGAATTCTGCTGGCTCTTGCTCATACACCGTCGCTAAATAGTTATATGATGCTTCGATTTCTTCTGGTGTTAACTCTGCATTCGCAGATGTTTCAGAAGTGGCTTCACCAATTGCAGAGTTTTCAATGTAATTGGTTAAAAGCATCCGTGCGCCTAAGGTCAATCCCATGACAATGATTGCGCCGATTATAATTTTGATGATGTTATTGATGAAAAATCGCCATAGTTCAGCAATTATTGTTAATAAACTCATTTATTCTACCCTCTTTTTCTTTCCAAAAACTTGTGCTTCCATAATACCAATGTAGGCAATAATTAATCCGAAGAATACCCAATGCCATTCAATTAACATATTATTAGCACTTGTAATACTTGCACCAATAAAAACAAGTAAAAATGAAATGAATGCATTCATAACCTTCTGGTGCATTCTATTGACAAATTTTTTCAAATTGAATAGACGATATATCATTAAGGCGTATCCTAAGACATAGGCGATAAATATGAAGGCGCCATAGCCCACAAGTATTTCTAACCACCAATTGTGAATATTAAAGATATTATTGGTTGGTAATGGTCCAAATATCTCCATCCACACTTCTATATTACCAGCACCTACACCAAGACCGAAAGTCTTACCTAAGTACATTAACCCGTTTCGCCACATATTCATCCTAGCCACATCTCCAGAAATTACCGGTCTAGGTAAAATATAAATTAAGTCAGTAACCATCCCTCTAATTGGCGGGACGAAAGCAAAAGCTAGTATAGCTAGTGTTAAGACAATACTTCCGGTAGTTAACACTTGCTTTCTTGTGAAATCCCAACGAACGCCTAACAAGACATATATACCGTAAAAGGCCAGTGCCATTAGTAAACTCATCCGTGAGCCGGATTGGAAAATTAAAAACGTTGATAAAAGCATACATAAAAGCGTTAATAATTTCTTCAAACTATCCTTCGTTGTATTCATAAGAATTAAGTTAATTGGTAATGTCGCTAATAATATTGTTGCATAGTCATTTTGGTTGGCAAGATAAGTGATTGGTATCCTCGTCCACGGTTGCGTCACGAAGGTCGAATATTTGTCCAATTTACCCAGATCGGCAAGTAAATAAATATTTGTGGTGATTTCAAATAATCCCCAAATACTTAAAAAGGTCATCATGACCCATACCGCTTTAATTAAAGTCCGCCATTGGACATAATCTCTAGTCCATAAAAAGATACCAACGATACTGGATATCCCTAAAGTCAACAAGACCATCGCTTGAAGCCAAGACCCTAGGCTCATCGCCCAAAGGACCGAGCATAAGGCCCACACCCACCAAAGTAGATAAACAGCTACCATTCCGGTAGCATAGGAATTACGGTGGATTTTAAAGGATTTTCTATCTTTAACTAAGAAAAAGATGACCATCGGAATCACTAATAGCGAAAATATCCGATATATTGAAATCTGACCTACTGGTAAAGTAACGGCAATTAAATTGGATCCAAGGAAAACACTAGACACCAAAATAATAAGATATGCTAGCAAGGTTTAATCGCCTCCTTACTATTTAAAGCACGATAATGAATTTTAAAGTTTAAAGTCATCAATTTTCTCCACAAAGAAATCTACATACAGTTTCGCTGATGCCTCATTTGAAAAATAATTATTCTCCAAAGCAGCTAAACGTTTATCTACTGATGGAACTGATATATTAGCCATTTGTTGTAATGACTCAAGCCATACCTGTCCATCATCGTCTAAGCTACAAGTAGCAACCATCCCCAAGTCTAAGTCAACTTCAGGAGTAATCGTATCTGACATAACAGTTGGCACACCTGCACCTTGCACTTCCACAACAGTTGTTGGCAAGCCTTCAGTAAAGGACGGTAGCAGTAAAACATCTAAAGCTGGATAGAATTCAGAAATTGGACTAATTCTACCAGTAAAAATAACGGTATCTAGAATATCCAAGTCTGCTGCTTTCGCCTTCAATTCTTCTTCTAAGTTGCCTGACCCAATAATTAGAATCTTTGCATTCAGATTATTTTCTTGAATGGCTTTTGCAATTTCAAATGTTTTATCGTGATTTTTCACAGGCATTAAACGCCCAACATGGCCTATTACAAGGGTATTTTCATCAAAGTTATATCGCTTGCGCCCCGCTTCTCTATGTTGTGCATAGACATTATCCGGATTCGCATACTCCTTCAAATCAATAGAATTTGGAATAACCATAGAAGTATCTAAATTGGTCTTTGGACCAAATACGGATTTAATGGCTAAGCGACCACAACCAACAATATCAGTTGAAATCCGGGTGTTTAGTTTTTGATTAAAACCATAAACCAATTGGTCTTTCTTATTTTTGATTTTATAATCATTCACTAGATGGGCATGAATATAGAACCGCTTAACGCCATATTTTTTTGCTATACGGTAATAAGGAATTGCACGATAGCCTTCAATATGACAGTGAACTAAATCATATACCTCCTGTTCAAATGGTTTTGAAAAAGAAGATTTAAAGGCTTTGAACCCATATTTCTTTGGATTATCCAGACGGAAAATTCGGCCGCCAGTCGCTTGAATAGCTTGTTCAAATTCTTCGCTACATTCATCATAGGTGGCCACATCAAAGGTCACATTATACTTAGGCATTTGCTTGGCTTTATTTAAAATAAACGAGGAGATGCCTCCACCAAAGCCACTCATCACATGTAAAATGCGTAATTGTTTTTTATTTTTCGCTTCTTGCATCTGATACTCCTCTCAGAGTTTTATTAAAGCTCATTTTCAGAATCTTAACTATTATACTATACATTTAAAAAGTATAAACGGATAAAAAATAATGTATCTAGAAAACTCTAGATACATTGTTTAATCTATCCATTTAAAAATTAGTTGTTGTGGTAAACGTCCCGTGTAAATACTTTGTTCGGAACATCAGCTAATTCATCAGTCATTCTATTTGTAATAATAACATCCGCTTTATCTTTAAAGTCAGCTAAGTCCCCAACTACTTGATAGTTATCGTATGTCGCTTCTTTCCAAGTTGGTTCGTAGACAATGACTTCTAGACCCTTCGCTTCAAGTTGACGCATGATATCAAGAACAGCTGATTCACGGAAGTTGTCAGATGATGATTTCATTGTTAGACGGAAAATACCAACTGTTTCAGGTGATCTTTCAGCAACTGCATCCGCAATAAAGTGTTTACGCGTTTTATTTGCTTCAACAATAGCTGAAATAATGTTATTTGGTACGCCTTCAAAGTTCGCACGTAATTGTTTCGTATCTTTTGGTAAGCAGTATCCACCATACCCAAATGAAGGGTTATTGTAGTGTGTACCAATGCGTGGGTCTAATGAAATACCATCAATAATAGATTGGCTATTCAAACCTTTCATTTGTGCATAAGTATCTAATTCATTGAAGAACGATACACGCATCGCTAAATATGTATTTGCAAATAATTTAACGGCTTCAGCTTCAGTTGGTTCCATAAACAAGATATCGATATCTTGTTTTTCAGCGCCTTCAGCTAATAAGTTAGCAAATTGTTTCGCTTCATCCGTGTGGTCCCCAACAATAATACGAGAAGGATTTAAATTATCGTATAAGGCTTGTCCTTCACGTAAGAACTCTGGTGAGAATAGGATACGGTCTGTACCTTTAGCTTGACGCATTTCTTGGGTAAAGCCAACTGGAATTGTAGATTTAATAATAATTGGCGCTTTAGTATCTTGTGCTAAGACATCGTCAATTACACCTTCAACTGTTGATGTATCAAATGAGTTTGTTGTTTCATCGTAATTAGTTGGTGTTGCAACAATAACAAAATCAGCATCTTTATAAGCATCGTCTTTATCAGAAGTTGCTCGTAAGTTTAAAGGTTTTGTTGCTAAGTATTGCTCAATTTCTTTATCAGCAATATGAGCTTGTTTATTATTTAACATGTCTACAATTATAGGGTTCACTTCTAATGCTACTACCTCATTGTTTTGTGCTAGTAAAATGGCATTTGCCAATCCTACATATCCCGCTCCCACTACCGTAATTTTCATTCAAATTGCCTCCTGTGTATGGAAATATTTAATTTTTTACATATTTCATTGTAACACTTGTCGTTAATGCTTTGAAATAAATTATATCATACCTATACTTTCCCAATATTTAAAAAAAAATTAAATAGCCTTTTGGTATACTAGATATAGCATAAATTGAGGAGTTTTACCCATGAGAATCTTACATACTTGTTCTTACTATTCAACATCACCCTTGTTTCAGCAACTATTTGATCGTCAAGTAGCTGACGGACATGATATTGATGTATACGTCCCTATTTCAAACCAGTATCCTGAAGAACGGATTGCTTCTAAAGCGCCATATGCAGAGACTGTTCGTACATTTAACCAGGTTGAACGTTTTTTCTATTTCTATAAACAAAATAAAATCTATCAAGATTTAAAAAGTCGCTATAAAACGGGCGAATACGACTTAATTCACGCACATTCCCTGTTTACCAACGGCTATATGGCCTACCAAATTCATAAAGAATATGGTACACCCTATGTCGTAGCCGTTAGAAGCAATGAAGTTGCTGACTTCTTCAGAAAAGCTTTTTGGTTAAGACCCATTGGTTTAAATATTCTAAAAAACGCTAGTCAAATTATCTTTATCTCACAAAATAATTTTGAGAATACCTTTGAAAAATATATTCCCAAAAGGCTCAAAAAAGAATTACTAGCAAAAACTTTGGTCTTGCCAAACGGTATCGATCAGTTCTGGCATGAACATGCCTTTGAAAATCGCCAAGGGACTTTAAACGAGCCATTAAAAATTGTTGCGACCGCAAAAGTTCAAAAGGCAAAAAACCTACTTACTTTAGCAGATTATGTTGCCGCCTATAACCGGGATATAGCGCCAGCTGAATTACATATTATCGGTCCTAATTGGGACCAGGGTATTTTTGATGAATTATTAAAAAAACCATACGTGAATTACCACCAGCCAATGGATAAAAATCAATTAATTGCCTTTTACCGAACAGCAGATATATTTGCCCTGATATCTTCTCCAGAAACCTTTGGATTAGTTTATGTTGAAGCAATGAGCCAAGCCTTACCAGTCATTTATACCCGTGGTGAAGGTTTTGACGGTTTCTTCCCTAACAAAAAGGTTGGTGTCTCTGTAGACCGTTTTGATGTAAATGCCTTTAAGGAGGCAGTTGACTATATCAAAAAATACTACCAAGATATTTCCGCAAGTGCCTTAAAAGAGTCTAAAAAATTCCAATGGGATGATATTCATCAAGACTACATCGATATCTATAATAGAATATTACAAAACTAAAAAAATGTGCGTTGGTCGTTAGCCAACGCACATTTTTCTTTATTTATTCAGTTGTCGGATTGCCCACTCTAGTTTCTAATAAATAAAACACAAACTGCTCAACTTTGTTATATAAGTTAGTTAGCGTATAGCCGATAATCCATGATACTGTGAATACCATAACTGCCACAAAGATAATAGCCGGTATAAATGTAATTGGCGACCACTGTATAATCTGATGAATAATTGGTAGATTCCAAATAAATTCACGTACCTCAGATTGCTCATGAACCAAGTAAACACTTAAAGTATAGGCTGCTATGGTATTGATCCTTACTGACTTCACTTTGATTTGTCGAATATACATAAAGATGCAGTAGGACATGATAAATTCAAAGGGCCCGTTGTAGTTTAAAAAGTCTACTTCGGGTAAGATATATTGCAAAAAGCCCGTAATCAAGGTTAATGTTAGATACCCTATTAGATATTGATTACGGGTGAAGTCTTTAATAAATGCGCCATGTAGGCGGATATAGGCGCCTACAAAATATAAATACACGAAGAAAATTAATGAAAAACCTGAGTTAATTGATATAATTTCCTGATTGTTGACAAAAAATGGCCATACAACCCCCACCAAAGTCGATAAGAATAAGAAATGTTGATACTCTTTCTTACTAATCATATGAACAATTTTATTTAAGAAAGGAATGAATAGGTACAAGGCAAAGTAATTCGATATAAACCAGTACTCTCCCCTAAATGTGGCAAATAACTTACCTAAAATCCGCCAAATATTAAAATCGATGGCGCCAAACACCATTAGTATGGTGATTAAAATGGCTGAAACAAAACCTGGTAGCATGGCTACATGGATAATTTTTTTAATTTTTAGTTGTTTAGCATTAATTGAAAAATAGCCTGAGATAATAATATAGACATTTACACATACATATATGATGGCACGAAGTAAGGTTAGTAAGAAGTTATTCAAGCCCGTTACTTCTAACTCTACCTTCATGATGTAGTGGGTGATCACATGCGAAACTACAATCATAAACATCGCAATAATTCGAAGCAATTCAAAGTTCTGTTGTCGTTCTTTCATCTCCACATACCTTTCCACATTGAAATATTAGTTTTTATAATAAAATAGTCTATCACTTTAAATAGCTAAAATATAGAATATTACATATATTTCACAAAATACAATGGCATTTGGATTTTTAATTCCTATTAAAATAGCCAGAAAAAAGACCTATAATCCTTGTTTCCACAATGATTTACAGGTCTCTTGCAATTGTCATTAATCTTTAAACATGGTACCTAGTGTTAATTCGAATCCTTTGGCAAATGAAGGGCCTTTTTGCACTTTAATCAATGATTGGTAATCAAAGTCGATTTCGCGGTCTGGTGTATCTGATTCACATAATACAGCAATCCCCGCACATGTTGAGTTGAATTCTTTTAGCATTGAGTTCATCCCTGTGATGGTTCCCCCACCATTTAAGAAGTCATCGATTACTAATACATGTGAGCCTTCAGGTAGTGAAGATTTCGTCAGTTCCATTTTCTCTACACGGGTAGTTCCCTTAGTTGCGTAGTTGATAGAGACTGTTGAGCCTTCAGTTACTTTTGAATCACGACGCACAATAACGAATGGAATGTTCAGGTATAGTGCAACCATTTGTGCAATTGGCACACCTTTTGTTGCAATTGTCATGATAGCTGTTGCTTTTGATTCTGCATAATAGCTTGCAATAATTTTACCTATTTTGCGTAACTGATCTGGATCACTTAATAAGTCAGTTAGGTAGAAGTATCCACCTGGTAGAATCCGGTCGTCGGCAGCTTCTAATTGGTAAATTAGATTTTCAACTTCAACAATCGCGTCTTCTTTTGACATTGTTGGAATATAGATGACACCACCAGCAGCTCCAGCTACAGTTTCGATTCTCCCAAATCCACTTAATTCAAATTGTTCTTTTAAAATCGTCAAATCTTCAGAAATGGATGATTTCGCTGATTCATAACGTGACACAAAAAACGTTAAAGACACTAGCTTATGTGGGTGTGATAATAAATATTGTGTCATGTCCACTAGTCGCGGGCTACGTTTGATTTTCATATAGTCCAACCTTTCAAAATTCTTTTATATTCATATTTATTATATATTGAAAATGGTCAATTTGAAAGGATTATTTGAAATAATGTTCGTTTATTTTTTGTAAACGATAAAAAAATGAGCCAATTCTCGAAAAAACTGACTCATTTCCTAAACATTCGTAATTAGCCTTTGGTGATTTTAAGAAAACCACTTTCGATAATGAATAACAAAACAAATATGGCGACGATTGTTGCACCTGGTGGTGTGTCTAAATAATAAGACGTTGTCAGCCCAGCAAACATCCCAAACATAGCAATAATCACACCGACGATAATGACTGAATCAAAGTTTTTCACTAGTCGTAACGCAATGGCTGCTGGCATAACGATAATCGCAGATACCAGTAGTGACCCTGCAATTGGCATGATTAAGGCAATTGCCATCCCAGTAATAATTGAAAAAATGACTGAAATCATTCGAACTGGCAAACCTGCCGTATAGGCGGTGTTTTCGTCAAATGAAACGAGGTATAAGGGCCGTTTAAAAATTAAGTAGCCAGCTACAATAAACACCGCTAATCCAACCAAGATATAGACTTGTAGTGACGAAACGGTCACGATAGAACCAAAGAGGTAGGCGTTAATAGAGGCTGCTGAATCCACTTGGTTCAATAGTAGTAAGGCTAAAGCCATCCCACCAGACATCATCATAGCAACCGATATATCTGAATAATGGGCATAGACGACCCGCAAGTATTCTAAGATTAAGGCAGCTGCCGCTACGAACAAGATGGTCGTAATGGTTGGTTCAACCCCTAGTAAATAACCGAAAGCCACTCCGGCTAATGAAATATGGGCTAAGGTATCCGCCATTAATGATTGCTTGCGCATGATTAATAGGAGACCAAGGATTGGGGAAATAAATGAAATAGCGGTCGCGGCTATGAATGCCCGTCCCATGAACTCGTACTGAAACATCTCCACGGCGAATTCTCCTCTCTAACTAAATGCACACGTTTATCATAGTATTCATCAATAATATTGTCATCATGAGTTACCATCAAAATAGCTTTCCCATGTTTTTCTGTGTTGTGACGTAATAGGTCATAAAAGGCCGCGCGGGAATTCTTATCCATCCCTGTTGTCGGCTCATCTAAAATGAATAAATCTGGATCAGTCGCGAAGACGCGCGCTAAACCTACACGTTGTTTCTGTCCACCAGAAAGGTCCCCAATTTTTTTATTGCGTTGTTCTTCCATACCGACTGATTTTAAGGCTCTTTCGATATGTAATTTGTCATTGTCATCTAGTTTTTTAAACCAACGATCTTGTTGGAAACGACCAGAAGCCACAAATTCATAGACTGTACTTGGAAAACCAGCATTAAAGCTGTTCAAAGTTTGCGGCACATAGCCGATTTGTAATTTTTGACCCGAGTCATTGGTTTTAGAAATTGTAGCGGACCCTTGATCAGGTGATAAAAGGCCAAGTATATTGCGTAATAAAGTTGATTTGGCGGCGCCATTTTCCCCGGTGAGGATGACAAATTCACCCTGGTCTACGGTAAAGGAAATGTCGTTTAATACGGGTTCGTTATCCCATGAAAAGCCTAAATCTTTCACCTCTATGTAGTGCATGGTATCCCTCCATTTCTTTGTGGTTAAACTGTCTATTGAATGCCTTCAGCTAAACTTTCTAAGTTGGCCTTCACAATAGCGATAAAGCCGTCACCGTCAGCTGGATATTGATTGGTATCAACACTCTCCATTGACTGCAATTCACCTACTGTACCGCCCACTTCTGAGGCAATTGTTGTGGCAATTTCAGTAGCTCCGCCCTTCTGCCCATAGATAACAGATATATTGTTCTCTTCCATATATGAAACGATTTCCGCAATGCGTTTAGGCGATGGTTCAGCTGACTCAGTTACCCCTGTAACTGCTACTTGATGTAAACCATATCGATTGGCTAAATAACCAAAGGCCGCATGTTGCGTTAAGAAGGTTTTTGTTTCTGCAGCTTCAAAAATACTTGCATATTCATCGTGGACAGCCATCATATCGCTAGCAAATTGTCCCGCGTTTTCTTGGTAAGTTTCAGCGTTATCAGGATCTGCTTCCGTCAATGCATTGGCAATTGTCTGTGCTTCAGTGACCGCATTGACAGGATCTAACCAGGTATGTGGGTCCGTTTCGTGGCTGTGGCCCTCATGGTCATGGTCTTCTTGAGTTTCAGCATCAGTTTCCTCATCTACATGTTCTTCAGTCGTTTCTCCGACTGTTTCCACGTCGCCGTCGATCAATTCTACTTCTGAAGCAGCTTCAATAATGACTAAGTCTGGGTTATCAATCGATTCTAATAAAGTTGGTACGAATGTTTCCATGTCTTCGCTGTTATACACAAAAACATCTGCTTCATTTAAAGTCACGATATCTTGCGCACTCGGCTCATATTCATGGGCATCCGCATTCTCCATCATAACCGTTACCTTAGCACTATCCCCAACCACCGCATTGGTTAAAGCCTGCATAGGATAAAAAGTTGTTACAATCTGTAAGCTGTTATTATCACTCGATGTCGACGCCTCATTGCCACATGCTGCCAAAAAGGCGATGGCTGATAAAGCTAGCAGTCCAAAAAATCGTTTAAATTTATTCACACTGTTCTCCTTCTAAAAATTACTATATATATGAATACTTCTTCATTAAATCGTAACCGATACGATTTGACAAAAACTAATATAGCATACTTACAAAAAGCTAGCAAGTAAAAAAGGTCGAGTTTTAGCTCGACCCTTCCCCTAAAATTTATCTATCTTTGAATGCTTCATTTATTTCAGGCATCACACGTACCATATAAACTTCTTGGCAAAAACCTTTTAAGGCGTTATAAATCCGTTGACCACGGCTATAAACCTGGGTAAAGCCAATAATTGTTGGACCTGAACCAGACATCGTAACCCCGTCTGCACCAAAATCGAGCATCTGTTGTTTCAACTTGGCCAATTTCGGGTGTTGGCTAAAAGTCACCGGTTCCAAGGAATTGCCAATTGCTGCCATCAGGTCTTCATAAGACCCTGACTCTAGGGCTGCCAGTACTTTTGGCGCATTGGGTTCATAGTTTAATCGTTCAACATCTAGTTGGTTGAAAATTTTTCGTGTTGAAACCGAGATAGCTGGCTTAGCTAAAATAATCCAACATTTAGGAGCTGGTTGAATTTGGCGGATTTTTTCCCCTCGCCCTTCAACTAAAGCCGTGCCGCCCGCAATCGAATAAGCCACATCAGACCCAACCTGATTAGCCAACGCCTGCAATTCTTTCAAGGGCAAGTTGATATCCCATAGGGTGTTGAGTTTACGAAATACTGCTGCTGCGTCCGTTGACCCTCCCCCCAAACCTGCTGCGACAGGAATCCGCTTTTCAATCGAAATATGAACACCCGTCTTGATATTGCCCACTTTTTTCATGAGCTGGGCCGCTTGATAGGCATGGTTACGGTTATCTTCTGGCAAAAAGGCACGACTCGTCTCTACGATAATCTTGTCTTCTGGGATGAGCTCAAAAGTTAGGTAATCTGACAAATCGATTGACGCCATCACCATGGCTACTTCATGGTAATTGTCTGAACGACGAAATAATATATCTTGAGCAAGGTTGATCTTTGCCGGTGCTACTTCTCCCTCGATCATAAGCAAACCTCCCGTCCAATATTTTTTCCGTATAATTACTAATAAGTTTACCAAAAATATCACGGATTAAAAAGAAAAAAACCACAATATCAAGCACTTCACAGATGAAGCTAGATACTGACGGTTTTCAATGTCGTATATAATATATATATATCATTTCAATCGCTTATTCGAATTCGATTTCGACTGATTCAGTTAACACATCGGAATAGCTATAGCAGATGCGTTCAAATTTGTTTTCTTCTTGGTCTAGTTCAACCACGAAAACAGCAGGGAAAGTGTCACTTAGCACCCCTTGGCGTTTCATCACGCGTTTACGACCAATCTGTTGTGTTAGATGGACGCGTTCACCGATTTTTCCTTCAAGTTCCGCTTTAATAGTTGCAATATTATTTGGCATGCCCTCACCTCTTTACCACACAGTATACCATAAAATGCAAGATATTTAAATACCATTTTTGTCTTTTATTGTCAACAATTATAATGGTAGAAATAGGTGAGAATTTTAGCCAGATAATCTTAATCTTGGAAGATTAAGTCTTCTTTATACAGGGCGTCTGCCAAGTGTCCAAAATCTGCAATCGTTAACGTTTCTGCCCGTTGTTTTTGGTCAATACCTGCAATCTCAAGGGCTTTTAACATTTTTTCAACAACGGCTTCCTCTTTTCCAAAGGCAGCCCGTAAGTTATTCCAAATGGTCTTACGTCGTTGTTTGAAACTAGACCGTACTAATTGGAAGAAAAATGCTTCATTTTCAACAGTGATTCTTGGTTTCTCCAGCTTTTTTAAAGCCAAGATAGCCGAGTCTACGTTAGGTTGCGGGTTAAAAACAGTCCGCGGTACGGTAAAGGCGATTTCCGCGTCACAGTAGTATTGAATAGCTACTGATAATGACCCGTAAGCCTTCGTTCCTGGAGCTGCTGTCAATCGTTCTGCCACCTCTTTTTGCATCATCAAGATGAATTGGTCGAAGTGGAAGCTAGCTTCAAGTAAATTGAAGATGATTGGCGTTGTAATATAATACGGCAAGTTAGCCACTACAACCGTCCGCTCAGCAGGTGGGAAAGCCGCCATTGTCGCATTCAAGTCCGCTTCCAAGATATCTTGGTGCTTGATTGTTACGTTGTCATAATCACTTAGGGTATCGGCTAAAACTGGTAACAAGCGTTGGTCAATTTCAAAAGCCAATACTTCCTTGGCGTTGATGGCTAAGAACTCCGTTAAAGCACCAATCCCCGGTCCGATTTCAATGGCGTTGGTATCCTTGTCCACCCCTGCTACGTCCACCATATGTTGTAGGATTTGCGGTTCAGTCAGGAAGTTTTGCCCCAAAGACTTTTTCGCATCTAAATTGAATTTCTTTAAGATGGCACCCGTTCTTGAAGGCGTTGCGATATATTTAAATGGTTCATTCATAATTTTCACCTATTTCTTTTGGTAATTTTCAAGCACTGCTGCCACTTGGTCTAACGATATCCGGAAAAGGGCTAACCGTTTCGCAAGCTGTTTGCCGTTGACATAACCCAAGTGTAGCTGGCTAGATAAGTATTCTCTTCTGTCTTTGGCATCCGGTGCCCCAATCAACCTTAAGGCAATCAAGTCTTTTTGTGCGATAGGTTCAACCGCGTTTCCTTCTGGATCAGCCAGCTGGTAAACATTGGCCAGCGCCTTTTCAATCGCTGTATCAGAGGCATGCTCAACCCCTAAACTCCCCTTATGACTTGGCTTCGCCTCATCTCGTTCAATAAAGGCATGTTGAACACCAGGTACAGCGTCCACAACAGCTTGACGAATCTTAGTGCCTGAGATATCTGGATCTGTAAAGACAATCACCCCATGGAGTTCATGAGCTTTCTTGATTTCAAGCAAGGTCCGTTCATCAACCGCTGACCCGTTAGTTTCAATAGTTGTGACTTGGTAGAGCCGGTTTAACCGTTGGGTATCTGACTTGCCCTCAACCACAATCACCTGTTTAATCTGTTTCTTCTGTTCGGAAGAGGTTTTTTCAACTTTCGCCATCTCTACCTGTCTGTCTTCAGCCGTCATATCACGCATCTACTTTCTCTTAACCAATTGTTGGCCATCAAAATCCAGTGCGAATACATCCAAAGCATTTTGGAAGGTTTGCGCTTCAAAGTCTGCAATTGAACTTTCACGAGTTGCCGCCAAAGTCTCTGCCACATAGGCTACAAAGGCTGATTCATTACGTTTGCCTCGTTTTGGTACCGGCGCTAAATACGGCGAATCCGTCTCAATCAAAATCTTATCATCAGGCACCAATTTAGCAGCTTCCCGCACTTCGACTGTCTTTTTAAAAGTCGATACCCCGGAAAAAGAGACGTGCATGCCTAAATCTAGGAATTTCTCGGCCCATTCAGGCGTTTCACCAAAGGAATGCATAATGCCACCGAAGTCGCCCACCTTTTCTTCTTTTAAAATGCGGTAGCAATCAGCCGTCGCCTCCCGGTTATGGATGACAATAGGCAACTGTAATTCGCGGGCAATCGCTAGTTGACGTCGGAAAGCTTTTTCTTGTACGTCACGGGGACTAGTATCCCAGTAATAATCCAAGCCTGTTTCCCCAACCGCCACTACCCGTTCATCTTCTAAAGTAGATAATAGGTATTTTTCAGCATCAGCATTGTAATCCACCGCTTCAGTTGGATGCCAGCCGTAAATCCCTACCATGTCCCCATTTTCCTTGACCATTTCTTGGGCTCGGTTAATGGTATTGTAGTTAAAACCTACTAGGGCAAATCCCTTTACCCCAGCATGTCTAGCCCGAGTGATGGTTTCATCGCGGTCGTCATCAAAATCATCTACATTTAAATGTGTGTGCGTATCAAATAACATATTTTTCCTTTCTTAACTTAGAAAAAGGGGCTGTGACAACCAGCCCCTTCATCACGTTATCATTAAGCTATTTCACTACCATTTGCAGCGTCTTCAGGTGCAAATACAACTTGTAGTTTACTCTCGTGTTCTGCAGAAAGAATCATTCCTTGAGAAACTTCACCCTTCATCTTACGCGGTTTTAAGTTAGCGATGATGCAAACTTTTTTCCCGATTAAAACACTTGGATCTGGATAGAATTCACGAATACCAGATAGGATTTGACGGTGACCCTTGTCTCCTGCATCCAATCTGAATTTCAATAATTTGTCTGCCCCTTCAACGAAGTCAGCATCAATCACTTCAGCAACCTTGATTTCAACCTTATCGAATACATCATATTTGATTTGGCTATCTTTAACGGATACCAATTCAGTTTCTTCAGGGTTGAAGCTTTCATCTTCTTCCTCGTCGCCAGCTGGTTTATTGGCAGCCATTTGCGCTTGGATATAAGCAACTTCTTCATCGTGGTCTAGACGTGGGAAGATTGGTTGCCCTTTTTCAACTACTTTCGCTGTTTCTGGGTATAAACCAACTTTGGCATTTTCAAAGCCTGCGTCAGCGTCGAAATCTAAACCTAATTGTTCAAAGATGTTAGCTGGTGTTTCAACCATAACTGGTTGGATTAGGATGGCAATCACACGTAATGAGTCTACCAAGTGGTACATCACTGATTGTAGTTTACTTGCTTCTGCTTCATCTTTGGCCAAGATCCAAGGCGCTGTTTCATCAATATATTTGTTGGTACGAGAGATGATTTCCCAAACGTGGTCTAAGGCTACACTGAATTGTAGGTCATCCATTGATTGACGGTATGTAGCTACTTCAGATGTGATTAAATCTTCTAATGGTGCATCAAAGTCAGTAATTTGACCTGGGTAAGCACCCACTTGACCACCCAAGTACTTGTTAACCATTGAAACAGTACGATTCAATAAGTTTCCTAAGTCATTGGCCAAGTCATAGTTAATACGGTTGATGAAGTTGTCAGGGGTAAAGATACCGTCATGACCAAATTTCACTTCGCGCATCAAGTAGTAACGTAAGGCATCTAGACCGTAACGTTCAACTAGCATTTCTGGGTAAACAACGTTCCCTTTAGATTTAGACATTTTACCATCCTGCATCAATAACCAACCGTGGCCAAAGATTTGTTTTGGTAGTGGTAAGTCTAATGCCATCAACATAATTGGCCAATAAATCGTATGGAAACGAACGATTTCTTTCCCTACAAAATGGATATTTGCTGGCCAGTATTTGTCAAAGTTTTCGGCATCCGCATTTGGGTAGCCTAAAGCTGTAATATAGTTGGCTAAAGCGTCAATCCAAACGTAGACAACATGTTTAGGGTTAGATTTAACCGGCACTCCCCAGTTGAATGATGTACGTGAAACCGCCAAGTCTTCTAAACCTGGTTTAATGAAGTTGTTGATCATTTCATTTTTACGGGTTTCAGGTTGGATGAATGTCGGGTTCTCTTCGTAGTATTGTAGTAAACGATCAGCGTATTTACTCATCTTGAAGAAGTAAGATTCTTCTTTCACTAATTCTACGTCGTGACCAGATGGCGCTTTACCACCGATTACTTTGCCGTTTTCATCTTTGTAAACTTCTTCTAATTGGGTTTCAGTGAAGAACTCCTCATCAGAAACTGAGTACCAACCTTCATATTCACCTAGGTAAATATCGCCTTGTTCTAATAAGCGTTCGAAGATGTATTGAATGGCTTCAATATGTTGTTGGCTTGAAGTACGCATGAAAATATCGTTTGAAATCTTCATTGTCTTCCAAAGTTCTTGCATGCCAGCCGCCATACCATCAACGTATTCTTGCGGTGAAATGCCTTGTTCTTCAGCTTTTTGTTGGATTTTTTGTCCGTGCTCGTCGGCACCAGTTAAAAACATCACATCAAAACCGTTTGCACGTTTGTAACGCGCAAGTGTGTCAGATGCTACTGTTGTATAGGTATTTCCAATATGTAATTTACCACTTGGGTAATAGATCGGTGTTGTAATATAAAATGTTTCTTTATTTTCAGCCACGAATGAGTGCCCCCTAATATTTGTCTATTCTCTTTCCGTAATAGTATATCATAATTTACCAGTATTTTAATGGGGTTCGACGACATTTACGATCACTCGTGTAACGAATAATTGATAATATGCTAATGATTCAATTTGAAAAATGGCAAATCTGCCCTAAGCTGATTCACTAGTCTACCTACTTATCTACTTACTAGACTAATTATTTACAGATCATTAATCACTCGGTTAGCGAACTGTGGGGCAAATCGGCCAACATGGCCGTATGAAACAGCCTTTCCTGGACTTGGAGAGTGTAAATAATAACCATCCTCAAGGGCCAAGGCGACGTGGTAAACCTGGTCGCCTTCTTCAAAAAAATATAGGTCGCCAGGTTGAACATTTTTTAAGTCTACAGGCTGGCCAAAATATTGCTGTTGATTGGTTGTACGTGGCATATATAGGCCGTTTGTCTTGAAAATATATTCAATAAAACCAGAACAATCAAAACCAGATAAATCATTGCCACCCCAAATATAAGGAATGCCAATCATGTCATTGGCTGTGGTCAGGATGGCTTGCCGTTTAGTGGTTGCGGACTTGAATGGTAGGTATGCATTTTGATCACTAGCTTGTAGTGACGCTATTGTGCCCTTCCCCTTGGCATCAATGGCTTGTTCGGGAAAGGCCAGTGCAACCACTGTGAATAAGGCGGCCAGCAAGTACAAGAGACTTCTTTTTCTAAACATATTAATCACTCCTTTATTGGTTATAACAGGGCTATCATATCAGGTTAAAATCCTTGTTGCTATAGGCTTTACACAAGTTTTACCAAGCATTTTTTGGGTGTTTTCACGTATACGGATTATGGGCAAAATGCGTCAAAAAAAGACCTGAACCGGGGTTCAAGTCTTTCATCTTTTCCATATTAATTTTTACGCGCCTTCGATAGTAACTAAGAAGTATTTTTTCTTACCGCGACGAACGACGATGTATTTGCCTTCGATGGCGTCTGCTGCTGAGATTTCGTAGTCGACGTCTTGTAGGCGTTGACCGTTGATGTAGATGGCACCATTGTTGATGTCTTCACGTGATTGACGCCGTGATCCTTCGATGCCTGCGTCTACTAACCAAACCGCTAAATTGTTGCCTTCTTTAGGCATTGTTGATCCTGGCATGTTACCGAAACCTTGTTCAATTTGTTTGGCTGATAGGTCTTGGATATTGCCTGAGAATAAGGCTTCTGTGATGGTTTGGGCATCTTGTAAGCCTGTTTGACCGTGAACAAAAGTAGTCATTTCTTCTGCTAAACGACGTTGTGCTTCACGTTTTTCTGGTTGAGTGGCTACTTTTTCTTCTAGGGCATCGATTTCTTCTTTGCTTAAGAAGGTAAAGTATTTCAAGTATTTCACGACGTCAGCATCGTTTTGGTTTAACCAGAATTGGTAGAATTCGTATGGAGACGTCTTTTCTGGGTCTAGCCAAATCGCACCACCGGCTGTTTTACCGAATTTAGTGCCATCCGATTTCAACATTAATGGAATAGTTAATCCAAAGGCCTCTGCGTCTGCTCCAGCTTCTTTACGGATTAATTCTAAACCTGATGTGATGTTCCCCCATTGATCTGCCCCACCGATTTGTAGACGAACGTCCTCGTTTTCAAAAAGGTGTAAGAAGTCCATTGATTGAAGGATTTGGTATGAGAATTCTGTAAATGAAATCCCTGTTTCTAAACGTGAAGCAACGATGTCTTTTTTTATCATGGTATTCACATTGAAACGTTTCCCAATATTACGTAAGAAATCAAGTAAAGTCAGGTTTTTGGTCCAGTCGTAGTTGTTGACCATACGGAAGTCGGCATCCTTTTCTTTTAGGAATAAGTTTTCCATTTGGCCAGCTAATTTGCGGGCGTTATCTTCTACTTGTTCCATAGTTTGTAGGTTACGTTCTTCCGATTTACCTGATGGGTCACCGATTGAACCAGTTGCCCCACCGATTAAGATAACTGGACGGTGTCCTGCTAATTGGAATCGTTTAAGGACCATAAATGGAATTAAGTGACCGATATGTAGTGAGTCACCAGTTGGGTCAACACCGCAGTATAGGCTGATTTTGTTGTCTTTGATGTAGGCTTTTAGACCGTCTTCGTCTGTTTGCTGGTTGATGGCGCCACGCCATTCTAATTCTTCAATAATGTTCATATTTTTCGCTCCTTTTCCCTTTTATATAAAAAAAAGCCCCTGCCCTAAGCTCTTCCAATTGGAAAAGCCTAGACAGGGACGATCAATTACCGTGTTACCACCCAAATTGCTATAAACTTCTAGTTTATAACCTCTCTTTGTGCGTTATCGGGCACAAGCCGGCGGAATTTATTTTGCTATGTGTAATTCACTATCAATCCTTGACTAGTTTTCACCCACCACTAGTTCGCTAATGTCCAGATTCATCGCTACTCCATCAATTGACTTGATGCCATAGTGCATTCCTTGCACAAGATTATTTGCGTGTGAAACTTTCGCTTCTCACTGAATTTTATCAAAGTCATTGGATAAGTCAAGCAGTTTTGCTGTCTTTTTCCAGTAGATCAGGAATACGATCTTTACTCTGCTTTTCCATATGTCTAAAGCATAAGCCATGGCTTTCTCATATCTATCATTAACCTATACACGCTCAGTAAACTACTTAAAATAGGATGTTTCTCAAATTTTACAGAAAAAAATCCGACTATGAATGATACTGATACGCTATTTCTCCTATCCAACTACCATTCTTCGTGGTTCCATGCTAAGCCGTCTAATTTGCCTTGGGCTTGTAATAAGCGTTTGTCGGTTTCTGCGATTTCAGCTTTCACTTTTTTTAGTATGGCGATTGTTGCATAGTCTGTTGCCGTTTCGATGGCTTGGTCAATGATCGCCTCTGTCCATTTCAAGTCATTTTCCATTCCGGTTCTAGTCTCCTTGTTTAATGCGGTCATATGATGTGCCCCCTTAACGCCAACTTGTTTTAGGTAGTTGCGCTTCAATGTCGCCTAGATTGTCCATTTCATCTGCCCATTCTTCAGCAACCAGATTTAGTTGCGCTTGTAATGGTTGGTCAAAATCGCCTGCAATGTCTTTTAATTGGGCGATCAACCAAGCGTTTCGCTCAGCAAATTTTGCCTGGGTTGGCAGTTCTAGGTATTGTCTAAAACGGACTAAGTTGTCTTGCTGGATATGTTCTGGTTGGTAGGAGTGTTGGGCAAGGACAAATGGTGGTAAGTAATTCAAGCCAATCGCTCGTGCAAAGGATTGGTAAGGTCGAAGTAACTCTGAAATGGTTACTTGTTCCCGGCCACCTGCTTGATACTGTCTTAAAGGCACACCCACTGAGATGATTACGCCAAATTCTTTACCTTTCAAATTTGTACTATAGGTATCTAGAAATTCCTTGTTAAAGACTTCTTGAATAAAGTCCGATACTAAACCGGGTGCTTGATACCAGAATAATGGAAATTGAAGCAACCATCTGTCTGATGCTAGGATAGCTTCTTGATACGCTGTCACGTTTGCATCTGTCAATGGTCGTTCAATTTGGATAAAGGGAATGGTATTTGGTCTTGCTTCATACAGAAATTGGTGGGACGCTGATGTTTCCATTTCTGGATGACCACCAAAGATCACGCTTGCCATTGATTCGCCTACTTTCTCATTTATACTTTATCATGCACTTCTTGTCATTTTATCACAAGTCTATTCTACATAAGAAAAGCAGCCTAACCAAGTAGACTGCTTGCAAAATTTATATTGAACGATTTTTATAATAAAACTGGTGAATTCGGCCCAACTGGGATGCCTATTAGGTACCAGATGACTGCCATAATAATCCACACAAGACCGATAGCTACTGAGTAAGGTAATACGTTAGACATTAAAGTTCCTAAACCAGAACGTTTGTCGTATTTATATAATACGGCTAGAACCACCGGAATGTAAGCTTGCATTGGTGTTAACGGGTTAATAATCCCATCACCAATACGGTAAAGCATTTGCGTGAATGATGGGTGGTAACCTAACAGCATGAACATTGGGACAAAGATTGGTGCCAGGATTGCCCATTTTGCCGAAGCTGAACCAATGAAGAAGTCAACGAACATTGATAATAAAATGAATCCGATGATTAAGGCGATACCATTGGTGCTTTCTAGTAACCCTGCTCCTGAAATCGCAATGACTGTCCCCATGTTAGACCATGAGAAGTATGCCATCATTTGACTTGAGAAGAAGATGATTACGATGAAGCTTCCCATATCAGCCATTGATGTAGATAACATCCGAGATAAGTCGTGTGAGTCTTTGACTTGACCGGTCATCTTACCGTACACGAAACCTGGGACAAAGAACATAATTGTCATCAAGACAGTGATCCCGTCCATAAATGGCGAATCAGAAATTAATGAGCCTGTTTCAGCGTTTGCTAAGAATGAATTTGGTATTAAGGCTAAAACTGCAACAATAGCGATTGTCGCTAGTAATGACCAGTTTGCATATTTGACTGCTTTGATTTCTTGGTCTGATAATGAGCCACCTTTGTGAACTGCTGGTAATTTCTCGTCGGCAAATTCAGGTTGGTACTCACCCATTTGTGGTAATGAAATTTTAGTCAGTACCAAGTAAATAACTGGTACTAATACAAATGTTGAAACAAAGATGAAATAGTAGTTCATCGCAACGTTTAGTTCAATGTCTGGCAAAATAGTCTGTGCTGCTGATTCTGTAAAGGGGAATACTAAGGCATCAGACATCCCCAACATCACGTTGGCCGCAAAGGCCGCAAGTGATGATACATAACCTAGCACTGCACCGGCCATTGGGTTTAAACCAATTTTCAAGAAAGTTAAGGCTACTAACGGTGGCAATACGATTGGACCAGCGTCCCCAGCGATGTTGGCAATTACCCCTGCAAAAATGATGATCAGTAAGATATATCGCTTGGGCGCTTTTTCCACTACGTTAGTTAAAACGGCTTCAAAGTAACCTGATTTCTCAGCCATACCAACACCAAGCATAATAACTAATACGGCTGACAAGGCTGGGAATCCAGCAAAGTTGGCCCCTGCTTCTGATATCATGCGGGCAAAGTATTCACCAGTTAACAAGTTATTTACTGCAACCTCTGAATTATCTATAGGATTGACAACCGAGACCCCTAACATACTCATTACCCATGACGCTAGAATGACTAGAATACTCAGGTAAATGAAAATCATAATTGGTGAAGGCATTTTGTTCCCTACACGCTCAATTCCGTTAAGAATACGGAGCAACCGTGTTTCTTGTTGTTTTTCTTCCACTTATTTCATCTCTTTTCTTATTGTAATTCTTGCCTAGCTTTTCACTGTTCTTTTTAAATTATAAAGATTTGATTAAAATTCTTCAAGTGTTTGTTAATTTTTAACCTTTTCTTGGAAGGTAATCTCCATTTTCCCAAATAAAATAGACCCATATCACCTTTATATGGATCTATTTGTTAGATTTATTGACGGCTAAATACCGTTTTTTAGTATAAGTACCTTGTACTTGTTTCAATCCTACCGTATTGATGTATGGATCTTAATGATTTGCAATTATTTCTATTCATAATACTCGCCTCTTTCCATTATTGGATTTGTATTTCCTGTGAAAGAGGTGTTTGTAAATTATAGAACTTTTAGCGGTTAGCTACGGTTTCTGTGATTGTTTGAATTGCGGCTTCACTTCTTTGAATCAAGTCTTTTCCTTTGGCACCCAATGTTGCTTGTAGGTTTTCGTCCTTTAATAATAAGACGTTTTCTTCAACATTTTCGTTAGCTGCTTGGATAGCCGTTTTCAGCATAGTTGTCCCAACGGTAACATCGGCCATGACTGACTTGCGTCCTAGGCTTGCGACTTGAGTCATGATTTCTAAGGCTTCTGTTGCGTGGTCCATGATTTCCAATGGCACTTCTGTGGCAATTTTTAAGCCCGCTTGAATCGCTTGTACGCGTTCAGCCTTTTCTTGGTCAGTAGCTTTTGGCAATTTGAATGCACCGAATAGTTGGTTTGATGCTTCTTCATCCCCTTGCACCAAAGCGAACAGTGCTTCTTGATGGCTAGTCATTTGATTGACTAGACCCGCCAACAAATTAATATCCGCCCCTTTTTGCTTTTCAATAGTAATATTTAGGACCATGTTACCTAAGGCAGCGCCCATTGTGCCGGCGTATGCTGCTGCTGACCCGCCCCCTGGTGCTGATTGGCTTGAGGCTAATGCTTCGATATAAGTATACATTTCCATGATATTTTCTCCCTTTTAATCATTTTTTGAGTGATGTTTGAATAATTTCTTCTATTATAGAATAGTGTTAAAACAAGTTGAATAGTGGAATTAAAACGATTGGTACAAACATGGATGGTGCGATGTTCATGACCTTAATGTCAGTAATTTGTAAGAGATTGAATCCTAAGCCCATAATAATGAGGGACCCTACTGCACCGATTTCTGAGGTTACGACGTCTCCTAATAAGGGCGCGATGGATGCGGATAGTAGCGATAAGGCTGCTTCATAAATAAATAATGGGATAGCGGCAAAGGCTGACCCAATCCCAAGTGTTGAAGACAAGACAAAGACGAACACAAAGTCTAAGATAGATTTGGCGTACATGGTGTTGTGGTCTAGAAATAAACCAGACTGCAGGGACCCAATGATGGCCATTGCGCCGACTACAACGAATAAAGTGGCCGATACAAAGGCCTCTTGAAAGGTAGATTCACCTTCGTCAGCTACTCTTTCTTGGAGTTTTAAGGCAAAATGATTAAATTTCCCGTCGAAGTCAACTGTTTCACCGATTAAGGTCCCAATCACTAAGGACAGCACCATGACGATTAGATTGTCTGTTTCAAGGGCACCTTGGATACCAATAAATATAACGACCAACGCGACAGCTGTCATTATGCCTTTTCGTGTGTTATTTTTTAAGAGGTGACCGAATGTCGTCCCTACACCTGCCCCAAATATTACACTAATTGCGTTCACAATTGCCCCCAATATGACCATGTCCTAACTCCTCTTATCTTCGTTTTCTTTTGAATTTGATTATAACAAATAATGAGAATTTTATGTGGAAATTGTTAACATTTTGTTAAACCCGGTTTTCATGTGATATTTTATGACACAAAACGTCAATTTGCCCTTGCATTCTATTAAAAATACATTCATAATAAAAAAGTAGTTAAATTTAGGACGACAAAAAAGGAGCAATTTTTATGCGAACATGGACTAGAGAAGCAATTTTTGAAGACGTAAAAGAGAAAAATGTACATTTTATTCGTTTAGCATTTTCAGATGTTAACGGAATTTTGAAAAATGTTGAAATCCCTGTTTCACAGCTAGACAAAGCTTTAGATAACGAAATGGCCTTCGATGGTTCTTCTATTGATGGATTTGTCCGTATCGAAGAAGCTGATATGAAGCTACACCCAGACTTGAATACTTGGACTGTTTTCCCTTGGGGTTCTGATGACAGAAAAGTTGCCATCTTGATTTGTGATATTTATACAACTGATGGTGAGCCATTTGCAGGTGATCCTCGTGGTAACTTAAAACGTATGGTAGAAAAATTAGATGATTTAGGTTTTTCTGCTTTCAACTTAGGTCCTGAGCCAGAATTCTTCTTGTTCAAACTTGCAGAAGACGGCAACCCAACGACTCGCGTAAATGATGTTGGCGGTTACTTTGACGTTGCGCCTGTTGATTTAGGTGAAAACTGTCGACGTGAAATCGTATTGGTACTTGAAGATCTTGGTTTTGAGATAGAAGCTTCTCACCATGAGGTTGCGATTGGCCAACACGAAATCGACTTTAAATACACTGATGTTGTAGATGCTTGCGATAAGATTCAATTATTCAAGTTAATCGTTAAAACTGTTGCGCGTAAATACAACTTGCATGCTACTTTCATGCCAAAACCTATTTACGGTATCAATGGTTCTGGTATGCACTGTAACATGTCTTTATTCAAAGGAAGCGAAAACGTCTTCTTTGATGCAGATTCTGAAACTCAATTATCTGAAACAGCTATGCAATTTATCGCTGGTGTCTTAGAACATGCTAAAGCAATCACTGCAGTTGCTAACCCAATTGTAAACTCATACAAGCGTTTAGTTTCAGGCTATGAAGCACCCGTAAACATTGCTTGGTCTGCACGTAACCGTTCACCACTAATCCGTATCCCAGCAGCTCGCGGGAAATCAACTCGTGTTGAATTACGTTCAGTTGACCCAGCTGCTAACCCTTACTTAGCACTTGCAGCTATCTTAGGTGCTGGTCTTAAAGGTATCGAAGACGAAACAGTTGCACCTGCACCAATTTCTCGTAACGTATACAAAATGACTGCTGATGAATTAGTTAACGGTGGCATTGATAAATTACCTAGCTCTCTATCTCGCGCTTTAGACGAATTAGAAATCGACAACGTTGTACAACATGCTTTAGGTGCACACATTACTGCAAACTTCATCTCAAGCAAACGTATTGAATGCCAAGAATACTTACACCAAGTAACTGACTGGGAATTGAATACATACTTAGAACAATACTAATTTAGTTAAAATGGACACGACTTGGCGAAAGCTAGGTCGTGTTTTTTATTGTATACGAATAAAAAAAACACATGACCTAGAAAGGAATCCAGATCATGTGTTAAATTAAGGTTATTCATTCCTTAACAGTTTGTGTCGCACCCTAGTCGGGTTCACTTTGGCAGTCAGGTCTCCACTTCAGACTAGTTTGCACCACCCGGTGTGTGTCACGTTACTAGTCTTCCAGTGCTACCTAAACGCCAAAGCTCGCACCCTCTTTTTAAAAGTCGTTCCAGTTTTTATCGTCTGTATACTTGTCATCCACAAAACTGTGGTTGGTTTTGTATATGGACGGTTTTTCTTTTCTTGTAAATCCGCGGTATGTGTTGCCTTGTTTTTTAGCATTGTGGTTTGATCTCGGCGTGCACTCGTCTTCTTCTACAAGAACTTCTTTGGTCCGGTGTTTTCTAGCTTTACTAAGTCGGGATACTTTTTCTGGGTAGCCAGTTTCATCTAATGCTTCTTCATAGAAGTTGATTAAGGCTAGGCTATGGTAGGGTTTGACGTAGAAGTAGGCTAATCCTAGCGTGAATGGAATCAATAGGTACCATCCGATGAAGCGTAGGTTTATCCAGATAAATCGCCATTTCCGGCCGCGCATCATCCGGCGAGATTCTGTGATGGCCTCAGAGGCTGTTAGGATTGGGAAGTCGACGATTAAATAATCGGTCAATGCATATCCTATACTTTTGTAAACCGCTGGAAAAAATAACAACAATGACCACATAAGTAGGTAAAAGCCTCGTAGGAATCCTGCCCAAGCAAATTTGATTGAATCACGCATAATGGGTCCAATGATGTCACGGTGGATTCGTATCGGTCGTTGGTTGTTCTTCACCATTAATGACCGTAGATAAGCCATTTCAGCTCCGGCAATAAAAACGATCTCGATGATAATAATCAGGATGCTGATGGGGAAAAGGACAAAGGACACCGCTGTTGGTACGGTTCCAATAATCCAAACGATTGCCCAATAAATAATGGTAAATAAGACAAACCACCCTGTATTTTGCTTTAATGTCTCTTTAGCTTTCGCTTTCAGATTTCTTCTCAATCACAGTCACCTCCTCATTAAAAATTATCAATTGATTATGTGCATATAATACTTATCTGATCGATGAACTGGTAGACACCAATAATTGCCTTTCAGACCAGCTAACCTTATATAAGTATTTTATCAAATTCTAAAGTTTCGCCATCCACCTTAGGACCTATTTCAAACAAAAGAATAGCCTTGAATACCGCTGTACTCAAGGCCGTCTTTTTGCCTGTAATAATGGTTACATCTTAGTCGCGAGAACGACCGCCAAACAATATCAAGACACGTAGTAGTGACAAGGCACCTGCAATTGCTGAAGCAACGTAAGTCATGGCCGCAGCGTTTAGGGTTTTACGGGCATATGGTAATTCCGTTGCAGTTAAGACATTCCCGTCTTCCATAATTTGTAACGCACGTTTAGAGGCGTCAAATTCGACTGGTAAAGTCACCAATTGGAAAAGTAAGGTTAGGGAGAACAAAATAATCCCAATATTGATAAAGGTCTCGTTAAACCCAGCCATGGCACCAAGGATTAAGATTGGCCAAGACAGTTTTGAACCGATACTCACAACAGGTACAATTTTTTGACGTAGGGTCATCATGAAATAACCTTGGGCATCTTGAACAGCATGGCCACACTCATGGGCCGCAACACCGATAGCAGCAATCGATTTTGAATCGGCTGTGGCGTCAGATAAACGCAATACTTTATTGCTTGGATCATAGTGGTCGGTTAAGTTCCCAGAAATACGCTCAACTCGAACGTTGGTAATGCCTGAATATTGTAAGATGTATTCGGCAACTTGGGTACCGGTCATCCCCTTTGCAGTGGCATATTTACTATATTTAGTAAATGTTCGATTTACGTTGGCACTTGCGATTGACGCGATTACAGCACCAATAATAATTAAGATATAAGTCCAGTCAAACATCATGGGGAAAAACATTGAATCACTCCTTCTTTTATATTATAACAGCTAACGCCGCCCTGACCAATGCGTATGCTGGTTAGGGGTTTATAATTTGTTGGTAGATGATGTCGATAACTTCCTGACTTTCTGGTAGGTTATTCAGGTAAAATTCATGGTGCATGTAATCAAACTGGTAGTAGTTACTAGTATGATTATGGGCACGTAATCGGCGGTGTAACCAACGGCCGTCGCAGGCGTGGCTGTCATGGGTTCCGTTAATAAAATCGACTGCTGGCATTGAGTCAGTTGGCATTTTAGCATAATTTAGAGCTGGATTTTTCTCTAGCCAGATAGTTTTTAAGGCATTGACCTTGGTGGCATCAAATTGAACATCGTTTGGGTTGATATTGACGTCATCAAAGCTTGTATTCAACCATGGTGATAGTAAAATCACCCGTTTCACTGGACTGCCTATTTGGTCCATCCGATCCGCAACCAGTAAGGCTGGAATCGCGCCAGTGTCTGAGGCAAGGAAATAGACATTTCGAAGAGAACGCCCTGTTTTTTTAGCGATTTCCTCTATCAAATTGGTCAACCGTCCTGTTTCACTAGCTAAGTCGTAATTAGCGAATGAACGCAACAAGGGAATTGACACCTTCGCCTCATCTTCAAAGCGGTTAGCTATTTTTCGGGCGAAGGCCCATTCACGCTCTTGTAAGGTATGAATCCCGCTTCCACCATGGAAATAAATAATCCAGGCATTGCCTGTCTCTTGGGAATCACCTTGAGTGTCCAAGGTTGGTTCCGTATCAATATCCGTCATCTCGACCATGACACCCTTCTGGCCACGGTGAATCTTTGAAGCATGGTCTCGGGTAATAAAGAATAAGTTTTCGTGATTAATACTACGTTTAGCTAGGTCTTCAGTTGCTTGTTTCTTACTAATAGCAGGGGTTAGGCGATTGGCTTCTCGCATAAGCCGCATACCATCTTGTATCACTTTGCTGCGCACCGACCGCTCTTGACTCATGGCATGATAAACATAGCCAATGCCTGTTGCAGCAGCTGCTAACCCCAGTCGCCACAGTCGGTTGTTGTCCTTCTTACTCATTCTCGCACGCTCCTTCCCACTTTCTTTATCATAAAACTTGCACCAGTTCTTTAGTCTATTATAACCGAACACCAAGCTTTGGATAGGGACTAAAGTCCTAATTTCTGGCAAAAGAATTCCTACATTTTACTTAGCTTTTTCTAAAAATTATATTAATTTCTTGAGTAATTTGCTTAAGTCTCGTATCATTAAGGGAGCATTATACTTTATGGGTTATCATTGGGTTACTTTATGCCAAAATGCATATGGCATTCATTGATCAACAAAGTTAAAAAGAATAAGGAGATAGATAATGGTATTGAAGAAACTACCCACCCTTGCAATCGTTGGAGCGAGTATTGGGGTATTAGCAGCTTGCTCAGCCACACCAGACCAAGTTGTGACGAAGTCATCTGAAAACGCCCACGCTATGATGGGCCAATTAGAGGCCATCCAGAAGCAGGAAATGGCCTTACAAGATGCTTTTGAAGCAGATTTGGCAGCTGACGAAAGTCTAGCTAACTTCGCTGAATCAGGTACGGGTGCAACACGGGAAAACTTACAAACAAGACAAGCAGAATTTGATGAATTAAAATCATTTTTTGAAGATTTCCAAGGTCAGGTTGAAAGTTTAAATGAATTTGACGAAACTGATTTCACTGCTGAGGAAGATTTCGCCAACTTTGATGCGTCTCGCCAATTAGCTGCTAGCATCAACATGCAAATGAGCGCATATATTGAAAACTACCAAGCGGTTTTGGAAAAAGAAGATGCTTATTACACGAGTTTGGCGGCTGAAGATAGTGACTCAGCAGCCTTCTCTGACGGCCTAGCTGAAATTAACGGCAATTTTGAAACGTCACAAACAGCTTTATCTGAAATGTTGCCTGACTTAACGGCATTAGCCAAACTTTCTCAAACAGAAAATCAATCATAATAAAATCAAATAGAACGGAGGCCAGAACCTTGAAAGACAATCAATCTAATCCAAATCCGGATAATAAGAAAACTTTAGACCCAAAAAACGAAGGGCCGAAATTCAATTGGAAGCTCGTTTTAAGCTTACTCACAGCTATTGTGCTAGGTTTAGCCTTAATCTTTGGGATTCGAACAGACTGGTATGGCTTAGCCAATGAAAATAACCAAGAACAAACAGCAAGTAATGAAAGTTCGTCTGAACAAAATGGTGAAGCTACCAGTGAATCTGGTGAAGAAAGTGGTGAAGATGCTAGCGTTGCAGCAACAAGCGGTGAAGGTGACAGCGCACAACTACCAAATATTTCTACAGAAGCAACCACTTTATTAAACCAACCAAAAAATTTACCCTCAAAATTCCAATACGATTCAGGTTATGACATTGCCTATCCTGAAGATGGGGTAAAAGGAATTTATCTATCAGCAGCCGGTGCCACTGACCAAGCTCTGTTTGATGAGAATATGGCCCTATTAGATGAAACAAATCTAAATTCAGTTGTACTTGATGTTAAAGATGACTACGGGAACATCACTATGGACCTACCGTCAGAAGACGATACGGTCAACAACAACGAAACAGATAGCATTGACGGCGAAGGCATCATGCAAACCTTCGAAGACAAACAAATCTATCCAATCGCTCGTATCACAACCTTTAAAGATACCAACCTAGCCAATGCTGATCCATCACGTACCTTCCAAACAGCATCTGGTGAAGTATGGACTAACGGTGGTGGCGACGCCTTCTTAAACCCATACAACAAAGATAACTGGGATTACCTTGTAGAAGTCGCTAAATCAGCCGCTCGCGCTGGTTATAAAGATATCCAATTTGACTATGTCCGCTTCCCAGAAGGATTTGAAACTTTTGGTGAAACCCTAACTTACGATATGGGTGACTACGCTGAATATGGAAAAGCTTCAACTGAAGCCCGTCAAATGGTTATCGCTGACTTCCTAGCTTATGCCCACGAAGAGCTTGAGCCATACGGCGTAGATGTTTCTGCAGATATCTTTGGATACGTGACAGATGTTGTCGCAACACCTGGTATCGGTCAAAACTACAACATGATTGCAGAAAATGTCGATGTCATTTCATCAATGATCTACCCTTCTCACTGGGGTCCTGGCTACTTCGGCTTAGACTACCCAGACTTATACCCATATGAAGTTGTACAAGCATATATGGAAAAAGAAAATGCTTTAAACGCTGAGCTTGAAGAAGCACCAGTATCAAGACCTTGGTTACAAGACTTTACCGCCTCATACCTAGCAGAAGGCACTTACGCCGAATATGGTGCGAACGAAGTACAAGAACAAATCAACGCCGTCATTGAAAGTGGCGCCAACGAATACTTACTTTGGGATGCCTCAAACACCTACACAAGAGGTGTAGATTACAAATAGAACTTATGGTAGCTAAAACTCGACGCCAGCTGACGTCGAGTTTTTTGTTTGGTTTTACATTAAAGATTTTGATTTTAAAACAATATCTTTCGACTAGCTAAAAAAATGGGTTCGTCAGGTTTTAAGGAATTAACCTATTATATAAATAATATTCAACATGATAGCGAATTGTCTGAGGTTAACGAAAATGCAGCCAATGTTCTTGCAATTGATTTCTTTACAATGAGGCGTGAAAACCAAATGTCCCTGAAATTATTCTAATCCTCTCTTATCTCACATCTCTTCTTACTAATATATTTTGAGTTTATGTTAGAGAAACTGTTTGAAGAGTGAATTTTTGAATTCATGAAATAATTGCCAATATAAAGTGCTTTTGTAAAATTAAGAACTCTATATGCTATACTTCTGATAAACCTTCGGGAAGGAAGTATCGTTTTGGATTACAATAAAATTGGTCGCGATATAATAAAGGGTGTTGGTGGTAAAGAAAACATCAATGACCTAACCCACTGTTTCACTCGTTTAAGATTCGAGTTAAAAGATAAAGATAAGGCGGATAGTGCTTTGCTTAACCAAGTTGAGGGGGTGATTTCAACTGTCTATAGTAGTGGGCAATATCAAGTTGTCATAGGAAGTAAAGTTGAGAAAGTATTTAACGCTGTTCAAGAGGCACTCGATGATCTTAAGACTGAGGACGTTCAAAAATCAGTCTTAGATAGAACGCTCATCCTAATTACACAAATTTTCACCCCAATTGTACCTGCTATTGCCGCTTCAGGGCTAATTAAAGGATTACTAACTGCTGCAAATATGCTGTTGTCAATATATTTTTCTATAGACATTTCGACATCTGATACTTACATTTTATTATTTGCCGCTAGTCAAATTATCTTCTACTTCATGCCGATCTTTTTGGCTTACACAACTGCAAAAGCTTTAAAAACTGATAAATTTACGGCAATGCTATTAGGTGGATTTCTTGTATATCCACAAATCAATGAGATGATGTTAGATTATCAAACCCAAACCTCAATTTTCGGACTACCCTTTATTAAAGGTGCATGGGGAACTGGAGATAATGTGCGTGTATTTTCGTATGTAGAATCTGTTATCCCTATCATTTTAACTGTAATAGCACTCTACTTTTTAGAAAAGGGTTTAAAGAAAGTTACACCTGAGATTCTTCAAATTATATTAGTTCCAGGATTGTCTGTCATTATTATGCTACCAATTATGTTATCTGTTACAGGACCTATTGGAATATATCTGGGTAATATGATTCAAACTGCATATAACGCTATTATTGATTTCAGTCCAACGTTAGGTGGTGCTATGGTTGGAGGCTTATGGGGTGTTTTCGTTATCTTCGGAGCCCATCGTGCACTTTTACCCGTTGGTCTGAACGATGTTGCTTTAACAGGTAGACAAAATCTCCTCGCATTTGCTGGAGCTGCAAACTTTGCCCAAGGTGGCGCCGTTCTAGGGGTAGCGTTGAAAACAAAAAACAAAGACTTAAAAAGTATCAGTTATTCTGCCTTTATTTCTGCAATCTTAGTTGGCATTACAGAACCTGCCATATATGGGGCTAACCTCCGTCTAAAAAAACCTATGATTACTGCAGT
>NZ_DJUR01000043.1:171832-218740 GCF_002440555.1 Aerococcus sp. UBA6277
TATTATGGGCTATGGGAATGTATATGGTGATGCCTTTGCTAATAATGGTATTCTAACTATATTTACATATGCAGCATTTGGCCTGAATCCTTTCATATACTATCTTGTGGGATGCTTAGTTGCTTTCATTGGGGCAACCGCATTAACTTATGTGATAGGTTTTGAGGACATCCCGGTTTCTAATTCATCATCGAATAGCTCTACTGACGAAAAAACTACCACCGAAAAACTTAATCAGGTTAATATAGTTGCACCAGTTGAAGGTGTAATTGTACCGATTAATACTGTAAATGATCCTACATTTGCCAATAATTTACTTGGTGAAGGTATTGCTATCAGCCCTTCAGAAGGCATCGTTTTAGCTCCTGCTTCTGGTGAGGTTGTTGCTGTCTTCCCAACTAACCATGCGTTTGGCCTAAAATTAGATGATGGTATAGAATTGTTGATTCATATCGGTATCAATACGGTTGAATTGAATGGTCAACATTTCCAAAGTCATGTTAAGGTTGGTGATTATGTCGAACAGTATCAGTTGTTAGCTAACTTCAATATTAAAGCGATTGAGGAAGCTGGATACGACACCACCGTTTTTACAATCATTACGAATAATGAAGAATTTAAATTACACGGTATTCAAAGTAATCAAACAATAACAAATCAAGATAGTGTATTTACCTTAGAAGGAGGATCTAATGTTTCCAAATAATTTTTATTGGGGTGCCAGCTCATCCGCTTTTCAAATCGAAGGAGCTTGGAATGAAGATGGTAAAGGACTTACGGTAGCCGATTATAATTCATTTAAAAAAAGCAACAAACAAGCTGACACTAAAGTCGCTAGTGATTTTTATCACCGTTATAAAGAAGATATTCAACTTATGAAAGAGCTAGGTTTAAAAATGTACCGATTCTCTATATCTTGGGCCCGAATTTTTCCAGAGGGTGATGGTAAAGTAAATGAAAAAGGGATTGATTTTTATAACAATGTTATCGATGAATTGATAGCGAATAATATTGAGCCTTTTATCACGTTATACCATTTCGACCTCCCCTTCTCTTTAGTCGAAAAATACAATGGTTGGGCTTCTTGCAAAACGACCGAGGCTTTTGTAAACTATGCTGAAACTTGCTACCAAGCTTTCGGTGATCGCGTAAAAAAATGGCAGATTAATAATGAACAGAATTTAATGGTCCGAGTTAATGAAAGAATGAATATTTACGATGCTACAGGGGAAGAAGCTGAAAGGCTTAGAGTGATTATGGACCACCATATGTTTCTAGCCTATGCAAAATCTTCTAAATTATGTAAGCAATTAGTTGATGGTGGTAGTGTTGGGCCTTCTATATCAGCCACAGTGACTTACCCAGCTACGAATAAACCTGAAGATGTGATGTCAGCTATTTGGAATAACCGCCTCAAAACAGATTACTGTATCGATACTCATGTAAACGGGGCTTATCCAAATTATTACTTAGAATACCTCAAAGAAACTAACCGCATGCCTAATATTTCTGAAGAAGATGTTGTAAGTTTATCCGAGTCTGTTGTTGACTTCATTACAGTGAATTACTACCGTACTTTAACCTCCAGACACTTACCTGCTGACGCCAACCATATCAAAGGTGAAAAAATCGAAGGCTTTAATATCGTAGATTACAACATGTATGGATATTGGGAAATTCTGAAAAATGAGAACTTAAAGGAGTCTGAATACGGTGCTCAAATTGACCCTTCTGGTTTAAGAATTGCCTTAAATGATTATTGGAACAAATATAAGAGGCCCCTTATTATTACAGAAAATGGCTTAGGAACTGCAGATAATCTAGTGAATGACAAGGTTCACGACGGATATCGCATTGATTATATTAAGTCTCACCTTCTAGCTATTGAAGATGCTATTAAAGATGGTGTTGACGTATTTGGATATAATGTTTGGTCGATAATCGACATATTAAGTTCACATCAAGGTTTTAAAAAACGTTATGGTCTCGTATATATAGACCGCACTGATTTCGACGAGAAAGATCTCCGTCGTATTCCAAAAGATAGTTATTATTGGTACCAAGACGTTATAAAGTCTAACGGTCACAACTTATAGTTCTTAGCAACCTATTCATATCCTGTAAGCTTAGTTGGCATCTCCATTGGACTGCTCATATTGTATGGAGGGAGAGTTTATGGAAAATTTAGAATGCCTCAAACAACTACACAAGAGGTGTAGATTCTAAATAGTACTTGTGATAACAAAAACTCGATGCCAGCTGGCGTCGAGTTTTTGTTTTGTTTTAAATAGTGTTGGTGAAAATTATCTAGAAGTTACGAACAACTCTTATTTTTGTGCATCTAAAAAGGCCATGATTTCCTATCAATAAAGTAAAACAACACGTTATACTTGAAAAAAGAAAAATTCATGACCTATTCATTAATAGAACAATTTTTATGCAAACTTTGCGAGACAATTATTATTGGATGATTTCAGTGTGGAAACAACGTGTCATATGTTCAAGCATGATGTCCCCTAGATCAGTAAAGGTGGCAACGCCATTTGCATGGACTTTCGTTTGAAATCCATAGGCATCCGCCCCACTAACTGTATTGAACACACAAATATCTGTGGTGACACCAACAACATGGACTGTATCAACGTCTTTATCCAGTAACAAGTCCGCCAAACCAGTATTAAAGAAACTATTGTAATTTTCTTTAGGCAGGTATTTAACCAATTCACTCTCTTTGTTAGCTTGAAACCAGTCCTGCAATTCACCGTAGAGTGCTTGCCCTTCTGTCCCAACCACGTTATGAGCTGGCCACAATTTAAAATGTGGGTCATCCACTTGATGGGCATCCATAGCCAAGACCACATTATCTCCTCGGCCAATAAAGTCTTCTGCCAAGATTTTTATATAAGGTACAATGGCTTGACCTGGTTGGCCAACGGTTAATGAACCGTTTGGCGCTACAAAATCGTTACTCATATCTACAATGATTAATGCATCTTTACCCATGATATTTGCCTCTCAATCGTTGTGTGCATAAATTCTTTGAAAATGAATGTGCATTTATATACGCACTATTTATCTTTGTTTTTTTTGTTTCTTAGCTCGGTAACGAATTCTTCTATTTTATTCATGGCAATCGTCAATTCTTTAATTGAGTAAGCATATGAAATACGTAAGAATCCTTCCCCACCCTCACCAAATGCAGAACCTGGCACAACAGCCAATTTCTTCGCATCAAGAAGTGCTAAGGCAAATTCTTCACTGGTCATATCAAATTCACGGATGTCAGGGAAGGTATAAAACGCCCCGCGTGGTACGAAACAAGGTAGGCCCATATCCCGGAATCGGCCTAATAGGAAGTTACGACGTTTTAAATAGTCCTTCCGCATCGCTTCTACATCATCATCACAGTCTTCTAAGGCAACAACCGACGCATATTGGGACACAGTTGGTGCAGCCATAATTGTGAATTGGTGGATTTTCAACATTTGTTCCACTAAAGCTTCCGGTCCACATAGGTAACCAATTCGCCAACCTGTCATTGAGAAGGCTTTAGCAAACCCGTTAATGTAGATTGTCCGTTCTTTCATCCCTTCAAATGAAGCGATTGACGTATATTTATCTTTAGCATACCAGATTTCAGAATAGATTTCGTCCGTTAAGACATATAAATCATGTTTCTTAATCACATCAGCCAATTTTTCCAACTCTTCGCGTGTTGCCGCTGCCCCTGTTGGGTTGTTTGGATAGTTTAAAATAATCGCCTTTGTCTTATCTGTAATTAATGCTTCAATATTTTCTGGCTGTAAAATGAAGTCGTGCTCACTTAGTAGCTTCACTGGTACCGGAATCCCACCTGCAAGTTCAATCGACGGTGTGTATGATACATATGAAGGGTCCATACACAATACCTCATCACCTGGGTTAATTAACCCACGACAAGCAAGGTCAATGGCTTCAGAACCACCTACAGTGACAATCACTTCCGTATCTGGATCATACTTCAAATCATATTTACGGTCTACATATTTTGAAATTGCACGACGCAATTCAATTAAACCAGCATTGGCAGTATAATAAGTTTTACTTTTTCTAATGGCCCGAATCGCTTCTTCACGAATTGACCAAGGCGTTGGAAAGTCAGGCTCCCCTACACCAAGCGAAATCACGCCTTCGATTTCATTGGCAATGTCGAAAAAACGTCGGATACCAGATGGTTCCATGTCTATAACGGTTTTATTTTGAGATTTTGTCATTGTGAAATCACCATACGTCCGCCATCTTCTTTGATATCTTTATAGACAACCCCTTGTTCTTTATAGCGGTTCATTACAATGTGGGTTGTTGTAGCGCTAACTTCATCGATAGCCGCTAATTTGGAGATAAATTTTGAGATATCAAGCATCGTTAATCGTTTCGTCAATAATAAGAAATCATACGTACCGGACATCAAGTATAAAGATTCTACTTGGTCATATTGGTAAATAGTCTCCGCAATATCTTGATAAGATACACCATGATGTAAATCAACATTTACTTCCACCATTGCTGATAACAAGTTATCATCGGCAACGTCCCAGTTGATCATTGTGTGGTAGCCGGCAATCACGTTATCTTTTTCATAAGCAGCGATTTGAGCAACTACTTCTTCTTCGTTTGCTTCAATCATGTTAGCGATAGTTTTAGGTGCTAATCGAGCATCCTGAGCTAAAATTGCTAGCAATTCTTTTTTCTGTTCGATGTTCATTTTTTTCCCTCCAAAAACGACATAACTTGTAGACTTAAGCATACGTTTAAACTGAATTTTTGTCACTTAATTTGAATATTTTTAATAAAAAATTTTGATTTCACCCCGATTTCAAAAACACGTACTATTTTATTATATATGAAATAGAATATTTTTGTAGTGATAAGGCTAATAGCTCTTTTCACCAAATCATTAGCCTTCCTTCACTTATGATTCTTTCCATAAACCTTTGGTATAAAAATACAGAGTCTAAAACAATACTCTCCAAAATTCCTTTAATGATAAAAATTCAGAAATACTCGTACCTAACGACATTCCTCCACATCCTAATCATATAACACCTAGACAAGAAGCATCATCTTTCGCACTCTTTTTCTCCTTAAACAATTTTTATATCCTTGTTAAAAGTTTCCTAAAACCCTTTCCAATTAAAAATGATACAATGGGGTTACCGACAACTAGGACCTTCATGGCCATAATCAGTCTGTAGGAGGAAACATACGATGGAAAAGTTTACAAAACGAATTTTATTAACTAGTGGTGTTTTAGCTGTAGGACTTGCCGTAGCTACACCAAATAAATTAGCAGATAAGGTTGCCATTGACCCAATGTTTACATACGGGGAAACTTTAGATGAGAGCCAATATAATGAAACAAAAGAATTATTAGGTGTTGAAGAGGGCACGACTGAAATCGAAGTTGCTGTTGATGAATTAAACGACTTATTACAAGATAGCTACCCATACAACCAAGTATATTCTTCAGCTTATATCACACCCGCTGATAATGATGGTGGCGTAACAGTTGAAATTGAAACGCCAGATACAATTACAGATATCACAGAAGCACAATATGAGAATGCGGCTATCACTGCGGGTGCAGTTGATGTTGACATTAAGGTTGCTTCTGCTGTTACAGTAGATGGTTCTGGTGCCCTAGCAGGTGTTTATAAAGCCTTTGAAGATGCTGGCTATTCATTAGATGATGATGCCCGTCAAGTGGCGCAAGACGAGTTAGCGGTAACTTCTTCAATTACGCAAGAAAACGAAGATACTGAAGGCTACTCTGATAGCGACATGAACGCTGCGATTGCGGATATTAAAGCACAAATTGCTGACTTGAAAGACCAAAATGGTGGCTCAATTTCAGTGGATGAAATTACTGTTATCGTAAATAATGTTATCAATAACTACAACTTAGATGGTGTAATTTCTGAAGACAACATCCAAGCGATTATTGATCAAATGAAAAACTTCTCAAACCTTGAGTTAAGTGAAGAACAGAAAACACAATTATCTAACTTAGCAAGCTCATTATCTGACGCTGCAAGTAATGTGGCTGCTTCTGCTTCATCTGCAATTGAAAATGCAGATACTGAGCAATTAAAAGAAGACGCTGTAGGCATTTGGGACCGTATCTTATCCATTATTGATAACATCTTTGGTACTAACTTCTCAGATAGCAAGGAAAACAATAACGAATAGTCAATCAAACGCTTGCATAAGAGAACCATATTGTCTCCAAAACTATTTTTTCTCAACAAAAAATAGTCTTGGAGACTTTTTTTATGAGGTGATCGCTACACTCACACTATACTACATAGACTGAAATAAACGTCAAAGTCTATAATAGCTGTATGAGGGAGGGATTGTAATGATCAAAGCTAATCCATTCAATTTTCGTATGAACAGTGATTATGTGAAAAGTATGGTCTATGGTGGTTTAGATGGCATAATAACAACTTTTGCAGTAGTTTCCGGCGTTACTGGCGGTGCTTTAGACTTTAAGATTGTAATTGTTCTAGGCTTCTCAAACTTGTTAGCGGATGGCCTTTCAATGGCTGTCGGTGATTACTTATCTTCTAAGTCAGAAAACGAATTTATCTCTAAAGAGATTGAACAACACCAATCTAATTTCAAATATGATTTTCAATCCGAGCTAACTGATTTCAAGGAATATTATATAAACAAAGGGCTTACAGAAACAGATGCTTCACTCATTTCAGAAACATTAGCTAAATATCCAGAAGTAATCGAACAAGAGCGTATAAACATGATATTTGGCGCCGCAGAAACAGAAGCGCATCCTATGTTTAATGCTTTAATTACTTTTTTCTCCTTTATTTTGTTTGGGTTTATTCCTTTGATTGCATATGTCTTTGCTTCTTTTTCAACATTTCTTATGGAGAATACTTTTATAGTTGCTGGTACTTTAACTGGACTTACGCTATTTATTTTAGGTGCAATCAAATCAAAGTTAACTTTAACTAACTGGGTCCGCTCTGGTATGGAAATGTTATTAGTAGGAGGTGCCGCTGCACTAATTGCTTATATGATAGGTTTTATTTTGGGTAGTTAGTATTCTTTAAGATGAGATTACGCTTTGCCAATGTAAATAGGCGCAACACGCTTTTTCTATTAAATATAATCTCCGAGTAAGTGAGTATAAATAAAAAGCCAAGCAATCAAATAATGATTACTCGGCTTTTTTTTCAAACGCTCATTTGCTGGCAATTCATTCTTATGAGTCAATATGTTACTTTTAAGATTTACCGATTAGTTATGTTTCTCAACCAATTCTGGATATAATTGGTTGATTTGTAATTCGTCGTTCAATAGTTTTGAACTTGGATCGATGGCTTCTTTTTGCTTAACGCCTTGACGCCAGTAAACAGCAAGTAATACCAAGGTAATGGCTGCCCCGCCCCAGTAAGATAAGTTGCTTAGGCCTAGGTTAAAGCCAATTGGTTCACTTAATAGGTATACAACAACGGCATATAGCATGAAGATACCTGGAACTAAGGTCACGAAGTAGTTTCTGCCTTTAAGGAATAGGTAACGAGTGGTCACCAATAAGGCTAATACGGCTGTGACTTGGTTGGCCCAGTTGAAATAGCGCCATAGCATGTTGAAGTCTACGAATGTTAAGAAGAACGAAATAACATAAATTGGTAAAGTAATCGTCATTATCTTTGGCAATGTGTCTTGTTTCATGTGGGTATAGTCTGCAATAATAATACGCAATGAGCGGAAAGCAGATAAACCAGAAGATAACGGTAACACAATAACGCCAATAATTGCCAAAGTACCAAAGATTGGTCCCAATAATTCTAATGATACGGCATTCACAACTGCTGAAGCAGTCCCTGCATCAATCATACCTGATAAAGTTTCACCGTCAAATAAGGCTAATGAAGCTGCTACCCAAATCATCGCGATAACACCTTCAGCAATCATCATACCATAGAAAGTGAAGCGACCTTCGCGTTCATTTTCCATTGTACGAGATACCATTGGTGCTTGGGTTGCATGGAAACCTGACATCGCTCCGCAAGAAATAGTGAAGAAAATACCTGGGAAAATAGCCAAGCCTTTAGGATGAAAGTTTGCCATAGTAGCTGAAGACAATTCAATCATTGAGTGGTCTCCAAAGACCAATGTTAAACCGATTGCTAAAGTTGAAATGATGAGTACTGCACCAAACCAAGGATATACTTTCCCCATTGCTTGGTCAATTGGTAAAACTGTTGAAATGATGTAGTAAATAAAAATAGCAATTATAATGATAATTAAAGCAACATTACCTGGCAACAAGCTTTGAATAAGCGCTGCAGGTGACGAAACGAATACAGTACCTACCAATAATAATAGTAAGCAAGCAAATAAGTTCACTACATGCATAGTTCCTTTATTAATATACTTACCTGCTAAAGCGGGTAGTTGTGCCCCATTATTCCTAAGAGATACCATCCCCAACATGTAATCGTGAACCGCCCCAGCAAATATACAACCAAAAACAATCCATAAATAAGCGACCGGCCCATATAAAGCACCCATAATCGGTCCAAATACAGGTCCTGTACCAGCGATGTTTAATAATTCAATAATTGCGTTTTTCCATCTAGGCATTGGTACGAAGTCCATGCCATCTTGTAAAACCTCCGCTGGCGTTGTCCGTTCAGGATTTGGCTCAAAGTTTTTCTCGATATAGCGACCATAGGTGAAGTATCCTACAATTAAAGCGACGACACCTATTATAAATGTCCACATAAAAATTTCCTCCCTTTTTATCAATGTAAGCGTTATACTAGTATATTATCACGCTATACTGATGTACAAGTCAATTTTACTTGAAGAAAATCATTGCCTCGCCATTTATTTGTACATTGCTGTTTTTATGAATATGAGAAAAAGAGCAATTTAAACGCTATGATACAAACCTTTTCATACCTCATTTTCATTTTCTCACTTGTCAGCTTCATGCTTCTCTTATATAAAAAACGCAATATACAGTACAAATTTGTATTCATCACTAATCCAAGTACTTTTGTAGCTAAGTGTAAATAAAAAAAGAGAGCTAGCTTATCCACTGCTACCTCCCCATAATATTTTCCCGCTTGAATGTTTTAAAAATTATCTCGTAAATTTCTCAAATTTTTAAATGCTGTGACATCTTCTGCTTGCATAAAAATGTTAATGATTTTTTCTCTACCTATGGTTGAAGGATAGGTAGGATGGTTTGCAGCATTTAAAACTTCTGCTTGCCCTAAGGCTTCAGCAATTACTTCATTTTCTGGAAATATTGAATGTGCAAATTTTAAATTGGTTAAGGTGTACTCGTGTCCTGCAAATACAGCGATGTCATCATCTAAACGGCTAAAAGTTTCTAAGGCATCAAAGGCTGCTTGGTAGTCGCCTGTGAAAACCCGGCCGCAACCGGCTGAAAACATGGCGTCCCCTGAAAATAGGAAATGATTGTCTACAATATAAGCTAAATGCCCTTCTGTGTGGCCAGCTGACAGTAAAGCCGTTACAGTGTGCCCTAAAATGTCTACTTGGCTACCATCTTCTAAAATTGTCATTTCGTCAAACCCTGGCACTTCACTCGGACCATAGATATTAGTTTCTGGGTAGGCCTGGATAATTTCCTCTACACCCCCAATATGATCGTCATGTTTGTGTGTTAATAAAATAGCAATTTGACTAGGTTTTTCTACTTCGATATAAGATAAAACTTCTGTTGCTTCACCCGGGTCAACAATCACAACACTATCTGTATCTTCAATCATCCAAATATAATTATCTGCTAATGCATGTATCGGGAAAATATTCATAGGTATACTCCTCACTACTCCTTATATACTTAACATAATCCATATATACGTAATCTTTCTCTTGCATCTTAACATATCATGCATACTAATCGCCATTTATCAAACTGAAACAATTTTTATTTATGATAAGGTTCATTATTTTGTATTCTAAAGGCGCGATAAATCTGTTCTGTTAACACTAAACGCATCAATTGGTGAGGTAAGGTCATTTTGCCAAAAGAAATGGCTTGATTTGCGCGTTTATTGACCGCTTCACTCGTACCTAAGGATCCCCCAATCACAAATACTAAAGTTGATTTCCCTTGTGTCATCTGACTTTGCATTGATTTAGCTAATTCTGGTGAGGATAGCATCTTTCCGTTTATCGCTAGCAGATAAACATAATCATCCGGTTTTATTTTATTCAAGATACGTCTACCTTCCACATCCTTCACTATTTCATCTTCCGTTTCACTAGCATTTTCTTTTGTCGGTTCATCTTTCACTTCAATCATTTCAAACTTTGTATAGCGTGAAAGACGCTTGCTATATTCTTCAATCCCTTGTTTTAGGTACTTCTCTTTCAATTTTCCAACTGAGATGATTTTAATTAACATGCAAAAATAACTCCTATCATGCAAATATTTCGTTATTACCTTTTTTATTTTTTATTCTACTAGATTTTTCTGCTAAAGTGTTTATAATTAGTCGTATTTGAAAAATAAAACTTAATATTTCTTAAAATCATCAAATTTTATGGGAGGTTATCACAATTAATTTAATACATAGGGGACTGGATTATTTTCTAAAACCGGTGAGTCAATTGTCTAGTGCCAAAAAGATTGCTTTGTCATTTGCTGTCGTCATCATCATAGGTTCACTACTACTGAGTCTACCAATTAGCCAGGCGGCCACGTCAGATGCAACATACTTTGACCATCTATTTATTGCTGTTTCTGCTGTCTGTGTGACAGGTTTATGGGTTGAATCTATTTATGATACCTATAATACATTTGGACAGATTATTATGTTGCTGTTAATCCAGATCGGTGGTTTAGGGTTGATGACCTTCATCTCGCTTATTTATTTTAGAATTGGCCAAAATGTCCCTATACGTGACCAAGTTGCCGTTTCCGGTGCTTTAAACAACAGTTCACTAAACGACATTGCCAATTGGCTAGGTAAAATTTTCCGATACACTTTTATTATTGAAGGTATTGGTGCTTTACTCTTTGCTACTTATTTTATTCCTACATATGGTTTAGGTCGCGGTACTTTTCTGAGTATCTTTATGGCTATTTCTGCTTTCTGTAATGCTGGGTTTGACCCATTAGGAAACTCTTCTATGATAGGTTTACAGACACAGCCAGTGGTTAATTGGACCATTATTTCTCTTATTATTCTTGGTGGTATAGGATTTTCAGTTTGGTTTGATGTGGCTAACCAAATGAAGAAATTCGACCGTTCTAGACCAAAATCTGCTTTTAAAAAAGCGATCCGTCAATTACGCCCACATACTAAATTGGCTTTAAAAATGACTATCTTAATCATTACGTTTGGGGCTTTGTTATTTCTAGCCTTCGAGTGGAACAATAACGACACAATTGGAGAGATGTCTATTGGTAACAAATTTATGACCGCTGTCTTTCAAACTGTTACTATGCGTACAGCGGGATTTGCTTCTATCGATTATACTTTGGCACATCCTGTTAGTTTATTGGTGTTCGTTGTTACCATGTTTATCGGTGGTAGTCCTGGTGGTACAGCTGGTGGTTTAAAAACAACAACATTTGCTTTAGTATTAATGCTAGCTATTGCAGAGATTAGACAAAAAGAATTTATCAACTTTGATAAACACACGATTCCATCAAAACTATTACGTCAGGCATTTGTTATCTTCTTACTATATACCACTTTATTAATTATTGGTTCTGGTTTAATCTTAGCTTTTGATCCTCAAGTGGATTTCTTATATATACTATTTGAAACCATTTCTGCGTTTGCAACCGTTGGTGTAACAGCCAATTTAACACCAACGCTTTCTATGGCTAGTCAAATTATTTTAATGGCATTAATGTTTATGGGACGGATTGGTCCAATGACTATGTTCCTTTCTTTATTACCAAGTAAACAAGATAAAAAACGTGATATTAAATATACAAACACAAATATTTTAATAGGATAGGTGTTATAAAATGGGAAAAATGAATCTAGTAGGTATTTTAGGTTTAGGTATTTTTGGTTCTACAATCGCTAAAGAATTATCCGAAAGCGGTGTTGAAATCATTGCTTGTGATCTAGATGAAAAAAATGTAAACCGTTTAGATGGTTACTTAACAGTTGGTTCAGTTGGAGACTTTACTGATATAGAATATATGCGAAACCTAGGTTTTGGCCAATGTGATGCGATCGTTATTTCTACAGGTACCAACCTTGAAGCTTCTGTATTAGGCGTTATTAATGCAAAAGAATTAGGTATCAACCATATCATCTGTAAGGTTAAAAATAAAACCAACCGTAAAGTTTTAGAAGCGCTAGGTGTAGATACCATTGTACAACCAGAAAAAGAATCCGGTGTTCAAATTGCGCGTCGTATGAATCATAATACAATTGAAGAAGTCATTAATTTAGACGATAAAACTTCACTTGTCGAATTCCGTGCGCCCGAAGAATGGGTTGGCAAATCATTAACTTCACTAAATACACGACAACGTTATGACATTAATATCATTGGTATTCGCAAACGTCGCCGTGAAGCATTAACTACAACATTTCCTGCTGACTATATCATTCAAGCAGATGATATCTACGTAGCTATTGCTAATACTGATAAATTTGAAAAAGCTGATTATTTACGTGAAATTCGTTAATAGTCACTATACAACTTTTAGGTTGCGGCGCAGGCCTCAGCCTTTTTTATTACCAAGAATCTAGCAAAAGTATCCACAATCTCCACAAGACACAAACTTGATTTATCAGCCTTTTGCCGAAAAAACAAATGACCCACCTACTTATCCCCATTATCCACAGATGCATTCACAATTCACAAAGCTCATACCACAATGTTTTTACCCTTATCATAATTTTGCCCACAATTTACCCATCTTATCCACATGATTGTGGATAAGATGTGGGGATAAGTAGGGAATTCTCCGCCAGAATAGGATTAATGCTTTATCCAGCAGCCATATCATCTTTAACACGAAATAACACTAACTTCATTAAGCAAAAGCCAAACCATGTTCACGCCTTCTTCATTATGTAAAATAAAGTTTCCTTCAGTTGATAGTTGCCTTAAAACACGGTCCCCAAATTACGGCTAGATTAACAAGATGCAATGACATTACACGTGCCAATCTGTTTTAAATTTCTGTTTAAAATTGTTGATCCAGTTGTATGTGTTTAACGATTACTATTAGACAGCAAGAATCAGCGACAAAGAAAAAGCCCAACCCGATTATAGGTTGAGCTTAGTTGAATATATATAGACCATTGTTAGAAAGTGGAGATATTTAAAACGAGATATGCCCTGAGGCTGAAGCTTACCTAGCATGCCTTAGCAGTGAATCCAGATTGGCTGATCTATATCAATCTATGGTCTTTAGATCTTACAGAATGAATAGTCAGACAAGGAATTAGACCTTAACTCATTTCGGTTCCACTGCTCTTTAGGGCAATGATCGATAAAGCGTAAGTCCAAGGCTTACAGTACCTCATTATCTTTTATCTCTTTAAAAAGTTAGCACTTTTACTTTCTAGCTTACAGTACTTGAATTTTGTGGTTGTAATTGTACTGTCGTTGTTTGTAATTCACCATTACGGTAGAAGGATACTTCCACACTTGCATCAGATTCTTGTTGGTACAAGACTTGACGCAATGACGCTGAGTCAGTCACTGCTTCACCAGCAAATTCTACAACAACATCATCCGCTTGCAAGCCTGCAGCTTCAGCAGCTGAACCAGCCACAACTTCTGCGATGTAGACACCACCATCAACATCATCCGGTAATTGTAAGTTTTGAGATTGGTAATCTAATGAAACGCGGTTTAAGTCAACCATAGATACACCCAACTCAGGTCGAACGATTTCGCCATTTTCCTCAAGTTGTGCAATAATTGTTTGAACTTCTGCAGATGGAATAGCAAAGCCCATACCTTCAACTTCATCACTAGACACTTTCATTGAGTTAATCCCAATCACTTGCCCAGCAGCATTCAATAAAGCACCACCAGAGTTGCCAGGGTTAATCGCCGCATCTGTTTGGATAACATTAGCCACCCAGTCAGACGTACCATCACCGTCAGTATCAACAGCTACAGAACGATCTAAACCAGAGATAATCCCTTGCGTTACAGTAGTCGCATATTCAGAACCTAAAGGTGAACCAATTGCAATCGCAGGTTCCCCTACTTTCAAGCTATCAGAATCCCCAAATTCAGCAACGGTTGTCACAATATCTGAAGAAATCTTCAATACCGCTAAGTCAGTCCATGGATCAGAACCAACCACTTCAGCCTCAACTTGGGTACCATCAGCCATAATAATATTAATCGCATCTGCCCCGTCAATTACGTGGTTGTTAGTGACAACATAAGCAGTATCCCCATCAACCTTGTAGACAACACCTGAACCCTCAGAAGAAGTCTCTAATTCTGAAGACGCTGTTGTAGATTCGTCTTGAGTTGGTGAAGTAAATCCGAATAAGTCATATGTTGAAACAGACTCTGTCATGTTCACAACAGAAACAACTGAATCTTGTACATTAGCTACAGTTTCAGAAACATCCGTAGTCACATCAAGTGAAGTCGATTGGACTGAAGAAGCTGTATTATCAGCTTGCGCACTAGAAACTGCTTCATCTACAATCGATTGCACTTCTTCAGTTGAAATCTGATCATCCGGATCATTGGCAGTAGTCACAGCATAGCCCACACCAGAAATTAACACAGCAGCAACTGCACCACCAATTAAGCCTGATTGTAAGGCGGTCAATTTACGTTCTTTCTTTTCAGGTCTATGTGGTTCATTTGGATTTTTAATTGGTTCATCATTTTGGTTATCCACTGATGACTGGTCATTTAAATTATTTGGATCATTTGACTGAGACATATGCTCATCCCCCTCGATTTTTTTATTTTAGACTCTTAACACTTTTATTATACTAAGTATATTTGAATTGTTTATGAATTTTTACAGGCGATCCTATAAAAATTTGTAAAATTTATAAGGTAAACAAGCTTGTTGGCTTGTCTGGACTGGTATCATATACTTCAAATTGCTCATGAACACCAAGATCAGCCTGAACCATTTTTGATACACATGTTTGATGTGCAATCGACTTCATATTATTCTCTTTAGATAAATGGCCTAGATAGATACGTTTCGTTCTATCCCCAATCATATCAATCATGGCTTGAGCACCGGCATCATTTGATAAATGGCCCTCATCACCAAGGATACGTTGTTTTAAAGACCATGGATAAGCACCCATCCGCAACATGTCCAAATCATGGTTGGATTCGATTAAATAGCCATCTGAATTCTTCAACAAGCCAATTAACCGGTCACTCACATAACCTGTATCCGTTAGAATGGTAAACTGTCGGTCATCCTTTTGAAAGGCATAAAACTGTGGATCTGCCGCATCATGGCTCACACCGTAGGACACAATATCCACATCGCCTAAAGTTAGTATATCACCTTGCTCCATGACATGCTGTTTTTCTACTGGGATAACCCCAACCTTACTCCCAATTGCTTGCCAGGTCGCCTCATTAGCATAGACATTTAAATCGTACTTACGCGCAAGAACCCCCATTCCCTTAATGTGGTCTGAATGTTCATGCGTAATAAATAAACTATCAATCTCATTGATATCGCGATTAATGCCGGCTAACAATTCTTTCATCTTTTTCCCGCTAAATCCTGCGTCCACTAAAATTTTCCGCTTAGGGGTTTCAATATAAGTAGCGTTTCCGCTAGAGCTACTGCCGAGCATGGAAACACGCATTGTAAAATCATTTTGTGCAGTCTCCATGATTGCCTCCTTCTAGATCTAAATACTGTTACTTTTTCATTTATTATTCTTCATCTTGTCACCAACTATTCAGCGACGTCATCATCCGTAACTTTCTCAGCATGTGGTTGCCACTTCAATTTCCCTAACTGTAAATGGTCAATCGCTTGTGCCGAACCCATCAAAGGTAACTGGACAACCTGCGCCTCTTTTTCCAGCGCCTTAGCAACCTTCACATTCGACCCTGCAACCCAAGCATATAAATATTGATGGTCCAACCATTCTGCCGATTGACGGCCCCAAGCATCCGGATTCATTAACTGGCTGCCGATGCCCTTCAAATAGCCATGCCACAATTTGAATAAGGATACCCCTTTTTCACTCCGCATTGGTAAGACATTTCTTTGTAAAAGGTCAACCAATGCCACGCTGGCAACCAGCAATAACAAAGCCCATACATTTAAAGTTTGCAGCTGCAATTGCCAGTAAATCACGAAACCTGTTCCAAATAACCATGCTACCATATAAAGGGTTAGAATAGCCATGTAAACTTGATTCATTTTACTATAAACACCGTCTTTGGTTAAGGGTTGTTTAGCTACTTGGTTAATCTTCCGGACTAATTTCCGGCCAAAGCGTGACATCATCGTTACCTTGCCCGTATTGTTGAAAACTAAGTCATTTAAAGATACCACATCACGACTAGATTGGGTATTTTCATGAAGCTTCGTTAATAACAATTGGCCTGCTGGATGGTTAACTTCCTGTTTCAGTGTTGATACTTGAATATCCGCTAATTGACCACGTTTATTAACTTCAAAATGCGCCGCCAAAACTTTTGCTTCAATCATCTCTAAGACTAATAAGACAATCTTTTGATGGTCCGAATAGCCTTTACCCATTAAGTGGGCCACAGTTTGCGGACCGTAAGCATTGGGTTGACTAGCAACAAAGCCTTTTTTGTTCGGAACAGCAATGACAATTTTGCGTTTTTTCATATATAAATAAATAGTATAAGCAAAAATTAAGACAAATAAAGTCCCTGCCACAGCCCACATTTGCATGGTTTGGCGTCTTTGTAAACTAGTCGCAGCTTCTTGGCTAGCCTGCATGCTTTCAATAGTGGATTGGCCTTCAGAGTCTGCCCCCACCTTTTTGTTATCAGGTAGGATAGACACCGGCATGTACATTTGAAGGGCCACACTTTCATCAGCTTTTAAATTATCCACTGTGATTGTAAATGATTTTCTATCGTCAGCCCATTGCAAGTCCGTTTTGCCAGGACCTGAAACGATTAAATCAGATTGATCTTCTGGCACGGCTTGCGGGAATGTGACAGTTAAAGTGGCTAGATCGACGTCATACGGTAATGCTAGAAAGCTGTTCTTTAAAATCGTCCATTCAGAATAATTGGTCCAAGCATCTGAAATCGTCGCTGAAACCTGGGTAATATGTGGTGCATCCGTCACCGTATTATAGATGGTGATGTCCGCCGCTTGATCATTGGCAGTAGAAACCGTAAAAGTCCCCACTTCATTTGAATCACTCTCCACAAAAGTGAAATAAGAATCCGCCGACACACTCTTCATATCCACACCAAGACTGACCAACTTGCTCATATCCGTCAGGGCAATCCGATGGTTAAATTCCTCAACCGTCCCCTTCACATCAAAACCAATCGTCTCCTCTTGTTGCATGGTCCCATCCGCTTGCACATTCACAATCGCCGTATAGTCACTCACCGACACCTCCGCTTGTACTTCAGTCTTATCCCCTGCAAAAAGGAACATCGCCACTAAGCTCACTAGGATAATCGTAAACTGGTGCCAGCGGTCACTGACTTTTTCTTGATAATTTTGAAACATGAATCGTCCTCTTTCCAATTATTGGGTCATAATTGCCCCATTGATACCATCTACAAATACACGCTGCGTCGTCCCTTCATTCGTGCGAATCAATAAGGTCCACACTGGATGGTAGAGTGTCATTTCATCAAGCACTAGGGTCACCCGGTATGATAAGAATGAACGCACAATCGTTGATTCATCTGGAATACTGTTGTTTAAATAGGCATTTTCAAGGGCCTGTTGTTCACTAATGACCGTCCGTTCCTCACCTTGAGTCGCCGTACCACCAACAATCGTCTGGTCATAGGCGTAGACTGCAAAATCATCATTTACCTGGAACACAATTTCCCCAGTCCCATCCGCAATCACTGCACCCGATGCCGTTTCTTGCATGTAAGTGACCCTACCTGCATTCTTATCATAGCTAATAAACCGATATTGGCTTCCTTGATAAATTTCACTATTGATAAATTGATTCAAGCTGGTTAAGGCAGAATCAGAAAGTTCTCCTGCTGGTGTTTCACTAGTAACCCCTTCCAATTGAATGGGCGTATTAATCTGTCCCAAGATTTGATTGGCATTTACTTCAACACTTTGCGTGTCTTCTGTGACAGCTAACACATCCTCTTCATCTAAGGTAGTATTTAAGGCCCTAATAAAAGGAATCCGCAAAATCTCATCTGAAATCTCATCATATTGAATATCATTGGCTTTAAATTCCTTCACAATATCCACTGACTGATTTTCAATCGCTTGATTCGATGTCCCCACATATTTACTCATAAAAATATTAATCAGAAATACATCTAAAATCAGGAAAGCTAGAATAAAAATGACTTCTACTTTTTTAAAATTCATTGCTAGTTCTCCTCCTCGTCACTTTCTGATAATGGCGGGTTCAAAACTTGAGAATAATCATTTTCGGCTACATCAGAAGAAAAAGATGCTGAAATACTTTCGTCTAACTGAGTCTTCACTTCTTCTTCACTCACCTGTTGGCCTAGATTGTCAAAATAAAGAGATAAATCAACGGCCTCACCAGATTCAGTATACGTAGTCTGCAGTGATGGATACTGACTCATATCAATTAAATCTTCAAGCATAAACCACTTATTCCCAATTTGAATATGCCAAGAAGGGATTAATTCTACTAGGCGGCTCGTTTCAGGATTCTGTACCCAACGATAGCCCAAGACCAATTCCGAAATGTCCTCGTTAGGATAACCGGCATTATTCAGTAAATCTAAAGCATCTGCACCTGACATAACCTCATAAGATTCTGATAAATCTGTCACTTGGGTTTGAATAGTCAAAGCAGACATATAAATATTTTGAATGGTATCACCAGACATGACAAAATGTGCTTTTGAGACGTAATTATTCCCAAAAACCGGCAGTGAATTCACATACTTACGATAAGTGATCATCTCTCTTTCATCGTCACCATTAGCTTCTGCATACAACCATGATGTTTGGTCAGCTAAAATATCCGCCATGGCAGCTGATGTGACCTCAATTTGTTGGTTTAAATTCGTTTCTTCCGCTTCCGTATTATCTTGTAAGAAGAATACTTCAAAAGTTTCCATATTGATCGTTAACTGACGACCTTCTGTATAATAGCGTGAAATATTATTCATTGAATAGTCATGGATATCTTCTGGTGTTTCAAAGAAATGATTCAAGAAGTAAGTTGTTGGTTGACGCTCTTGTAAATAAGTGAACCGTTCAATTTCTTGTGCATCTTTTGATATATAAGACACTCCATTGGCTAGGGTAACTGGCACAACAGGTTCCATTAAGTCTTCATATGAAGATAAATAATCATGGACTTCGGCCATTACATCATCTACATTATCTGAAATAGTCAACGAATAGGCCGTATTAGTCACATCATTCAATAGATAGACTTCATTGGTTTCCATAATATAAATATAAGAAGTGATTGCAATTTCCTGTAATTCTTCAGGCAGTCTAGACGTATCTGCAATTAACAAGTTAATCGGTGTTTCATTGTTCAATTTATCTTCAATATAGGGTTGAGTTTGGACGTAGTTGCGAATATTATAGGCAGAATCTTCTTCGATTTCACTATCATAGTCAAATCCTGCGGCAACATGTTTTAGCTCTTTCACCGCTGACATATTATCGATTGCTACGTATTCATCCGACTCACTATGTAAAATTAAAGTCTGTGACGCCGTAATTTCAACTTCTTCAGTCGAATTTTCGTCTGTTGTTTCATTAGAAATCGCCATATTATTCAATTCAGTAGTGGTTTCCCGATTACTTTCTTGATCAGCCTGACTAAAAAAGGCATTTAAGGCACTAGGCCCATAGAGGTTGCTGACTGAAGCAGCAACCGATACAAGTGCTAGTATGACAAGTATCGCATGAAGGATCCAATTCCATTTATTCTGCTTCATCGGCCCATTCATCCTCCCCTGCCCAATCATCACTATCAAACTCCTCAAATGGAAGTGAGATAAAGAATGTGGTTCCTTTGTTTTCAATCGAATTTACCCAAATTGTCCCGTTATGCAATTCAATTTCTTCTTTTGCGATAGATAAACCTAACCCACTACCACCTTGAGCACGTGAACGCGCCTTATCTACCCGGTAGAAACGGTCAAATAGATGTGGAATAGATTCTTGAGGGATACCTAACCCTTGGTCTTGAATACTTAAAACCAGTTGGTTATGTGTAGACATTAAACGCACATAGATTGTCCCACCATCTGGCGAGTATTTAATAGCGTTATTCATAATATTATCGATAACTTGAATTAACTTATCTTGGTCAATTTCTACCCAGACCTCTTCTTCCATTAATTCACGTTTAATAATATAATTTTTACCTTCATAATCTTCCGATTGAAGCATCATGTCAAAACGGTCTAAGATATGATTCACCAAGTCTTTGAAAATAATCAACTCTCGGTTGATCACCTGTTGCTTGGCGTCCATTCTAGAAAGATGTAGTAAGTCTGAAATCATCCGAATCATACGATCAGTTTCAGTTTGAATAACATTCAAGAATTCTACCGCTACTTTTTCATCTTTAATGGCCCCGTCTACCAATGCTTCACTGTAAGAACGCACACTCGTTAGTGGTGTACGCAACTCGTGAGAAATATTTGAAACGAATTGCTTACGGTCACGTTCAATTTTTTCATGTTCCGTAATATCCGTTAATACCCAAACCAAACCGGAAATGAAGCCAGATTCTCGTTGAATAACTGAATACTCAGCGCGAATAATTGTTTCCCCATCATCATTTGCATAATTTAATAGGATAGATTCATGTTGGTCAAATAACTCTCTAAATGAGAAACGGTCAGAAAGGTCTAGGGCTTCAATAATAGATTCCCCAATCACTTCTTCTTGTGTCTTATTCAGAATACTCAATGACCGGTCATTTATAATGGTAATTTTTCCGCGTCGATCGGTAGCAATAACCCCATCCGTCATATGACGTAGGACTGAATCCAACCGCTGCCGTTCTGCTTCAGTTAGGTCTTGTGCATCCCCAACCCGAACAGATAGGTAGTTGATAGATTCTGCCAACTGTCCAATCTCATCTTCTGAATTGATATCCAAAGTAGTTGAATAGTTTCCTTCAGCAATTTGCTTGGTTTGATCGCGCATTTTTTGTAGTGGATTGATGATCTGGCTAGAGATTAACACCGCTAATCCTGTCGTAAATACAAGTGAAATACCTGATGCAATCAAGAATAGAGACATAATATTTTGAATCTGACTATAGATAGTCTCTAGATTTGCAGTCACATTTAAAATACCAATCATGGCGCCTGAAGATGCCGTAGAAAAAATTGGTGTCACAAATTTTTTGATGCGGATTTCTTGATTGGAATCGTAGCCTGACGTTTCACTACGAATACCCGTATATAAAGTTTCTTCTATATCTTCATCCACTGTTCTTTGCCCAACATAGGCTTGCGAAGTGGGGTTTGAAGTAGCTAATAAGAAACCATTGCTATCGAATAATTGAATTTCTAATACACTATCATTATTAAAGCGACGCAAGATTGAATTCACCTGCGTCTCTTTTTCATCCTCATTCAAATCTTCATCTTCCATCACCGTTTGTATATTATCAATGATAAAAGTGGTTTGACTCGTTACTTGGTCATCAAACGACGTTAACATTTCCGTTTCTAGTGAACGAATAAAATACGCTCCGACGATTTGGAGCGAAATTAGTAGCGTTAATATAAAAATAACGGGTATTTTAAAATGAATAGATTTGAAAAAAGGAATCCCAGATTTCTTCCTTGGTTTTGGCATGACTGACCTCTATTCTTGAGTTGGAATTTTAAGGAAATACCCAACGCCCCGTCTAGTAATTAAAATCTTCGGATGACTTGGATTTTCTTCGATTTTTTCGCGTAAACGTCTAACAGTTACATCCACTGTACGAACGTCACCAAAATAATCGTAACCCCAAACCGTTTGAAGCAAGTGCTCCCTCGTCATTACTTGGTTAATATGTTGTGAAAGATAATGTAGCAACTCAAACTCACGGTGTGTTAACTCAACATCTTCCCCATTTTTAGAAGCAATATACTCATCCTCATGGATCAATAAATCGCCAATTTCAATGATATTGTCTTTCTCCGTCACCTCGTCAGCTGCTACTGGTTCAGCAACTACCGCAGTACGGCGGATATTGGCTTTTACACGTGCCATTAACTCACGGTTTGAGAATGGTTTGGTTACGTAATCGTCCGCCCCTAATTCAAGCCCCAATACCTTATCAATTTCACTATCTTTAGCCGTTAGCATGATGATTGGTACTTGGCTGTCTTTACGAATTTGACGGCAGACTTCTAGCCCATCAACTTTTGGTAACATCAAATCTAAGACTACTAAGTCTGGTTGGAATGATACGAATTTTTCTAAAGCTTGTTGCCCATCATAGGCAGTATCTATTTCATAACCTTCATTTTTTAGGTTGAAGGATATAATATCTGAGATTGGTTTCTCATCGTCAACGATTAATATTTTCTTCATTTATTTGCTCTCCTTGATTGTGAACATCCGATCTTGGAAATTTAGCTAGAACTTATCACCTTATTTTAACACCTTTGAATGAAATTGCCAATAATGCCTACTAAAGGGCTTTCATAGCTATTGACATATGCTTTTGAAACCAAATTTTTCTAATAAAAAAAGGCCGAGGGGGGTAATCATCTCGACCTTTTCTATTTCATATTTAAAAGATTGCTTAGTTATAAGCAGCCATACTTACAGCAAATGATGGTGCCCAGTATGGGTTGATTGATTCTGAGTGAACTGTCTCACCGGGACGTTGTGAATGGATATATTGTCCATTGCCTAATGAAATCGCTACGTGGTATGGAGAACCATATGAACCCCAGAAAATTAAGTCGCCTGGTTGTGCAGATGAAACTGAGATTTTTGGACCAGCGTATTGTTGTTCACCAGTGTAGCTACCAACGTTTACGCCATAAGTTTGTTTGTAAACATAGTTTACGAAACCTGAACAGTCAAAACCTGATGGCGTTTTACCACCCCATAAGTAAGGGACACCAACTTGTGCGTACGCATTGTTTAATAATGCTGTTACGTTACCAGTTTGCGCTTGAGCTGCTGCCTCTGCTTCTGCCGCTGCTTGTGCTTCCGCTTCTGCTTGAGCTGCCGCCTCTGCTTCTGCCGCTGCTTGTGCTTCCGCTTCCGCTTGAGCTTCTGCCGCTGCTTGTGCTTGAGCTGCTGCCTCTGCTTCTGCTGCCGCTTGAGCTTCCGCCGCTGCTTGTGCTTCTGCTTCCGCTTGAGCTGCTGCTTCTGCGTCTGCTTGCTCTTGAGCCGCTGCTTCTACTTCTGCTTCAGCTGCCGCTTGTGCGTCTGCTGCTGCTTGCGCTTCTTCTTCAGCTGCTAATGCTTCTTCAGCCGCAACTTGTGCTTCGATTTCTGCGTCAGCAGTTTCAGTTTCTTCTACTGTATTTGCAACTGGTGCTACTTCAGCTTCTTCTGTAGCTAATGTTGCTTCAACAGGTGCTACTTCAGCAACTGCTTCTGTCTCTTCTACTACTAGTGCTTCTTCAACAGCAGGTGCTGCAGCTAAGCCAGGAATAGCTATTGATTGACCTACTAAGATCAAGTCAGATGATAAGTTGTTTTGTGCTCGTAATTCAGTCGCTGAAACGCCAAATTGACCTGCAATTTTGTTGATAGAGTCGCCAGCAACTACAGTGTAGTTACCATTTTCGTCTGCTACATAGTTGTTAACAGTTTCTTCGACTACTGGAGTAGCTTCTACTTCTGTTTCAACTGTTTCTTCAGCTACAGGAGCTGTTTGTTCTATTGTTGTTTCTTGCGCTACTTCACCTTGAACTTTTAATTGTTGACCAACTAAAATCAAGTCCCCTGAAATACCATTTAAATCACGTAAGTTTTGTGCTGTTGTATCAAAATCTGCAGCGATTTTGTTTAAAGTATCGCCTGCAACAACTGTGTATACGTTAGTTGCATCTGCTACACGTTTAGTGCTTGCTACTACTGGCGCATCAACAGTTGGAATATTTAAAGCGTGACCTGCGATAATTAAATCTTGGTTATCAATTGTGTTCACTTCTAATAAGTCAGCGATTGATAAATCAAATTTACGTGAAATAGCAGTTAAAGTATCTCCCGTTTCAATTGTATATACTTCGTCTGCTGAAACATTAGTGGTTGCAAAGGCTGCTAAAGCCGCTGACGTCGCTAACGATGTCCCTACCATTCTTTTTACTGAAAACTTCATTAAATTTCTACCCCCTGAAATTTCTAATTACAATAGCTATTATATACAAGCAAACTGCAATTTTCCGTAACAATCAGGTTACAAATCATTTACTCTTTCTTACGCAAATCCTTATTCTTACGCTACATTTCGTTAATAAATTTCACCTTATTTGTACTAAAATCACAAAAATATTATTTAAAAACTTTAAAAAAGGTTAATAAATCAATCTTTTAAGAAATTCTTAAATTCAAATTAAAGATTTCTATTTTAAATATAAACGCCATATCTCTGTAACAATAATGTAATATTAGATGCAATAAATGTAAAAAAACCTCTTTAAAGTAGTACCGATATCTCATCAACACGCTTCAAAGAGGCATTATTCAAATAAATTTTCCTAAAATAAACCAAATATAATCACGATTGCGCCCGGTACATTATTCAAGAAATGAATAAAGATGGCATCATTGATATTTTTCTTCCGCCAATAAGCCATAAAACAAGCCGCCCCGATTCCTGCATATATAATGAAAGAAATGAAGTTTCCTGAAAGATGCATACTTGAAAAGAAGATTGAAGAGATGATAATAGCTGCAGTGAAGAAGCTATCCTTGAACATCCCTTTACTGATCATACCGCGGAAAATGATTTCCTCCATCACTGGGGCCATAGTAATCACGGTCAAGCCCAGGTTTAAGGCCACTAGGATATTGCTATTACTACCTAGCAAACCAAAAATCATATCATCATTTACCGTCGTCTCTACTCCGTACATATTACCCATAATGACTGACATAATTATCTTAAAGGCTAAAACACCTGCAAAAATGGCCAAGTCCTTTAGAATATCATCCCAAGTTAATCCCACAACATTTTCTGGATTTTGCTTTTGATATCGGCGATAAAACCAATAGCTCACAGCAAACATATAAACAATACTTAGAATGCCTAATAACGTTAACCAGGTATTATCCAAATAGCTAGCAAACATAACGTATAATTGAGGAACTGAGACCATTATAGTATAAGCAATCGTCCACAAAACAACCTTAGCCGCGCCAACTATCCAACCTGTCCACTTCTGCCTAGTTGAATCTTGGTAATAAGCATCCGTATTTCGATCCTTCCTTTTCCCCATATAATACCCCTAACTTTTTTATTGATTAAAACTTTCTTCTATATAGGATAAAAGACTTACTTATTTTTTATATCAAAATAAATTACCCTAACCTTACCATACCTAAAAAATGAATTCACTAGACTAGTGAAGATACTTTCAAAAACTAATATCTATGAACAAGCGTAAAGATATTTAGAACGATGGTACTGCAGTTAGAAGTTTATGTAATTGTAGTTGTGACAAGAATATGAAAATAAAAGTTAGAAAAACTGTAGCATTGAAAACATAGCATCTCTTCAATATGAAATTCATTCAATCAATAAGTACATAAAACGGGAAGAGATTTTTTGTCTCTCCCCAATTTCAGTTCCAATTGTATGATTTGCAGTATGCTTGGTTTTTAAGTTAACCCATAGGCGGAAGTTTCGCTATCATGCCTTCGCGGTGAAGCAAGGATGTCTTGCCCTATATGAGCATGTTTGGGACACTCCGTTACAGTCTGAACCGTCAAACAAGTTATCAAACCCAAGCTGTAGCCAGTCTCGCCGCTAGTAAAGTACTTAAGAGCAGTTAGGTATCCTCTCCATAATCGCTCGCGTCACATTTTATGGGCCACTTCATTTTTCTGCCAGCTTCTCCTGCCTAGACGCCCTGAATTGCATCTTATATCTAAGACAATGATAGAAAAAACTGAAGTCCAAGGCTTCCTAGTAATTTTATTATTCTGCTGAAAATTCGAATGTGTCATTTTTATGCTCTTTTAAGTTCATGTAGAAGCCACTACCTTCATATACTTGAAGAGCAACAACTGATTTCCGGTCTTCTTCATCAGGATACACATCTTTTACATATGGGTTGTCTTTTAGAATATCCTCTAAGTAAGATTGATCAACTTCGCGCACTTTACCGTCAATGGTAATGGCTTGAATCCCATTTTCGTCATTTGACATAGCTGAAATCGATACATGCTCATTTGCTTGTAATTGAGTATAGAATTCATTACCTGGTTTTGTCATAAAGAAAATCCCATTTTCGTTCGCCACACCAACATTCGCAAACCGTGTACGAGGTTTCCCTTCACTGTCTACCGTCGCAAAAACCGCTGCACCTATATTTTCTAAGATTGTCATGTAATCTTGTAATGCCATTTTTCAACATCTCCTTCATCATTCTACTTTCTTCTATTGTATCGCAAAACCTCATATTTCTTTAGTAGAATCTAAATCAAAAATCCATAAAAAAACTATTGAATGGTGATGGATAAAGTGAACGGTGTATTATCACTATCGTTATCTAGGTTGAAATTATCCTCACCGGGATTGATGATAAAGTCGCGGGCCTTGTTGACCCACACACCTAGTGGGTGGTTGGTTGTAAATGGATCAATTGTGATAATGATATCTGTTGTTTCTACTGCTTCTAAGTAGCTTTTCTTGAATCCAACTAACCGCATTGGTGGTTGCCTGTCGACTGGGATAGCTACATAAACTTATAGCAATTCCGCACCGTCGTCGACACCTGGGTGACATTCTTAGTGACCGTAGAAAATGGTTTCTTCATCGCAAGCTGGGTAAGTTATTGGGACTTTACCAGATGGACTAGCCAGGGCAAATACTAAGTCAGCAACCAGTGGCCGTCTTCATGTCTGCCCCTTCTGGGACTACTAATCTGGCCATGATAATAAATATTTGCTTCTTAACCACTTCTTTAGCGTCTGCTAAATTGCTTAAATCACCCACTATCAGCTAGTTCTTAATGTTTGCATTTGCTCTTAGCTGCCTCTATATTAGCAAGTGAACAGTAGCTGTAACCAGTGATTGAATGCGAGGAAGTGCCATTGAAAACAACCATTAGAAGACGACAAATTGGCGAGATACCTTTGCTTGAAGTCGTCCCTTTAGACCAGCGAAATGCCCCATTACCCTTGATTGTCTACTATCACGGCTGGCAATCCAATAAGGAACTGAATTTGACCCAGGCCGAAAGTTGGCCCAAGTAGGTTTTCGGGTCCTCTTACCAGACGCTATGAACCATGGTCGTCGCAAGCAAGCTATATCTGCCATCCCGTCATTGACTTTTTGGCAAAGTATCCAATCTAATTTATTTGAATTCGGGGCTATTATCCAACATTTCAAACGACTGGGTTTGGTCTTAGATGACCGGATCGGGATTGGTGGGACTTCTATGGGCGGGTTTACATCATCTGCTTTACTGACCCACCATCCAGAAATTAAAGTAGCGTCTTGTATGATGGGTTCACCTACCCCTATCCAATACCGAGAGCGACTAATTGAACATGCCAGCAGATTATCTAACCGGTTTGTTCCAGATGATTTAAGAGATTTGACGGCTTGGGTTGACCGGTATGATTTGTCCACCCAGGTTGACAGCTTAGCAGGCAGTCCTTTCTTCATTTGGCACGGCGAACGGGATTGGCGGGTCCCTTATGACCAGACTGTGGGGTTCGTAAAAGACAACAGCCACTTGGACAATATTATTTTTGTACACGAGGATGAAGACCATTTGGTTAGGACAAAAACAATGGATATGATGACGACATTCTTCTTAGGCCACTTATAGGATTGCCAACATCACGAAAAAAGGACAACCTTTCCTAGCTGAGGTTAGCTAAGAGGGTTGCCCTTTTTCAATGATTTAAAGTTTAATTTTTAGATTTTAATTATTCAGCTTTTAACGCTGCTTTTGTGATGTAGTTGTATGGTTGGTTGAAGTGAGGTAAGAAGAACAAGTCTAATAATGCTAATTTATCGACTGTTAATTGTTCTTGCACTGCTAATGAGAACATGTGGATACCCATTGATATATCATAGCGTGATACCATTTGCGCACCTACGATACGACGAGATTCTTCTTCGTATACAATACGCAATTTAACTTCGCCATTTTCTTCTGCTGGCATGAAGCTTGGTAGTTGTGTATCTTCGATGTCTGTGTAGTTCACTTTCAAGCCATTTTTCTCTGCTGCACGTACTGATAAACCAGTAGATACTAATTTCAAGCCAAAGATTTCGATACCGTTTGAACCTTGAATACCAGCACCTTCTACGTGATTACCTAAGATGTTTTGACCTGCAACGATACCTGAACGAACAGCGTTTGAAGCTAATGCAATATAAGCTGTGTCATTTACAGCGTTTGAGTAGTTAGTTGCACAGTCACCTACTGCATATACTGAGTCATCGTTTGTTTTGAATGTACGGTCTACTAAGTAAGCACCGTTAACGAATGTATCTAAGTGGTCTGCACCTAATCCAGCATTTGGACGGAAACCGATACAGTTGATGATAACATCAGCTTTGTATTCGCCGTTAGTCGTTTTAAGACCTGTTACTTTACCGTTTTCACCTAAGTATTCTTCAGCTAATTCACCAAAGTGAGTGTGAACGCCGTTAGCTCGTAGGTTTTCGTCCATTGCTACTGCGAAGTCTACATCGTAGTAGTTCATTAATGAATGTTCTTCAGCATCGAAGATGTGTACTTCTTTACCACGACGAGCTGCTGCTTCAGCGATTTCAACACCGATGTAACCAGCACCAATAACACATACAACGTTTGCGTCGTCTGCTGCTAAGGCTTTGTCAACTGCTTGACCTTCTTGGAATAATTTTAGGAAGTGTAATCCTTCTAAGTCGTTACCTGGTAATTTAGGTGCGATTGGAAGAGATCCAGTTGCTAAAACTAATTTGTCATAGTTTTCTTCTAATTTTTCACCTGATTTAGTTTCTGCGTATACAACTTTATTTTCAAAGTCGATTTCTTTTACTTCCGTTTCCAAAGATACTTTAGCACCTTTAGCTTCGAAATCTGCAGCATTTGTGTAGAATAACCCTTCGTAGCTATCGATTTGACGTCCTACCCACAATGCGGTCCCACAACCTAAGTATGATAAGTTTGAGTTACGGTCTATTAATGTAACTTCTACGTCTTGATCTGAATCTAATAATGTATTTGCTGCTGAGATACCTGCATGGTTAGTCCCTACTACTACAACTTTCATTAAATGTTTCCTCCTCGATGTATATATCGTTTGCTCATTTATTTACAAGCTTAGAATAACACCATTTTTTTGGGATGACAAACCAAAGTTGTATAATTTATAAAAGCTCACAAAGTCACTAGCAAGCAATTTTAAAAGAGAGTTTGTGAAAAACTTATTTAACCCCTTTATTTGTGGGTTGATTATTGCAATTTTTGTTATTTCACTAAAAATAATCTTTTCAACTTCAAATTCGTTATTTCACAAATCCAGGCATTTTTGTACATTTTTTGTATTTTTATTGGTTTTGAACCTATACAAATGAAAAAGACACTCACAATTAAGTGGCGTCTTTTCTTTATATATCAACATTTACCGTATTTTCCACTTGTGAATGTGTCGCATGTGAAAAAGTTTGTGCATTTTCATACGATGTTACATCTTATCAATCTCTTCGTCTGTTAGATTTCGGTGGCGTAGACTCTCTAGGAACCGCACAACCGGTTCAACATCTTGTTCCCCTGCTTCTTGACGAACTTGCTCACGGTATTGGACATCAATCTTGATAATCTTATAGATAGAAGCTAGGACCGGCACCCCGATTAACATACCAGGAATACCCATCAAGCCCCCACCAACAGTTACAGCGAACAGGACCCACATAGATGGTAGGCCAATTGAGTCCCCTACAACTCGTGGATAGATCAAGTCCCCTTCTAATTGTTGGACAAAGAAAACGAAAATGAGATAAACCACAGCATAAGTTGGGTTTAAAGCGAGTAGGATCACGACGCCAACCGCACCCGATAGGAAGGCCCCAATAATTGGAATTAAAGCCATAACACCTTGCAGGACACCTAACATAGCCGCATAAGGAATTTGCAGAATGAACAATCCAGCTGTCACCAGAGCCCCTAAAATGATGGCTTCGGTCACCATACCAGAAATAAATTTAGAAAATGTTTCATTGGCCACATGCGCCACATTCTCAATTAACTGCTGAATATCATCTCTGACATAAACGGTCAGCAACCGGTCCACTTGCTTGCCCAATTTCTCCTTTGAAAAAAGAATATAAATGGCGAATAGGATACCCAAGAAAATGTTGGTTACTGCCCCAACAGAAGTGGTCAATACGGAAACAGAAGTGGTTGCGAGATTAGATGCTAAGCTATTAATCCCACTAGCTACACTAGAAAACATGCTGCCCCAGTCAATGTTGACTTGGTTGGCCAATTCATTGACTAAAGGTATTAATGCACCTTGACGGTTAAACCAATCTGTTAAGTTTTGAATCGTTTCAGGAATAGCATCAATTAAGGTCATGACTGCTGAAGCCAATTGTGGTACGACGATAACGACAGTCGCTGCAATGACTAAACAAATGATTAAGATTGCTAAAATAATAGCTACAGGTCGTCTAGATCCTTTTAGATATTTATTTTTGGCATTTGGATACAGGTACTTTTCAATCCAAGTCATCAATAGGTTTAGGACAAAGGCAATCATCCCACCTAAGATTAAGGGAAAAATCACTGACCAAATCATAGAGACTATTTGGACAAGATATGACCAGTTGATGACGGCTAATATAAATACCGCAATCAATGCCAACCATTGAACCCCTTGTTTTGTTGGACCATTTAATTTTTTCAATTAACTCAACTCTTTCTTTTCTTTTCTTTAATACATAGGAAGTGTGACTAACATCGCTAAGAATTCACGCGTTGGACCAAACTCCGATATTATGACTGTTGGTAAACAAGAGTAGTCGTGATACTCACCACATAGTCTTATATATATTTTAACATATCAAGCTAATGGCGTTGTTAATACAAAGATAATTTGGCATAAAACAGCCAAGACCATCCTTGTTGGCGGCGTTGACATTGGCGTCAACTTTTAAGTGGGTAATGTCACCCTGCCAAAGGAGTATCTGTTTGTTACGCCCACTTTGCAACCGGAGTTCTGGGGTGGCAGCGGAGCCTTAAACCCCAATGTTGGTCAACCCGAAGATATCGCCCGCCAATGGAGCAGTATTCTTAGCATCACATGACGGTAAATTTATCAACGTTGACATTAATCCTGTAGATGGTGGCTTCCCTGCACCATTCTATAATACACAATCACTTACTAGCAAAAAAGCTGGTCCTCATTTTTCTGAGAGCCAGCTTTTATTTGTTTTTATATCCTTATTTATCGATCATCACGCAATAGTCGATTATGGGTTTGGTCGATTAAGACTGCGCCAAGCGGTGCGGTGACTAAGATGGCAACGACTGATATAGTTAAAATAATTTGACCACTTGGTAAGCCCATCGCTAAGGGCACAGCGCCTATGGCAGCTTGTACTGTTGCTTTTGGAATGTAGGCAAAGACGGCGAATGCTTTTTCCTCTTTGTTTAATTGAGTGCCCAAAACAGATAAAAGTACACCAAGTCCTCTAAATAGCAACAGCAAGAGCATTAACACTACTGCAAGGAGGCCTGAATCTTTGACGGATTCGATGGACATGCTGGCACCAACTAACACGAATAGGATAATTTCAAAGACTTGCCATAAATGATTAAACCCTACTTGAACAGATTTGGCTTGAACTGGATTGACGCGAAGCATCATAAAGCCCATTGCCATCACAGCAAGTAAGGCTGAGAAGCCAATTGGTCCTGTCATGCCTTTTTCAACCCCATCAAATAACATGGCCATCCCAAAGGTTAAGATGACTGGGTATCCACCTGATAATTGAAATTTTTCAATGGCTAGTGACAGTAGCCAACCTACTAATAATCCCCCAGCGATGCCTAATATGATAGAAGTTGGTATAGATATCATGCTTACCCAATGGAATTCACCGGTTTCAGCAAGGGCTGTTAAGGCAGTGAATATGATGATGACGAAGATATCATCCATAGAGGAACCCGCTAGAATCATTTGCGGTACCCCTTTTTTCTTACCATATCCCTTACCCATTAATTCTAACATGCGGGCAACGACAACGGCCGGTGATGTGGCCGCGATAATAGTCCCTAAGATAGCTGCAGATAAGTATGACATCCCAAAGAATATTGGTGCCAGAATGATTGTCCCGATAATTTCTAGGGTAGCTGGTAGGCAGCTCATCAAGACGGCTGGGCGCCCTACTTTCTTCAAGTCCTGCAAATCGATATTTAAACCCGCTCTAAGCAAGATGATCATTAAAGCAATCCGTCTTAAATCACTGGATATATCCAATGTACTTTGGTCAATTAGATTGAAAAATGACGGCCCCATGATTAAGCCAGCGATGATGTAGCCGATTAAACTAGGTAAATTCATCGCCCTCAACAAGCGCCCCAATAAATACCCCACAATAATGATAAAACCTAACGATAGTAACATAATTTCCTCCTTTTTGCAGGCACAAAAAAAGCTGATACGCCTGCAGTTTTACTTGCAGAAGTCATCAGCTTTTCAGCGGTTCGGTATGGGATGGCCTGAAATCACCATCTACTTGACCAGGGAGAACCTCATTCCCTCTTTTTATACTCCCTAAGCATACGCCTTTTTTCGGAAAAATACAAGGTATAAAATACACGTATGATTATAGAAGACCATCGCCCTTCACATACCTATCATAGCCTTAAAAGCAGTGAAATCATCATATATACAAAAACTAATCGACCAGACATTTTCGCTTGTTATTAAAGAATTTGAGGTGTCTTTTCTTGCGATAGTTTTTACGCGGGTGTATAGTATAGGTGAACCTAAAAGTAAAACGGCAGTACCCTTGAAAGGATGGAGAAAGATGGCTAAATTAGTATTTATCCGCCACGGACAAAGTGAATTGAATTTACAAAATGTGTTTACCGGATGGTTAGATCCGGCTTTAAGTCCTCTGGGGGTGGAAGAAGCTAAGGCTGCCGGTTTAGCGCTTAAAGAAGAAGGGTTGATTTTTGATGTTGTACACACTTCCCTACTAGCACGTGCGATTCAAACAACTTTTTATACGCTAGATAATTTAGACCAACTTTACTTACCAGTCCACAAGAACTGGCGGTTAAACGAACGTCATTACGGCGCGCTTCAAGGTTTGAATAAGGCAGAAACGGCCGCTATTCACGGTGAAGACCAAGTGCATATCTGGCGCCGTTCTTATGATGTCCGTCCGCCTCAAGCCACTACCAATACTTTTGACCGTCGCTACCAAGACCTTGATATCGACCATTTATTAGCTGGCGAAAGTTTAAAAGACACTTTAAACCGGACCATGCCCTATTGGGAAGACCATATTGCAGCTGATTTAAAAGAAGGCAAAAATGTCCTTGTTGTCGCTCATGGTAACAGTTTGCGGTCATTAACCAAATACTTGGAGGGTATTTCTGATGAAGATATTCCTAACTTAGAAATTGCAACCGGTGAACCCATTATTTATGACGTTGACGAAAAGCTTCATATCTCAAACAAAAAAGTCTTAACGAAACACATCGCCAAATAACATGTAATCACATGCAAATAAATAGCTTAGAAGTCTGGAACATTGTATTCCTCGACTTCTAAGCTATTTTTCTTCTTTAAATTTTTTCTCTTTAAATTGTGCTTCATAAGCTTGCGTTAACTCAACCAATTCATCTGGCAATGGCCATTGTGGGGGTTGACCGTTCATGATTTGCACGAATACATTTAAGCAATTATGCCAACCGGTAGCCGTTTGCACTACCCAGGCAAGGTCTGAAAATGTATGGTTAAAATGTAATTTAGCACCAGATTCCGTTTCAGTTATCTCCATGCGCATCACATCGCGACCATCTTCAATAAACTCAAAACCATCTTCAAGTGAAAACTTAGTAATCACACCTTGGTAAAGATTCCCTTCGCCATCGTCAAATTTGATCAATCCGCCCACTTGGCCATCCATTTCCCCTGTTGCGAATGGATACCATTTTGAAAAAATGATTGGATCAGTCAATGCGTTGAATACCGCCTCTTTTGACTGGTAAAAGTCCCTTTCAAAGTATAGTGTATACGAACTTTCGTTTTCAATTAATTGCCCAAATAACATCGTGTTTCCTTTCTCTTAGGCTAAATCTAATAGCCTTTGGATATCAATATTCTTATCTGCATCATGACTTGAATCTGTGCTGGATTTTGCTGTAACGCGCCAATATTTGCCGGTACAATTTGCCATGATAAACCATATCTATCTTTTACCCAACTATACTGCTTAGCTTCAGAAATAGCGGATAGTTTTCACAGTAATAATCTATTCCATCCTGACTCTCGCAATTATGCATCAAAGATATCACTTCATTAAAACGGAAATATGGACCGCTATCCAAAGCAATATAAGGTTGGTTATTTAAAATGAACTCGGCCGTAATAACTTTACCTAATATACTCTCAAAATGTTCAGCTAAACTGGCATCCGGATAGTATTCAATGCGCTAAATTTCTGAATTCGGAATCAAATATCTATAGAAGCGAACCGCCTCTTCACAATCGCCGTCACTAAATCATACACAAGGCGCAATACTCCTTATTGGGTATTAATCAGTCATACGTCACTAATACCTATATAGTTTACCACAAGAAAGTGAAATTTCGAACAGTCTATCACAGTTAGGCCTATCCCTCATAAAAAAAAGAATCCAGCTTCTACACTGAATCCTTTTTAGTAAATCTATTTAGCCTGTGCTGCTTTTTATCTTTTTTGTAGATTGCATCGACGATGATGGCGATAGCGTTATCACCTGATACATTTGTTGCGGTACCAAATGAGTCTTGTGTGATGTATAAAGAAATGGCTAATTGGTTGAAAGCTTCTGTTAGACCAACCATTGGTAAGAAAGGTAAGGCTGACATGATAGCCCCGCCTGGTGCACCTGGTGCAGCGACCATAGCGATCCCTAACATCATGATGAAGCCAGCCATTGTACCAATTGAGATTGGCATTGAGTACATCATTAAGATGGCTGTCACACAAGATGTGATGGTAATCATTGAGCCAGCTACATGGATAGTGGCGCATAGTGGCACAACGAAGTTAGCTATTTGCTCAGAGATGCCATTTTTCCGGGCAATTTCAACGTTTGTTGGAATGGTTGCGGCAGATGATTGGGTACCAGCGGCTGTTAACCAACCCGGAATTTGATTCTTCATCATTTGGATTGGGTTCTTACCGGCGTAAGCACCAACCACGGCGAACATGCAGGCTAGGTATAGTAAATGTAAGACGATGGCAGTGACTAAGACTCGCCAAAAGACTGACATAACGGCAAATACTGAACCTGAATATGACATATCCGCAAAATTGAAGAAGATATAGAATGGTAGCAATGGAATCACGACTGTTTGTAAGGTTAAATCGATGACCTTACCGAAGTCTGTAAAGACATTTGCCAAGGCTTCTCCACGTCCGCGAGCTCGTAGCCAAGAAATCCCCAAACCTAACATAAAGGCAAAGATGATGGCTGTGGTAACTGAAAACATGGGTTCTAGACCAATTGAGAATAAGGCGGTTGCCCCTTCACCTGATTCCTGAATAGTATTTGCCAAGTCGGAGGTGATAAACATTGGGAATATATTGCTGGCAACGATGTAAGCTAGGATACCGGCAATGATTGTTGACCCATAGGAAATGGCTACGGTGATCCCTAAAAGTTTACCCGCACCTTCTGCTAGTTCGGCGATACCTGGAATAATCAGGCCGACGATCATCAATGGAATGATAAAGGCCAGGAACTCGGAGAATAGTCCGGATAATGTTTTTAATACTTGGAAGAAAATTTCTGGTAGAAAACCAAATTGGCCAACAATGATTCCTAATATAATTGCAATTACTAATTTCAAGGCTAGCGGTATTTTAAACCCCTTCTTTGCCATATGAACAACTCCTCTAAATCATTTCTATCTCAAAAAGAAAAAAGTCCCAAATCAACTTGGGGCTTAACTTATTATTATGAGATTACTGCTTCTATTTTAACAGACTTTTAATGAAACACACTAGGTAATTTCGCTAAAATTGCATTTGCTTCTTGCCATTTCGGAAAATATTGGTCCATTAGCTGGTAGAACCGCTTGGTATGGTTGGTTTCTAGTAAATGGACTAATTCGTGAACAACGACTGATTCTAGGCAAATTAACGGTGCGGCGACCAAGCTTAAACTAATCCAGATGCGTTTCTTCTGGATATTGCAGGTTCCCCATCTGGTTTTCATTTGCTTGACCCGAAATTCATTGGCCCATACATCCATATGGGCCATCATTTTAGGCCCGGTAATAGCTAATTGTTCTTTCAACTCTTGTCTGTAGAAGGCTATCATAACTTGTGCCCGCTCATCCTGGTCCATTCCTGGTTTGACAGTTAAAACTAGATGGTCATCCACTAATTGGCAAGATGTTGGCCCCGGTTTTTCAATGACTAGTAAAGGATAGGATTGGCCCCATAAATAATGGTTTTCACCAGTTTCATAGTGTTTGACTTCGTCCTGATAGCGGTTTTGGATATCCGCCTGCATCCGCTCAATTTGTGCTAAGTTATTTTCCACGAAGGCGACAATAGCGGCTTTACTGGCATATTTAGGTGCTGAAATGCGCAGGTCCCCATGCGGCGGGACGGCTTTTAAGGTCAAATTTTTATAGTTGGCCTGCTTGGTTACTTGAACGGCATAGCCCGCGATGGTCATATCAATTTTAATAGCTGGCACCTCCTTGCGTGATTACTTTGGCAAAATGGCTGCCCTTATTCACTCTCGTTAATTTCTGTAATGAGGTTATCGTAATTGACTTTGGCATTCATGAAAGCTGTATTATCCGTTGCGAAATGCTGGTGGAAGTCGGTGACGGTTTGGACGGATACATCTGCATGATTAATCCTATAATCAATGATGTGACCACCAAAATTCTTGTCTTCGCTGATAAAATGGCAATGAAAACCTTGTTTAACTACACCTTCAAATAAGTAAGGACCGTAAATCCCGATGCAAGTGCCCTTGACGTTTTCTCGCTTGAATTCGGGTTGCTTGCGACTGGCTTCGACAAAGCGTGGGAAAGGTTCTTCAACGCGCGGAATGACTCGGGTATGCATGAAATCAAAAGACCCTTCGATGCGGATAACTGAAAATGTCGATAAGGATTTCAATTTCCTTTTTAGAAACTGATGCCATTCATCTAGGGTAAATAATTCATTTACAGTGAAGGTTTGGTCAGGGGTAAAGTCAGTCACGGCGGCATACGGCACGGTTTCATCCCCTTTTAAAACGATTAATTCACCATTTTCCTTGGCTTGGTATGCCTTACCGTCAATCACGATCAATTCCCCATCTAAATGGTCCATGGTGCCAATCCCATAGTTACCCTCTTTTAATAAGGATTCTATGGTTATCGACCCATCGAAAAAGCCCGCCATTAAGTCACCTAATGTTTGATGTTGAAATAGTTTCGCCATATCTGTCTCCCCATATCGCTTTCTGTGCACAGTTCATTTTCATTTTATTTAAACGATGGCACTTCTTGTCATGTCCATACTACCTTTTTTACCCTCGTCTCGCAAGCTATTGCGGGAGTGCCAGCTTGAAATTGTTGACCCTTTTTCCTATACTTACTAGTACTTACGAGGCAAAAAATTTGAGAGGAGTGGTTGGATGATTTCGCACGAGTTGCCTTTGATGCCGATTGGCGAGGATGAGAAGCGGTGGATGGCGGAAATTACTGGTGATGATGAGACGTTTGTTTTGAAGCGGGATTTTCAGCCTGAGATCCGGCCCGGCGTCTGGGAAATTTATGACGGTTGGTACCAAATTAATGGCCAATTTCCTGGCATTTCTCCCTTTGAGAAGGAATATGTCCTCGTGCAAAATGGGCAAATGACGCGCCACCTTGATTTTCGCTATATGATCAGTGCCCTACCGCAAATTAAGGCCTATGAAGACCAGCGAAAAGAACGGTTAGAACACCAAATCACTAAAGTTTTGGACGAAATCTACGAAGCTGTTCCCTACGACGGGGTTTCCGACGCCATTTTAAGCCAAAAAGAAGACATGTCTATGGTAGAAACATCCAGCGAATTGGTCAAAGGATTAGCCAACATCTTGAAGCAAAAGGACGATATCATCAAAAAATACCAGACTTATTACGACCAAGCAGAAGATTTGTGGTAGATAGATTGGAGCTGCGACAAAAGTCGCTGCTCTAATCTTCCAAAGGTTCCTTTCTTGGTGTCGGCTCTTACACCTTAAAAAGCCGAACAATTACCGGAAGTAATTGGCGTATTTTGGAAAGCATCGAAAGAGTTTGACTTTTGTGGGACAGCCGACGGAACGCAGCGACATACGGATGCCTTTCGTAAGAAGAGCCTGATATTACGACTTGTGGTAAATAGTAATTAGGGGCCTGACACTAATGTCAAAGCCCCTTTTTCTATATGACGAATTTACAATTTAAGTGCAACACATAAAAAATTCAAAAAAAGATCCACAGTTTTTTAAAAAAATCTGGATCCGAACAATGAAATCTAAAGTAATCATTAATGCAATCACCTTCAGGGTTATTATAAGAAAAAGAAGTGCCAGGAGAAAATATAACTATAGAATTTGGTCTCACTTGATGAAGTTTATCATTTATATAAAAAATAGCATTTGTTTTGATAAAGAGAGCAAGGTAAACATCAATTTCTTCAGGATGACCAATTTTCTCGGAACGGGGATGATGGAAATCCACGCCTCTATGTTTTGAAACAATGGAAAACAATTGAACCAACTGAATACTTCCTTCCTAAAAATTATGTTTTTATTTTTTCGTAAATTTCAAGGTTAAGTTAGCCACTACAGGTAACTCATTTGTTTGGTACCGTAACTGCCTTGTTATTCTAAATCAGTGACCCTCTGATAATGAACTGAGGGATGGTGGTCTTCCGACCAGTCTGGCCTCAGGCCATCTTTCCAGACATGAAGCCATGCCGAGGTCAAGTAATGATAGGTCAAGCCCCCAATCGTTCTTGCTTGAATGCTTGAACAAATGTGTCATGTGGTGTTGCATAACCCAAAATTTTCCGCGGGTAATCGTTCATCCAATGCTGGATTCGCAAAATCTGGTTCTCGCTCACCTCACTAATCGGGCTTCCCTTGGGGACGAAACGGCGAATTAATTTATGCTGATTTTCGCTCGTCCCACGCTCCCAAGAAGCATAGGGGTGGCTGAAATAGACGTCAGCTACATCTTGCAGAGCATCGTGTAGCCCCGAAAACTCCGAGCCATTGTCGGAGGTCGCGGTCTTAAATAATTGATCGAAGTTAGCGCCAGCCCGTTCTCTTAGCTGTTGAACCGCTTGGTCCACCGATTCGGTGTCCTTCCCGTTCAACTTTAGGATGACTTCAAAGCGTGTCTGCCGTTCAGCCAGCGTCAGCAGCACGGCATCCGACTTGGTCTGTTTCCCACGACTGTGTCGATTGCCCAATGACCGAATGTTTCCCGGGTTTCAACTTCTTTAGAGCGTTCTTCAATTCACGTCCCGAGAACACGCTTGTTGGGACGGTGTCCTGGGCGGCCCGCTTTGATTTTACGGGACAGTTTTTCAAGCAAGTCCATGTTCTTTGTTCGCATGATTCCGCGGTCAATCCATTGATAAAGAGCAGTTGTTCCAGGAATGATGGCACAATCGAACAGCGCGTGTTTTCTGGCAAATCCGACTACGATGTCCGGCGACCATTTTTCATTTAACATTTTGTCATCTGCCCAGTCAATGAAGGCATTTGTGTTCGCCCATTTGGGGCGTCTGCCACAGTTCAGTCGTTGATTTTCATAGAAGGCCTGTCCTGCATCAGCGTCATAAACAGAATAGTAGGTGTCATACACTTTTCCATTTTGGAGCTGAACCCAAAAGGAATCCGGGCAGTTGTCGAGCAACAATTTGAAGTTGCCAGACAGATTCTGGATGCGGGGCTTGTGCCAATCATTGAACCTGAAGTCGACACCTATAGTGAGAAAAAAGATGAAGTGGAGACTATTCTGAAAGAAGAATTGCTGCGGAATCTGGATACCTTACACGAAGACAATCATGTTATGTTGAAGTTGACAATTCCTACTGTGGCTAATACTTATAAAGAAACCATTGACCATCTAAATGTTCTTCGGGTCGTGGCCCTTTCCGGCGGTTATTCAAGGGATGAGGCAAACGTAAAACTGAAAGAAAATGATGGTTTGATCGCCAGCTTCTCCCGTGCTCTCTCCCAAGACCTGAACGTCAACCAGACCGATGAGGAATTTAACGCCGCATTAAAGGATGCAATTGATAGCATTTTTGATACTTCCGTAAATAAAAAGGCTTAGAAAGACAGAAGTAGAATGCTGTGACGATCATTTTTAAGAGGATTTACAGATGTAAAATGAATATAAAGAAAAATACCTCCTTCACGAAAGGCTTAGCAGTTGATTACGTGAAGGAGGTATTTTTGACAGTAGGAATCGCTCGGCCTTCCCACTTTTCCATTCCATTTGATCTAAAAGAAACATAAAATACTTTTCTGAAGGTTATCTTTCATATCGATTTTTCCTTTTTTAATCAGAGACTGCAAATCAAAACCCTTCTCTTGTCTATTCATGGCAGGTAGCACAGGCAATAAAAATGCCTGCGCCATATTTGTTGATTCTGCTATGAACTAGTTCTTGACGAATCGTTTTTTCGTCCCTAGAATGTATGGACGTATCACTGACAAAGGTCATTTAGGAGAATTAGAAAACATGGAAAAAACGGAATTGAAAAAAAGTATCAGCGGCTTGACTGCGCTGACAGTATTAGTGGGTACTGTAATTGGAGCGGGGGTCTTCTTTAAGCCTACAGCGGTGTATTCTGCTAGCGGGGCTCCGGGTGTTGGGCTGTTGGCTTGGTTTGTTGCCGGTATCATTACCATCACTGGTGGTCTGACTGTTGCTGAAATTGGCACGATTTACTCGGAATCGGGCGGATTAATGCTGTATATGGAAAAAGTATATGGAAAGATTTGGGGGTTTCTGGCTGGATGGGCACAGATGATTGTTTATTTCCCAGCAAACTTTGCGGCTTTGGCCATTATCTTTGCGACGCAAGTTATCAATCTTTTCGGGTTAAGCGATCAATTGATCATTCCCATTGCGATTGGGACCGCCCTCTTTATAGCCCTCATGAATTTTATGGGAACGAAGCATGGCAGCAGAATTCAAAATGTCGCTACTTTCCTGAAACTTATTCCTCTTTTTATTATCATTATTGCTGGGTTACTTTATCCTGGAGGAGGTCAACAGAGCCTTATGCCTTTTGTTTCAGAAGACCATTCTTTCCTGACTGCTCTTAGCTCAGCACTGGTTGCCACCCTTTTTGCTTATGATGGTTGGATGAACGTGGGGACGTTGGCGGGAGAGATGAAAAATCCCGGGAAGACATTGCCTCGTGTGATTGTCGGCGGACTCTCCATCGTGATGGCCGTTTATCTTGCAATCAATGTTGCCTATCTTTTTGTAGTCGATAGCGCTACTCTTGCAGGTACTGCTACCCCTGCAGCAGCTGTTGCTTCTAAACTGTTTCCAGGTATTGGCGGCAAATTAATCACGGTGGGAATTTTAATCTCTGTTTTTGGTGCAATGAATGGCTACTTCATTTCTGCTATGCGCATTCCCTATGTACTGGCAAAAAGAGGATTGCTTCCTTTTGCTGATTGGTTCGGTGTTTTGCATCCCAAAACTTATGTCCCAATGAATGGCGGCATAATGATTGTTTCTATCTCTGTCGTGATGATGCTGTCCGGTTCGTTCAATCAGCTGACTGATTTGATTGTATTCGTTATATGGATTTTCTCTACCATGACTTTCCTGGCAGTCATTATCCTGCGGAAAAGAAAACCCGCAATTGAGCGCTCTTACAAAGTGCCACTCTATCCCTTTATTCCGCTGGTAGCAATTGCAGGAGGCTTGTTTATTTTAATGAGTACTTTGCTGACGCAGCCGTTCAACGCTTTATTGGGAATCGTCTTGACTCTGTTAGGTGTTCCTGTTTTCTTATATACTCAAAAAAATCAAAAAGCTCCCGTTTTAATTGAAGAAGAATAATATTGGCATAGATTATCGAACAAGCAGCCCCATATGGGAGCTGCTTGTTTTGCATTTTTTTGGGGTGGTTTATAGGGATTTGGGGAGGTTTGTATAGTACAGAACTTTTTTATGAGCTGTATCATACACATTTCCTAAAGAAATGAATGACGACGAGCAGTAATGATACGTTCGAAGAAAAAAAATAGAAACAAGCTCCGAATTTTGGAGCTTGTCTCTATTTGAATGCTCTATTCAATTTTAAAAAGGCGCGTACTGACATGACTTTCTTTCATTTCCAAAAAGATAAATGTATCTTCTTTTTCTGGGAAAGCAAGACTCGATAATACTTTCAAACCATCATTGAAAAAGATTTCTACGGATGAAGTATCAACGAAGATATTCATCTTCAACTCTTTGTTTGGAAGGAATTTACTTTGACGTGTTGATTTTGTTTCATTCATCTTTCCAATCCCTACATTCGTGCGGTCTACTTCAACAAAACCTCGTTCTGAGTCAAAATCAACTTTTAAGTAGCGAGTCCGCTCTTTATTTGCCAAAAGATAGAGGATCCCTTGTTGATTTTCAGGAAGAAGAATTTCTAATTCATAAGCATTTTCATCTGGCTGGTGTAAAGTTACCAAACCATTTATTTTCTCTGCTTTTTCTTCAAGCAATCGTTTAGTTTTGTTCATTTCTTCTACAGGATATTGATATAATTGGTTTCCTTTTACTTTCAATTCCTTCACTAAATTTAAACAATTTGTCCAACCATCTTGGTAAACAGGATACTCATTTAATGAACGCGAAATAATATTCCTATTGCATGAGCAAGGAAAGTCTTTAGGATATATTTCTAAGCAACTAAATCGTGCAAAATCAACAATTTCAAGAGAACTAAAGCGGAATACTATTCAAGAAAAAAGTTATTCTCCCTCAAAAGCACAAGAAAAGTATCAGCAAAGAAAGAGAAGAAAGTGTGGTCGTAAACGCATACTTCTATATACTGAAATTCATTCTCGGGTACAACGACTCTTTTTGGAAGAACAATGGTCTCCAGAGGAGATTAGTGCCCGAATGAGACTAGAAATAAATCAGCAAGCTCTTAGTTATAATACGATTTATCGTGCAATATATCGCGGAGATTTTGATGAACCGAATCTTTCTCACGGCAATAAAGGTGCAATTCGTAAGTTAAAACATCGAGGTAAAACACGACACACAAACAATTATTGAGAGCGCCGTGGAAAAATACCAATTTCGAATACGATTCATGAACGGCCATCTGCTGCCAATGAGCGCCTTGAGATTGGTCATTGGGAAGCTGATACTGTAGCCGGTAAAACAGGTAGGGCTTGTATTGTAACTCTAGTCGATCGTAGATATCGTTTTTCCCTACTTGGTAAGGTTGAAAAGAAAATCTCTAAAAATGTGATTGATTGTATGATCAATCTACTAAGAAATATAGGAGAAGATAAATGTAAAACCGTTACACCCGATAGAGGAAAAGAATTCTCCCAACATAGTCGAATAACGCTAGAATTAAATGGCACTAAAGTGTATTTTCCAGATCCACATGCTCCATGGCAACGTGGTACAAACGAAAATACTAATGGTTTATTACGTGAATATTCACCTAAAGGTGAAGATATTTCAGGTATTTTCGATAGTCAAATTCAAGAATGAGCGAATAAATTAAACACGCGACCACGGAAATGTCTAAACTGGAAAACCCCTTATGAAGTATTTTTTAATGAATCGTTGCACTTAATCTGACAATTGAAGATACATTTATTTCGACTTTATATCTATTTCCATTTCGCTTCTGCTGTTGGTTCATAAGCAGCCATTTTCTCTAACAAGACTTCCGGATCAGTTTCAACCAACAACATATCCCGGTATTGTTGATGCATAAACCCATGATCGACTTGGAAATCTAAAAAGTCCAACAAGCCATCATAGTAGTTATTCACATTCAAAATCCCGATTGGTTTATCGTGGTAACCAACTTGCTTCCAGGAAATCACCTCAAACAACTCTTCCATGGTCCCTGGACCACCCGGCAAGGCAATAAACCCGTCAGACAAATCAATCATCTGCGCCTTCCGTTCGTGCATCCCTTGGACAACAAACAATTTAGTCAGGTCAGGATGTTGAATATTATTGTCCGCCAACTTCTGTGGCACAACCCCCATCACATCGCCGCCAAATGCCAAAGCCCCGTTCGCTACAGCAGCCATACAACCCACATTTGACCCGCCATAAACCAAAGTCCGCCCTGATTTAGCAATCACTTCGCCGACCCTTGTCGCCGTTTCTTCATACACCGGATCATCCCCAACAGCCGATCCCAAATATACCGCAACACTTTTAAGTTCCATACATAACACCCCTTCTTTCCCAATATTTTAGGCAAACCATCAGCATCTGACAAGTACCTCCCTAGAAAATGGCGAAACGCATCCTGCTGGTATTCTTTATCAAGCATCCGCATTGACCCACCCCACGTATCCTGTCATAATACAAGTAGAAGAGGTGGTTATATGACAACAACATTAAATAAAATCGCATATGAAAACTTACAAGACCAAGTAGTGGTGGATATCCGTGACAATACAACCTTCCGCCAAGGTCACTTGCCGAATAGCTTGAACGTCACAGCCAAACAAAAAAACAAATACTGGGATGGCTTGGTCAAAAACAAAGAAAACCTCGTCATCCTTACAGATAAGGAAGAATCGCTTGTTGACTTTGAAGACTTAGATCCAAACGCTTATCTTCTTTTTGAAGATATCCCGCAAGAAGTATTGGTTACCAGTGCAGAAATCACTGCAGCAGATTTCTTACAATTGCCTGATGACCAGGATTATGTATTATTAGACTTACGTCACCCAGATGAAATTACCCGCCCAGCACCAGAGAAAAACTTGGTCAATATCCCACTAGAAAAGCTAGCGGATAACTTAGAAAAAATTGATAGCGACAAAGATATTTACATACTCTGTGGATCAGGCGGCCGCGCCACAGCAGGCGACGCCTACTTAACAGCACATGGCTACAACAAAACGCATGTCATCGAAGGCGGCATCAAAGCAGTCATTCAACCACAAGGGGAATAATTGTTTTAGCTGTATTTTATTTTAATTTGCTATGTTGCTTTACTGAGGAGAATTTCCACTAATATTGCTAAAAAGATAGTGATTGCCAAGTCAGCGGTCACTATCTTTTTCATTTGCGTGATTGTTTTCCTGGAATTTGAATGGGTTTTTTCCGTATTTTTTATCCATTAGTGTATAATGGACATATATTATATCTTATAGGGAGGAATAGAACATGTTGAAAAAATTACCCATTCTATTATTAACAGGTTTGCTTTTAGCTGGTTGTGCTGGAAATGAACAAGAAAATGGCGATGGGTCCCAAGAACAAGCTACTTCTAGTGAATCTTTAGAGGCTAACAATACTAATGATGGTGAAGATGCGGAAAGCATTGACCAAGATGAGGATACTAATGAAGAAACAGATAATCAAGTAGCTAACTACTATATCGACCCTGAGATTTCAAGTGTATTGCCGGCTAATGAGGATGCGAACCCTAATGTTGTACTCGCCACTGTCGATGATGTACCAAGGAAGTTACCCGAAACACCAACGTCGTCAGTAGAGGAAGCACAAGCTATGGCCGATCGCGGTATTTACGGGATTTTCTTCGTCAACGGTATGTACTTACAAGGTGAAGATGGCGAAGAAGGCAGGCATGCATTAAAAGAGATTGCCGACATGGGTCATGTGATTGGTAACCACACGCTTACGCATTATAGTCTTGACCAAGTACCTGACGAAGAAACCTTGCGTCACGAAATTATTGGTAACCAAGATATTATTGAAGAAGTTATTGGTTATCGCCCACAATTCTTCCGTCCACCACACGGTATTGAAGCCCCAGGATTAGAAGGGATTTTAGAAGAAGAAAATATGGTGTCGATGAACTGGTCGTATGGTTTTGATTGGGACGAAAACTATTCAGACCCAGCAACGCTAGCAGATGTCATGGTGAACACTGAATTCTTATCCCCAGGCGCTAATTTATTAATGCACGACTTAACTTGGACTAACGAAGCTATGCCGGCCATACTAGACGGTATCCAAGCCAAAGGATATGAATTTGTTGACGCCCGTGACATCGCTACACGAGACGAAATGGCTGACTTATAATCTAACCACTTGATTTTTAAAAAATATTTATACACGCAAAAAGATAGTGTCTGTTTAGGTGAATCTCTACCCGAAAACTG
>NZ_DJUR01000011.1 GCF_002440555.1 Aerococcus sp. UBA6277
CAACACTATTTGTAAAAGAACCCAATAAAGGGACTTGCGCCGCTCACTTAGCATGAGGGTGCAAGTCCTTTTTGCATGCAAAAATAGTAAATTACTTGTGTTTGTTGACTTGTTGGTGAAAGGCGGTAACGGCGATTTGTGTTTGTTTCTTGGCCAAGGCAACGGACGTGTTAGGCCCTTGGGTTGAAGCAATCCAACTACCTAGGAAGTAGACCTTGTCTAGGATTTGGAAGTTAGGGTTTAATGGCGTCGCGCTTGGGTAAGCCGCTAAAATATTGTCCCTATTGTCAGGCAGGATTAAATTACGGCGGATCAAATTACCCAGTAACGGGTCTGTGTCTTTTGCCTGGCTTAAACGACTATCGAAGCCAGTTGCGTTGATCAGTAAGTCTGCCTTGTGGCGTATCCCGTTAGCGTAGAGGTGGAACTGGCCATTTTCTAAGGGTTGGATATCAGATAACCCAGAAACTAATTTTAATTTGCCTTGGTTGACTAAGTCTAAAATCATGCTAATGGAAGCGGCAGGGGCTTGTGAATAGAGCATGCGGAAGAAGGGACCCAAGTCCTTGTAGAAATAGTCCTGTCCGTCTGCGTCTAGGGCCCCCATCATCCGGTGTAGGACGGGATAGAAGGCCCGGAAAAAACCTTGGAAACGGCGGTAGTCAGGATCGTCTTGACGGATGGCCTTGGTGACAGTAGCGACTGAACCGGTATTGAAGTTGGCCCAAACTCGGCTGTAGTCGATGTCATTGGCTTTTAGGTCGGCTTTGACTTGGTTTATGACGACTTGAATAGGGATAGCACCCTTGTTGGCTGCTCTTTGTGTTTTAATCCATTCCTCGTCGATAGACTGGATATAGTCTTCGTTAGCGTCAGGTTGGATAACTGACTGGAAAGGTTCGTGGCGGAAGTAGACCGTCACTTCATGGTCGGCAAATAAATCGTACTTGTTGCAGTAATTGATCAAGTCGATAGTTGTTAAACCAGAACCCACAATTCCAATTCGCCGCTTGCCTTTAGCCACCTGCAATTTTTCCTGCAATGGGTAAGGGTCTTGAATGTAGTTGGCTTGACCGTCCAATTGATATGGGTCTTGGTAGGGCGGGTGGCCAATGGCAAAAAAGACCGCGTCGTAAACTTGAGACCAGCCATTTTCCGAGCTAAAGACTTGGTAAGCTAAGCCATCTTCAAGCGGTCGCTGGTATAAGGGTGTCCCGTCTACGTCTACGACTTGAAAGTCGGTGACGTTAGCTTGGATATGACGAACATAATTTTTGGCTAAATAGGGTTTAAGATATGCTTCCACATATTCACCGTAAATGGTGCGTGGCGCAAAGACATTGTCGATATCAATTTCCGGATAGTTGGCCTTGGTCCAATTGATAAAGTCCTCGTTGTTGTCGTCGTCAAGGGACAATGACCGCGGGAAGGAGTTGATAACTGTGGCATCGTCGTCCTCTGCATATGGGGCACCTGCACCTAAACGTGGGCGTGTTTCATAGACATCCACTTGGTCGGTAGCGGCATTTAAATCAAATTGTTTACTTAACTGGATTAGGGTGCTAGCACCCGCAATCCCAAAACCTACTATTGCAATTCGCATCTGACATCCTCATTTCTAGAAATTGATTGATTTGTTTATTTATCTATTTTAAATAATTGTCCAATCATTAAGGAAAATTGTAACTGAGTAGAAGGTTCTAGTGGGAGAATTTGCTCAAGCATTTATCAATCACTCGTTATCGATAAAAGTGATAACATCAGGAGGCAATATTTGTATGCAGAAAATCAGAATCGGTCAAATGATATCTGTAAGGTTAGGGCCGTGTTTAAACTGATTTGGTTATAAATGTTGGTTTAATCACATTTTTTAAATTTTAGCTTTGATAATAATGAGCATATTATACAATGATTGTATTTAAAGTTCTTATTTTTTATCTGTTCTTGTCCTACTTCCATATCAATGATGATAGCGGTTAACGATTATGGAAAAATTAAATTGATGTGAAAAGCTTGATTATCAAAGACTTTTGCTAGGATTTTTCATGAATAATCTTTTTGCTCAAAAAGAGATCTAAAAATTATAGGGCTAGGCGGTAAGGTTGATGCTAGCGAGTGGAATTTGTTAGATTGAGTGCAAGCAAATTTAATGCAAGTCCAGATAGCAATAAAAGCAAATTAATAGCAAATATTCAAATAAACCAGTGCGTGGATGAGTAGAGTAATTATGTGGGTAAGGCACAGAAAGTCTGTAGTTGATGAGAGCAGATGCTTACAAGTAATGAAAATGACCTTTAAGCATCTAGCCAGTGAAAGCTGGTTAGACGGGTGGAACCGTTAAATTTTCAGTGTAGATTTACTGGATGAGAAATTGCTCGTGAGGGCAGTTTGAACAAGGGTGGCACCGCGAACGTTGACTCTTCGCCCCTTCTTAATAGACAAGACTGTTTATTAGGAAGGGGTTTTTATTTTTCAATAAAAGGACACAGAGTAATAGTTGGAAAGAATTGGAGGTAAGTGAATGGCTTTAAGTTTAAGTTTATTAGATCAAAATATTATTTACGAAGGTGAAACCGCTCAGTCGACGCTGAAGCAGACGGTTGCATTTGCCCAGAAGGCAGAAGCGTTGGGCTATGACAGCTTTTTAGTAGCGGAACACCATTTTACAAAAGAGATTGCTAGTGTGGCACCAGAAATTTTGGTGGGTTACATCTTAGCCAAGACGGACAAGATTCGCGTAGGATCTGGTGGGGTCATGCTGCAACATTATGTCCCTTATAAAGTGGCGGAGTCATTCAGTGTCCTCCACCAACTAGCGCCAGGACGGGTGATTCTGGGATTAGGAAAAGCGCAAGGTGGTAAGGATGAGGCGGTTGAGGTCCTACAGCGAGACTTTATCAAACCGGTCCAATCTTTCGATGACAAATTTATCGAGGTTACTCGTTTTATCCGTAATAATTTCCCGGCCGACCATCCCTATGCGGCTGAAAACTTTGACTTGCAACCGGCGATTGATTCGGACTTTACCATCGAGTTGCTTGGGGGTAGTCAAGAAAGTGCCAATTTGGCGACCACTCAGGATACCGGCCTAATCTATCCCTACTTTGCCAATGCAGACCTTGAAGCGCTTGACAAAACGAGAGCCGCTTATCGAGGATCAGGGGACTTTAAAATTGCCGTCATTGTTTATATCACGGATGATCCAAACGAAGGTAAAGCCTACCTTGCTGAACAAGCTGCCTATACAGTGGTTTTAAATTCAGTCAAAAGGGTCAACTTCAACAAACAAGCAGCCGCTGAAGAATATGCTGACCTGCACCAAGCTGAAGACGCAAAAATTCTTGAAAAACAAGTAGGCGCCTTTGTTGGTACGGCCAGCCAGGTAAAAGCGCAACTAGACGATTTCTCAAAGAGATTTAATACCGACCACTTTGTGATTCACACGATTGGCATCCCTTACGCTAAGAAATTTGAGATTATTGAAGCCTTAGCAGAGGGAATTAAAGGAGAATAAGGATGTCAGACAAACAACAAGCAACAAATATCGTTTTATGGGCCAAGCAAGGCTGTCATTATTGCCAGGAAATCAAAAATTACTTCAAAGAGGAAAACCTTCCATATGCATTGATTGACGTGACAGAAAACGACCAATTTAGAGATATTTTAAATGCCAAATACGGAGTCTCTTATGTGCCAGTTGTTGAAATTGGCCAAAAGGACAGCAAGCAATACCAAGGCATTATTGATTTAGGGTTGGAGCATGTGGTGAGTGGGCTAAAAGCAGCCGGAATAGGAGTGAATTAATATGACTAAACAAGTACATTTTGGGGCAATTTTACATGGTATTGGTGGCACAACAGATGGTTGGCGTCATCCGCAAGTAGACGAAACAGCCAGCACCAACTTTAAATTTTATAAAAAGCGGGCGCAATTAGCAGAGAAAGGCCTATTTGATTTCGTCTTTATCGCAGATGGCTTATATATTTCTGAGAAGTCAATTCCTCATTTCTTAAATCGTTTTGAACCGATTACCTTACTGTCTAGCTTAGCGGCTGTGACTGACAATATTGGTTTAGTGGGGACTTTCTCAACAACTTATACAGATCCTTTCACTATTTCACGTCAATTGTTATCGCTAGATCACTTGTCTGATGGTCGTGCTGGGTGGAACTTGGTGACGACACCACAAGCAGGGGTGGCTGAAAACTTCAACAACCGGACGCTGCCGCCTCACGGTGAACGCTATAAAATCGCCCAAGAACATTTAGATGTTGTGCGTGGTTTATGGCGGTCTTGGGAACCGGATGCCTTCCCTAGAAACAAGGAAACGGGCCAATACTTTGATCCGGAAAAACTTAACCGTTTAAACTATGAAGGCGAGTATTTCCAAGTGGCAGGTCCCCTAAACATTGGTCGTTCACCCCAAGGGGAACCACTCGTTTTCCAAGCGGGATCATCAGATTCTGGACGGGCCTTTGCGGCAGGAAATGCGGAAGCTATTTTCACCCATGCCAATTCTTTAAAAGAAGTGAAAGCTTTCTACGATGACATTAAAGCGCGAGCTAAAGCAGCTGGCCGTAACCCTGAAGAGGTCAAAGTTTACCCTGGTATCAACCCACTTGTAGGGGATACTTTAGAAGATGCTGAGGCGGCTTATACTGAATTTGCCAGCTTGATTCCAATTGAAAATGCTGTCAAATACCTAGCTCGCTACTTCGATGACTATGACTTCTCAGGTTATGACCTAGATGCACCATTCCCAGATTTAGGTGATATTGGGAAAGATGCCTTCCGGTCGACAACAGACTACATCAAGAAACGCGCTAAAGAAGAGAACCAAACCTTACGTCAAGTAGCCTTGGAACAAGCAGTGACTCGTCCAAACTTTATTGGGACTGCTGAAGACATCGCTGATGAAATCCAACGCTGGGTTGAAGCAGAGACTATTGACGGCTTTATCATCGCTGGTGACATTCCAGGCGCCTTTGAACGGTTCGTCAATGAAGTCGTGCCGATTCTTCAAGATCGTGGGATTTATCGGACAGAGTATCCAGGTACGACCCTACGTGAACAAATTGGGGTGCCTATTGTCCCTTAATGGCAAAAGACGATGATTCTACAGACTGTAAGGATTTGAAAAAATTGCATAATCAAACAGGCGAAACGATGGCTAGCTGATACAGTGCCACGTTTCGTTTTTTTTGCTTCAAGAATAGGGTTTATTCGTCTTTTAAGGGGTTACATGTTAGGGTCTAATACAAACATTGTATTAAAATACAATTAAATCCCTAATCATTTGTCTAGTTTTTTTATCATTTATGATAGTTATTTACGAATGTCAGTCTATGTGTAATTGGTTAGAAATCGCCAAATATCAACTTTTAATATGTGCTTTTTTCTAAGGGTAAAAACAAAAAAGGCAAAACGAGGCGTGTTTTCCCTAGGCAGTAATCTTGTCTAAAGGTGTTCGGGTTTGTTAAATTGACTTCAAGCAAAAGACATTTATTTAATCATAAAATGCGATGAAGAGAAGAGTAATTACTCATGTATTGGACAGAAAGTCTGCGTTGATGAGAGCAGATGGATACAGGTAATGAAAGTGCGCTTGGAGCATCCTGCTAGTGAAAGCTGGTTGGACGGGTGGGGCCGTTAAGCCTGTCAGTATTTACTGACTGAGATATTGTCTGCGAGGATAATATGAAAAAGGGTGGAACCATGATTGTTGACCAGTCATCCCTTCTTGATAGGATGAGTGCCTATTGGGAGGGGTTTTTATTTTACCTAAAACAGGATTTTAAACAGTCAATACAAGCAAAGATAATATGCATACAATAAAGAGGACGAGTGACAAATGACGAACAACAATAAAACCATGATTGAAATTGAACACTTACAAAAGAACTTCTCTGGGACCCAGGTCTTAAAAGATATTTCCTTTGAAGTTGCTGCCGGCGAAGTGGTGGCCATTATCGGACCATCAGGGTCAGGGAAATCAACCTTGCTTAGATGCTTAAACTACCTAGAAGAACCGAATGGTGGGGTTATTCGCATTGGGGATGTGGCCGTGGATACTAAGCAGGCAACGAAAAAATCTGTGGCTGAATTGAGAAAGCAAACTTCGATGGTCTTCCAGCACTACAACTTATTTAAAAATAAAACTGTGCTTGAAAACATCACTTATGCACTTGAAGTGGCGCAAGGATTTTCAAAAGCTGACGCTAAGGAAAAAGGAATGGCTTTACTTGAAAAAGTAGGTTTAGCAGACAAGGCAGACAAATATCCAGTCACTTTATCTGGAGGACAGCAACAACGTGTGGGTATTGCCCGAGCGGTTGCGGTCAATCCAAAAGTTATTTTATTCGACGAACCAACTTCATCGCTTGATCCAGAGTGGGTAGCTGAAGTACTACAGGTTATTTCTGACATTGCCAGAGACGAGCAAGCAACGATGATTATCGTGACGCATGAAATGCATTTCGCTAAAGAAGTGGCGGATAAAGTCGTCTTCATGTCAGACGGTTATATCGTTGAATCAGGCGAACCTGAAGCCGTCTTAGAAAATCCGCAACATGAACGGACTATTCAATTTCTACAACGTAACGCTGTTCGGATAGGAGGCTAATATGACCTTTGATTTTGCTTATATGGTGGAAATATTGCCAGAACTACTTGGCTATTTGCCCATTACCTTGTATCTAACCTTGGCTTCGATGGCGATTGCCGTTATCATTGGGGGACTATTTTCGGTGGTTTTAGTCAATAAAGTGCCCGTACTGACCCAGATTATCCAAGTGATCATGTCCTTTTTCCGAGGGACGCCACCCATTGTCCAGTTATTATTGATTTACTTTGGGTTACCACAGATTCTACCGATTGCAACAGGGATGTCGGCTGAAACGGCGTCAATTCTGACTTTCTCCTTGAATACAGCAGCCTACTTAGCTGAAGTATTTCGGGCAGCCTTGGTTTCTGTAGACGAGGGTCAGGTGGAAGCGGCGATGACGGTGGGCTTGACTTACGGGCAAACATTGCGAGGGATTGTCTTACCACAAGCCGTTCGAAACGCCATCCCGGGGACTGGGAATACCTTTGTTGGCTTACTGAAAAATTCGTCATTGGCCTTCACTATTGGGGTCGTCGAGTTGCTTGCCCAAGGGAAATTATTCGCCTCGAATTCATTGAAGTTCTTTGAAGCCTATTTCGCAGTGGCCTTGATATACTGGGCCCTCACCATTCTATATTCACTATTACAAAACTGGTATGAGAAACGCCTAGCCGTACCATATACCAGATAAGAGGAGGAAAAACGATGAAAAAGTTTAAGTTATTGAGTATTGGATTGACCTCGGCCTTGGTCTTAGCGGCGTGCGGGACATCTGCAGAGGAAGAAGCGACGAGTTCAGAAAGTGGGGCTGCAGATAAAACAGTGACAATTGCAGCATCTCCAGATGGGTATCCGCAACACTATCAAGAAGGGGATGAACTGAAAGGTTTCTCTGTAGAGGTTGCTGAAGCAGTAGCAGAGGAAGCGGGCTACGAGATTGAATGGGCCTTGTCTGACTGGTCTGGTGTTGTTGCAGCACTGCAAGCTGGAAAGGCAGATACCGCTGTTAACTTCGCCAATACGCCCGAACGTCGGGAGTCTTATGTATATACAGATAATTACTTCTATGCCTCTACCGGGATTGCAGTAGCATCTGATGACACGGAAACCAATACTCTCGAGGACTTATACGGAGAAACGGTCAACGGTGTAGTCGGGTCTAACTATGCGGAAGTATTGAAAGAGTACGATACTGACGACCAAATCGGCCTTGAATTCGTAGAAAGTATGGCAGTTGCGGTTGCCAATATTCAATCAGGTAAGGTGAAAGGTTATGTCAATGGCTACGAAGAATTGACTGCGCAAATTAAAAATCGCGACCTTGATTTACGGATGATTGATGAAACTTTTGGTGAAAAACCAGTCGGCTTCCCATTCAAAGACGCGGAAGAAAACCAACAAATAATTGCGGACTTTAATGCAGCCCTTCAAACTTTAAGTGCAGACGGGACTTTGACAGAAATTTCAAATGAATACTTCGGGGTAGACATTACCCAATCTAGAGAAGCGGAATAGCATTATTGATTCATCAAGTTATTTTATAAGACATTTAATAGAAAGAAAGGAATATTTTCATGGTAAAAAAACAATTAAAACTAGGTGTATTATTATTCGGTGCTGGCGCTCACATGAACTCTTGGAAAGCTGAAGATGTTGCGCCTGACGCGTCGATCGACTTTGACCATTATGTCAACTTAACGAAAAAAGCTGAGAAAAACGGGGCGGATTTCGTCTTCATCGCAGATGGTTTATACATCGATGAAAAATCAATTCCTCACTTTGTAAACCGTTTTGAACCAATCGCTTTATTATCAGCTCTAGCGCCAATCACTTCGAAAATTGGTTTAGTTGGGACTTTATCAACTACTTATTCTGAGCCTTTTAATGTGGCCCGCCAATTCGCGTCATTAGATATTATTTCTAAGGGGCGTGCTGGTTGGAATGTGGTAACTTCACCATTACAAGGGTCTGCAGGTAACTACAACAAGGGTAACCACCCAGAGCATGACTTACGTTATGACATGGCCAACGAATACTTAGAAGTAACTAAAGGATTATGGGATTCATTTGATGATGACGCCTTTGTTCGTGATCGTGAAACAGGTGTTTTCTATGACAAGGAGAAAGTCCATGTCTTGAATCATAAAGGCGAATTCTTCAATTCAAAAGGACCATTAAACATCCAACGTACTCCACAAGGTCAACCCGTTATTTTCCAAGCGGGTGCAAGTCCTAAAGGGATTGAATTTGCAGCTAAACACGGTGAAGTGATTTTTAATGCAGCAGGTACCTTAGAAAAAGCACAAGAGTACTACAAAGCAGTGAAAGATGCTGTAAAAGCCAACGGTCGTGACCCAGAAAAAGTAGTTATTTTGCCATCATTATCACCAATCACTGGGGCGACTGAAGAAGAAGTTGCTGCTAACTATGAGAAATTACAACAATTAATCAGCTTGGATGAAGCGCTAGATTACTTAGCACGCTTCTTCGACCACCATGACTTCAAACAATACGATCCGGATGCACCATTCCCAGACTTAGGAGAAGTGGGATCTGACGGCTTCCGCTCAACAAGTGACGCAATCAAAGCGCAAGCCAAGGAAGATAACTTAACTTTACGTGAAGTAGCCCTACAAACGGCTACACCAAAAGGAAACTTCTACGGTACATATGATGAATTAGCGGACAAATTAATCTACTGGATGGAAAATGACGCGGCAGACGGATTCATGTTAAATGAGCAAGTATTTGGGGATGCTTATGATGAATTCTTCGACAATGTATTGTCTAAGATTGCAGAACGTGGCTACTACTCATACGAATACGAAGGGGACACATTGCGTGACCACTTGGGCTTAGACTTCAAAGAAAGTCGCTATGCTAAATAGAAAGTAAATAATAAAGGAAGTAATTGTGGTGATTGACCGCAAGAGCTTCCTTTTTTGTTTAACAGTTGGAGGGCTGAAAAACCATGTGAAAGATTGTTATATCAGTGATGTTCACTTTTGGGGAGACTGGTATATTTTGCGTACAATATTTTGCTTTTAAAAAATAGAGATCAGAATTATCCATCAAGGATGCTGACCTCTATTTTTGAGTAAGTTATGAATAGTTTGTGTCGTACCTTCTTGTTATATCTCTAGCCAATATACGGTGGTTGGTCGCCCAATTGACCCATATTTGGTTTCTTCTTTTAATACTTTGTGATCGACCAAGAATTGGATGTATTTTCTGATGGTGACATGGGAAAGGGTGGTTTTACTGACCAATTCCTCGATGTCAAAAGGCTCGTCGGCTGCTCTAATAACAGTCATCAAATGCTGCAAGGTTTTTCTAGATATCCCTTTTTGCAGGGGTTCGTTGTCTAGGTCAAGTCCTTGAACGCCTTGACCGTATAATGAGTCTAAGCTGGCTTGGTCTAGAAGATCTTGATCATGCAGGACTTGGTGCTTTTGCTTAAAATGGTGCAGGCTTTGGTGCAACCGCTCAGCATTAAATGGTTTGAGTAGATAGTCTACTGCTCCGTAAGCGGAGGCTGTTTCGACGGTGGTCGCTTGGTTGGCTGCCGAAATGACAATGAATTCGACGGGTATCGTCTGGTCCCGAATCCACTTAACTAGGTCGAGACCTGACTCATTTTTCAAATTAATATCTATGAGGACTAGGTCAAAGGGCTGGGTAAGCAAGAGTTCTTTGGCCTGGTCCAAGCTTTGGGCTTTGGCGGTGACTTTGAAGTCGTCAAGGGCTTCAACGAAACGCTGATTGATCATGACAACCATTGGATCGTCTTCGACAAGTAGTGTCTTATAGTTCATGGGCATCTCCTTGTGGGTAATCAATGCGGAAAGTAAAATATAGCTGCTGGTCGTGCATGGATAATTCTGTTGTGACAAGTTCAGTTCGCCAAGGGTAGTCAGACAGCCATGTATATAGGTGGTCGACGTCTCCTTGTAGGCGGTAGTTGGTGATGAGTTGGCAACGGTTGGTATCAAAATCAAGTGATAGCCATAAGCGTGAATTCTGACCTAATTGACGTAGTTCCTTATCAATGACAGCGACTGTTTCCATCCATAATTGGTTGGTAGCCGCTTCATAAGTGTTTGGAATTTCATGGTGGATTTCAAGTCGTAAGTCCTTCAAACTTCGATTTAGAATCCGATGTTCCCCAATTAAATGACCTGCGATGGTTGGGTTTTTTACCAACATAGATAGACGAATGGTTAAATCCTCTTCGTCCTTAATCAATGAAGCCAGGTATTGATCTAGTGCATCATATTCTTCTAAATCAGTTAAACCGTAAATCACATGCAGGCGGTTCAAGAATTCATGGGCTTGCACTTGTAGCAACTGGGCATATTCAGCTGTCGAATGCAGTTGGTCAAGCAGGGCATAAATCTCACTGGTGTCCCTTATGATATAAATTTGGCCCACCAAGTTTTCTTGTACCAGGATGTCTGCTTGCGAAATCAGGTACTCCTTATCTTGATAGTGGAAGACCGCACTGTGGTCGCCGTTCATCTCAGGTAGACTGATCACCTTATCCAATTGCGTCTTATTTTCTTTGTCTGGAATTGGAAAATGGCGTAACGCCTCTTTGTTGGCTAGGGTAATTTCACCGTATTGGTTGGTGACAATAATGGCGTCATGGCTGTAGGCAATCATGGCCGATCTTTCCTCGAAGGCTTTAGCGATTTCCTTTGGTTCCATATTGAAGAGCTCTTTTTTAATAGTATAAGAAACGAAAATCGCGACCGTTACACCGATAGCTATACTAACAATGAGGGCGCTAGTTGTTTGCTGGTCATATTTTTCAGAGAAGACATCAATAGCGTGGTTGGTTTTACCAACGACAACGGCACCAATGACTTGGTCGTCTTGAATAACTGGCGCAAAAGACCGCAAGGAATTACCAAGGGTACCAATCCCTGTTGACACATAAGGTTGACCGGTGAAGACATTTTCCTCGTCTCCGCCCGCAAATGGCTGATTAATCAGGTCCGGGTCTGGATGGCTCAAGCGTATAGAATCGGAATTAATGACCACCACATAGTCTAGGTTATATTGGTCTTCGTAGGCATGAGTAAAGTCAGTGAGTGTTTGCGATGTTTGGTTATTTTCTAGGGCAGTGATGATTTCAGGTTCATCTGCCAGGTCTTCACCCATGTTTAAGAGATAGCTAGACTCTGTTTCAATGATGGCATCTTTATTTAAGTGACGTGTCATTAAATAAAGGCAGCCTACTGTGATCGCTACCGTTGAAATAATCATTAACATGAGTTTGGTGAGGAGTCGTAAATTATGCCATTTAATCAACTTGGCTGTCCTCCCTTATTTTTCTCGTATTTTCATGCACATTTTCAGCACATTTCCTATCAAATTTCAGTATAGCCATTTAATTTATAAAGTTCAAATAAGACTTTAAAAACTTAAATAAAGGCAAAAAGTTGAAGATCAGGCATATACTATAGTCGTTCAGAAATATATGAGGAGGAAATACAATGTCAGATCTTGCACGGGATGAAAGATCAACAGTGTCAGCGTGGCAGGGCGTCAAAGTCGGCCCCATGCCATTGCCTTGGTTTCTCTTATTCGCAGCAATTATTTTAATGGCTGCAGTAACTGAAAGCCTACCTGTTGATATGTTAGGAGGTTTTGGTGTGATCCTAACCCTTGGATGGGCCCTTGGGAAAATTGGGGACACCATTCCTGGCCTAAATAAATTTGGAGGTTCAACCATTCTTTCAATGTTGGTACCCGCCATTTTGGTTTTTTATGGCTTGTTACCAGATAATGCCATTGAATCAGTGACTATGCTGATGAGTGATGCCAACTTCTTGGACTTATACGTCTTTGCCTTGGTAACTGGGTCTATTCTTGGGATGAACCGCCAGGTATTGGTACAAGGATTCGCCCGCATGGTGATTCCAATGTCAGTTGGTTTGGTTTTAGCGATGTTGATTCCAGCAGCAATTGGCCAACTTGTGGGTATCGGCTTCCAGGAAACTTTATTTAATATTGTCACACCAGCTATGGCAGGTGGTATTGGTGGAGGTGTTTTACCACTAGCTCAAGGTTATAGCGAAGTTCAAAATATTGACTATGGTGCTATGGTAGCCATTTTAGCGCCAGCTTCTATCTTATCTAACTTCTTCTCAATAGGTGTTGCAGCCATTGTCGGCCGTTTTGGTGAGAAACATCCAGAACTTTCCGGAAACGGTACTCTAGTTCGTCAATCAGCTACTGAAGAAAAAGAATTAGTGAATAAAGAGAAGAAAACACCGATCAATTTCCAAAGTATTGGTATCGGCTTATTCTTATTAGTCGCAGTATATATTTTCGGTAATTTGATGCAAGGCATTATCGGTTTACCAGCAGCAGTAATTGTTATCTTTGCTTCTACTATCATGAAATACCTCCAAGTATTACCAGCTAGCATCGAAGAGGGTGCTAAGCAATTAAACGGTTTTATTTCAAGTAACTTCACTGCACCATTAATGGTTGGTCTAGGGATTATCTACTTAGACTTAAAAGCAGTCTTAGATGTTTTAACTTGGCAATATGTAGTGGTGGTACTTGCAGTGGTGATTGTTTTAGGTTTAACCGGGTTTATCCTAGGTAAATTCTTGAATATGTATCAAATTGAATCAGCTATTTTATCTCTCAACCAGTCCGCAATGGGCGGTACCGGGAACGTAGCGATTCTAGCGACTACTGACCGTAACAGCTTGATGCCATTTGCTCAAGTAGCAACCCGTATTGGTGGGGCGATTACCATTTCCATCATGATTACCTTATTAAACTTATTCGCATAGACAGTTTTTAGAAAGGACGTATAAATATGACAGACGTAAAACAAGCAGCATTACAATTAAGTGAAGAAAAAGGCGGAAAAATTGAGGTTATCTCAAAAGTGCCAATCACAAACATGGACGAATTAGCCGTTGCTTATACACCAGGTGTTGCAGCTGTAAGTTCAGCAATCGCTGAAAATAAAGAGGATGTTTACCGTTACACTAGTAAACGGAATCTAGTAGCTGTTGTGACTGATGGTTCTGCCGTTTTAGGTTTAGGAAACATCGGACCAGAAGCAGCCATTCCAGTTATGGAAGGTAAATCTGCCTTATTCAAAGCTTTCGCAGATGTTGACGCTGTGCCAATTTCATTAGACACACAAGACGTTGAAGAAATTATTTCGCATGTTAAAGCTATTGCACCATCATTTGGTGGGATCAACTTAGAAGATATTGCGGCACCACGTTGTTTCGAAATTGAACGTCGTTTAAAAGAAGAATTGGATATTCCAGTTTTCCACGATGACCAACACGGTACTGCAATTGTTGTTTTAGCAGGTTTAATAAATGCCTTGAAAGTAGCTAATAAAACAATTGAAGATGTGAAAATTGTCATCAATGGTGGTGGTTCAGCTGGTACTGCTATTGCTAAGAAAATGATCCACGCAGGTGCAACAAATGTAGTTGTATGTGATATTGATGGGGCAATTTCTGAAGATGATCCTGAATTGCAAGATCGTCACAAAGCGTTAGCTTCTATGTCTAACCCTGACCACTTGAAAGGTTCTCTAGAAGAAGTTGTGAAAGATGCGGATGTATTTATCGGTGTTTCTGCGCCTAACGTCTTCAAAAAAGAATGGATCAAAACAATGAACGAAAAAGCGATTATCTTCGCCATGGCTAACCCAACACCAGAAATTATGCCGGATGAAGCTAAAGAAGGTGGCGCATTTATCGTTGCAACTGGACGTAGTGACTTCCCTAACCAAATCAATAATGTTTTAGCATTCCCTGGTATCTTCCGTGGTGCTTTGGATGCACGTGCGAGTGATATTACTGAAGAAATGCAAATTGCAGCAGCAAAAGGTATTGCCAGCATCATCCCAGATGATGAGTTATCAGTTGAAAATATTATTCCAAATGCCTTCAACCCTAACGTATCTAAAATTGTTGCCAAGTCTGTAAATAGTGCAGCAGAGTAAATATAAAAAATAGAAGCCTTCGGCTTCTATTTTTTATATTATTGCCTTAAATCGAGGATGCCAGGCAGGGTGTTCAGACAGGAGACGATGGAAAAGTAGTGACGTACCAAACCAAGTGAGGTGCAAACTATTTTGAAGGGTATGTATGCCAACCTAGACTATGATACCTACTAATATTATTCAATCGTTTACGCAATAAGTCACCACCCATTATTCAATTGGGTTACCTCGATTAAATAGATAAATTCAAAAATCCCTAGATCTATGTAAGATTAGATTATAGTGGACCCCAAAAGTTAGACTAAATTTTATGAGAGTTGACCGATTGGTCAGCTCTTTTTTAGTACATACAATTTGGCTTAACTCCCGTTGTCGACAATACTTCTCATAAATTTCAATCTGTCAAGAGTAGTAGCGGAGCGACTCTTGATAGATTGAAAATTTATGTGAAACTATGAAAAGACAATGGAATTAGTATATTGGTTGCGATACTGGACGGGGCTTAGCCATCCTAGTTTCTCTTTAATTCGTTCTTCATTATAATAGTTAATATAGTTGGTAATTGAGTCAGCCAATTCTTCAAAACTATGATAAGTTTGACCATAATACATTTCTTGTTTGAGTATACTAAAGAAATTTTCCATTGGTGAATTGTCATAACAATTACCTTTTCTAGACATACTTTGGAAGATATCATTATCTTTTAAAGTTTTTGAATATCGTTTCATTTGATAAGCCCAGCCTTGGTCTGAATGAAATGTTCTTCTGAAAATGCAATCAT
>NZ_DJUR01000014.1 GCF_002440555.1 Aerococcus sp. UBA6277
CCTATATATTGTAGAGCCCTTTAAAGGGTACTATGATTACGAAATCAACTGCACACTCAAAAAAGGAGGGGTTGAGACTCTTGTCTCGACCTCTCCTTTTGAAATAGCGTATATTTTGTTTTGGTGACATGTGATTTATTCGATGCCTTCTAGTGAGTCTGCTTGGTATTCGTCTTCGTCATGGTGGATTCTATATGAACGAATCAGGGTGTTTAGTTTGATTAATGATTCTTCGTAAGATACCAATTGACCGGTGATCAACATTAAAGCGTTTGAACGCTCGAATTCTTCTTGGGTAGCGGTTTGTTTAATGGCTGCGTATTCGAAGATAGAGTCCATTAAGTCTTGCCGGTACCCTTGGGTTGGTTGGAAGAAATTCACTTCTAATGGTGAGATTCGACCGTCAAATTTCAAGAAGATTTGTTCGTGTGCTGAACAGAGGGTTTCGATTCGTTCTCGGATTTGGATCCGTAGTTCTTCGGGTAATTGGAACATGACATTGGTATGGGTATGTAAGACGGATAGTAAGGCCAGTGCTTGTTCTAGTGACACGATTAAAGCCCGGAAAACAACGAGTTTTCGTTTTAACATGGGTAGTTTTTGCTTAGACCATACATTCTCATCTTTTAAGAGTGCGTATAGGCTGTGACTCTGTGCGATACGTTTTTCTGCCCAGGCGATATCAGAGGTTAGGGTAGAGTATTCGCCGTTTTTGCGAAGAATGGCTCTCAAACGCACTAAGATTTCACTAGAGGTTTTATTGACTTCTTCGTAGAGGATGGCGTCGTATTTAGGTGGTAAAACAAAGACGTTTACTAATAGGGAAACGGTTACCCCAAGTAATGACTCAACCACCCGCGCAATGGCTGAGAGGATAATCATATCTTGGTCGCGCAACATAATCACCACAAGGGTAATGGTTGCTAAGGTGATAACATTGGCCATATTTAAAGCCCTCAGAATTCCGATAAAAATGGTCACGGTCACCCCGATAATAATAGGGGAATTACCGAAAAAGTGCACCATGACTACAGCAAAGATACCCCCAAGTATCGCCGCCATCACACGGTTGAAGAAGGTATCGATCGACCCTCGTACAGTTTGTTGTAACCCGATGATAGCAGTAAAGGCAGGGATGACAGGTTCAACAAAGGGTAACCAGTCAGCAATTAAAATACTGAGCATTACCCCAAGACCTGTCTTAAACATCCTGGCACCAAGTTTCATTGTCATTCAATCCTTTTTAATGTTCTTCATCATTTTGTAGTATCTCTTCAACTATTCATATTACTAGGCAATGGACGTGAAAGCTAGCGATAACAGTAAGTTTTCAGCAATTTACACAAATTATAAACTTTCGGACTTTTCAATACCCGCAATCATCGTTTCAATAATCGTGCCGCGTAGGTTCATCGACTCAGCAGTACGTACTTCTTCAATGGTTGTGCCACCCGGTGTACAAACCGCGTCCTTCAAAGCGCCAGGATGCAGGTCCGATTCAATCGACAACTGTGCTGCCCCCTTAACCGCTTGTTTGGCAAAGGCTAGCGCTTGTGGTCGGGTAAGCCCTTTTGCCACACCAGCATCCGCCATGGCTTCAATAATCATAAAGATAATCGCAGGGCTTGAACCCGCAATCCCTGTAAAGGCGTCCAACTGGTTCTCAGTTAATTGTTCTGCTGACCCGAAAGTATGAAGGATTTGCATAATTAATTCCTTGTCAGCTGCCGATAAGTTTTCATTATAGACAACACCAGAAATCCCTTCCCCAACTTGCGCTGGAATATTAGGCATCACCCGAGCAAATTTGGCAGAATCCCCTAACTGTCCAGCCGCATCCGTTAAACTGTATCCTGTTGCAACCGAAATCACAATCGTCTCCGCAGTAAGTGTTGGTTTGATCTCATCCACCACATCCTTGATTAAATAAGGCTTTACCGCAAGGATAACCACGTCCGCGTCCATAGCCGTCTCCTTATTATCTGTCAAAATGGCGAAACCATACTTAGCTGAGTCCGCTTCAGCTTTTTCAGGGTTAGCGCGTGAACCAGTAATCAGTTGGTTATCAATCTCGTCCGATTTTACCAAGCCGTTTAAAATCGCAGTTCCCATATTGCCTAGGCCGATGATAGCAATTTTTTTATCTATTTGTTTCATATACTGTGCCTTCCTTCTTTAAATGAATTCCTGAAATGAAATTCCTGTACATTAGAATACTTTCATTTTAGCACAAAACCCGCGACTACACGACAAAGTAAAAGCTTGCCTGATTCAAGCCAAGTTCAGTTATAATGGAGTCACCACTAAAAAGGAGCGATTCATTTAAATGTTTCCAATACACTATGTGAAAGACATGTTCAGCCCAGCCAATATTTTCTACCACCGTCACCTGATGACCTGGTGGAAGTCAATTCTCGTCATGGTTGTCTGGTCGATTATCATGACCTGGCCCTTCGCCAACAGTTTTCAACCCGTTGAAGACGGAACAGTTAATAAAGCCTTTGAAGAACTACAGACCATTATCCCAGAAGAAACAGTCAGCGAATTATCGAATTTCACCTATGATAACGGGTCTTTTCAGTCAGACCAGTCAGATATCGTTATTAACGGTGACCAATTACAAGTGGTTATTTTCCCTAGTGCCGACAATCTTGACGGCTACTTAAAGGGGACTGATAAGTTACTCTTAATCCTGCCAGACCAATTCGTATATCAAATAGACCAAGATACACGGTATACTGCTAATCTACCTTTAGACTTGAATGACGATATGACAGATAATGCGACTTTTATCGAAAGTTTACGAGTGAGTTATCAAACGGAAGTGAATACCCAAAGCAAGCAGGTCCTTGTCATGACACGTCAGTTGACCATCTTTATTCTTGGTTTAGGGGGCTTAATGATTATCGTTTCACGGTTAAACATTTTACAAAAACACAAATTCCATGACCTATTCTCCTTCCAATACTGTTTAGGTATGGTTGCAACCGCCATGGGAATACCTGCCATTATCGCCATTATTGTCGGCTTTTATATCACAAGTGTTAGTGTGGTGATCCCCATCTTATGGATTGGAACGATTATCATGCTCTACCTTTCTTACCGACAAACAAAATTCATTCGAACCGACACCATTTAAGTCTTCGACCAGATATTTCAATGGACTAGACGCTTTTGTTTCCATTTGACCAGAAAACAAGTATAATTTTATCAGTAACAAGAAAACGTTTTCTTACATCGATTTGGAGGCATATACATGAAACATATTTCATTAGGGCAAAATGGTTTAACAGCACCCAATTTAGCAGTAGGTTGTATGCGGATTGAAGGTAAATCAGTAGAAGAAGTCCAAGACTTAATCCAACAATCCTATGACGCAGGGTTAACGTTCTTTGACCACGCAGACATATACGCAAGAGAAAGAGGTGGGGCGGAAAAATTATTCGGCCAAGCCTTTGCTGGCTTAAACATCTCAAGAGAAAATATCATTCTGCAATCTAAAGTAGGGATTTACTTACCAGGCACCTATAATAACAACAAACAAAACTTCTTCGACCTATCAAAAGAACATATCTTACAATCAGTAGATGAATCTTTAGAGAGGCTACAAACAGATTATCTAGATATTCTACTATTACATCGTAACGACGCCTTGTGGGAACCAGAAGAAATCGCAGAAGCCTTCGATATACTGGAAATGAGCGGTAAAGTTCGACACTTTGGTGTAAGTAATCACACGCCAATTCAAGTTGATCTATTGAAGAAATATGTCAAACAAGATTTAGTCGCTAACCAAATACAATTATCACCGGCGCATACTTTGGCCTTAGATTATGGATTTAGCGTGAATACCAAAGCCGATGAAGGCGTAAACCGTGGTGGTGAATTAATTGATTATGCACGACTGCATGATATGGCTATCCAAGCGTGGTCACCAATTCAAGGAAAAAACGGGGTACTATTCAGCGATCCTTCTTATAAAGACTTGAATGACAAGTTAAGCGAAATCGGCGGTCGTTATGGTCTAGATAATGAAGCTGCAGCTATTGCATGGTTGCTCAGAATTCCAGGAAATACTCAAGTTGTCTTAGGAACCACCAACATCGACCGGATTCTAAATTATGCTAAGGCAAGCGAAATTCAATTTACTCGTCAAGAATGGTACGAAATCTATCAGAGTGCAGGCAATAGACTGCCGTAAATCGCAAAGTAATTTCGAAAGAACGCAAATCTACCAAGGTTTTGCGTTCTTTTAATATTTGAATAAACAATTTTTCTAATTTTTATTCAAATAACGCTTGTCTAAAAATAGATTACTTGCTATAATTCTTGTTACGGAAATAGTTCTTACCGGAACATTTTCAGGAAAATATTTTTGAAAAAAACATGTTGACATCGTGATTTGTATCATGGTATTGTTAAGTAGTTGTCGAGAGCGCTATTTTAGTTCTCAAAACAAGCAAAAATATTTCTTAAATTACTTGTTGACAAGATGTCAACTTGTAAGGTAAGATATTCAAGTCGCTTCATTAAGAAAACAAGTGTTCAACAAAATGTTGAAAAACTTTTAAAGGTTTTGCTTGACAACTCTTGAATGAAGATGGTATGATATACGAGTTGCTGCAAGGTAACGAGATAGACCTTTGAAAAC
>NZ_DJUR01000015.1 GCF_002440555.1 Aerococcus sp. UBA6277
TATATTATACCATACGTATGACTGTTGTTTATAGCGATAGCAATTGCTATAATGTAGTTGAAGAGGTGTTTACATATGATTGTGAAAACAAGGACAAATGTCTATGATTTTAATTTCCATTTGGTTTGGGTAACAAAGTATCGTAAGGAAATATTTACAACCATTGAAAAACAAAACGCCATGCAAGATATGTTGACGCACATTTGTGATGAACATGATATTGTGATCCAATCGCTGCAAGTTATGCCTGACCATATTCATATGTTGATTTCGTTCAACCCTAAACATGCCGCAAGTAGTATCGTCAAGACACTTAAAGGGAAATCTGCACGTCTATGGTTCAAAGCATATCCAGAAACAAAAGCAGTGTTATGGGGTGGCCATTTATGGACACCTAGTTATTTCATGTCAACAGTAGGCAGTATGTCTAAAGAAACTGTTAAAAAGTATATAGAAAATCAATTAACGGAATACAATGACGGTCGACCTAGAACTTGATTCATCCATGTAATGAATTACACGGTTTTCTCAAGAAGCGACTTTAAATAAATAAATTGGAGGATTATGCTCTTGGACAAACAGATTGAATTATTATTTACCATAGATGAAGGCTATTTGAATCCCTTAAAAGTGGCTTTAACATCGATTCGCCAAAATAATCCAGGCCAAGCCATCCGTATTTGGTTGATTCATGAATCAATTGCAATGCCAACTATTCGCGAATTGCAGAAATTAACGGATTATTTACAGTTTGGCTTTGAAGCGATTAAAATTGATGGTAGTCGATGGAATAGCGCTAAAACTGAAGATAGGTACCCAAAAGAGATGTACTTCCGCTTGCTTGCGGGTGAAATATTACCTAAAGAAATGAAACGTGTGATTTATTTAGATCCAGATATTTTAGTGGTTAACCCTTTATTAGAGCTGTGGCAAACCGATTTAGAAGGTCATATGCTAGCAGCTGCTACACATGTTGGATTGACGGACGTTTCTACCCGAGTAAACCAAGTGAGACTTGACGTTGACCATGCTTATTACAATTCTGGTGTGATGGTGATTGATTTAGATAAAGCGAGAGAAATTGTCAAATGGTCAGATATTGCGCAAATGATTGAAAAATATAACTTGCTATTAATCTTACCCGACCAGGATATCCTCAACCGATTATATGGTAAGTACACTAAAGAAATTCCAGAAGAAATTTGGAATTATGATACGCGCAAATATATGCGGTACTTCACCAAAAGTTTCGCTCAACATGATATTCACTGGGTGATGGCGAATACTGCTATTCTCCATTTCTGTGGCGGACCAAAACCATGGGACGATAAACATGACAATCGCTTTACCAGTCTTTATCTTAACTATCAAAACCAATTAAAACGTATTGAAGATTCGATAAAGTAAATTGAATTAAGTGTTTTTCATTACCTATGGAGGTTAATTTCATATTTACTGTCGTCAATTCAGTCATAGACACTTTGGCATCTAATAAAAAATCCCTAGAAGTAAACATATACATGCATACTTCTAGGGATTCTTTTTTATAGAATTATGAGCCAACTAATCGACTGATTTTAATGCTTCTAGCATATCTACGTGTTGTAAACGTTTATAAATGATATAGGCGAGAACGGCTGTAATTGATCCAATAATAACAGCTGGAACAATAAAGCTTGTCGCTGCTAGTGCAGGGTTAAACATGACATCAGCAGGTGGAACGATTCGAATAATATATTGATGGAGCATTTCACCAATACCGAAACCTACTAATATACCTAGGGCAGTTAAAACAATCGTTTCACGGTAAATATATAAGGTAACTTCATTATCAAAGAAACCAAGTACTTTGATAGTGGATAATTCACGCATCCGTTCAGAAACATTAATATTCGTTAGGTTATATAGGATAACGATACCTAGTAAACCGGCAACAACAATGAGTACAGTCATGATTTTATCCAATGAATGAACAATTGTATCGATTTGATTCATTAGGGTAGTGTTTTGTACTACACCGGCAACACCGTCTAATTCAATGAATTTCGCCGCTTGATTTTCTGTGTTATTAATTGAATCATCTTTTAAGTTGACTAGATAAGCATTAGATTGGTAATCCTCACCATAAATTGTTTCATAAACTTTCGGACTAGCGAAGACAAAGTGACCAATATACATTTCTGTAATTCCTGATACTTTCATTTCACGGTCTTTGCCGTTCGTATCTTGAAGGGTAATTGTATCACCCACTTCAGCATCTAATAGGTTGGCTAGTCGTTCAGAAATCACTACGCCATCATCTGGTAAGTTTAGCGTTTCATCAGAACCACGTTCAGTTAATTGAATATAGTCTGAAAATTCATCTATATTTTCAGGGGAAATTAAAGTGATATCTTGTGTATCGTTTTGTTTTCCACCGACAGTTGTTAACTCTTGATATGCTACTTCACCGAATTGATCAATGTCTTGAGAAGATAAAGTATCCTTAATCTCATCATTTTGTTGATCAGAGACATAGTCATTTTCTGCTACAATCATATCGTATTGGATTAATTCACCAAATTGACGTTGGTTAATTTCGCCAATAGATGATTGGACGCTAAGTCCTGAGAATAATAATGCAGTAGCACCGGCAACACCAAAGATTGTCATTAGCATCCGTTGTTTATAACGGAAGATGTTTCTTGCTGTTACTTTATGAGTGAAGGACATCCGGTTCCAAATTGGTGTAATCCGTTCTAATAAAATCTTAGATCCAGCGCTAGGTGCTTTTGGTAAGAGCAGTTGCGCAGGTTGTTCTTGTAATTCTCTCTTAGCGACTAAGTAGGCTGGTAAAACAGCTGCTAATAAGGCTAAAAGAATGGCAACCAAGGAAATTGCCCAGTGGAAGTGTAATTCAATGGCTGGCAAGGTATAGCTTGCACTATAAGCATTGTAAACTATATAAGGGAGTAGGGTATGTCCTAAGATAATCCCTAAAATAGTACCGGATAAGCTGGCGGTTAAACCGTAGAAAGTAAATTTCTTAATAACGTCTTGGTCATCATAACCAAGGGCTTTCAAGGTACCTGATTTAGTCCGTTCTTCGTCTACAAAGCGTGTCATGGTAGTAAAGGTAACGAGTGCAGCAACAAAGTATAAGAAGATTGGGAAGATATTTGCTAGGGAATCTACAATATTTGAAATGGTACTGTAGATTTTATATCCATCGCTTCCTGGAATCTCCCGACGACTATTTACGGAATAAGTTGGTAAGGATAAATTATCCACCTTTTCTTGCGCTTCGGCTAGTTCATCTTCTTTATCTGCTATCTCATCTTCAGCATCCGCTTTGGTTTTAGCGAATTCAGCGGCTTTATCTTCGTATTCTGCCTGACCCTCAGCAAGCTTTTCTTTGGCATCTGCAATTTGGGCTTCAGCATCCGCAGATTCAGTTGCTAATTGGTCTTCTGCTTGGGCTAATTCCGCTTCTTTATCTGCTAATTCCGCTTTTGCTTGGGCTAACTTATCTACATTCGCTTGGTATTCCGCTGATTTCTTATCTAATGTCTCAACACCAGCAGTCCATTGTGCTAGACCATCATAGTAAGTATTTAACCCGTCATTATAAGATTGAATACCGGCATTGTATTTGGATAGGCCATCTTGGTATGACGCTTCTTTTTCTTGTAAGAGGGCTTCATTCTCGCTTAAGCTAGCAGTTGCTGCTTCAATTTGAGCTTTACCATCATCAATTTTGGCTTGGTTGCTAGATAACGCTGCGTATCCATCACTTAATTGTTTGTTAGCAGTGTCTAGTTGTGCTTTGGCACTGTTTAATTGTTCTTGGCCAGCATCTATCTGACTTTTAGCACTTTCTAATGCTGATTTTTGTTGATCTAACTCAGCTTGACTAGCCTCTATTTTTGCCATTCCAGGAGTGTAGGTTGAATTCATGAAAGATTCATATTCACTTTGGCTAGCATCTAATTTTTCTTGTAAGTCAGCAATTTGTTCTTGAAGATCAGCAGTATCAGCTTCATTTAAATCGCCTGCATCTAATTTATTTTGTAGGCTAGTGATTCGTTCGGTTAAAGCTTGAATACCTTTTTCGTAACTTGCTTTTCCATCCGTCAATTCTTGCTTGTTTTGATCAAGTTGATTTTGTGCGTTAGTTACTTGACTGGCTTTTGCTTCATAGTCAGCTTGTTTTTCCTCAAAAGCATTTAAGTTTTCCGTGTATTCATTGTACTTGTTATCGTACTCAGCTTGTTTGCTGTCGAGCGTTTCTTTGGCTTTGGCAACTTCTGCCTCAGCGCTATTTATTTGAGCTTTCTTTTCAGCTAATTGACTATAGCCATTAGCAATCGCTGTTTGACCTTGATCTAATTGGCTTCTTGCTGTAGTTAACTGACTTTGACTATCATTTAACTGTTTCTTTGCTTGGTTTAATTTAGCTTTACCATCTTGTAGCTGGTTCCACTTTTCGTCCAATGTAGCTTGCCCATTAGCTAACTGGGTTTTAGCAGCATCTAATTGTGCTTGACTATCATCAATTGTCGTTTGAGCATTTGCAATTTGATTGGCGCCATCATTAATTTGTGCAGTGGCGTCAGCTACTTTAGTGTCTAATTGATTTTGTGCATCTTCAATCTCAGCTTGGCCATCAATTAATTGTTGTTTGGCATCATCTAGTTGTGCTTGTCCATCTGCCAATTGTTGTTTGGCATCATCAATTTGTTTTTGGCCATCATCAATTTCCGATTGATAATCATTTTTAATTGCTTCTAGACGATTTTCTGGTTGGTTTGCTAGGGCAGTATCTAAATCGTCTTTGTGAACTTGAAGTCTTTCAGTGTAAGTATCTGAATAAGGATCGACATCAATTAAATCATCGAATCGTAGTCGAGCTAGCATGTAGACATCTGAATCAAACGCAGATTCAGGTACAATCGCGTAACCTTTTAAGGCACCAGTTCCGGCTGTAGAAGCACCTTGGTTTAGATTGGATAAAATTTCACCAGAATAAACAAAACCGACAATTTCATAGGTGTCTTCTTTTAGTACAGTATCGCCAGAGGCATCTGCTTGTTCTGATAGGTCAATTTTATCGCCTAATTGATATTGATCATCAAAGCTTGCATCTATCGCTATTTCGTTATTTGCTTTTGGTAATTGACCTTCCACTAATTCATAATCTGAGATATCTTCTCCCATTGAGAATACGCGAATAGCTGTATGGCTATCATCAATAGTGACATCCTTTAAATAGCCATATTCAATATCTGCCAAGCCAGAGGTTTTATCCAAGATGTCAACATCATCATCATCAATCCCCATTGAACCAATTACAGTAATATCTGCAACGTTTAAATCATCAAAATAATGTTCACCAGTTGTTCGCATATCTGGTCCAGTCACTTTTAAACCAATTAAGGCAAAAGATCCTATCAACATTAACCCCATGATAGAGAAAAATCTACCTTTAGATTTAGTGATTGATTTTCGAATATCCTTCCATAACATTTTCTTTTTCATGTTTATTTGTCACCTACCATTCGATATCTGAGATATTTTCAGGTGCATCATTTACTTCAATGGATTCCACTGTAGCGTTACGCATGTGAATAACTCTATCTGCAATAGGTGCTATGGCTGCATTATGTGTCACGATAACTACAGTGGCACCATTCTTGCGACTCATATCTTGTAAGATTTGTAGGACTTGTTTACCTGTCTCAAAGTCTAAAGCACCTGTTGGTTCATCACATAATAAAATTTTTGGTTTTTTAGCAACCGCTCTAGCGATCGAAACGCGTTGTTGCTCACCACCGGATAATTGTGCAGGGAAGTTATTGATTCTCTCACCTAAACCTACACCCTCTAATACCTCGATAGGATCACTCGCATCTTTAACTATTTCAGAAGCCAACTCTACATTCTCCTTAGAAGTCAAGTTAGGCACTAAATTATAAAATTGAAATACGAAACCTACATCTTCTCGGCGGTATTTTGTTAATTGTTTCTTGTTATAAGTAGAGATGTCATTGCCATCAATTATGACTTGACCTTCATCATTTGTGTCCATTCCACCAAGAATATTTAGCATGGTAGATTTTCCGGCACCGGATGATCCTAGAATAATGGCTAATTCACCTTCTTCAATTGAAAAATTTACATCATTATTCGCAGTGATGACATTCTCACCCATTTTATAATGTTTAGAACTATTAATAACCTCTATGTAACTCATTTTCATTTCCTTCCTTATAAATATAAAATGATTGCTCAAGTAAATGAACAACGTGTTGATTTATTTACTTAGAGAGTATATAATGATTGTGCAAGAGATTCAATAAACAAAATACAAAAAAGTGTTCATTTTATAACAAAATTTGTCAATTAATCTATTCAAAGAAAGTAGGGTAATCAATGAGCCGGAAGATAGAAACAAAAGAAAAAATTAAGGCAGCCTTTATTGATTTAGTACACGAAAAGGGATTTGAAGCGATGACTGTGAGTGATATCGCCAGAAAATGTGATATCAATCGTGGCACCTTTTATCTGCATTATGTAGATAAGTATGACTTAATGAACAAGCTGGAAGAAGAAGTGATGTTCGATTTAGAGGCGATTATTTTAAAGGATTCTGGTCAAAAAGGAGCCGAGGATTCTTTAGAATTGATTCCTTATGATGAAATTTTAGAAGCCTTAGTCTATGTTAAAGGTGAATTTGACTTTGTAAAAGCGATTGCCAGCCCAGGTGGGGATCCCAATTTCATGCAAACCTTAAAGTCTATTATTGGACAACTTATTGATATAAAGGTGAAGCAGTCTAATCGCGTAAAGTTTGAGAAACTAGACCTGCCTGAAGACTATGCGATTGAAATCTTACTATCATCAATTGTGGGGATCATGACTTTGTGGATTAAAAAAGATGGAAAAGAGTCACCGGAAGAAATTACGCACATGATTACCAAAGCGAAACTATTGTCGCCATATGAACTGCTAATGTAGAAAAATATACAGGATAAAGGATTGATCGTCGTTTTTAATGGATATCTATCCTTTTTCGATGATATAAAAAAATAAAGCCAGTAAACCATGATGAACATGATTACTGACTTTATGTCATTTTCTAACACATATGTTTTCTAAAGAAACCAATTTGATCTAGGTTACAGTCTTTTGCAACACCGGATTTTTGATCAATGTGAAATACATGGTTTAGTGGTGTACCATCAGTGTTTCTATAGATTTTAAAGTAGACTTCATTCCCTTTAGAAATTAAAAATTGACCAAATTGGATAGCAGTTTCTTTTAGGAAATCATGGCTTGATGTCATGACAAAAGCAGGTGGAAAGTTGGTAGTGATGTTTTGTTCAACGGGTAACTGAGCTTTTAGTTGATCAGTCATCTTTCCATCGAGGTAATAAGGAAAATCATCAGCGGAACCGATATTATTGCCGATGTAATAGGCACCACAATTTAAACCAACAGCGTTAAATTGGATGTTAGGTACTTGAAAGTCAAATAAATTTTGATAATTAGGATTTGAAGCAATTGTAGCGTACTGTTGAGTGAGTTGACCACCTGCAGAATCGCCCAATAAAAATAAATTGTCTAAATCGATGTAGTATTCTTCGCTATTTGCAGTCATCCATTGTAGCACTTGGTTGATATCTTCAAGCGGTGCTGGGTATGTATGGTCTGGTGCGAGACGGTAATTGAAATTAATTACCGTTAAGCCTTGCGTAGCTAAAAACATGGTATAAAAACGATAAAGTTCCTTATCGCCGTAAAAGAACCCACCCCCATGAATATGAATTAAGGTTGGTAATTTTTGGCTTGTTCCAATTGGATAGTAAACATCCAAAGTATTCTCAATACCATGAGGGCCATAAGAAATATCACGAAACTTCTCAATTGATGTAGGCTCAACTAGACCTGCATCTCTTTTAGCATCGACTTCTTTAAGTTCTATACGCATTTTTTCAATATCGATTTCCATGAGGCATAACTCCTTCTACTTTAATTTCATTTCGTTTGATCGAAATTATTCCAATTGTAAGTAATATAAATAATAATCGAAAACCTAAACTATCAGTTATCATGCTAAAGGCGATATACATGTAAAATCACTTAAAATATTATCGATATGATAACGTATTCATTAACTATTGTATGGTTCTAATGACGACATTCCGATTTCTAAGGTTACATTTTAAGTATACGTTAATTGAAAAAATGTCAGGGTACAATGTATCATTGAATCATCAAATGAAAGGGCTACCATTTTGATGGTGAATAGTAGAATTATATTTTGAGGAGGAAAAAAATATCTGCAGCAAATGAAATGCAAGCGGTTAAGGATGAAGATTTAATCAAACCGCTAAAAAAAGGAGCAAGATTATCTTTAGACCAAGTAGAAGATTCAGTATTTTCATCAGGAGAGCTATGGGTCAAGAGGTAGCCGTTGAACCAAGCGAAGGGATCTTAGTAGCACCAGCTGATGGTGAAATGAGGCTACTAGCGGATACATTACTCGAAATTGATTTAGCGACGATAAAAGCAGTTGGAAAGCCGCAATAACCACAATAACACCAGTCATTGTAACAAATGCGCGAGACTATACTGAAGTAAAAGTGAATAACGATGCTGCAGATGGTCAACCATTGATTAAATCAGGTATTAAATTGAATCAGTAAATATGTAACTAAGTGAGTTTAAAAAAGGAGATTTAATATTATGGCGAAATTACCAAAAGATTTCTTATGGGGTGGCGCAATCGCTGCTCATCAAGCTGAAGGTGGCTGGGATGCTGGTGGGAAAGGGCCAAGTGTTGCTGACGTAATGACTGCCGGTGGGGCTAACCAACCGCGTGAAATTACTGATACAGTTGAAGAAGGTCGCTACTATCCAAACCATGTGGCCGTTGACTTATACGGTCACTACAAAGAAGACGTGGCTTTATTTGCGGAAATGGGCTTAAAAGCTTTCCGTACGTCAATCAACTGGACGCGTATTTTTCCAAATGGGGACGACGCTGAACCAAATGAAGAAGGGTTACAATTCTACGATGACTTCTTTGATGAATTATTGAAATACAACATCCAACCAGTCATTACCTTATCGCATTTTGAAGTACCTTTAAACTTGGCTAAAAACTACGGTGGTTTCAAAAACCGTCAAGTAGTGGACTTCTTCGTGAAATTTGCAGAAACAGTCTTTGAACGCTACAAAAACAAAGTCAAATACTGGATGACCTTCAACGAAATCAACAATATGATGGACTATTCAAATCCTATCTTCTTGTGGACTAATGCAGGTGTCACGGTTGAAGAGGGCGAAGACGCCAAACAAGTGATGTATCAAGCAGGTCACCATACTTTAATTGCCTCAGCCTTAGCGGTTGCAGCTGGTAAGAAAATTAACCCAGACTTTGAAATTGGTGCCATGGTATCTCACGTGCCGGTTTATCCAAAAACGGGTGACCCAGCCAACGTATTCTTAGCTGAAGAAACGATGCGTATGCGTTATTTCTTCCCAGACGTACAAGTTCGTGGGTATTATCCAAACTAAGCCTTGAAAGAATTTGCCCGCGACGGCATTGAAATTTCTTTCCTAGATGGCGATGAAGAAATCCTTAAAAACGGTAAAGTTGACTACCTAGGCTTCTCTTACTACATGTCGACAATGGTGGACAAAGATGCCCCGTTAGCACCAACAAATAAGGTTCATGGTGGTATACCGCATGAAGTTGAGAACGAATATATCGAACGCTCAGACTGGGGTTGGGCGATCGACCCAATCGGTTTACGTTATACCCTAAACCGCTTCTACGACCGTTATCAAGTGCCATTATTTATCGTGGAAAATGGCTTGGGACTTGGTCATGAATTTGACGCTGACGGTCAAATCCATGACCAAGCACGGATTGCTTACTTACGCGATCATATTGAACAAATCAAATTAGCTGTTGACGAAGACGGCGTTGATTTAATGGGTTACACACCGTGGGGCGTGATTGACATCGTATCCTTTACAACTGGAGAAATGAAAAAACGCTATGGTATGATTTACGTTGATCGTGACAATGAAGGAAACGGAACGCTAGCCCGTTCTAAGAAAGCATCATTTGCATGGTACCGTAAAGCCATTGATTCAGACGGCGAAGACTTAGCTTAATCATTACAATAATAAAAGACGAAATGCACTTTTCTTGAAGCGCATTTCGTCTTTTTTCGCGTATATACAACTTGTAGGGCGGATTACTCACCAACCATACCATCGCCGTCACGGTCGTCCATATATGGATACAACCAATGGTCTGAATAAATAGGCATTGAAAATCCTGCTGCTTTGGCTTCTTTAATGGTTACCTGACCGTTGCCATTGGCATCAACCGAACTGACATCACCGCCGGAAGCGGGCGCTGTAGTAGCGGGTGCACTTTCGGCTGCAGGGGCAGTTTCAGAAACGGTTGAAGATTGGTTTAAGTTTGGTAATGATTCATCTTGTGTTGGGCCTTCAGGACCTACTGATGAGCCGTCTGCATAATTGATTTCAACGTCTGGTTGGATGTTTGGTACATAGATATTGAATTGGATAGTCGCTCCGTTATCTTCAATAGAGAAACCTTCCATGTAAACACCGGATGCCAGTAGGTTATCACCTTCGAATGCTGGTGTAATGCGGTAGCGGACATGGTTTTCTGTTTGCTCAATATAGTTAGCCACAAAGTTTTCAAATGGCAACATCCCTTCAACATTAAACCATCTAGTACCAGTCATCAAGTTGCGGGCATTGGCATCTTCACCAGTTAGTTGGTGGCCAATCAAATGAGATCGGTTATACAACCAACCACCAGAAACGTTGGCATACTTAGCTTGTTGCCAGCCAGTGGGTTTGATATCTGAAATATCACCACGTTCTGTAGTAGGCATCAGTTCGACCCCGAGGACAGCGTTTGCGGCGGTTACCCGACCTAAACTATCCAGTTCACCATATGATTCGTAGGCTTCAGTCGATGTAATATCCGCATCTGTAAAGTAAGGGATATTATTGTTAATTTCTATATAAGTTTGCCCAGCAGGTACTGTACGTACTTTTGTGAATTCAGCGCTTGCTTGGCTGGCAATTTCACTTTCAGCTTTTGCTTTAGATTCAGCTGCTGCTTTTTCCTTAGACTCTGATTCAGCACGTTTCTTAGAAGAGGCTTGGCGTGCACTTGATTCAGCGGCTAATTTTTTGTCATAAGATTCCTTGGAGGATTTTTGTGACGCATCTTTAGCGGACTTAGCAGCCGCTTCTTCGGCCGCTGATTCAGAATCATCAGCGGAATTCTCATCAGCATCTTGATCTGAGGATATGACTTGTTCTTGTGGTTGAAGGTCGGATTGATTGGCTTCGGTTTCACCTGTGTCTATTGAAAAGATGACAATCGTACCGATTAATGCAGCTGCTGAGGCAATCAAGCTGTTTCTCAACCATTGATTATTTGGCTTAATCTTGTAGAAAAACAAGGCCAGAATAGGCGCAACAACTAAAATGAATGGTGATAACAAGATAAATATTATCAATAGAGCCAAGTAAGCCAACAAACGTAACCAGTTAATATTCTTTTTCTTCATTATTTATATTTCTCCCAAATGTATCTAAACTTTCCCATATTGCCTAACATTATATCGGCCGTCATTAGAAACTGCAATAACTATCGTACTTTTATTTATAAAATGTAAAATAGACAAAGGTAATTCTCGTCAAAGGGTCACTAAATCGATGTCTGTAGTCTTTTAACAATAATTATCAGGCAAGTTTCTGGTATGATACTTGTAACAGAAAGTCGATTGAGGTGAAATCATGTTAGCGAAAGAAGAATTACCGGTATGCCCAGTGGCGACAACACGATAACTGTTTTAGCAGCCGTCGGAACGCAATGGCATACGGATGTCTATGCGTAAGAAGAGCCCAATATTGAGACTAGAGTTAGTCTTAAAAATGTTAGAGCATAAATCAATAAAAATAAGCCGTGATACCCGGGGTACTGGGTTTCACGGCTTTTAGGGGTAGGTATTTTAATCTAATTGATCACTTTATTTGGATCAAAGTCTGTGTGTGTATTGGCTGTTTGTGTAGCTTGTTTTTCATTGTAATTATCTAATAAGGACATGGCAATCGTCGTCAAGACACCAATTACAGCTGCGTCATCCACGAATCCTAAAGGACCAAAGATATCCGGCAACACATCAGCTGGGAAGACGGTATATGCGAGTGCTAATCCAGTAATCGCCTTGATGTAGGTAGGTGTTTCCTTATTAAATAAGGCTTTGGCGAACTTGCCCAAGGTCATTTTTGATGTTTGTTTCATTGCGTACATCATCCTTTCTCATGTCTATATATTAAATGGAAAAGGGCTTTGATGTATCCGTCCAAAGACCTAATTTAGAGATTTGTCTTCGCTAAGTCTAGATACATGATGTGTATGTCCACATAACGACTGTCTTTCACTTGGAAACCGCCTGGAATCGTACCCACAATTTCAAAGCCAAATTTCTCGTAAGTATGGACAGCAGCCTTGTTTTCGGCCACAACTGCGTTGAATTGAATCCCTCTAAAGCCACACGCTTTAGCTGTTTCAATCGATTTTGCTACCAAGTCATTGATTAAACCTTGACCACGGAAGGCTTGATTCACTGCGTAAGTCCCGTTGGCTACGTGACTTGCCCGACCTTCGTTATTTGCTTTAATCAGGTAGTAGCCAGCAATCTGATCATCCACCAACAAGACGTCAACTTGATCATAAGCAGCCAGTTTCTTCTCAAATGCGGCACTTGAATAGAGGTCTAAACCAGGGAAAGCGACACCGTCCACCAAAATATCGTTCCATATTTTTCTAAGAACTTCCGTGTCGACTTGTGTGTAATTTTTAAAAGTTTTCATACTTTTAGGCCTCCTATAAATTTGTATCGCATTCCCTTATTATACCCATACCAATCATATGCTTACAACAGTCCGTAAACAATAGCATTCTTTGGAAAGACGATATGCCATCTATGGTTATGGTAGATGAAGCATAAGACCGAAGGCTTAATTTTTAAACTATCGTTCAATAATCCCTCAAATTGAAAGGGTTGACATTCCTTTAAAAAATTGTTTGAATAGAGTTAATTCATAGAGACATTTGGGGTGCTGTGACAGCTGAGATTATACCCATGGAACCTGATACAGTTAATACTGGCGAAGGAAAATGTAGTAAATATTGTCAAAAATATGATTCGTTTGGCTTTTTGCCTTGCTAACATTCATTTGGACACTGTTTCCCCCTTTTGTCGAATACTGACAGGAAAGGGGGCTTTTTTTGTTTTCCAAAAGGTGTCTAGATAATTGAATACCAATGATACTTCACCATATTGATTTAAAAGATGCGATATTGAAAGGATTTAAAAGATGACAATCGATTTGTATACATTGAAAGCTTTACCAACTTACGACAACCCCTTCCCATTAGCCAAAAGCCCGCTAATCCAGTGCTTAACCAATACCGTGACGGTGGAATCGGTGGCCAACGCCTTATTATATGTGGGGGCGGCACCAGTCATGGCAGACCAGGCAGCTGAGATGGAAGATTTCTTCAATCAGAACGATGGGGCCTTGATCAATATTGGGAGTTTATCGCCTGAAAAAATCCGCAACATTTTATTGGCTGCTAGAACAGCTGACGAAACAGACACGCCTTTCGTTCTGGATTTAGTAGGGGTTTCAGCCAGTCCCTTGCGTAACGACCTAGCCCAAGAAATCAGCACATCCGCACCAGATGTTATCAAAGGCAACTTGTCTGAAATGCGGACTTTCTGTGGTTTAGGGTCAACTGGACGAGGTGTTGACGCAGGGGCCGATGACCAAAGCGAGGCGGCCTTAGTGGAACTGGGCCAAGCTATGCAAGAATGGGTGTCAGACCATGCGGGTACAACCTTATTAGCGACAGGACCAGTAGACGTGGTCGCTGATGCGTCAGGCATTTACTACTTGAAAAACGGCGTAGACAATCTTGGTCGCTTTACTGGGACGGGAGACATTGTCGGTGCCTTGATTACAGCCTTATTAGGTGCTGGCCAACCCGTCCTAGATGCTGTGATTTTAGCGGTATCTTACTTTAATTTATGTGGTGAAAAAGCGGACGCCACAACAAGAGGACTAGCCGATTTTAGACAAGCAACATTGAATAACCTGTCCCTATTGTTAGAAGACGATGATTGGTTAACAGGTATTAAGGGAGGTCAGCTATAATGGATTACAGTTTATACCTAGTCACAGCGGGTTTTGATTACCAAGAAGACGCCTTTTTACAAGTGGTTGAAGATGCGGTCAAGGCGGGGATTACTTTGGTTCAATTCCGAGACAAAACGGCAACCAGCCACGATGCTTATGCCTTAGCCAAAAAATTGAAAGCCATCACTGACCGATATGATGTGCCATTGATCATCAACGACCGGGTGGACTTAGCGCTAGCGGTGGATGCAGCGGGCGTCCACATTGGTGACGACGAATTGCCAGTTGACGTGGTCAGAAAACTCATCGGACCAGATAAAATTTTAGGGGTTTCAGCCAAAACCCTAGCGCGAGCTGAAGAGGCCTACCAACAAGGGGCGGATTATTTAGGCGTGGGAGCCATCTTCCCAACAACCACCAAGGATTCCAGCCTAGTGACGGTGGATACATTACAGACAATTACCAACCAAGTAGCTATCCCAGTTGTCGCAATTGGCGGCATTCAGCTAGACAATGTCAAAACATTAGCCGGAAGTGGGATTGCAGGGATTTCAGTCGTTTCTGAAATCATGCTGGCAGATTCGGTGACACAACGCGTAAGGGACTTAAAAGCTGAAGTAGCAGATATGTTGGAGGTGGACTAAATGGTAAATTCAACACCACAAGTATTGACAATCGCTGGGTCTGACTCAGGTGGGGGCGCAGGCATTCAAGCTGACTTGAAAACTTTCCAGGCCCTTAAAGCCTTTGGTATGTCGATTGTGGTCGCCTTGACTGCACAAAATACTTTAGGCGTCCAATCGGCCTTACCAGTGCCACTGGACTTTATTGATGCCCAATTTGCCTCATTGAAAGCGGACTTCAAAATAGGCGCTGTCAAAACAGGCATGTTATTTAACGGGACATATGTAGAGAATGTGGTTAAAAATCTGAAAGAGGTAGACTTTGGACCTTTAATCGTTGACCCAGTCATGGTGGCTAAGGGTGGTCACCAATTGTTGGACCAAGACGCCATCGACGCCATTCAAAATAAATTACTCCCTCTTGCAACCTTAGTTACACCAAATATTCCAGAAGCAGAAATTATCGCTGACATGACTATCAAATCAGAAGCAGATATGTTAAAAGCTGGTTTACAACTACAAGGATACGGGGCTAAAAACGTGATTGTCAAAGGCGGCCATTCAAAAGCAGAACAGGCCAGAGATTTAGTTCTCTTTGAAAATGGGGAACACTTATGGCTGTCTAGTCCACGGGTTAATACGGAAAATACCCACGGGACAGGGGATACCTTGTCAGCTGCGATTGCAGCTGAATTGGCTAAAGGAACTGACTTGAAGGATGCCATCATTATCGGTAAGCAATTTATCCAGGGTGCTATCTCAGACGGCATCGACGTCGGTCATGGACACGGACCAACCAACCACTGGGCTGATTTGTCAGATGATGTAGTCGTTGAAAGTAAATAAAAAATAAGAAAAAGGACCTAGACTAGGGACGAAAGTGCAGGCGCACTATCCTAGAGCTGGGTCCTTATTTTTATATGTTCAAGATTTATTACAGCTTAAAAACCTAACGTTTCTATCATCTCTTGGTGAGGTATACTTTCATCTTTTAACTTATGCTGTGCAATTGCTTTCTCTTGTAAGGTTAAATCCATTTGCTATTCTAAACTAGTAAGAAGACTTGTTCTCGCTAATTCTGAAACACTCAACTTATTAATTTGGCCATATATTGAATAAATAAGTATGCTTCATCCGTAACGCTTAAGGTAATGATATTCATACTTATACCCTCCTAGGGTGACTTTTTCTTCTGACGTCTATTAACCACAAAATCATAGATGGTTAAGATCACCATGTAGATAAGCGTTGCGATACTACCCATATTCATCATTTGACTACTCTGTGATACCAAGCCATAAAGTATGAACAGAGATAAGCAAAAACTAATAAAAAATCTTGTTTTAGACATGCCTAGCAAAATTATCACCTCATCAGTACGCGAAACGCTGATTTTTTTGGAATTTATCTAGCTTTTCCATCAACTTATGCGTTAAAGATTGCCTATATTAAATCCTTACCACTAATATTAACCTTAAAATATCACAAAATATTATCACTTTCAAGTTTACAAAAGCCTTCTATCTAGGTTTTGTAATCGCTTTTTTGGTAGAATGAAACAAAGACATTCAGGACGGGAGTGACAAGTATATGCATAAAATTTTAGTGGCACCGGATTCTTTCAAGGGGTCATTGACAGCTTTGGAGGCTTGCGAGGCCATGGCAACAGGCATTCGTCGAGCTCTGCCGGATGCGGAAATTGTGGAGATTCCCATGGCGGATGGTGGTGAAGGCACTGTCCAATCCCTAGTTGACGCAACGGATGGGAAAGTCATTGAAACGGAAGTGATTGGTCCCTTAGTAAATCTAGTAAAAGCTAAGTATGGGCTTTTAGGTAATGGCAAAACGGCCATCATTGAAATGGCTGAGGCATCTGGCTTAGGACACGTTACTGAAGAAACAAGGAATCCAATGGTGACGACAACATACGGAACTGGTCAATTGATTTTGGCTTGTCTTGACCAAGGTATTCAAGAGATTATTATTGGCCTTGGCGGTTCTGCAACCAATGATGGGGGTGCTGGAATGGCCCAAGCACTAGGCTACCAACTGATAGATAAGGGCGGCAATGAAATTGGCTACGGTGGTGGTGCCTTGGCTGACTTAGCAACCATTAAAGTTGACCAAGTAGATAGTCGTTTAAAAGATACCCACTTTATCATCGCTTCCGACGTCAACAATCCCCTAGTTGGACCATACGGGGCTTCAGCTGTTTTTGGCCCACAAAAGGGTGCGGATGAAGAAATGGTTGCTTCTTTAGACAAGAATCTTCAACACTTTGCGGACATTATCCAAAAAGATTTAAACAAATCAATCGCGAATACTCCGGGTGCTGGTGCGGCTGGTGGGCTTGGTGGTGGTTTTTTAGCCTTTACTGAAGCAGAGATGAACAAGGGGATTGAAATCGTTTTGGCCTATACAAAGTTGAAAGAAGCAGCTGTGGGCTGTGACTTATGTTTGACAGGTGAAGGGGGTATCGACTTCCAAACGAAATTCGGGAAAACCCCATTCGGTGTGGCACAGGCATTTAAAGCCGTCAATCCTGATAAAATAGTTATCGCTCTGGCAGGTAATGTTGGTAAAGGAATTGATGAGCTCTACACTGAAGGTATTGATGCGGTCTTCGGGATTGCACCAGGTGCTGCAAGCTTGGATGTCCTGATTGCTAATGCGAAAGATAATTTAGCGTCTACAACTGAGAATATCATTCGCGCTATTGAATCATAGTAAAAGTTCCTCTCGAATTAGCTATAAATGATGGTTATTTTACGTAGGTAATCCCACTTTCTTTTGGTAAAATAATGTATCATTTAATAGAGTCATCGCCGGTTTTTAGGCTGGTGGCTTTTTTATGGGAATACAAATTTGAGGGGATTTACTTATGCATAAAATGAACATTTGGGTACGGCAGAACATGCTTTTTGTGATTGCCGCAAGCTTGGCCATAATCGCTGTGATTTTCGGCCAATTTAATCCGACTTATATCAAATATGACGTCCTAGTCAGTTTATTCGGCTTGATGATTGTCCTAGCCTTTTTCCAGACGTCAGGCTTATTACGGTGGGCATCGATAAAACTGATCGACTGGTCTGGAAATAGCCGCGTCATCGTCCAATCCATGGTCTTGACCTCATTCTTTGGGTCTTTCCTGTTGTCCAATGACATCGCCGTCCTAACCCTACTGCCGATTTACTTGAACATCCTGCGTCACCTAAAAGCCTTCAAAGGGCGGGTGCTCGGTGCAGCCCTGATCGTCGTGGCCGCAAATCTAGGAGGTGTCTTCTTCCCCTTCTCCAACCCACAAAACCTTATCATCTATTCTACCTATCCAGTCGATTTCGTCAGCTTCATGTGGTGGACCCTACCCCTGATGGTAGCTGGGTTTGTTCTAGTGATGGCCGCTACTTTCTTCGTGGAAAAAAGGGAAGCCCACACACAAGTTGAGGGCCATGAAGTAGATAGGTCGATTGTTATTCAAGCTAGTATTGGCATGGTGCTTATGGTCATTGCTATCTTTGGCTTATTCAATGTTTTTTGGACCGTGACCTTTATTGTGGCCTATGTCCTCCTGACTAACTGGCGGTATTTACTGCAAGTGGATTATTTATTGCTACTGACTTTTGCGTCATTTTTTGTATTAGTCGGAAATATTACTGACTTAACAGTGGTCCAGTCTTGGTTGTCGGCCAACATTTCAAGCAAGGCCACGGCTTACCTAACAGGACTCTTGGCTTCGCAAGTCTTTTCAAATGTCCCAACCACTATTCTGGTGTCGCCCTTTACAGACCAGGCTCATAGCTTATTAATGGGGGTTAACATTGGGGGCTTAGGGACCATGGTCGCTTCATTAGCCAATTTAATCGGTTTTACCATTATTCGAAACGCTATGTCTGTGGATTCTAGGGCTTATTTCAAGATTTTCACCATCATAAATGTGGTTTTCGTCCTGATTTTAGGCCTCTTTTTCTTCCCATGGTAGCTTTTTCTCACTTTTTTATCATTATCCTTTAATTAAACCTTGCATTCTTGACCCTTTTAGTATAAATTAAAATTATATTAGAAAACGAAAGAGGCATCTCATTATGTTAGGTACAACACAAAATAATAAGCATATTGTCATTATTATTATTGATTCTAGGACTTAGGGAATTCGGCAGCAGCCAATTTCATATGTCCTATTTGTGTTGAAACACTAGATGGGACCTAAGCTTCCCATTTAGGGAGGCTTTTTTTATTGCTATAAGCAAATTTTTAGTCTATTTGATAAAGGTTTGCATTGTTGGTTTTTATTGGTTGGGTTTGTTTTAGGAGGAAAATATGAATTTGAAGAAATTTGGTTTAACATTATTATCTGCAGCCACTTTAGCTGCCTGTGGTTCAGTTACACAAACGTCTAACAACGCTTCTTCTGCAGGATCAGAAGATGCTGAGACGATTAACATCGGTGGGGACTTTGGTTTAACTGGCTCAGCATCTGCTTACGGTTCTTACATCAACGATGGTGCAACACTTGCTTTTAATGAAATTAATGAAGCCGGTGGTATTGACGGTAAAGAGATCAATTATGTAGTAACCGACAACAAGTCAAATGTTCAAGAGTCTGCTAATGAAGCCACTCGTCTGTTAGCAGAAGAAAACTTGTCCGTATTATTAGCGTCAGATATCGCAGCGTCAACAGAAGCAGCGATTCAACCAGCTGAAAACGCACAAGTGCCAATGATTATCCCTTCAGCAACCGTTGATGATTTAACATTGGATTCACAAGGAAATGTATTTGACTATGTCTTCCAAATTGCCTTCCAAATCTCTAATCAAACAGAAGCACTTGGTCGTTTTGCGGACGAGAAGGGTTGGAGTACGGCTGCCGTTTTACAAGATAACTCATCGGATTATGGTCAAAACTTAGCTTCTCAATTTGAGGAAGACTACTCAGGTGACGTTGTCATCAAAGAGTCGTTCTTATCAGGAGACACAGACTTCAGCTCAATCTTGAACAATGTAAAAGCCCTAAATCCAGACGTATTATTCATCGCTGGTTACTACCCTGAAGGAGGGGCTATCATGAAACAAGCCCGTGAAATGGGCATCGACGCTGCAATCTTAGGACCAAACGGATTAGGTAACGACGAATTCATCAACCTAGCTGGCGCAGAAAACGTTACTGACTTCTACTATGCAACAATCTTTGTAACAGGAGAATACGGTTCAGACTCAGCCAACGAATTCGCAGAGAGATACCGTGCAGAATTTGACACAGAGCCAGACTTGTTCTCAGCAGGTGGTTATGACGCAGCCCGCTTAGCAGCTGACGCCATTGACCGTGCTGGTTCAACAGACCCACAAGCCATCCGCGACGCTCTAGAAGAGACCCAAGATTTTGAAGGGGTAACAGGAAACATCTCATTCGATGAAGACCACAACCCAGTAATGGACTCATTCGTAGTAGGCTACACAGAAGGCGAAATCTCATCAGTAGAAGCCGTTACTGCAGAGTAACATCCACTTTTTTTCAAAAAGGATACCAAGACCAATTTGGGTCAATATTAGTAGAAGAGTCGCGATTTTCATGTCGTGGCTCTTTTTGTCGAATACAGCTAATATTGTAAGCTATTTCTACACATAGCAGCTGAAACATTTTTAAGATATACGAAAATTGATTGATTGTCTTAGGATGATAGGATCAAGTAGCGTATAATATATAATGGATTAATAAATCAAATTGAAAATGTATATTATATTATAGAAAGAAAGTGTAGGACATCTTGATAGAAGAAAACAAATATTATATCTATGCAGATCGGATTATCTTAGCGGATGAAGTGGTAGAAAAAGCTTATTTAGAGGTTCATGACGGTAAGTTTGGCTATGCAACTTTAGAGAAACCCGTAAAAGGTGAGGTTAAAGATTATACGGGCTATACAGTGGCCGCTGGTTTAGTGGATACCCACATCCATGGTTTCCAAGGGGCAGATGTGATGGACGATGATTTTGAAGCGGTACAAACCATGTCTAAAGGTCTGCCATCAACAGGTGTGACTGCCTTTTTGCCAACGACCTTAACGTCTTCTGCTGACTTATTGACTTCAGTGGCTGAAAAAATCGGTGACCACTACGAGGAAGCTGAGGGGGCGAAAATCTTAGGCATCTTCTTTGAAGGACCATGGTTCACGGAAGAACATAAAGGCGCGCAAAATCCAGCCTATATGGGCGATCCTGACTTAGGTCAATTTGAAATCTGGCAGTCAGCTGCTAAAGGATTGATCAATAAAATTGCCTTAGCGCCAGAGCGGCAAACGGCCAAAGCTTTCACAGAAACCGTCACGAAAGAAGGTGTTCGTGTAGCCCTAGCCCACTCGTCTGCAACATACGAAGAAGCGACTGCAGTGGTCGATGCGGGTGCTAACATTTTCATCCATACATATAACGGGATGTCTGGTTTACACCACCGCAATCCTGGAATGGTTGGGGCGGCGATAGCAACGGATGAAACTTATGCGGAAGTAATCTGTGACGGGAAACATGTTCATCCAGGAGCAACCAAGGCTTTGGTGAAAGCCAAAGGCTGGGACAAAACGGTCTTAATTACAGATGCTATGTCAGCGGCGGGCATGCCGGATGGCCACTACCAATTGGGTGAATTCCCGGTTATTGTCAAAAATGGTGAAGCACGACTTGAGTCAGGTAATTTAGCCGGTTCAGTCTTAACCTTGATTCAAGCGGTTAAGAATGTGGTGGATTGGGGCGTTGTTGACAGCGAACATGCCCTGCGGATGGCGTCACAAGTGCCAGCAGCCTCTGTTGGTTTAGAAGACCAAGTTGGTGTGATTGCACCAGGCCGTGCGGCAGACTTTATTGTGGTTGATGCTGATATGAACCTAAAAGAAACCTACTTAAACGGTGTTTCTGTATTTCAAGATTAAAAATTAGATTTAAAAATGCGTTTGTGCAGGGGAACGACTTTCTACTCACCGCCAATTTTTAGCACCAAGCTAGCTGACATGAGTCAGCTAGCTTGGTGTTTTTGTTTACCAAAAAGCAAGATCCTCACAAAGTCGCCTTATCTACTTTATTGTAATGTTACATTATATAACAATGACTGTCACAATTATGCGTAAATCAGGCTTGTGCCTACATCAATTGGTAAAATATTTTAAGGCACCAAAAGCTTGAAACGACCGTGAAAATGAGCGAAAAATTAAAATATGATGATAAAAAGGGCTTGCACATAATATTTTTTCAATCTATAATCTAGTCATCGGTTAATAAATCTTACATTTATGACATTATATGTTAAGTAATATAACATAAAACGTCATAGCAGTATAGATAATCAGACAAGAAAATTAGGGGTGGAGAAGATGAACCAAGAATCCAATCATCATGCTTTGAATTATCAAGCGTATGCCAGTGAAACATTCGAACATTTACACCGTCATCCAGAAATATCTTTTCATGAATACCAGACCAGAAAGTTTATTCGCCAGGAGTTAGAAAGTTTTGGCTACACTGACATTGAAACGGATGTTGGTGGAGGTGGGGTGGTCGCCAGACTTAAAGGTGACAAGCCAGGTCCGACTATTGCCTTTCGGGCCGACATGGACGCGCTACAAATTCAGGAAGAGACAGACTTAGCTTATAAGTCGGCAGTTGACGGGGTGATGCATGCCTGTGGTCACGATGCGCATACGACGATCTTGCTGACGGCTACCCAGTACTTGATTCAATTAAAAGAAGAAATCGCTGGAACATTGGTATTCCTTTTCCAACATGCGGAAGAAGTGAAACCAGGTGGTGCCAAGTCCATTATGGCATCCGGCGCCCTAGACGATGTGGATAAAATCTTTGGCCTTCATGTGTCAGGTGAAAAAGCCTTTGACGGCACCATCTCTTACCACGAAGGGTTTGCGACCGCCAATTCAGACACATTCGCCATCGAAATTCATGGTAAAGGCGGTCACGCAGCCAGTCCTCACCACAATGTAGACGCGACTTTAACAGCTGCGTACTTAATCCAGCAATTACAGTCCATTGTCTCCCGCCATAAAAACCCTATGGATCCTGGTGTTGTTACAATTGGAAACTTCCATGCAGGTAACGGAGCAGCTAATGTCATGGCCGACGTTGCTAGCTTAAATGGGACGATTCGGACTTATAATCCTGACTTACGTGCCCTTGCAAAAAAAGATTTATTCTCCCTATCTGAGGATATTGCGTCAGCCCACGGGGCTTCAGTCAAGATAGATTTCATCGACGGCTATCCAGCCCTCTACAACCATCCAACGGAAACGCAAACAGTAGTTGAAATCTTTAAAGACCGGTTTGGTGCGGGGATGGTTAATGAAAAGCCAGCCAGTATGGGTGGGGAAGATTTCGCCTACTACGTCCAAAAAATTCCAGGACTATTCTATTTTATTCCAGCGGGTGCCCGTCCTGACGGAGAGAATTACCCCCATCACCATCCAAAATTTGAAATTGACCAAAGATGTCTCATGTTGGGACTAGAAACCATCTTAACCATCGTCAATCATTATGTCATCGAAAGTGAGGTTGAAGCCTATGTTGAAAGCAGATATAGCGAGTACTAGTCGAATCGAAAGTGAAGTCAGCCAAGCCACGGCAGCCCTTTTGGCCAAATGGTTAAAACATGCAGCGTCTATTGAATCAGATGTTGTCCAAGTCCGGCGCCACCTACACAAAAATCCTGAATTGTCTTTTGAAGAGGTGGAAACAGCCAATTTCGTTTATATGGAATTGCTGTCGGCCAAAATCTTTGATATCGACCGGAATGTGGGTGACGGCTACGGAATTGTCGCACGGGTTCATGGGGCTAAACCGGGACCGACTATTGCCTTAAGAGCAGACATGGACGCCTTACCAATCACTGAAGAAACAGATTTACCCTTTGCATCGGAAAATCCAGGTGTCATGCATGCTTGCGGGCATGATATCCATACCGCAACACTTTTAGGAGTGGCTCAAGTCATTCAAGCCCACCGCGATGAATTTGCGGGTACGGTTATTTTCATCTTCCAACACGCTGAAGAGAAGAAACCAGGCGGTGCTAAAGCCATTGTAGACGCTGGTTACTTGGCGGGTGTGGACGCGGTATTTGGCCTGCATGTTGATCCTTCAAAAGAGTCCGGCACTGTCGGTTATTCACTGGGTTATGGGTCAGCTGCTTCAGATGCCTTTGAAATTAAGATTCAAGGTCGGGGCGGTCATGCATCATCTCCTCATACAGCTATCGATTCTGTGGTCATTGCTGCTGAAACGATCGCCAACCTACAAACTTTAGTATCTCGGGTATCCAACCCCATTGAACCCTTGGTCGTGACTGTTGCAGGGGTGGACGCTGGTATGGGTGCGCCAAATATTATTGCCGACACAGCGACTCTTGTCGGCACAGTTCGGTCCTCTTCGCCAGAAGGTCGGGTCACAATCAAGGACCAATTCATTCAAATCGCTGAGATGACAGCAGCCATGCATGGTGGATCAGCCAGTGTGGATTACGACGAGGGTTATCCAGCCATTCAAAACACCGCAAGCATCGTGACTGACTTAGTGGCCGCCATCGACTACTCAGCCGTTTTCACAGAGGTTATCGAAAATACGGCCGCAACAGGCGCTATGATGAACGGTGAAGACTTTGCTTACTACCTTGAAGATACACCAGGCGCCTTCTTCACTGTCGGTTGTGACTTCCTGGAAAAGGATAAGCAAGGTCAAGCTAGCTATCCTTTACATAACAGTAAATTCGTAGCCAACGAAGCTTGTATCCTAAACGCTATGTCGCTATTTCTGGTTATTTTAAGTCAATATTTAAAGGTGGTGCCTCATGATTAAATACCTCAGCAAACGATTACTACTAATTGTGCCAGTCTTGTTGATTATCTCCATTTTAGCCTTCGCCATGATTCAAATGGCGCCAGGTGACATTGCCGATTTATACCAATCACCGGATGCCACCCCTGAACAAATAGAAATGATTCGGGAAAACTTAGGGTTAAACGATTCAATTGTGGTCCAATATTGGCGGTGGTTAAGCAACCTATTTACAGGCGACTTAGGTTTCTCATTTAGAACGAGAACAGCCGTTACAGGTTTAATCGGTGAAGCGCTCTTACCAACTTTACAGTTGATGTTTGGGACCTTGATTGTTGCCTATATTGTGGCTATTCCACTAGGGATTTATGCAGCTAACCATAAAAATACCTGGATTGACCACTTATTGACGACTTTTTCTTTTGCCGGTGTGTCTATGCCTAACTTCTTCTTAGGGATGCTATTGATTTATTTCTTTTCTGTGGAATTAGGTTGGTTACCCATTGGTGGGATGGAAAACTTGTCCGGAGATATGACTTTCTGGCAGGCTCTTTCTTACTATGTATTACCTACTTTAGTATTGGGGGCGTCGTACTGTGCCAACATGACCCGGTATGTCCGGTCAACCGTTATTGGGATTAACGAACAAAACTATATGCGGACAGCAGTTGCTAAAGGATTAAAAGAAGAGGAAATGATCAAGCGTCATACCTTGCCAAATGCCCTAGTGCCGATTTTAACCGTTATTGGGTCTGATATTCCCCGTTTAATCGGTGGGGCAGTCGTAACGGAACAGGTATTCCGCTGGCCAGGGATTGGGTCATTGATGATGGCGTCTATTAATGCACGGGACTATCCAGTCATTATGACTATTACCTTGATATCAGCCTTTGCCGTATTAGCATGTAACTTATTAGTAGATGTATCCTACGCTTACGTCGATCCACGTATTCGTTACGAATAAAAGTAATTGTGCGAAAAGGTGCCTTTCATGGCATCGGCGCTCACACATTAACAGGGTATTAGGTATTAGGAGGGGAAAGAGATGGCTGAAGACCACTTATTTAAAGCGACTTATGCGAGTCCAAAAGATTTTATGGATCAACATATACTTGCTCATGAGACACAAAAAAAAGATACAAGCATCAAGCAAACTGGTTACTGGACTATTATTTGGCAACGGTTTGCCCGCAACAAGGCGGCTGTATTTGGCCTAATTTGTTTTACCATTTTATTAGGCGCAACAGTATTTGCTGGGGTAATTGCCCCTTTTAATCCAGATGAAATTGTAGGTGGGTTTCTACAAGCCCCTACAGCGACCCACTGGCTAGGAACAGATGAAATTGGCCGAGATGTATTTTCTCGTTTACTTTATGGTGGCCAAGTCTCTATGTTTGTTGGGATTGTGTCGGTGCTGATTTATGCAGCTATTGGGACTAGCTTAGGTTTATTAGCTGGATTTCTAGGCGGTGTTTGGGACTTTTTAATTATGCGTTTAACTGAAGTGATTATGTCCTTCCCTTATTTCTTAGTAGTCCTAGTTGCAGTTGGAATCCTTGGACCATCTATTTGGAACGTGACGATCGTGATCGGTTTATTTGGTTGGGCACCGCTTTGTCGAATAGTCCGAGCAGAAGTGATGAAACTAAAAGGTGCTGATTATATTCAAGCAGCCGTTGCTTCTGGTTATTCAACAAGCAACATTGTCTTTAAGCAAATCGTTCCAAATATTTTGTCACCAATTTTAGTCAATATGACTTTTGGGATTTCAACTTCTATTATCACAGAAGCTTCGCTTTCCTTCCTAGGTGTAGGGGTTGTACCACCTACTGCCTCATGGGGGAATTTGTTGACTGCAGCTCAGTCCCTATCGGTATTAACCATGCAATCTTGGCGGTGGATACCAGTTGGATTGGCCGTATTCTTAGCCGTTTTATCCATCAACTTTATTGGTGAAGGCTTACGTAGCGCAGTTGAAGGTGAGATATAAGACTGGGAGGAGGGAAAACCATGAAAACAAAACGATTATCGCTAGTTATCGCAACAGTGGCCGCCTTTGTACTTGCCGCCTGCGGTACATCCAATGATAGTTCAGTGGGTCTAACGACTGAAGTCCAAGCCCAAGAAACAAGCACTACTGACAATACACTGGATATTGGGACAACTAACACCATTTCCGGTTTTAACGTTTTTAACACCACAGACGTTGCTGGGCAATGGATTCAACGGTTCATGTACCCATCATTACTAGACCAACCTGAAGCAGGCGTGTTTGAACCCAATGTCGCTTCAATGACAACAGAAGACAACTTAGTTTATACCATCACCATAAAAGATGACGTTGTTTGGTCAGACGGGACACCTTTTACAGCGGGTGATGTGGCTTATAATTTCAATGTCATCGCTAATCCAAATGTTGAAACTTCTAACTCAGCCAATCTGAAGTCTATCGAAGGGTTGGATGATGCTGGTAAATTAGCGGAAGGGACTGAAATCATTTCCGGTGTTCAAGTAATTGATGACAAGACCTTAACCATTACCTTGAAGACACCCACTGACCCAGCTTACGTTTATGAAAACATTGGCTTTAAGATTATGATTGCCCCTAAGCATGTTGTAGAAAAAGAAGATATCTATAACCTGGGTTCTTCTGAATTTGCCACAAATCCGACTGTTTTTGCGGGCCCTTATAAATTCGTGAAATATGAGTCAGGATCTTACGTCAAGATGGTGGCCAATGAAAGCTACCATAAAGGCAAGCCAGCTATTGAAAATGCCATCGTTCATATTATGGATTCAACCGGTATGGTGATTGCCCTTCAAGCAGGTGAATTAGACATGACTGCTGGTGGTGGGATTGCTTTGATTCCAATTTCAGACATCAAATTCCTTGAACAAAATGAGGACATCTATGTCGAATCTAGCTACGGAACCTCAGTCCAGTTTATGTATATCAACAATGAAAAATTCGATAATGCCACTTTTAGACAGGCCCTTTTAGCGGCTATTGACCGCGACCGGATGTCAGACGGCTTATTGCAAGGGGAAGGGGAAGTTATTCCAACTACCTATACCTCAATTTCAGCCTATAAAGACCCGGACTTAGACCCAGTGGCCTATGACCCAGATCGTGCCAAAGAATTGCTAGCAGAATCAGGGTTTGATACTAGTCAGACCATTAAATTGGCTGTCCCAACCGGAAATATTACCCGGATGAATGCCGCCAACTTGATTGAACAAGACTTAGAAGCCATTGGACTAGATGTTGTCCAAACATCAGCCGACTTTACCACCCACGCGGCCAATGTGACAGCAGGCGACTACGACCTAGCTATGATGGGGTTAGCGTTAAACGTTGACCCAGACCAAGGCTCTTACTGGTCATCATCAGGGTCAAACCAAGTCAATATTAACGACCCAGAGCTCGACCAATTAATCAGCCAAGGTGCATCACAAACCAACTTTGAAGACCGTTACGAAACCTACAAAGCCATCCAAGCCCGTTTCCAAGAACAAGCTTACCTAGTGCCACTGTATTCTGATTACCAATTCACCATTCAAACCACCGACCTGAATGGTGGTATCCAGCCATTCTGGTTTGGATCCCTAACAGATATTCAAGGATGGACCTTCAACTAGGCCACAGAAAGGATTTGATCGACATGCGCAACGACAAGATACTCGAAGTTAAAAACCTCAAAATTTCCTTTAAAACTCTAAACGGCGTCCTACCAGCTATTCGCGACGTATCCTTCTCCTTGAAAAAAGGGGAGACACTGGCGATTGTTGGCGAATCTGGATCAGGGAAGTCTGTATCCACCAAAGCCATCACGGGTTTATTGGCTAAGAACGTGACCAATATTGAAGGTGGCGAAATCCTTTTTAAAGGACAAGACCTTTTAAAAGCCAGTAAGTCCGACTTAACCAAGATTAGAGGGTCTGAAATTGCCATGATTTTCCAAGACCCAATGACCTCACTGAACCCAGTAATGACAGTTGGCATGCAAATCGCTGAAGCTGTGATGGCCCATACTAAAGTCAATAAGGCAACGGCCATGCGCCGAGCCATCGACCTCATGGATAAGGTAGAAATTAAAGACCCAGAAACAAAGGCCTACCATTATCCGCACCAATTTTCAGGCGGGATGCGCCAACGGATCATGATAGCCATGGCCCTTGCTTGTAAACCAAAAATCTTAATTGCAGATGAACCAACGACAGCCTTAGATGTGTCTGTTCAAGCCCGCATTATTGAATTAATCAACCAATTAAAAGATGAATTTAATACTTCCGTTATCTTTATTACCCATGATTTGGGCGTCGTGGCCAATGTGGCCGACCGAGTAGCTGTCATGTATGCTGGCCGTGTTGTTGAAACAGGGACTACTAATGAAATTTTCTACCACCCACAACATCCTTATACATGGGGCTTACTAGAAGCGACCCCAACCTTGTCGACAGAAGATGACAACTTGTATACTATTCCAGGTAACCCACCAAATATGGCCAAGTTGGCAGCGGGGGACCCTTTTGCCCCACGGAATCCTTATGCACTAGATGTTGATTTTGTAAAAGATCCACCTATGTTCGAGGTCTCAGAAACCCATCAGGCAGCAACCTGGTTACTAGATGAACGGGCACCAAAAGTGACTTTACCAGTAGGTATTCAAGCGCGTTACGTGGTCTACCAAAGTATTTTAGACCGGACTGAGGCTGAAAAAGCCCAAGTTGACAAAGAATCATCGCGGTCAGCTTATGGCTTGGCGGCCTTTGAAAATGCCGACCCAACAAATGGGCCTTATCTATATGAAGAATTAGCCGAAGTTATACCAGCTTATGAAAATTAGGAGGGGATTTGATGACAGATATTGTGTCAGTGAACCATGTGAAAAAAGTCTATGCTGAGGGGCGGGCGGAAGAAGTAATCGCCGTAAATGACGTATCTTTTACCATTAAGGCAGGGGAAACCTTTGGCTTGGTAGGAGAATCAGGGTCTGGTAAGTCGACAACAGGGAAACTTTTGATGAAATTAGAAAACCTAAGTGATGGCGAAATCAATTTTTTGGGTCAGGATATTGCCCAAATAAAAGGTCGGCGTGACCTATTGGCCTTTAGAAAAGATATCCAAATGATTTTCCAAGACCCCTTTGCCTCTTTAAATCCTAGGATGACAGTGGGGGAAATTATTGGTGGGCCAATGCGGATCCATGGCTTGGTGAAAACTAAGCAAGAACAAGAAGCTGCTGTAGCAGAATTAATGGCTCAAGTTGGTTTAGACCCACTATATGCTAACCGGTATCCGCGGGAGTTTTCAGGGGGTCAGTGTCAACGGGTCGGGATTGCCAGAGCGCTAGCCCTTAGACCAAAATTAATTATCGCAGATGAAGCCATTTCAGCCCTTGACGTATCCATTCAAGCCCAAATCGTTAACTTATTGAAAGACTTGAAAGTCACCAATGATTTAACCTATTTATTCATTACCCATGACTTGTCTATGGTCAAATATATTTCTGACCGGATTGGCGTCATGTGCCAAGGGCGGTTGGTTGAAATCGGTACAGCTGATGAAATCTATAACAACCCCTTGCATGACTATACCAGGTCCTTGTTATCGGCAATTCCAACAGCGGATCCAGAGTCAGAAAAAGTCCGTCAACGACTTCACTTTGACGGCTTAGCTTATAGTGAGGATCAATGGGCGGACTGTAGCTTAGTTGAAGTGGCTCCTGACCACTTTGTCTATTGTCACCCAAGCGAAGTAGCTGGATACAAAGACCAGGTAAAACCGGCTTTGGCATTGGTATAAATATAGGCGCATACGAAAAAGGTGGTCTGGAATTTTTCCAGGCCACCTTTTTAATATTTTTCACGACATCATTTTCTTATTGAAGGAATTGTTGTTCTTCAACACTGGTGATTTTTGCGAAAGAATATGGACTATTTTCTTCTATAGTATATTCTTCTACAGTGGTCGTTTCACCAGTGGCAATATCCACTCGTTGCAATTGGCCTGTTTTGCCATCTGCAATGGTTTGGAAGATATAGCCATTGTCAATGTAGTAGTCAGAGGCTTGTTCAAGGTCTGACTGCCATATTTGGTCAAAGTTTTGGCTCTCCATGTCGTAAGCGTAAATACTTAATTGACTAGGATAGCTACCGTAGTCATTCTCCACATAATTATTGGTTAAGACAAAGATTTTATCTTCAATAATCATCGGCGTAAGGTCGGTTTCACCAGATTGTTCTTCTAAAGCACTTACTAATGATGACGTGTCCATGAATTGTTTGTTACCGTTTGTTGGATTGATAATCTCATAAGTAGTTGGAGAGATATAGTCTTCACTGTCTTCATTATTTGTTGCTGCTATTGGCAACAAGTGGTACTTAGGGTTACGGCTTAACCCGTCAACACTGCCTAAGTACAATTCATAACTCGCATTGTCCATGGTTGCAACTTCCGTGATTTCGCCATCTGCCTTGTTTAATTCAAAGGTTTTTAAATAGTCTGCTTGGTCGTAGTCTTGTAGGAAGGCATATACCAGGTAAATGGTCGTGTCATCTTCAGCGATTGACATCAAGGTATTACCAGTCCGGTCTGCTTGGTCTAACTGAAAAGACGGTGTGGTATAGGTCCAGTTGCCTTCATCATTTTTTTGAATTAAGGTCAAGTCTAATTGGGCTTTGTTATCACCTAAGAGGGTATCAGCCTGCCATAATTGTAGGTCATCATCTTCCAAAATCAAACGTGCATTAGACAAATTTGGGCGGTCGAACAAGGAGAATTTTTTGTAGACCGCATCTTGAACTTGGCTGGTAAACATACCATAGCTATCATTGATCGTAGGAATTAGCACGTCACCTCGTCTTGATAGAGGAATCCAGTTAATTGAATTCGAATCATCTTCGGTTGATAGATAAAGGCTCGATACCTGGGTTTCTTGCCCGCTTGCTTCAGAGTTTACACTGGTTACCTTTACAGGTTTAAAGGTGCCAACCCTAAGCCAGACGAATAAGGACACACCAGCAATTACCGCTAGGAAAATAAGGGTCAGCCAGTTTTGTTTACGCATTTTCATCATGATAGCTCCTTTCTTAAACACTGACATAATGGTTCATCAACCATGACATCATGTAACCGTTGATAATATTTGCGGCATAAATGAAGACTAAGACGATAATAGTTGCTTCAGTCGCTGTAAGAGACAGGGTGAGTGTTGAAAAGGCCATCAGGTAGATAAGGGCAATAGATACCAACCAGTAAATGACGATATGTATAATCGTCCGAGCCCATGTATAACCTCTCGCACTTAGTAAAATGATCATGCTATTCATTAAGGTGAATAAGAACCATAAACCACCACCATAGGTCAGAAAAGTTTGTCCTGGATAGGGCGGGAACAAGACTAAACTCGTTTGCATCTTAGTCGCAATTTGAATCAAAACTGGTGTCGTCGTATAGTTATCAGCAAACATGATAGAAAAAGCGGTGTTTGCAACATAGAATACAGCCAATTGTAAAATCAAAATTCCAGCCATCATGATTAAGGTAGAGATTAGCTTGGCGTAGGCAATTGGTGCCCGGTTCCCAGGTAAACTTAACAATCGGTAAATAAAGCTTCCTTGAAAATGCCAGTCGCGAATCCATGAAAATACCGCGTAAGCGAGTAAAGCAAAACCAGTGGCTCCAATAATCAAGGTAAAGGCCATGCTATCGTCAAAAGCCGATGCTAAGTTGGTAATTGGGAAGCGGTAATCTGTGGTATTTCCGGATGCAATCGCCTTATAGCTTGCCCTGACGTTTCCAAATACCATGATTCCTTCAGTCACTAAGACAAAAGCGATTAGCAGGAAATAAAACCCTTTTGCTCGTTTTAATTCGTCCGTGATTAAATTCAGTAATTTTATCATTAGCGATACACCTCCCACATCTTATCGGTAATCGACTTGCCTTCTTCTAAACGTAAATCTTCCGTATAGAAATCTTGAATAATTCGGCAATCTTTTAACATGACTACCCGGTCCACCAAAGTTTCAATCTCATTAATTTCATGGGTTGAAATTAAAACGCCACGTCCAGCCATCAACTTACTCGTGAAGACATTGGCAATTTCTTCTCTAGTAAAGATATCAATCCCAGAAAAAGGTTCATCCATAATGAGGTAATCCGAGTTTAAAGTTAGACCAAGCAGCAAGTTCACCTTAGCCGTATTTCCCTTAGACAAGTGTGAAATCTTTTCATCAGGATTTAAATTGAAGAAAGTCAGCAAGTCTTTAGCTAAGACTGGATCATAAGTACTGTAGTAAGTGGCCATAAAATCTAAAGCTTCTTGAATAGTCATCTCTTTCGCCACGATGATGCTGTCAGGAATGTAAGAAATCCGGTTAAAATCATTAAAATCGATCGGTTTACCATCAATTAAAAATTGACCAGAGGAGATAGGGGTTAACTTCATCAAACCATTCATCAAACTCGTTTTCCCAGACCCATTCTCCCCTATTAAAGCCGTAATTTCTCCAGGTTTAATAGAGAAAGACACATCCTCGAGAATTTTCTTTGCCCCATAAAATTTATTCACCTTTTCAATCTCAATCATCTTGTTCACCTCGTTTTTGGAAATATTCTGTCATGTAAGTGGCAATCTCATGCGGGTCCATATTCAGGACCTGTGTGGTATCATAGAAGACCGCCATGGCCTGCTCCAAAGCATCACGCTTTAGTTGTTGAATAATCATTTGGTTTTCCGTCACTCGACTTGGCACATTTGCTTCTGACACAATAATCCCTTCTTCCTCTAATGATTTAAACGCCCGCTGAACCGTATTAGGGTTGATCTTGAACATTTTGGCGATATCACGACGAGAGGGCAACTTATCCCCAGCCATCAATCGGCTAGCAACAATCTCCCTCTTATAATGGTCGGCTAATTGTATATAAATCGGCGTCTGCTTATCAAACACAACCATGAAGACCCTCCTTTCAAAAATACTTTATCAAAAGTGTATTATCCAATTGATACACTTTCTCTATCTGTATTATATGGTTGATACACTTAAAGTGTCAATAGCGGGATGCTATGAAGATCATTTAATCATTTTTATTGGCAAAAAGAGAATAGGTTGACAAGCATATGGGTATTGAGGGGGATACAAATCAATTCGCTACAGAAGAGCGCAATCGTGTATAAAAATTCAACTAAGACAGATTAGTCGCGTACGTTCTATTTCAGTACTTTTTTGACAAAGCATTGACGACGTTGGTTCAGGGGGAAAAGCAAACAGATTTAAAGAAACAGTTGAAAAGTATAGTGAATGTTTACTAGCATAATGCTTACGCTTAACCAAAATCAGCAAATTAAGAAGAATGATTTATGTATAAATTAGAATACTATTAAAAATCACTTGACTTTTTAATTTGAACATTTTATTATGAGTGTAATCAAGTGAGAGACAGTAAAGATTAAGAGATAGGATCAACATTTCCAGAAAGTCTGTGGTTGCTGTGAACAGATAATGTCCCCTATGAAGACACGCCTTTGCTTAAATGACACGTAGTCCGGTGGCACCGTTATAGCCAGACTAGCGGATAAAGACTAGTCAATGAGGTTATAAGTGTGAACTTATGACGAATTAAGGTGGGAACACGTTTCGGCGTCCTTGATCCAGTGATGGATTGAGGGCGTTTTTTTATTATTTTACATTTTGAAGGAGGGGCAACATGGCAGCATCTTACGTATTACAACGAATTTCGTTAGCGAGAGATTATCTTGAAACAGTATCGAATGCAGGTTTCCAATTAATTGATTTGAATATGGTGGAACCATTTGATGGGGACGGCAAAGCCGAATACCCGAGCAACATTGTATTTGAAAAGGAAGGGCAACTATATGCCATTCGTAGTGATTGGACTCGGTCCATTTTAAATTACATGAAGACTTACGATCTTAAACAAGATAGCTTCGCTTACTACGGTCCAATGGTGAGAGATCACCAATCAACTTACCAAGCAGGGGTTGAATTAGTGGCGCCAAGTGCTAGTCAAATGGCTAATACCATTGAACTACATTTAGATTTCGTTGAACAGATGAGCCAAGCGTCTTTCAATATGATTGTTGTGAATAATGAAGAAATTTTAGACAAATACATTGAAAAATTTGCTTTTGGTCCTGAAATCAAAGGCTATGTAATTGAGAAGAACCTATCGGCTCTTGGCAACACTATTGGTAAAGACCATTATTTCTACCAATTGATGGCTAAACCAGTTTCAGAGCAGTTTGACCTAGTGAAGAAGGACTTTGGTGATAATGAAGAAATGGCTGTGATTCACTTGTTGAAAGAGACACTTGAAAAACGCAACACCAAAATGGTGCTTGATTTATCATTCCGGTCGCCACAAAAATACTATAACGGCTTTTATTTCCAAGCCTTTCTACAAGGGAATTCCAAACCTATCTTCTCAGGTGGACAGTACGCTAATGGCTGGTTTGGTATTGGATTGAATTTATCTAAAGGAGGATTTCTATGATTACTGTGGCTTTAGCAAAGGGTCGTGTTTACAAGGCTTTCAATAAATTTTTAGCCGATAAGGGTTTAAATGACTATGCGGAGGCCTTGACAGATGGTGGTCGTGATCTCTTCCGTGAAGTTGGCGGTGTTAAATTCATTTTTGCAAAAGGAAAAGACGTCCCTACTTATGTGGAGCAAGGGGTTGCAGACCTTGGTGTTGTAGGATCTGACACGATTGCTGAAAAGTCATTTAATGTCTTGAATGTGTCTGAATTGCCGTTTGGCCAATGTCGACTAGCGATCGCTGGACCTATCAACTTGGATGAGTCGGATATCAAAGTGGTGGCAACGTCATTTCCAAATATTACCCGCAAGTACTTTAACCAACAAAAGCAAGATGTATCCTTAATTTTTTTAAATGGTTCGGTTGAATTGGCACCGATTCTAGGTTTAGCTGATGCGATTGTGGATATTGTCCAAACAGGGACAACGTTAAAAGAAAATGACCTTGAGGAGTACAAAACCATTTTGCCGGTACAAGCACGACTGATTGCCAACAAGCAGTCATTCTATACGAAAGAGAAGGAAATCTACAAATTTATGCAAGAAATTGAGGTGGTATAAATGGATGTAGCAGCATTTCAAACGACGTTTAGCGCGAAAAATCAAGAGACAGGGGACCTTAACCGGTTGGTGGCTGTGCAAGAGATGATTCAAGTGGTTCGGGCAAATGGGGACCAGGCAGTCATTGACTATACCAATCAATTTGATGAGCAGGCTTACCAAAATGCGGAAGATTTCAAAGTGTCATCTGAACGGTTGAAGGCGTCTTGGGACAACTTAGACCCAACTTTACAAACAGCGCTAGAAAAGGCTAAAGACCGGATTGAAACTTACGAACGAGCGGGCTTATATGCGGACCGACCTGGAGAAGAAATTTCCTATGTTTACAACGCTTTAAATAGTGCGGGATTTTATATTCCTGGTGGGAAGGCCTTGTACCCGTCTACGGTTTTGATGACGGTTGTGCCAGCCATTGTTGCGGGTGTTGAAAACTTGGTAGTGACAACGCCTGTTTTCACGGAAGAATCAGTGACTTTCGCAGCCTTATACTTATGCGGCATTCGTGACAATGTGTATGCGATTGGCGGAGCGCAAGCAGTTGCTGCCATGGCTTACGGGACTGAAACCATTCCTCAAGTGGACAAGATTTGTGGCCCGGGGAATGCCTATGTGGCGACTGCCAAACGGTTGGTTAACGGGGATGTATCGATTGATGCCATTGCTGGGCCGAGTGAAATCCTCCTGTATGTAGATGAAACGATTCCGGTTGATGCCATTGTTTACGATATTTTCGCCCAGGCGGAACATGACCAAGACGCTCGAACTTTCCTCTTGTGTGAGTCAGAAGATTTTCTTGGCAAGATAGCCGACCGAATACAAGTTTTGTTACCTAGCCAAAAACGAGCGGATATTATTGAAGCTTCAGTTAAAAACAACCACTATGCAATCTGTGATACGAGACAACAATTGATCGCCGTCTTGAATGATATTGCACCAGAGCACGTGTCCATTCAACATGCAGCTCAAGATGAGATTGTTGATCAAATCAAATACGCGGGGGCTGTTTTCAAAGGCTACTACGCTATGGAAGCAATTGGTGACTATGTGGCAGGGCCATCGCATGTCTTACCAACTGGTCGTACTGCCCGGTTCTCGCATGGTTTAACCGCTAACGACTTCCGGACTTCGCACGCCATTATCAATACATCAAAAGCCACCTATGAAGCTATTGGGCCGGCGGGTCAAGCGATTGCTGAGGCTGAAGGACTGGAATGTCACGCTCGGTCAATTGCCATTCGAAAGGAAGGTTAAGCTATGAAAACAGAGGATTATTTAAAAACGGTTGAAGTGAATCAAGACGGGGACACGGTTATCATGAACCGCAACACCTCTCCCATTCGTCCCTTGTCAGATCAAGACATTGTGGACGCAGTCTTGGCAACACCTTTTAACCAGTATCCTGAAGACGAAGAAACTAATTTTATTGCAGCGTATGCAAATTACGCCGGTCTTGACCCAAAGAATGTAGCTGTTGCTAACGGGTCAGATGAGTGGATTCAAAAATTGATTATCCAGTTTGGCCGCGGAGGTGTCTTGGCGGTTGATCCTGATTTCTTTATGTATCAGGATTATGCCAACCAGTTGGACTTCCCATTTTTCCAGGTGGAGAGTGAAATGGACTTTACTTTTGATTTAGATACAATTATTGGGGCATTAGACGAATTTAAGCCGTCCTTATTCTTCTTGTCTAATCCGCAAAATCCTACGGGCCAACAGTTTTCTGAAGAATTTTTACAGAGATTAGCGGATGAAACGGCAGATCGAGATATCACTTTTGTCATCGATGAAGCTTATATTGAATTCGGTCAGGACTACCAGCGACCAAGTAATGACAACGTCCTATTTATCCGGACCCTATCTAAGATATATGGGGTAGCGGGTTTACGGGTCGGGATTGCTTTTGGGCAGGGACCGCGTTTCGACAAGTTGAAGGAGATTAACCACCCTTATCCTATGAATAGTGTTTCGCTAAACCTTGCCAGCAAGCTGTTTGAGGACACCAATCGACTGGATGAATGGGTAAATTACCAACGTGATATTAAGCAGGAATTGCAGGAAGCTTTCAACCTGGTTGCTAATCTAGTCACTGTGATTCCGTCCGCAACGAATTTCGTGTTTATCTTTGGCGATTTGGTTCCAGATTTAGACCAGTATTTAGCAGACAATGGTTTCGTTGGGCGTAAGTATGCAGATGGGAAAATGGCAAACTCGGCGCGATATTCGGTGATCGATTCAGCTGACTATCCCAAGTTGAAAGCGACAATCAAAGCTTGGAGGGAACAATTTGGAGATTAAACAACGGAATACCTTAGAAACGCAAATCAAGCTGGGCCTGGCTAAGGCGGATGGGTCAGGACAAGCACAAACGTCTATTAATACTGGCGTTGGTTTCTTAGACCACATGCTAACTTTATTTACCTTCCATTCTGGTCTTGATTTATACGTTGAAGCCGAGGGGGATACTTGGGTTGATGACCACCACGTGACTGAAGATATCGGGATTTTACTGGGTGAAGCTATTCGTGACTTATACCAATCTCAGCCTTCATACGAACGGTACGGATCATATTTCTTACCCATGGACGAAACCTTAGCGCGTGTCGTATTAGACTTATCAGGCCGACCAGTTTTAGTTTATGACGCCAACTTTTCAGCTGAAAAAGTGGGGACCTTTGACACTGAACTTGTCAAGGAATTCTTCTACGCCGTAGCTATGAACGCTCGCATGACCCTACATATTGACCTATTGAAAAACGGCAATACCCACCACGAAATCGAAGGTATTTTTAAAGCATTCGCCCGCGCCCTAAAAATTGCTTTGAAAGAAACAGATGGCGGCGTCCCATCCTCAAAAGGATTGATTCAATAAGCCAGGGGCGTTTTGATCACGAATAAGGGGCATATTGTTGGTGACAAGCGCAAGTATCGAAATAAAGTTAAATACTAATTTAAAAGGAGGCAAATATCCATGGAGATTATCCCCGCAATTGACCTGATAGATGGCAAGAGCGTTCGCTTACAACAAGGAGACTATGACAAACAAGTCGTTATGCCTATGTCAGCAGCCGAAGCGGTGACCTACTATAGCCAATTCCCACAAGTGACAAGAATACATGTGGTGGATTTAATTGGTGCTACAAAACAAGCTGCTGTTGAAGGTGATACTGTTGAAGTTTTAAAATCCTTAACCGATATTCCTTTAGAAATCGGTGGCGGTATCCGCGACTTAGAAACCATTGAGTTGTACGATAAATTAGGCATCGACTACTTCATTTTAGGTACAAGAGCCATCATGGATGTGCCTTGGCTAAAAGAAGCTGTCAAAAAATATCCTGGTCGTATCTATGTTGGTCTAGATTGTAAAGATGAAGCGATTTATATCAATGGTTGGAAAGAGGCATCTGGCCGCTATATCCAAGAATACCTTGATGAAATTGCCGACTTAGATATTGCCGGTATTATTTATACCGATATTTATAAAGATGGCATGGAGGCCGGCCCTAATGTAGAGAAGACGGGTCAAATTCAACGTATCACCAGACATCAAGTCGTTGCGTCTGGCGGTGTGAGGAGCCGACATGATTTAGATGCCCTCCAAGCACAAGGCGTAAGCCAAGCAATTGTCGGAAAAGCTGCACAGAATCCAAGTTTCTGGGAAGGACTGTAAAAAATGAAAAAAATTATTCCATGTTTAGATACGCGCGACGGTAAATTGGTCAAAGGTGTTCACTTTGTAGATGTAAAAGAGTTAGGGGACCCCGTTGATTTTGCCAAAAAATATTCAGACGCAGGTGCTGATGAATTAGTCATCCTAGATATTACGAAAACAACTGACGGGCACCAATTACGTACGCAAATGATTGCGGATGTTGCGAATGTTATTGATATTCCATTAACTGTTGGTGGGGGAATTGCCTCTGTTCAAGATATTCAAGATGCGCTTGATGCAGGTGCCAGCAAAGTCGGTATTAACTCAGCAGCTGTAAAAAATCCTGACTTTATCAATGAAGCAGTGGACAAATTCGGTTCAGAAGCGGTAACGATTGCCGTAGATATGGCTTATGATGAAGCGAAGGGTGACTACTTTGTGTACACGAACGCTGGTCAAACGCAAATCGACATTAAGGCCCTTGAATGGTGTAAAGAGTGTGAACAACGCGGTGCTGGTGCCTTACTAATCACTTCAATTGATACTGACGGTGCCTACACAGGTTTTGATATACCATTCTTGAAATTGGCATCTGAGGCCGTTTCTATTCCAATTATCGCTTCAGGTGGTGCGAGTGGTATTCAAGATTTCATCGACTTGTTCCAACAAACAAACCTAGAGGCAGGACTTGCTGCATCTATTTTCCACAAGGGAGAAGTAGCGATTGAAGATTTAAAAGCAGCACTTATCGCAGAAGGGATTGACTAGTAAATGACAGCAATTGATTTTGGCAAGAACGACGGGCTTGTTCCAGCTATCTTGCAAGATTACCGGACAAATCAAGTCTTAATGTTGGGTTACATGAATCAAGAAGCTTACGAATTAACGGTAAGTGAAGGTGTAGCTTGGTTTTATTCACGGTCTAAAGGTCGTCTTTGGAAAAAGGGCGAAACTTCTGGTAACTTGCAAGAAGTGGTCAATATCGAATTGGACTGTGACCAAGATACCCTATTGGTACAAGTGAGACCAACTGGCCCAACGTGCCATACCGGTAGCCAGTCATGTTTTGGGGATGATTTCTTCAACTTGAATATCCTAGAAAATACAGTGGCTGACAAAGTGGATAACCCTAAAGAAGGGTCGTATACGACATACTTGATGGATCAAGGTTTAGATAAGATTCTTAAAAAATGCGGTGAAGAAATGACGGAAGTTGTGATTGCCGCAAAAAATGCCCAAGCGGGTCAAGGAAATGATGAGTTGGTATCTGAAACTAGTGACTTACTTTACCACTTGTTGGTTTTATTAGTTGAAAGAGGTCTGTCATTAACAGATATAGAAGCAGCCTTAAATACCCGTCACGGCCAATATCATACCTATTCTGTCCGTAAAGAAATCGAAGATTATTAAGATATAATGAATTATATTAGAATTATATTAAAATTGCTGTTGACACTTATTATAAATTTTAATATACTGATGTCAGTAAATAAAACAAGTTGATGCGTTGAGAAGTAGAAGTAAGTTAGACGCTTGTGCACAGAAAGTACCGATTGTTGAGAAGGTATGACAAGCCCTAATTGAAAAGTAGACTTTGAGCTGTAGATGCGATCCACCTAAGGGGTGGTTGAGTGTTTACCGGGTGCTGCCGTTAAAATGCCAGTTGATCGGATGAATGTCCCGTCAACGTGAGTCTAATAGTCTAACCAACTATTAGAAAAATTAAAGGTGGTACCGTGCAGAAAGCGCCCTTTGACTTAACCAGTCAAAGGGCGCTTTTTTTATTTACTAAAAACTTAAAATATATGTAAAAAACTAGGAGCAATAAAGATAAGACGAATCAAATTGTCACTAGTAAGCCATATAACAGACTTGTAGTAGTAATTAGGAGGATTTATCAATGACATTATTAGCAGATTTAAAACAAGCTCCCACAGCAATTATTCCCGCTTGTGGCGACGGCCATACTTTTCAAATGTTAGCCAACAGCAAGGCAGCCATTACTGCTTTAACCTTATCAATTATCCACAGCATTTAAGCACAAAGACAAAGGACGCGAGCCAATCGCGTCCTTTGTCTTTGGTCAATTTCAATTAATAACGGTATTGAGTGCTCGCACCTTGAATAAAGAATTGTGTTTCTTCAAAGTGATAAGTGATTTTAGAATAGTCGAACGGTTTCCCATTATTTAAATGGAAGATCGACTCTGTTTTTAAACAAGGCTCGCCTTCACTTAAATTTAAATGGTCAGCTTGCTCAGCCTTCAATTTCCCAACACGCAAGAAGTGGTCACCATAGCCAATTGGAATTTCCAGATCTTCTGTAATATAGTCGAAGATGGAATTCGAAGCAATTTCTTCACTTAAGTAAGGGATTATATCCTTGTCAAAATAAGACTCCTCCACACAGAAGGGGCGCCCTTCGATGTAGCGGATGCGGGTAACATGGTAGACCTTTGTTTTTGCTGGGTCATCAATTTTTAAATTTTCTACCGCTTCCTCAGTTGGTGCAATTAAAGCAAGGGATAAAACTTTAGAATCGATTTTAAATTGGCTCAAGGTTGAATTAAACCCACCTAGGTTTAATAGGTTGATATAACCCTTACGTTGATTACCGCGTACATATACTCCAGAACCACGTACTTGGTAGATCAACCCTTGTTTCTCTAAGTCATTTAAGGCAGATAATACCGTATTCTTACTCACTTGGTAGTAGTCCACCATTTCTTGGATACTGGGTAACTTATCATCTGCATTTAATTCATTTTCATTGATGTAGCGGACCAACGCGCCAGCTACCTCTTCGTATTTAGCCATATATAAAGAACCTCTCTCTTAGGAATTTGATATATTATACCATGAAAGCTCTTACATTTACAAATGGTTAGGGTATAAAAATGGATACCACCATATAATACAAGTTTCTCAATTTTCCTTTATCATTTATATAATAAAAAGATATCAGTTAGCCATTGACTTAAACTTTGTGTTAGTACTTGTTACTTTGCATATATAAGCCTTCGGGTTACACTTTTCCTATCATTGCCTCAAAAGCAGTGGGAAACTCATCAGCCAAGGTCTAATGGCTTGGCTGACTATTTAATCTGTAAGGGCCGAAGTCCAAAGAATGAATAGTCAGACCATCCTCTTTCACTGCTAAGGTATGCTAGGAAAGCTCCAGACTCTGGCTTAATAACGTAAGTTAACGATAGAAGCTAATAAATTTTAGTAACGTGGGTACTAGTACAAGCAAATATTATTGATGCAAGACTCAAGAACTAGCGAAAGCACATTGATGATAAATAATCAATATATAAACGTGATTGTTCGCTTTCACAGGTAAAAAGGCGTATCATTTAGCCTAAGATGCAGAAGGCTTTGAAGCGTTTCTACTATAAAAAGGAGAAATATGATGACTATCTATGATTACACTGTAAAAGATGCTAATGGGCAAGATAAAAACCTAGCGGATTATGAAGGGGACTTGTTGTTGATTGTAAATACAGCAACTAAATGTGGACTAGCGTCTCAATTAGAAGGACTTGAAGACTTACACCAAAAATATCAACGTGAGGGCTTTAAGGTACTTGGATTCCCTTCAAATTCATTCATGCAAGAACCTGAGGATAGTAAAGGGGCTGCAGAAGCATGCGCACTAAACTTTGGCACCTCATTTCCTATGTTCGATAAGGTATCCGTAAACGGACCTAAAACAATACCATTATTTTCGTATCTGAAAAAAGCATCTGGTAATGGTCTAGTAAAATGGAATTACACTAAATTTTTAGTAGACCGGCAAGGCAACTTTATTAAACGGTATGCCCCAACAACAAAACCCGCAGATATTGAAGCAGATATCCAAGATAACCTGTAGAGAATAAGCGTCTACAAATCAAAAAGGAAGGCCTGTCAAAAGCAGATCTTCCTTTTTGTGTATGTATGGGTAAAACAAGTCAATATAGTTTAGAAACCACTTCGCAAATAGGTTTCGTGATCTGCCATCACTACAACTATTTACGCCAGTACTGCGAGCCTGAACGATTTTGTCTCACCTTTTGCAGTCCAGTGGCTTTTAATTGGCTAGTACTCCTGGGAGTTTAGAAAAACACTATGTATTTTGTTTATATGTAAAATATGAATCATTATATTCTAGGTTAGTGAGCCATCATTTCTTGTGCAATTTCTGAGCCAGACATATCAGTTGGATAGTATGTTGGCCAGTGGTCTACTTCTTCAAGAAGGGCTTCTTGTGATTCGCCACCCCAATAAATATGGTAGTGTCCTGTTTCAACGGGTGCAATATTATGGTCTGAGAATTGCACGTATTTGTAGTCGCCGGCTTCCGGGTCGTTTGTTTCAAATAAGAAACGAACACCACGATTTCCTTTTTCATAGGTTAAGATTTCATAACCAACATAGTTATACTCGAATGTCTTGCTTTCACCGGCCACAATATATTCAATTGTATTGTCAGTAATGTTGATATTATCGACGTCAGTTTGGTAACCAGTTGTGTAGTATTCTTTATGCTCTTCAGTGGTCATGCCGTTGTTTAATTTAGACTTGTAGTCAAAGACTTGGTCTAAGGTACCGTCTTCAAGGAATGGGTGAACAGATTGCCATTCACCTGCATAGTCAGATAAGGTACGGTCTGCTACATCAGCATCTTCAAAGTAGTCATTGTAGACTGTTTGTTCAGTTTCTTCTTCAGCAGTTTCTGCGTCTGCGGCTGGTAGGTCTGTTGTTTTTTGTAATGAAGTTAGGTTTTCCTTCATTTACAAGCTGTCAGCTAAGGAAACCTAGGTATTGATACCCAGGAGGAATTAGCGAAATAGACTGCTCTTTTTGTTGATTTTACTAGGTTATCTTTTATGTTTCCTCTAAATAGAGGGTATAATGTATTTGAGAGAAAAGAGGTGACAAGATGCAGTTAACGAAAACGATTAAAGTGCAATTATACCCAAGTGCTAGTGATATTGAAAAATTCGAAGAAACGCAACAACAGT
>NZ_DJUR01000013.1 GCF_002440555.1 Aerococcus sp. UBA6277
AACACTATTTGTAAAAGAACCAGAATCTCCGGCAATCGGTATTTTTCTTGTTTCGGCAGTAGTGACCAAAAAGCAATTATTGATAGTAAATCACTAAAGCGTTGTAAATGGCGTCGGCAACTTGGTTCCAGTATTCTTCTTGACTGAATACCGCCACGTCACTTGGTGTTGACATATATCCAAGTTCTATTAAGACACCTTCTCCAGCTAATTCCCGGATGACTTGGAAGTCACCGAATTTAACGCCGTTAGATTCTAATGGTAATCGTTCCATTAATTGGGCTTGAATCTCTTGGGCTACTGGGATTGAATCGTCGCCGTAGTAGTAAGCTGTTGTGCCGGATGCACCTGTTGATTCAATTGCATCATAATGGAATGAAATCAATAGGTCAGCGTCTGCTTGGTTGGCTGTATATGGAATATCAGCTAAAGCAACATCTGAATCATCATCGCGTGTTAAAATCACATTTACGCCTGCTGCTTCAAGTTTTTCCTTAACGGTGAGGGCAGTTTGTAAGGTGACTTCTTTTTCATATAAACCGTCTGTTATAGCACCTGGATCAATACCACCGTGACCTGGGTCTAATACAATGGTTCGGCCAGCTAATGTACTGGTTGCTTCGGCTGCTTTTGCTTTATCCGCCATGGCAGTTGAATCACTCTCTGATAACCAGTTAACGATATATCCCTCAGTACCATCGACTGAACGTACATGGTAGTATTCATTTTCTTGACCAAGGTAGGCAAACTGTTCGTTTAGGGCACCCTTAGCTAAGATTTCAGAGTCTTTGTTGGCTTCGCTACGAATATTTACCCCATCAGCAGTTGCCTTAACAGTAAAGTCGTAATCAGATAGAAATTCATCGAAAGTTGATTGTTCTTCTTCTGTGATTTCAGTATCTTCCTCGTAGGCCATTGTTCCTGGTGTCACATCGATTGCTGTTTGTTTCACCCAACCAATTTCACCAGAAAGTTGAATTTGAGCCCAACCATCCGCTTGGTGTAAGATTTGGTATTTTGAATTCTTTTCTGCAGATGTTAAGACCGTTGCGTCTTCTGTATTTTCTTCGTAGATTTGAATATCATCCTCTAAGATTGTGGCAATAAAATCAGAGGAATCGATATCTTGGTTATCAGCTAACCAAGTTGGTATCCAACCTATTTCATTGTTATCGAGTAAGACATAGTACCAACTATTTTCTTGTCTAAGTATTCGATAAGGATTACTGCCATCAAGTTGGTCTTTAATATCATAAGTGATCCCAGGGCCCTCACGAAGGTTGACAACATTGGTAGATAGTTCTTTATAGGATGCTTTGTTGTATTGATATAATTGTAATGAGGAGAAACCAACGATTCCTGTTACAAAAATAAGGTAGAGTAGATAGACTACTTTATTTTGTTGGAAGTGGTTCTCAGAATGATCTGTCAATTCGCGTACACCTCAGTAGTTCACCGGAAATTCCGGTAGAAAAAGTTTATATTTTTGCTAAAATTAGGCATTGTTATAACTCAGTTTACCTTTCTTGTGATAAATGAACAACTAGAAAATATACTATCTTGACACTTTTTTAGTTTTGATATAAGATAAAGAATGGATAATCCAATGAAAGAGCAAGAATAATTGTCGACATTTCTAGAGAGAGCTAACGGGTGAGAATGCTCAATGTCATTTATTTGCAAACACTCTGGAGGAGAATAGTGCAAAGCTATTCCGTCACGCACGTTACGCGTCGAGCAACAGCCATAGCTGTTGAAATTAAGGTGGTACCACGAAGTTAACTCGTCCTTATATTCCTATTGTTGGAATGTAAGGGCGATTTTTTTATTTTTATTTTTAAAGGAGGGGTATTGTGATTCAACGACCAAAAGGGACTGCAGACATCTTACCTGAAGATATGAATCTATGGCATTATATAGAAGATACTGCGAGAAGAATTCTAAACCAATATCGTTATTTTGAGATTCGTACACCCATGTTTGAAAGTTATGAATTATTTTCCCGCGGTGTAGGAGAAACAACAGATGTAGTGTCTAAAGAAATGTATGATTTTTATGACAAGGGTGACCGTCATATTGCCTTAAAACCTGAGGGGACGGCACCAATCGTACGGGCATATGTGGAAAATAAATTATACGCACCTGAACAGGTGAAGCCCTATAAAGTCTATTATATGGGACCAATGTTCCGTTATGAAAGACCACAAAGCGGCCGTTTACGCCAATTCCACCAAATCGGTGTTGAAGTGTTTGGTGAAGCAAATGCTGCCAAAGATGTAGAAACGATTGCTTTAGCCATGGATTTATTTAAAGCGCTAAATGTCCAACATATCAAGCTAGTGATTAATTCATTAGGGGACACAAGTTCACGTCTTGCATACCGTCAAGCCTTAATTGACTACCTAACACCATTTACGGATAAATTATCTGAAGATTCAAAAACACGTTTACATAAAAACCCGTTACGTGTATTGGATTCAAAAGATAAAAAAGATATCGAAATCGTGGCCAATGCGCCATCAATCTTGGATTATCTTTCTGAAGAATCAACTAAACGCTTTAATGAAGTGCAATCTTTATTGACAGCCCTAGGTATTGATTTTGAAATCGATCCAAATATGGTGCGTGGTTTAGACTACTACAAAGATACAATCTTTGAAATCATGTCTGAAGATAAAGTCTTTGGTGCCCAAACAACAATTTGTGGTGGGGGTAACTATGATGGTTTAGTGAAAGAGATTTCAGATGGTAAAGAGTCTGTTCCAGGCTTTGGTTTCGGTTTAGGAATCGAGCGTTTAATCTTATTGATGAAGGCGCAAGAAGTCCAAGTACCAGACATGCATGAACTTGACGTCTATGTGGTGAATATCGGAGACAATACGGATGAAGCGGCAATGAAAGTCTTGCAACACGTGCGTCACGCTGGTTTTTCAGCTGACCGAAACTTCTCTGGTGCCAAACCTAAAAAGCAATTTAAAGATGCCAATAAACTAGGTGCAGACTTGGTTGTTACTATCGGGGAATCTGAATTGGAAAATAACCAAATCACGATTAAACATATGGCCTCTGGTAAAGAAGCTGCCTACCCGCTAGAAAAATTTGCGGATGATTTTGCAAGCATTTACCAAGAATTAAACCAATAGTAATTATTTTTAAAACAGAGAAAAGAAATAAAAGAGATTTAAAATAAAAGGAGCTGCATATAATGCAACGTAGTGTGTATTGTGGAAATGTCTCTAACGAATTCGTTGGACAAACTGTAACATTAAAAGGATGGGTACAAAAACGTCGTGACCTAGGTGGGGTAATCTTTGTTGATTTGCGTGACCGTGAAGGTATCGTTCAAGCTGTATTCAACGTTGAAAACTTAGGGGACCAATTTGCTGAAGCTGAACGTTTACGTTCTGAATACGTGATTGAAGTAACTGGTGAGGTTGTGTTACGTGGTGAAGGATTAGCAAATCCTAAAATTAAAACTGGTGACATTGAAGTGATGGTTTCTGATTTAACAATCTTAAACATTTCAAAAACACCACCATTCCCAGTTGAAGATGACATTGATGTAAACGATGAAATTCGTATGAAATACCGTTACGTAGATTTACGTCGTCCAAAAATGGCGAATAACATGAAATTACGTCATCAAGTAGTATCTACAATCCATCGTTACTTAGACGATCAAGAATTTATCGAAGTAGAAACACCTTACTTAACCAAATCTACGCCAGAGGGTGCACGTGACTACTTAGTCCCATCTCGTGTACATCCAGGTGAATTCTATGCCTTACCGCAATCACCACAATTATTCAAACAATTGTTGATGTCTGCTGGTATGGACCGTTACTACCAAGTTGTCCGTTGTTTCCGTGATGAAGATTTACGCGGAGACCGTCAACCAGAATTTACGCAAATCGACTTAGAAACAACTTTCTTAACACAAGAAGAAATTCGTGATTTAGTAGAAGGTATGTTGAAAACAGTCGTGAAACGTACTAAAAACATTGATATCACCGAAAACTTCCCAATCATTACTTATGACGATGCAATGGCACGTTATGGTAACGACAAACCAGATACTCGTTTTGGTTTAGAATTAGTGGAAATTTCTGATATCGTTGATCAATATGAATTCAAAGTATTTAACCAAGCAATTGAAAAAGGTGGCATCGTTAAAGCTATCAATATCAAAGGTGCTGGTGACAACTACTCTCGTAAAGACTTAGACAACTTAACACCATTTGCATCTACATACGGGGCTAAAGGTGTGGCTTGGATCAAAGTGACTGACGAAGGTTTATCAGGTCCTATTGGTAAATTCTTTAAAGACAATCCTGCACCATTAATGGATCGTTTACAAGCTGAAACTGGTGACGTATTAGTATTCGTTGCAGACAAGGAATCAGTAGTTAACCAATCATTATCTGAAATCCGTTTGAAATTTGGTCGCGAATTGGACTTAATGGACAAAAACCAATTTAACTTCCTATGGGTGACAAACTGGCCATTGCTTGAGTATGATGAAGATACAAAACGCTTCAATGCAATGCACCACCCCTTCACTATGCCTAACGAGGAAGACGTGGATAAATTAGCTGAAAACCCGGAAGAAGTATACGCACAAGCTTACGATATCGTTTTAAATGGTTACGAAATCGGTGGTGGATCATTACGTATTTACCAAAAAGAAATGCAAATGCAAATGTTCAAAGCTTTAGGCTTTACAGAAGAATCTGCAGCTTCTCAATTCGGTTTCCTATTAAATGCTTTAGACTATGGTTTCCCACCTCACGGCGGATTAGCTTTAGGTCTAGACCGTTTAGTCATGTTATTAGCTGGTGAAGAAAACATCCGTGAAGTGATTGCCTTCCCTAAAAATGGTCGTGCATTTGACCCACTAACAGAAGCACCAAGCCATGTATCAGAACAACAATTAGAAGAATTATCATTATCAGTAACTACAATTGATTTTGATTAAGTAAAAAAATGGCCTTAGGGCCATTTTTTTATGATTACAGGAAATTTGAATTGTCATATCTAATAATCTTTAAGAGTAAATATATGTCGTGTGGTAGAATATACTTAGACATATATTTACTTTTTTTATTTGAGGAGGATTAAGTTAATGAGTAAAAAATCATGGATATTAGCAATTGTTGCTGTTATTATCCTTGCACTGGGTGCATTTGGTAGTCAATTGACTAGCCAAACTAATGTCAATAATTTGCTTTCTGAAGGATCAGATGCTTTTTCAAGCGCGCAAAATATTATTGAACCAGGGGATGCAAACCGTCAGGTAGCGGTGTTAGCAGTCGATGGAACGATTGCGGACAACTCTGGGTCGGGTTCTTTTTCTGAAGGGATGGATTACCAAGGTATCCTAGATGCTATTGAAGAAATTAAAGAAAATGATGACGTTCAAGCACTCTTATTAACCGTCAATTCACCAGGTGGTGGGGTATATGAAAGTACAGAATTATATAATGCCTTACTTGACTTAAAAGAAAGTCGGGAAATGCCAATTTATGTTTCAATGGGGCAAATGGCTGCTTCTGGTGGTTATATGATTTCAATGGTCGGTGACCAAATCTATACGGATAGTGAAACAACTACTGGTTCAATTGGTGTCATCATGCAAGTACCGAACTTCTCAGGCTTTATGGAAGAGCATGGGTTATCTATGGATACCTATAAATCAGGCGCTTTGAAAGATATGGGTTCCTCATTTAGAGGCGCTTCTGATGAAGAAAAAGACGTCTTAAATTCTTTCATTCAAGAGAAATACAACCGTTTTGTTGAAATCGTAGCGAATGGTCGCGGGATGTCAACGGATGACGTGAAAAAATTAGCTGATGGTCGTATTTATTCAGGGAGTCAAGCCGTGGAAAATGGCTTAGCTGACCAAATTGGTTACGAAGAAGATGCCTTAGCATCCTTAAGAGCTGATAAAAACCTGGAAACAGCTACCGTTGTGGACTACACACCTAGGTCTGCTACTTCATGGATGACTGATTTTATGTCATTGTTAGCTGAGAAAAATTTATTCACTGGTCAATCAGAAGCCAATACAGCGGATGAAATGACGCAAATTTTAGAGGTTTTAGAAGATACCTCAACACCTCAATTCTATTACATGTACGGAGGTGAATAAGATGTTTAAGCGCCGTAAAAAAGCTAAGGACATTCAAGAAAGTGTTGAATTACCAAAGCTAAATGAACGTCTTTATGAAGGGTCAGTAGAAACAGAATTTAAAGAAAAACGTCGTGAACGCAAAATTAAATCTTTGCAAGCTTCACCGCAAGAAATCTTTTCAAATTATCGCCGTAACCTAGAAGCAGATATTACTTCAGGCTATGCTCGCAAGCTATATGGAGGTTTCTGGATTCGTTTAGTTGCCTTCTTAATTGATTTACTGATGGTATATGCCTTACGTTTACTAGTCACAGGTGTCTTAAATGCAGTAACACAAGGCGCTTATAGCACCTTGCCTGCTGCAGTGACTTTCCTAGTCGATCAATTCGTCTTAATTGCCTACTTTACCTTGTCAACATTCTGGACCAATGGCCAAACGCTTGGAAAAGGGTTACTAGGCCTTCAAGTTGTAACCAACAAACAATACAAATTATCCTTTATGACATGTTTATTTCGTGAAGGTTTAGGAAAAGTGGTTTTAACGACGTTGCCATTTTTAGGTTTGATGGTTGTCTTTTCAAACAAACGTCAAAATTTCATGGATTACTTTACAGATACAAATGTCATTTCATTAGGACAATTTGCCATGTTATTTGAAGAAAATGCGATCTAATAATTGACAAAAGGTGTAGCTGAAACGCTACACCTTTTGTGGTACTTAGGCTAGTGAAAACAACGCCGCTTCTCGCACCCATCGAATAACGCTTGATTTTTTTGTTAGGTGCGTTATAATAATGGGAAATAAATAAGATCCTTTAACTTGCGTCCAGAGAGACGAAGAAGGCATGACACGTCTAGTTTTTAACCAAATGGGGAAAGACTACTTCTTTTTGCGCACGCAAGTAGGGAAGTAGTCTTTTTTCTTACTTAAGCAAATAATGGAGGTCATACCATGGTAAAAGTGATTATGAATGAAAAAGAGATTAGCCGCGCTTTAACACGTTTATCGCATGAAATTATCGAACGGTATAAAGGGATCGATAATTTAGTACTAGTTGGGATTGAAACGAGAGGAGTTCCTTTAGCTGAACGTCTAGCTGCTAAAATTGAAGAAATCGAAGGTGTTATTCCTGTCGAAAAAATCAATATCGATGGTTACCGTGATGACGCAGAAGAAGCTATTCAAGTGGCAAAAAATGGAACAGATTTAACGGGTAAAAAGGTCATCTTGGTAGATGATGTGTTATATACTGGCCGAACAACACGCGCTGCTTTAGATGCTTGTGTTGACCTAGGTCGTCCAGCTGAGATTGCCTTAGCAGTTTTAGTTGACCGTGGACATAGAGAATTCCCAATCCGTGCAGATTTCGTCGGGAAAAATATCCCAACTGCTCGCGAAGAAGATGTGGTTGTGGCTTTAAATGAAGTAGATGATAAAGACGAGGTTTTAATTAAATAGACGTAGTGTATTACTTTAAGTGGGTCCGAGAGGCTACAAGTGATTTTTCTATGTGAACTGGTTTTTGTGGAACCAGTGTATTCACCTAGCGAAGTGCTTGTAGACTTAAATCTGCAAGCACTTTTTTTCGATGAAAGTAGGTATATGAATGCGACATTTCTTATCTGTAGAACAATTTACCAACGAAGAATTTATGGTATTAGTGAGACGAGCGTCTGACTTTAAACATGGACGAGACAGTTTTAAGAGCGATCGGACAATCGTGAACATGTTCTTTGAAAACTCAACGCGAACCAAAATGAGTTTTGAGATGGCTGAACACAAAATTGGCATGCATCAGATGAACTTTGACGTGACGACTTCTTCAATCAATAAAGGGGAGTCTTTATACGATTCCGTCTTAACCATGCAAGCAATCGGGGCCGACGTTGTGGTTATTCGCCATCCTGACGCAAACTATCCGGACCAGCTGGTCAACCTTGATGTCCAAGTTGTAAACGCGGGTTCAGGTGCTGGTCAGCATCCATCCCAATCTTTACTAGATATCATGACCATTTATGAAGAATTTGGTGACTTTAGAGACTTAAATGTCGCTATTATTGGTGATATCCTGTACTCAAGGGTAGCCGTTTCCAATATGATGATGCTAAATCAACTAGGGGCCAATGTCATTTTCGCTGGTCCAGACCAATACTTTGATAAACGTTACGAAAAATATGGTGAGTGGATGACAGTTGACGATGCTGTCAAAACGGCAGATGTCGTGATGATGCTAAGGGTTCAATTGGAACGCCATCCAAACGGGGACAAGCCTTTTGAAAAGGCCGACTACCATGAACTATTCGGTTTAACTCGTGAACGATACCAAACCATGAAAGACCATGCCATTATCATGCACCCGGCGCCAGTTAACCGGGATGTTGAGATTGCGGATGAATTGATCGAATGCGAGAAGAGTCGGATTGTGTCACAAATGTCAAACGGGGTTTATGCACGTATTGCAATTTTGGAATGGGTATTGAAAGGAAGATATGATGAGCTTAATAATCACAAATGGTAAACAGGTTACAAAAGATAGTCAACTAGTAGATGTTCATTTAAAAATCGACGGCCAAAAGATTGTCGCAGTTAGCGCGCAATTAGATTTCGACGTTGCGGATACCGACCAAGTGATTGATGTGGCTGGGAAATTAGTCACACCAGGATTGACAGATGTCCATGTCCACTTCCGCCAACCGGGTTTTGAAGATAAAGAAACAATTTTAACTGGTAGTCAAGCAGCAGCACGTGGTGGTTTTACCCGAGTGGCAGCCATGCCTAACTTGAATCCAGCACCTGATACACCAAAAAAATTAACAGCAATCCAAGAATTGATTGACCAAGATGCGGTTGTTGAAGTCTTACAATATGCACCAATTACAGGTAACCTAAAATCAGATGACTTAGTTGACATGGAGCATATGCCAGAAGCCTTTGCCTTTACCAATGATGGGTTTGGGGTTCAAACAGCAGGTACTATGTATCTAGCTATGAAAGAAGCGGCCCGAGTAGGTAAGCCAATCGTTGCGCATACAGAAGACGAAAGTCTATTGTTCGGTGGCGTGATGCATGAAGGGATTAAAAACAAGGAATTAGGGTTACCTGGTATCTTGAATGCAACTGAATCAAGCCAAATTGCCCGGGATATCCATTTAGCAGAAGAAACAGGCGTTCATTACCACGTTTGTCATGTGTCAACAAAAGCATCTGTTGCTGCCATTCGCGACGGCAAAGCGCGCGGTGTACATGTAACAGCCGAAGTGGCACCTCATCACTTAATCTTAAACGAATTAGATATTCCTTCAGATGACGCAACGTACAAGATGAACCCTCCTTTACGCGGGGAAGAAGACCAAGCAGCCTTATTAGAAGGGTTATTAGATGGGACTTTAGACATGGTCGCAACTGACCACGCCCCCCATACCTTAGCAGAGAAGGCCAACGGCTTTATGCATTCACCATTTGGGATTGTGGGTATTGAAACGGCCTTCGCAGTCATGTACACAAACTTTGTGAAAACTGGTGCAATGTCCTTAGCTTTCTTACTAGAAAAAATGGCAACTGCACCGACTGAAGTTTTCGGCTTAACATCCGCAACGCTAGCAGTTGACAGCCCAGCGGATATTGCCGTTTTCGATTTAGACCAAGCTTATACAATTGACCCTGCTGACTACTTATCAAAATCACAAGTGACACCATTCAATGGTGAAGAAGTGTACGGTATGTGTGCCTTGACGGTCTTCCAAGGGGAAGTTGTTTACGAGCAAAAATAATCAAAGTAAAGCTTATTGAAGGAGGCTATTATGTCACGTTTAAGTGTAAAATTACCAGGTTTAGAATTGAAAAACCCCATTATGCCGGCATCAGGCTGTTTCGGCTACGGTGAAGGGTTCGCGGAAAAATATGACCTAAGTATTTTAGGGGCTTTAGTGGATAAATCGACAACTGTTGAAGTGCGGAAAGGGAATCCAGACCCACGCTACTTCCACTCTGGCGAACGTATTTTAAATTCAGTTGGCTTAAAAAACCCAGGTGTTGAAGGCGTCTTAACGGAAAAATTACCTTATTTAGCCCAATTTGATGTGCCTATAATCCAAAGTGTGGCAGGTTCAACTGTAGAAGACTATGTGGAAGCAACAAAAGCATTATCACAGCCAGAAAATGTTAAAGCAATCGAATTAAATATCTCTTGTCCGAATGTTAAATTAGGTGGTTTACAATTCGGGACTGATCCACAAGTAGCTGCAGAATTAACAAAACAAGTCAAAGCAGCAACAGGCTTACCTGTATATGTAAAATTAACGCCAAACGTAACGGACATTACAGTTATAGCTAAAGCAGTAGAAGCAGCCGGTGCAGATGCCATTGTCATGATTAATACAATTACTGGTCAAACATTTGATTTGGAAACAAGACAACCTATTTTAGGTGGCGTAACTGGCGGTTTATCTGGTGCTTCAGTGAAATATGTAGCCTTACGCATGGTTCGTCAAGTCGCTCAAGTAGTAGATATTCCAATTATTGGGGTAGGTGGTATTGAAAGTATCGACGATGTGTTCGAAATGATCATCGCCGGTGCAACAGCAGTTCAAGTTGGTTCAGCTAACTACGCCAACCCAATGGTCTGCAAGGAAATTATCGAAGGCTTGCCAGCACGCATGGATGAATTGAACGTTGAATCCATTGAAAAATTAGTCGCGGAAATGAAAATGATGATCAAACAATAAATACATTGAAAAACAGCGCTCATGAATAACATGGCGCTGTTTTTGACTTCATGATGAAAATTTTTGAGCTGAGTATCGGTGCTCTCACCCTGGGGTTTTGGTTGAGTTGAAGAACATGATGATCAAAGTGGCTGTTTCTTCAATTGACCGGTCAGCGACGTTGATGACTGGACAATTCAACTCTTCGTACAGCTTGTTGGCGTAGGCCAATTCTTTTTCAATGCGGGCATCATTTGTATATAAACTGGCATCTTCAATCCCATATGACCGCATCCGTTCACGTCGGAATTTATTTAAGACATTGACGTCATTGGTTAAGCCGATAATTTTTGACCGCTCAATTTCATAAATAATATCTGGAATTCTAGATTCTGGGACTAACGGCAGGTTAGCTACCTTATAACCCATATTCGCAAGATACATACTTAATGGCGTTTTAGACGTTCTAGAAATCCCTAATAAGACGATATCCGCATCGATAAAGCGTTTAGGCTGTTGGCCGTCATCGTTATTGACCGCAAACTCTAAGGCCTCAATTCGTTTATAGTACTCATCATCAAGTTGGTGGCGAATTCCAGGTTTGCCGGAAGGCTTCACCTTTGTTTGACTCACAATCTGATCCATTAACTGGTCAAGGACATTTAAGTAGAAAATTCCCGCCATTTCACAGTAATCTTCCGCAATTTTATTAAGGTCTTTGTTGATGAAAGAAGCAACGATGGATGCTTTTTCAATTTTGGCTTGTTTTAAAATAGGAAGCAGCATATCGTCGTGTTGAATGAAGGGGTAAGTGGTGATGTCAAAATCAACGGATGGAAATTGAACGGACACGCTTTGGAATATATCATTCACTAGCGACCCAACTGCATCCGAAATTAGGAAATACTTTGGCTTTTTTGGTGTGTCTTGGTTCATCTTTTTGCCTCCATTAATCAATATATTAATTTTATTCTACCATAGATGACCCGTGATTATTCCCTCGGACATAATGATTTGAATTCGAAATATAAATGTGTTATGATTATATTACGGATTCGAAATATAAAAACTTAAAAGATATTCTATTAAAAGGGAGCTTCAATTATGACAACAGATTTATTAGGTATTCACCATGTAACGGCAATTACCTCAAGCGCCGAAAAGAACTATCAATTTTATGCAGGTGTTTTGGGCATGCGATTGGTTAAGAAAACAGTTAACCAAGATGACATCCACACCTACCATACTTTCTTCTCAGATGATGAAGGGAACGCGGGTACGGATTTAACATTCTTTGACTTCCCTGGCGTGCCAAGTGGTTACTACGGGACAAACTCAATTTCTCGTATCGGCTTGCGTGTACCAAATGATGCAGCCTTAGCTTATTACGAAGAACGTTTGCAATCATTTGATGTACAGACTGAAGAAATCAAAGAAGTTTACGGCAAAAAAGTGCTTCGCTTTGAAGACTTTGACGGTCAACGCCTTCAAATCTTCTCAGATGAAAACAACGAGGGTGTTGCGCCTGGTAAACCTTGGAAAAATGGTCCAGTCCCTGAAGATAAAGCCATCTATGGTTTAGGACCAATCGAAATTTCAGTATCTTACTATGAAGACTTTGGTAAGATCCTTGAACAAGTCTATGGCATGAAACAATTGTCAGACGACGGCCAAGAAGCTTTATATGAAGTAGGCGAGGGCGGTAACGGGGGCCAAGTCATCTTACGAAAAGACTTAGTAACCCCACCAGGATTACAAGGATACGGTGAAGTACATCATGTGTCATTCCGTGTCGCTGACCACGATGCCATCCAACACTGGGTCAACAAGTACCAACAAATTGGATTACCAAGTTCAGGTTTGGTCGATCGTTTCTTCTTTGAAGCCTTATACGCACGTATCGGTGACATCTTAATCGAAATCTCGACTGACGGTCCAGGTTTCATGGGTGATGAACCATATGAAACATTAGGAGAGTCATTATCCTTACCACCATTCTTGGAAGAAAACAGGGCACATATCGAGTCGCAAATCCGTCATTTTGATACAACACAGCCCAATGATTATGGCTTCAAATCGTAATCAATCCGTGTTAGAATAAGTAGGAACTGGAGTGATAACTATGAATTTTGTAGATGAGTCCATGCAAGTCCTAAACGAAGCTGGTTTTAAATACACAAAAAAACGTGCTGATATGTTAAACGTCTTTGACGAAGAAGGGGCCTATTTCCTAAGCGCCAAAGAATTGCAGCAACGATTAGAAAACTTATATCCAGGTATCTCATTTGATACCATTTACCGTAACTTAAAACTATTCGAAGATCACCACTTCCTTGAAACCTCTGAAGTCAACGGGGAGATGGTTTTTAGAAAACATTGTGATCCATATTTAGGACACCACCATCATTTTATCTGCACAAATTGTGGCAAGACGATTCCAATCAAATCTTGCCCCATGACATTTTTCTCCGACCAATTACCGGGTTGCGAAATTGTCAGCCATACCATTGAATTACAAGGGCTTTGTAGTGAGTGTCAGTAAGGGAAATATTTTGGAAAAGGGCTAGAGACGCATGTCTAGCTCTTTTTTCGTTAGTAAATCGCAGCTAATTAGGCTAGCATTTACCTCTTAAAGACCTGGGACATTTTCCTTAATTACCTAAGACATGGTCACTTTTGAATTACAAACTTTCAACAAATTTACCTTAGGATAATTGACTTTATAAATATAATGGCGTATAATTCACTAGAACGTTTTTTCAAGTATGAAAGAACGATTTGTAGTAACGAGGGGAGGGAAATGTCATGTCAAAAACTGTAGTTCGTAAAAACGAATCACTTGACGACGCTCTTCGTCGCTTCAAACGTTCAGTTTCAAAATCTGGCACAATACAAGAAGCACGTAAACGTGAATTCTACGAAAAACCTTCAGTAAAACGTAAGAAAAAATCTGAAGCGGCTCGTAAACGTAAATTCTAATCGTTTACCTTGCGATAAAGGAGGCGGATCATGGCTTTATTAGACCAACTAAATACCGATATGAAGGTAGCCATGAAAGCTAAAGATAAATTTAAGTTATCTGTTATCCGTATGTTAAAAGCAGCAGTTCAAAATGCTGAAATTAACAAGGGAAGTGCATTGTCTGAAGATGAAGAAATTGAACTTTTGGCTCGCGAGTTGAAGCAACGAAAAGAGTCGGAAGCAGAATTCCGTCAAGCAGACCATGTAGAATTAGCAGATAACGCAGTTGCTGAAATCGCGATTATCGAAGAATATTTGCCTGCACAATTATCAGAGGCTGAATTAGACGAAGGTGTCAAACAAGTCATTGACGAAGTTGGCGCTACATCTATGAAGGACTTTGGTAAAGTCATGCAAACTGCTGTGGCCAAATTTAAAGGTCAAGCGGATGGTAATGCAATCCAAACAGTAGCAAAAAAATATTTAGGTTAATAAATCTAGATCTGAGAGGAAGTCTTCGGGCTTCCTTTTTTGTTGGTCAAAAATTGGTTATTACACCAAAATGATAATTTAATTAAAAATAAATTAAAAAAACCTTGTAATCATATTTGGTTTTTGATAAATTGTAGGTAGCTATTTGAAAGGAGTGACAACAATGCGCCAATTTAGAATATCTTCCAATTATATAATGCATGCTGGCGTATTTGTTGCGTCTCCATTTAATTTAAAACAAGATTTATTATTATTAGCTAAGTAGGATTCTTCTCTAGGAGAGTCCTTTTCCACGTGAAGCGGGCTCTAGCTAATAAAACGGCGGCCTGTTAACGGTCGCCGTTTTTTTATTAGGTGATGGCAAAAGTAGTGAAGCGTAATAAAAGTCTGGAAATTGAGTGGAGCCTTTTTTTAATTCAATAAAAACTTAAAAGATGAAGGAGCGATTTTGATGGATTTAGGACTAAAAGGTAAAGTAGCAGTCATTACAGGGGCCAGTAGAGGTATCGGATTTGAAACAGCGAAAACATTGGCTGAGGAAGGTGCACATGTTGTGATTACTGCTCGTCATGAGAACCGGTTAATTGAGGCACAAACAGCCATTAAAGAAGCAACAGGGGTTGAAGTGGATTACGCAGTAGCTGACGTCACAGATTTACCTGTTGTCCAAAAAGCCATCGCGGACACAGCGGCCAAATACGGGACTATCGATATCCTTGTCAATAATGCGGGTGGCCATAGAGCGGGCTCATTTGAAGAAGTAGACAATGATGCATGGCGGTTTGACTTGGAAATTAAAATCATTGGTGTAGCAAACTTTACCCGTGAGGTATTGCCCTATATGCGTAAACAAGCTTCAGGTTCGATTATTAGCGTGGTTTCCAATTCTGGTAAGACGCCAGGTCCTAAGTCTGTACCGACTTCACCAGCCCGTTCAGCTGGTTTAGCTGTCATCAAGGAATTGAGTAAAGAGTACGGTGAATACAATATTCGTGCAAATGCGGTATGTATTGGTTATATCCGAAGTGAACAGGTTGAAAAGATGTGGCAAAATGACCCAGAAAATCCAACTTGGGAAGAGTTTTCAAAACAAAAAGCCAATGATACCCATACGCCAATGGGGCGTGTTGGTGAAACAACAGAAGCTGCTAAAGTGATTAGCTTCCTTGCTTCAGATGCCGCCTCATATGTGAGTGGTGCAGCTGTCAATATTGACGGTGGCGCATCAGACGCTATGTAATTCTAAGGAGAAAAAAGCTTATGATGGATCAAGAAATTATTCACGCTAGTAAGACACTATATCAAGCAGACAATGAAAAAGTACCGGTACCATACGGGAAATTTGGAATTGTCAACGAAGAAGACGGCTATCGAGTGCAACAAGCTGTTTTAGATTTAAGAAAAGCGGCTGGTGAAAAGGTTGCAGGTTATAAAATTTCTTTGTCAGCAAAAATTCAGCAGTCATTTTTTAAGACCACAACGCCTTTATACGGCGTCATGACAGACAAAGGCGTTTGGGATTCGGATATGGACCTGAGCAAATTTATGGGTCCTTTGTTAGAATTTGAAATCATATTTAAAGCTGAAGAAAGGATTTCGCCGGACGATTCAGTGGAAACTATTATGTCTAAATGCCAGGTGGCGACAGGATATGAAATTCCAGATTGCCGGTATGACAACTGGTACGGAAACATTTCAAAATTTGAATTGATTGCTGATGGAGCAGCCAATGCAGGTATAGTAGCCGGGGAATATGTCAAACGGACTTATCAAGAAATTGATGACGTGATGGGAACAGTAACAGTAGATGGTCAACCATATACCCAAGGTTCTTCAAAAGAGGTGATGGGCCACCCAGCTTATTCAGTCCAATGGTTGGCACAAAAATTAGCTGAAACAGGCCAAGCTATTGAACCAGGAATGTTTGTGGCTTCCGGTGCCGTTAATATGCCGAAAGTCATTCAACCAGGCGTTTATGTAGGCCAATTTGAAGGACTACCACCAGTAACCTTATTTGCAAAATAAACACTAAAATTAACACAAAATAAAAGCGAAAAAGCATTTGCTTTCCCAAATATTGGAATAGCAAATGCTTTTATTATCTATCTGAATCAAATTTTTTTAATAGCCTTTTTCTTTAGAAACGACATTGACGGCTAAATCGCCTTTTTCTACGTAAGCTTTTAAGTTAGCTTGGAATATTTTATATGTTTCGATGGCAAAGTGCTCTACTTGACCAGTCATATGCGGTGTTACATCAATTTTTTCATGGGCCCAGAAAGGATGTTCTTCCGGCAACGGTTCTTCTCTAAAGACATCAAGGGCTGCATAAGCAATGTCATCTTGATCAATAGCTTCGATTAAGTCCTGGTCTACAACGGCAGAACCACGACCCACATTAATAAATAAGGGTTGTTTTTCTTGGCGACCGAAATATGTAGCATCAAAGACGTTTTGTGTGGCGTCTGTTTCTGGTAGGACGTTGACGATAATGTTGGCGTCAGTCACTTGTTCAAAGCCGTCCGCTGTTTTAACCGTTTGATTAAAGTGGTCTACTTCACGCCCAGATGTATTCACTCCGACTGTTTCTAAACCGAATGCTTGTCCGATACGAGCGATTTCTTTCCCTACATTACCGGCACCAAACACGACCATTTTCTTTTCAAGTAAAGACATGTGTTGGGCATATGCCCAATGTTGGTTTTCTTCACGCACTTTATAAATATGTAAACTCCGGTAGTAGTTCAAGATGTAACCAAAAACGGTCTCTGCAATCGGTGTCGCATGAATGCCACTCATGTTGGTGATTTGAATCTTTTCATCAGCGACGATTTTTTTAGGCAATTGATTGATGCCAGCGAATTGGACTTGGATCCAGCGAAGGCTATCATAACCATTTGCTGCATATTTATCAGCTAGCTCAGCATTCCAACCATATTGAATTTCAATATTGGGGAAGTCTGCGTCGGTCAACTCATCCGCCATTTTCATCTGATAATCATTTGCTAAGGTTTTGATGTCATCAATTTGCCAATCCTTTACACGGTTTGCGATGGCTAATATTTTTTGCATAGTGTACGCCTCCCTAAAGCATTTTCTCTATTGTATCATTGATTGATTGACTTGCGGAAGCAAACACCTTTTTCCGCCAAGATGGCTAAGCATTTGAAAATACATGACCTGTGATTCGTATTTATGCCAGATTTTTGCTATAATTTATTTAATACGAAAAGGGGGAAGTTTTCATTTGACAGAATCTGCAATCAGTAAAAATGTAGCCTTGATGAATCCAGCATTAGCCGTACAACTATTTGGTACTGAGGACCGTAATCTTTCTTTGATTGAACAAGCTTTTGAGGTGCAAATATTTGCCAGAGATGAGCAAATAGAAGTGACCGGACAAGAAGCGGATGTTGCCCAAGTGATTGATTTACTGACTGAATTACAAGTAATTCTGCAATCAGGTATCACAATTGGTGAACGTGATGTGGTTACTGCGATTAAAATGGCTAACAGTGGGACTTTGAACCACTTTGTAAGTCTATATGAAGAGGAAATTGGCCGGACCTTTGAAGGGAAAGCTATTCGAACAAAAACTGTAGGTCAACGTCAATATTTACACGCTGTCAATAAACATGCCATTACTTTCGGGATCGGACCAGCTGGTACCGGGAAAACTTTCTTAGCAGTGATGATGGCCGTTCAGGCATTAAAACAAGGACGGGTAAAACGAATTGTCCTAACGCGTCCAGCGGTTGAAGCGGGGGAAAGCTTAGGTTTCTTACCTGGTGACTTGAAAGAGAAAGTTGATCCGTACTTAAGACCAATTTATGATGCCCTATATACCATCTACGGACGGGAGCATACTGAACGCTTACTGGAACGTGGCGTGATTGAAGTGGCACCACTTGCTTATATGCGTGGTCGGACTTTAGAAGACGCTTTTGTCATTCTTGATGAAGCACAAAATACAACGGTTGCCCAAATGAAGATGTTCTTAACGCGTCTTGGTTTTGGGTCTAAGATGATTGTCAACGGAGACAAGACACAAATTGATTTACCTAGAGGCGCTAAATCCGGGTTAATCGATGCGGAAAGACACTTGCAGGGGATTAAAGATATCGACTTTGTGCACTTTACAGCGACTGATGTTGTTCGTCACCCAGTGGTGTCAGCAATCATCAATGCCTATGCCAATGAAAATAAGGGTAATGAATGATAGATAAGGCAAAAAGAAAAAAGGTGAAAAAGTGTTAGATTTAATTTTTGAAGATAATACGAACGAGCTATCTAGTAAACATGAAGAGATGTTGCATGAATTGTTGGATTTTGCAGCAGATTATTTGAAACTTACTGGAGAAATTGACTTATCTTTAACCATCGTGAACGATGCAGAAATTCATGAAATTAATAAAACTTACCGCAACATTGACCGTCCAACTGACGTGATTTCTTTTGCGATTGAAGATTTAGGAGAAGATGAATTAGCAGTTATGGGCTTGCCAGAGGATATGCCACGTGAATTGGGCGATCTTTTTATCTCGATTGATAAAACACGTGAACAAGCAGCTGATTATGGCCATTCTTTTGAACGTGAACTAGGCTTTTTAGCTGTCCATGGATTCTTGCATTTGAATGGTTATGACCATATGAATGAAGCAGATGAAAAAGAAATGTTTGGCCTACAGAAAGAGATTTTAGATGCTTATGGACTTAAAAGAGCGTAAACAAGTACAAAAACCACCAAAAGTGGATAAGAACCATAATTTTTTTGAATCAATGGGTTATGCATTAAATGGGATAAAATTTTCCTTTGTCCATGAACGAAATATCCGTTACCAGATTCTGGGCTTAATTTTAGTTATGTCGGCCGCTTGGTTTTTTACTTTGTCCGTTGAAAAGTGGTTAATTTTGATTTTGACTTGCGCCATTGTGATCTGTATGGAAATTACCAATACCATTGCTGAGTGGATTATAGATTTAGTGACTGACAACCAATACCATCCCATTGCAAAAAATGTGAAGGATGTAGCGGCTGGTGGCGTACTGATTTCATCTACAATGGCCGTTATCGTTGGTTTGTTGATATTTGTACCTGAGATTTTACTTTTGTTCAAATGAATATATAAATAAGGGAGACTATTTTTGAATATAGAAGATTTTAATATAAACGATTTTGACAACATTGAGGATTTAGAAAAATTACTAGAGGACGACGGAGAACAAGCTGAAGATGACTTTGGTGGGTATAAGTCAGGTTTTGTGGCCATCGTTGGCCGTCCGAATGTTGGGAAATCAACCTTTTTAAACCGCGTCGTAGGGCAAAAAGTTGCCATCATGACTGACAAGGCGCAAACGACGCGTAATAAAATCCAAGCGGTTTATACAACAGATGAGGCGCAAATTGTTTTCATTGACACACCAGGTATTCATAAACCCCATAATGAGTTAGGTGAATTCATGAATAAGTCTGCCTACCAATCACTTGAAGAAGTAGATGCCATCTTAATGTTGGTGAATGCGGAAGAACCAATTGGCCCGGGTGACAAATTCGTCTTTGAAAAGATTAAAAATTACAAGACTCGTAAGTTCTTGGGTGTCAATAAAATTGATAAGGTATCGCCTGAAGCACTAGCGGACTTTATGCAAACTATTCCAAGCCCTGAATCTTTTGACGGGATTATCCCTCTATCTGCTTTAAACGGTAATAATGTGGAGACCTTGATCGATACCTTGGTTGGTTTATTGCCGAATGGACCACAATACTACCCATCTGAATTTATCACAGACCATCCTGAATACTTTGTTGTTTCTGAATTAATCCGTGAACAAATTCTTTTAAATACGTATGAAGAAATTCCACATTCAGTTGCTGTTCAAGTAGACTCCATGCAAAAAGATGAACTGGACCGTGTGCATGTGTATGCGACCATTATCGTCGATCAAAAGAGTCAGAAAGGGATTATCATTGGTAAGGGCGGTAAGATGATCAAGAAAATTGGTGTTGAAGCCCGTAAAGAAATTGAAAACCTACTAGGTTCAAAAATTTATTTAGAACTTTGGGTCAAAATTATCAAAAACTGGCGTAACAATAAGTCTAACTTAGGAGACTTAGGTTACAACCATAAAAACTACAAGGGTTAATGGCAGGCATTAATCAAGTCTAGCTATCATAAAAATCGAAACATATTGACATGAGTATTGAAAGGGGACAAGACCATGCGAAAGGACCATTACGCGCGTTTCGATGGAATTGTCCTTTTTACGCGGAAATACAAGGAAAAAGACCTGCTGATTAAAATATTCACCAAGGAATTTGGTAAGCGGATGTTTTTCATTAAGAATATACAACGACAGAATAATGGTTTAAGGGAAATTGCCTTTCCTTATATGCGGGCCTCATTTGTTGGAACCATTAACGATAAAGGTTTTTCTTTTCTTAATGATACGGGAGATGTTCTATTTCCAAAGACAACCATCGCAGATATACAGGCCAATGCCTATGCAGCCTACATGACAGGTTTGACCGATGCCGCCTTTGAAGACTTTATTGAAGAAGACAAGGTTTTTAATTTGTTGTGGCAAGGTCTAGGCAAAATAGAAGCCGGCGTCGATCCGTCAGTCGTGGCCAATATATTTGAGATTCAGTTGCTGCCGAAATTCGGGGTCGCCCCTAACTTTAGGTCTTGTGTTATTTGTGGCCGTGATCAAGGCCGTTTTGACTATTCCATGCAGTATGCTGGCGTTTTATGTGAACAACATTTTCATATGGATGACAGGCGTCTCCATTGGTCACCAAGGGCAAGTCATTTTATCCGACTATTTAGTCAAATGCCCTATGACAAACTAGGGCAAGTGAACTTACAGGCGGCAACGAAAACTGAAATTCGCCAAGCTTTGGATGATCTTTACGAAGAGTATGTAGGGATCCACTTAAAAAGTAAGCATTTCATCAGTCAGATGGAAACTTTTGTCAATCCGCTTGACGATAAAAGAGAAAAAAAGTATGATAATAGCTGAATAAAAGAAGTGCAGTGAAAATACTAAGTAGGAAGATGTAGATTCCAAAGCGAAGCCGGATAGTGAAAGCGGCTGGATTGAAACCTTGTGAAGGCATATTGGAGCACTTAACAATAAAGCGCTAATGGATCTTATCCGTTAGAAGTAGGGTGGAACCGCGAGATAATCGTCCCTATGTGTTTGTTTTTTCAAATACATAGGGGCTTTTTAGTGTCTTCTGATGTATTTGACCACTGTCACAATAGATAAAAAATGAGGAAGTGAACATCTTGGCAAAAAATCATAAAACATTTCAAGATATAATTTTAACGTTACAAAACTACTGGGCTGAACAAGGTTGTTTAGTTTTAAACGCTTATGACACAGAAAAAGGTGCGGGTACCATGTCACCTTATACTTTCTTGCGTGCAATTGGTCCTGAACCATGGAACGCTTGTTACGTAGAACCTTCTCGTCGTCCAGCAGATGGTCGTTACGGTGAAAACCCTAACCGTCTATACCAACATCACCAATTCCAAGTCGTGATGAAACCAAACCCAGATAATATTCAAGAATTATACATTGAAAGCTTGAAACAATTAGGGATTGACCCATTAAAACATGACATTCGTTTTGTAGAAGACAACTGGGAAAACCCATCACTTGGCTGTGCTGGTTTAGGTTGGGAAGTTTGGTTAGATGGGATGGAAGTCACCCAATTTACTTATTTCCAACAAGTGGGTGGTTTAGAGTGTAAGCCTGTTACCTCTGAATTAACATATGGTTTGGAACGTTTAGCTTCTTACATCCAAGAAGTAGATTCAGTTTACGATATTGAATGGGTTGAAGGCGTTAAATATGGTGAAATTTTTGGTCAAGCAGAATACGAGCATTCAGTTTACTCATTTGAGGAATCGGATGTAGATATGTTATTCGCTGCCTTCAATAAATATGAAGCTGAAGCCTTGAAACAAATCGACAATGAATTAGTCCACCCAGCTTATGACTACATTTTGAAATGTTCACATGCATTTAACTTACTAGACGCGCGTGGTGTGATTTCTGTTACTGACCGTGCCGCTTACCTTGCTCGTATCCGTAACATGGCCCGCCGTGTAGCTAAAATGTTTGTGAAGAAACGTGCTGACTTGGGTTACCCTTTGTTAGACCGAGAAACAGCAGAAGCGTTATTGAAGGAGGAAAAATAATGAGCCAACATACATTTTTATTTGAAATTGGTTTGGAAGAAGTACCTGCTCAATACGTACGTAATGCCGTGAACCAATTAAAATCACTAGTAGAAAACTTTTTATCAGACAACCGTTTAACTTTTGACAATGTCGAAACATTTGCGACACCGCGTCGTTTGACTGTACGTGTTAATGGATTAGCCGACAAGCAAACAGACTTTTCTGATGTAGCTAAGGGACCCGCTAAACGTATTGCTCAAGATGAAGAGGGAAATTGGACCAAAGCTGCCCAAGGTTTCGCACGCGGTAAAGGTGCTTCTGTTGAGGATATTTACTTTGAAGAAGTTAAAGGTGAAGAGTATGTCTTCATTAATATTTCGCAACCAGGTAGCCAAGCGGCTGACATTTTACAAGATGTAGTTTCAGTTATCGACCAAATGTCATTCCCTGTTTCAATGCACTGGGCTTCGTATGACGTTAAATACATCCGTCCAATCCACTGGATGGTTGCCCTATTAGATGACCAAGTCTTACCGTTAACTTTCTTGAACCTAACAGCTTCAAATATCTCACGTGGACACCGTTACCTAGGTTCTCAAGAAGTTGTGATCAATGACGCGAATGCTTATGAAGCAGCCTTAGCTGATGAATTTGTTATTGTAAACCAAGACGAACGAAAAGCATTAATCCAACAACAAATCGACCAATTAGCGAGCGAAAACAAATATCAAATCGATATCGATGCTGACTTACTTGAAGAAGTTACCCAAATTGTTGAATACCCAACAGCCTTTGTCGGCAACTTCGACGAGAAATACTTAGAGTTGCCGGATGAAGTATTGATCACTTCAATGAAGAACCACCAACGTTACTTCTATGTAAAAGACCAAGCAGGCAAATTGTTGCCATTATTCGTAGCTGTTCGTAACGGTAATGCTGAACATTTAGATAATGTCCGTAAGGGTAATCAAAAAGTCTTGACTGCACGTTTGGAAGATGGTTTCTTCTTCGTCAATGAAGATAAAACCAAAACGATTCAAGACTTCCAGGGCCGTTTAGCTAAGGTAACTTTCCATGCTGAAATTGGTTCCTTACAGGAAAAAACGGCCCGTACAGGTCAAATCGCCAAATATTTAGCCGAAAAATGGTCAGGTCAGTTAGCCGACGTCCAAACCGAAGACATCACGCGTACTGGTGAAATCTACAAGTTCGATTTAATGACCGGTATTGTGGATGAATTCTCAGAATTACAAGGAATAATGGGTGAAAAATATGCCTTAGCTTTTGGTGAAGCGCCTGCAGTTGCTACTGCTATTCGCGAACACTACATGCCAATTTCTGCTGAAGGTGAATTACCTGCTAGTCAATTGGGTAAATTGTTTGCGGTGTCAGATAAACTAGATTCAGTGATTTCATTCTTTAATATTGACCGCATTCCTTCTGGTTCAAACGATCCATTTGCATTACGTCGACAAACATCAGGAATTGTACGGATTCTAATCGAAAATGAGTTAACTTTTGACTGGAAAACTGATATCATTAATATCTTGCAGACTGTTTACGGTATTGAAGACCAAGAACGCCTAGTTCAATTACAAACAGCTTTAAGCCAATTTGTGAATGATCGGTTGAAAGCTATCTTAAATGACCAAGAAATACGTTATGATATTGCGGATGCTGTTTTGCAAAGCCACTCAGCGGATGTCTTAAGAAAATTAGCGGCAAGTAAAGTCTTACAAGCAGCTAGTGAAAAAGCGTCATTTAAAGAAACGCTTGAAGCATGGAACCGTATTTTGAACTTGGGTGCGAAAGCCCGTGAACTAAATGTCCAAGATGTTAAAATAGAAGAAAGCCGTTTTGAATCTGATTCAGAAGTTGCGTTATTCAATGCTGCTAAAGGCTTAGAGATGACAAATGACATGCAGAACAACTATAATCAACTTGAGGCTTTAACACCAGTTATCACTGAATTCTTTGATAACAACATGGTATTTGCTGAAGATCAAACGGTACAAAATAACCGGTTAGCCATCTTAAGCATGATTGCGCAAGCCATTTTAACGCTTGCTGATACAAACCGTATTAACACGAAATAAAAATAAAAATTAAAGAAAATGAAAGGAGGGGTAACACATGTCAACATTTTTTGATTATGCCAAGATCTGGGTGAAAGCAGGTAAGGGTGGCGACGGTATGGTTGCCTTTTTACGAGAAAAATATCGTCCAGATGGAGGTCCAGCTGGTGGAGATGGTGGTCGCGGAGGCGACATCATCTTCAAAGTTGATGAAGGGTTAAGAACCTTGATGGACTTCCGATACAACCGTCACTTTAAGGCGAAACCAGGTGAAAATGGGATGCCAAAAGGTATGTACGGTCGTGGTGCAGAGGATATGTATGTCGCTGTACCCCCTGGAACTGTTGTCAAAAATTTTGACACTGGTCAAATTATTGGTGATTTAGTGGAAAACGGTGAAGAGCTCATCGTGGCACATGGTGGTCGTGGAGGCCGTGGGAACATGAAATTTGCGACTCACAACAACCCGGCACCAGAAATCGCTGAAAATGGGGAACCAGGTGAAGAAATTACCCTACAATTAGAATTGAAATTAATCGCGGATGCCGGATTAGTTGGTTTCCCATCAGTTGGTAAATCAACCTTATTATCTGTTGTCACAGCGGCTACACCTAAAATTGGTGATTACCACTTTACGACGATTACACCAAATTTAGGTGTGGTAAATACTCGTTCGAATGAATCTTTTGTATTAGCCGATTTACCTGGTTTAATTGAAGGAGCTGCTGACGGTATTGGTTTAGGGTTCCAATTCTTACGCCACGTTGAGCGTACCAAGGTGATTTTACATGTAATTGATATGGGTGGTTTTGAAAATCGTGACCCATTTGATGACTATGTAGCCATCAATAAAGAATTGCATAATTATGATGATAATTTGATGTCTAGACCAACGATTATCGTTGCCAATAAAATGGATATTCCTGAAGCTGAATTATATATTGAAGAATTCAAGGATAAACTTGCAAGTTATTTTGCAGAAAACTATCCAGACTTGAAATTGCCAGAAATTTTTCCAATTTCAGCTTATACTAGAGAAGGCTTAGATCCTTTAATGGACCACACAGCTGAATTGATCCGTTTAGAAGAAGCGCGCATTGCTGAAGAAGGTAAACAAGCGTCTACTGAAACAGTGGTTTATGAAATTCCTGAAGACGAAGAGCCACCATTCTATGTGGGTCGTGAATCTGATGGTACCTTCTACCTATACGGTGACAAGATTGAGAAAACATTTAAGATGGCGAACTTGGAATATGATGAGTCGGCATTACGATTTGCTCGTCAGTTGAAGAATATGGGGGTTGATAAAGCCTTGGCTGCACGTGGTGCAAAACAAGGGGATATTATCCGTATTTTAGACTATGAGTTTGAATTCCAAGAATAGCAGGTGCGACAAAAATCGTCTAGAATTGACAGGCTGGACCAAAAGCCGAAAAATTACTCTAGAAGTAACTGGCGTATTTTGGGAAGCATCGGATCATTCTGACTTTCAGCGCCCGATATCATGAGGATTGTTGGTGGGGAGGGGACACTTTAGCCTTAAACCCATCGAAAGACGAGCGCACATTGAACAGGGAGACTTGGATTTAATGTGCGCTCTTGATTTTTTTTACGAATATATAAAATAGAAATGAGCGAAAAAAAGTGGAGATAACTTTTTTGGGAACAGGTGCTGGCGTTCCGAGTAGGAGTCGTAATGTGACAAGCATCATGTTAAAACTATTAGACGAAAGTAATGAAATGTGGATGTTTGATTGTGGGGAAGCAACCCAACATCAGATTATGAAAACCACATTGAAACCGCGTAAAGTCACTAAAATTTTTATCACGCATTTACATGGAGACCACATTTTTGGCTTGCCAGGTTTTTTATCTTCAAGAAGCCATCAAGGCGGAGAATCTCCGGTGACCATTTATGGACCTAAAGGGATTAAAGCTTATATTGAAAACTTTCTTCAAGTTACCCGTACGTCCTTAGGCTATGATCTAATTATTCAGGAGTTAGCCGATGAAGGCATGGTCTTTCAAAATGATCAATACCAGGTCCACTATAAGACTTTAGACCACGCTGTTCAGTCTTATGGCTTTAGAGTCATTGAGGCAGACCAGGTAGGGGAATTGTTGATAGATAAGGCAAGGGAAGCGGGCGTACCAAATGGGCCTTTACTAGGACAATTAAAAAAAGGTAAGACGATTACTTTAGAAGACGGTACCCATTTAGATGGCCGTGACTTTATTGGACCTGATAAAAAGGGCCACATTGTCACCATTTTAGGTGATACCCGTTATAACAAAAATGCGGTAGCTCTTGCTAAAGATGCGGACGTTTTAGTGCATGAAGCGACCTTTGCTGCTGGTGAGGAACGAATGGCACGTAATTACTACCATTCAACCGCTAAACAAGCAGGTCAGGTGGCTAAGGAAGCCAATGTCAAACAGTTATTACTCACCCATATTTCAGCTAGATATGTAGGAAAAGCGTCACAGCAACTAGAGGCAGATGCCAAGAAAGTGTTTACCAACAGCCAAATTGTAAAGGATTTTGATTCAATCAGTCTCGGATAAGAAGCCACATTTATAGGAGTGATGAAAATGTCTCAAACATACACAGTCATTACAGGTGCATCTTCAGGAATCGGTCAAGCTTTTGCTTACAAAATGGCCAGCGAAGGTAGAAATATCATCATCAACGGTCGAAACAAAAAACGGTTAAACGAAACGAAGAAACAGGCGAAAGCAATAGGTGCTGGACAAGTTTTAGCTTATACAGCCGACTTAGTGACAGGTGACGAAGCCGAGAAATTCGCCCAATACTGCTTTGATAAAGGTCAGATTGAAAATTTTGTCCATTGTTTAGGTTTTGGTGATTTTTCAGCAATTAGTGACCAAGATTATACACAAATCGCTAAACTGACCCATACTAATTTGTTATTGACTATGTTCCTTTCAAAACGCTTTGCAGCCGGAATGTTAGACCAAGATACTGAAGCAAATAACATCACCTTAATTGCGTCAGTTGCTGGTTTAATTCAAACCCCTAAATCAGCGGTTTATGCAGCCAGTAAGGCAGGTGTTCATGCCTTTGCCAATGGTTTAAGACAAGACTTGTGGTCAACCAAGATTAAAGTGACTTGTATCTTACCTGGTCCAGTTGACACAGCTTTCTTTGATATTGCGGATAAAGATGGGTCATACTTTGAAAATGTCCAATCCTTTGCGACCACACCAGAAATTGTAGCTGATAAAATGGCAATCGCGATTGAACGTGGCCAGTTTGAGCTAGTGGTGCCATTTTACTATGACATTATGAACCGTCTAATGAGATTGGCACCAAGCCTAGCTTATCGTTTGATTCATATGGCCTATGAAAAAGGCCAATTTAGAGACTAATTTTCTACGAAACTTAGAAATGAGGACAAATTTTGTTGCAATCAGTTTATGAATGGATAGAACCTGAATACTTAAGCAATGCGGATGATACAGCTGTAACTTTTATACAGCAAGTAGCTGAAGACCTATCCTTACCAAAGATGGTCGTACAGGTCATTTATGATAAAGGCTACCAGACAGCTGAAGCTATCCAGACTTTTATCGCTAAAGAGCCCGTATTTCATGATCCATTCTTATTAAAAGATATGGAAAAGGCCGTTTCAAGACTACAGCAAGCGGTTGAAGATTATGAAGAGATTTTAATCTATGGGGATTATGACGCAGATGGCATTACTTCAACGACGATTTTGTATGAAACACTAGAAATGCTTGGGGCTAATGTATCCTTTTATTTACCTAACCGGTTTGAAGATGGATATGGGCCAAACAAGGATGTCTATGCTTATTACATCAAGAAAGGGACGCAACTGATCCTGACTTGTGATAACGGGGTAGCAGGACACGAAGCCGTAGCTTATGCTAAAGACCAAGGTGTTGACGTGATTATTACAGACCACCATGAAATTGGAGACAGCTTGCCTGATGCTTATGCTATTGTTCATCCACGCCATCCAGAAGGCCAATATCCTTTTGGTGATTTAGCAGGTGCTGGTGTCGCCTTGAAATTGGCCACAGCCTTACTTGGTGAAACGCCAAGTGATTTACTGGATGTTGCTGCTATTGGTACCGTTGCTGACTTGGTTTCCTTAACTGACGAAAACCGGGTCATTGTGGCGTCTGGATTAGACCAAATGAAGCATACCGAGCGGTTAGGCTTACAGATGTTTTTTGAAAAAGAAAGCATCCAGCCAGACCAAATCGATGAACAAACGATTGGTTTTATCTTGGGACCAAGGTTAAATGCCTTAGGTCGTTTGGGCGATCCGACCCCTGGTGTACGGTTCTTAACCTCTTTTGATGACCAAGAAGTTGGTGAATTGGTCGAATTACTAGACTCAGAAAATAATGCGCGCAAAGCCATCGTTGATAAAATGGTGACGGAAGCTGAAGTCTTAGTTGGCGGTGAAGGTGAATTACCGCAAATGATTATCTTGGGTCAAGAAGGTTGGCATGAAGGAGTCCTTGGAATTGTAGCCAGTCGTTTGGTTGAAAAATACCATCGGCCAACTATTCTATTAAGTAAGAATACTGAAAAGGGTACTTTTAAAGGGTCGGGTCGTTCAATAGAGGGAATTGACCTTTTCCAAGTATTACAAGCCGGGAAAGTTTACGCTGATAAATTTGGTGGTCATGAAATGGCTGCTGGAATGACCGTAGCTATTGACCAGTTTGATGCTTGGAAAACAGCATTATTAGACCGTATAGCTGAATTTGAAGCCGTATTTAACCAAAAAACACCATTGAAAATTGACGGGATTATCGGGATTACAGATATTACTCTTGAGAATATCAAGGCGCTTGATCCGATTAAACCCTTTGGAACGGATAATAGACAGCCCTTATTTTTAATGAAAGACGTCCAATTGTCACAAATCCAGTTGATAGGAAAAGACAAGAATACTTTGAAATTGACAGTGGCAGATGCAGACGCAGGCATAAAGACAAGCATGATTGCTTTTAAATCTGGCGCATTAGCCAAACAACTGGTCGCAAATGATCCAATTGATGTGGTGGTCACCTTATCCGTCAATGCATGGAACGGGAACCAGTCACCCCAAGCGCAAATCAAGGATATTCGCCAGGCGAGTAAAAGCATTTTTGACTTGCGAAATATGCGTGAGCGTAATCAAATTATGTCTATTGAAAATGCCACTTACGTCTTTGAAAATGCGCCATTTTTCAGGGCTTATAAAGACGAAATTCCTTTCACAAGTGAGGCTATTATGACTAGTGAAATTGATCAGGTCCTTGAAAAAGGTTCGGCACTTGCTAGTAAGGAAAGCTTAGTTATTTTTGATATTCCAAAGGATTTAACGGCTATTAAAGACTTGATAAACCAGGCGGCAATTGATAATATTTATATCTATGCTTATTCTGCGGTCAATGCTTACATGGTTGGAAAACCAACCCGGAAAGAATTCGGTCAATTATATAAATACTTACAAGGCCACGGAACTGTGCCGCTGGCGGGTAAGGAACAGGCCCTGGCAGACTTCTTCAAAATTTCCAAAATCAAACTTGATTTAATGGTGAAAGTCTTAGAAGAAGTGGAATTGGTTAGATGGCATAATACTGATTTAGTGACCTTACCGGTAAATGAAAAGGTAGACTTATTGGCTACTCAAACAATGGCCGATTGGGAAACCCAAATCAATAATGAACGACTTTTACGGTATAATGATATAACAACGATTAAAGATTTTTTCTATTCAGGAGGAAAATAATGGATTTTAAACAATATGTTGCAGACGTACAGGACTTCCCAGAGAAAGATATTTTATTTAGAGATATCACGCCCTTGATGGGGAATGGCCCAGCCTTCCACGAAGCAATTGATGAAATCGTGGAATTTGCACGTGAGAAAGATGTAGATGTGGTTGTTGGACCAGAAGCCCGCGGATTTATCGTTGGTTGTCCAGTTGCTTATGCATTAAATATTGGCTTCGTTCCTGCGCGTAAAAAAGGTAAATTGCCTCGTGAAATCGAGTCAATCGATTACGGTTTGGAGTACGGTCAGTCAACCCTACAAATCCATAAAGATGCGATTAAACCAGGCGATAAAGTCTTAATTGCAGATGACTTATTGGCAACTGGTGGTACCATCGAAGCTTGTGTGTCATTAATTGAAAAATTAGGTGGCGAAGTTGTTGGTGCAGCCTTCTTAGTAGAATTAGATGAATTCAAAGCGAGAGAAAAAATCGCTGGTACTGACGTTTTCTCATTAATGCACTACTAATATTAATAAGTTATATAAGAGAAACAAGACCAGGTCAGACCCTTTCAGGGCGCGACTTGATCTTGTTTTTTGGTTCTATAATAAATAGTG
>NZ_DJUR01000012.1 GCF_002440555.1 Aerococcus sp. UBA6277
CCTATTTGACGAAGAGCCCTTTAAAGCAACAGATCCTGGATAAAACAACTTAATGGAACTTGTACGAGTAAATTGAACACCATTTTTAATTTGCTATTATTCCACTCTTTCTAAAATCAATGTAGAAAGAATGGGTACATTAACATCCTCGTTACCTTTGATTAAATCCGCAAAGTCATTGTCAACCATTTTGTTATCGCGGGCAATTGGCCGCCAACCACCTTCTGGTATCCATACTTTTACATCATTCAATTGGCCGTTAAAAATCACTACTAATTCATGTCCTGGTCCATGGTAATGCACACCAATGATTTGAAAGTCTGACTTAATTACGGTGACATTTTCAAAGAATGTTTGTTGGTTTTTTTCTGTAAAGAATGGGTACTTCTTCCGTAATGCCAATAAACCCTTAAAATAAGTGACTGCATCATAGTTTGAAGCCATTAAATCCCAGTCCATGCAGTTGATTTCATCTCCAGCGTTATATGAATCCCTTACCCCATGCTTGGTTCGGAAGAATTCTTGGCCAGAATGGAAGAATGGAATACCCGCTGACAAGGCGATAATCGAATTCCCTAATAATTGCCGTCTTTTACGCAGTCTGACTGGTTCTTCTCCGTGTGATAAGGCAATTTTATCCCGTAAAGTATAGTTATCATGCACTTCAATATATTGGATTAGTTGTTGGGCTTGGGTCACATTTGCATCACGTTTTGACAAGTTCCCCCCACCTAAGAATGATGCAAGGACGGCTTGTTCTGTCATAAATTTACCCGTGATAAAACCTGGATCGGTTGCGTCCCCGTAGTCTGATCCACGTACTTGGTCGCGGAGTTGGTCATTAAAGTAAGAAATACGAGGGGTTTTATAAGCATTACGAAGGATAGCCTTTTTGTCAGAAGATAGAAGGGTTTCTAAGTCCCAACCTTCGCCGTACATTAAAATAGATGGATCAATCTTATCCAAGGCTTGGCGGATCAAATTCAGGGTATCAATGTCATGAAGGCCCATTAAATCGAAACGGAAACCGTCAATATGGAATTCTTTGGCCCAATAAGTAATGGATTCGATCATGTAACGGCGGAACATCAAACGTGTTGAGTCCGTCTCATTCCCTACACCTGACCCGTTTGATAAGTCACCATTTTTGTTGTAGCGGAAATAGTAGTAAGGAACGGTTAAACCAAGCGGATGACGTTCGTGTTCATAGACGTGGTTGTAGACAACATCCATCACAACGCGCAGACCTTTGTCGTGCAAGGCCTGGACCATTTCCCGCATTTCTTTCAATCGAGCTATTGGGTCTCTTGGCGACATTGAGTAGGAACCCTCAGGTACATTGTAGTGCATAGGGTCATAACCCCAGTTGTAATTATCTGGTCGATCAGACAATTCATCGACCGTGACAAAATCAGCCATTGGCATTAACTGTAGGTGGGTAATGCCTAAGTCGGCAATATAATCTAAGCCGGTAGCAAATTCGTTGGCTGTTTTAGTGCCACTTAGCGCAAGGCCAGCAAATTTACCGCGTTTTTCCTTGGGCACACCGGAATTAATATTGGAGGTTAGGTCGCGGACACTTGCTTCATAGATAATGGCATCGCGGGCGTTAGCAAACGGTGGACGTTTGTCATTTTCCCAGTCATCCGGATAACCTTCTTCTAAATCGATAATGACTGACCGGGCGCCATTAACGGTAACGGCTTGTGCGTATGGGTCTTGGGTGATTTCAACGGTAGAATTGGGGAAGAAAATCCGGTACATGTAAGGGACATTTTTGTAGTCTCCTTCTAGGCGGACGGCGTAAGTGCCAGTTTCTAGTTCTTCTTCCATCTGAATTGCTTCGTATTCGTCAGACGTATCAGATTCATATAAGAGTAATTCAACATCAATCGCTGTTGGAGTCCAAAGACGTAAAAATGTACTGGTTTTTGAGTAAGAGTAGCCGAGAAATCCGTCATAATAATAAGCCTTATCAAAAGCATCCGACTCCATGGTTTCGCGCATGCGCAGACTAATTAATTCAGGATCTGCTGTTTCAATTAAATCAAAGATTTCTTGGATAGTTGCAATATCTTTTGCCATAAATGCCTCTTTTCTTCAGCTCGAAAAATGACTGAGTTACATTAAGTTTATCATCTTTATTTTATCGACTTTTCCCCTAAAAAACTACAAAAAACACCCTAAAAGGTGAATTCCCGTCTATTCAACATAATATCACCATTATTTGGTTGTATCAGTGGATATGGGTGCCCTTTTAAGGTGTTTTAACTTGTTTTATTACTTTAAATCATCTTGAATTGATTATTCTGAAGCAGATGTTTCATCTGAGGCAGGCTCTTCTTCAATAACACTCTCTGGAGATGTCTCAGTTGCTTCACTTGCTTCACTTGATGTTTCACTCGACTCAGACCAACCGTAATTAGGTTCTGGTTCAGAGTAGTAGTAATCTTCTTCAGCCGCAGCTTCTTCGGTTGCAATTGATTCTGAAATGTATGCTGCTTCAGCTGCCGCCGATTCTTCCGCTGCGATGGATTCAGATTCGGCAATAGATGCATTTTCAGCGTCGATTGATGCCTGTTCTTCTGCTGCAATTGATTCAGCTTCTGCTTCTAATGATGCTTGCTCTTCCGCTGCGATGGATTCTGATTCTGCTTGAGCATCTAATGCCGCTTGCATTTCAGCAACGTCTTCATTTGCACCGTCATAACCATCAGTGGCATTGATTTGCGTATCTTCAATTTGCGCCATTAAAGTGTCAGCCATTAATTGACTCGCTTCTTCAGAGAAGCCTTCATCTGTAAAGCTATTTTCAAGGTTTAAGCTTTCTGAGTTATCACGCGCTTCACTGTAAGCAGTGTTCACGTCATAAACATTATAGCCTGCTTCTTGCATAGCAGATAAAGCATTGTCGTTATAGGTTACATAGTCCTCATCTTCAGCCATTTCTTGACTTGAAGCTGGGTATTGTGCAAAGACGATTAAGGCCGAAGGTAGGTCCATACGAATAGTATTAAACAATTCTTCAATATTCGCTAGATGATCTTCTTCAGAAATTTCAGCTTCATAATCTTCTTCTGCGAAAGTTGGGATAATCACTAATTGCGGGTTGGCTTCAGTTAAGTTACCAGAGTATTGTTCAACTGCATCGGCAGAGTTTATTTCTGTCCAGTCTACTGAGTTAACACTTGCTTCTTCAAATCCGATTTCATTTAAACGGTCAGTGATAGTTGTTGTCCAAGCCTCTTGGTCTGCTTGGGTACGGGCGATTGAAATGGTTGGCACTTGCTCTACACTTTGTAGGTAGTATAAATAATGAAGTGCTGTTGTTTCCCCGCGATTGTCTGTAAATGCTTGAACCATTTCTTCTGCATTATATTCTTCTGGCGTTGATGGTGCTGTTTGGTTCATATCTACTGACATTGAAGAAAATGTGCTGGCTTGGTCTGCTAACATATTTTGTTGGCGTGAGCGATAAACAAAATAGCTACCTCCCACTAATACCAATGAAATGACAATAAAGACTGCTGTCAAGATCATTTGGTTTCTACTTGATTTTCTATTCATGCTTGAGCTCCTTTATACAAACTTTTCCCATTGTTTATTCTATCATATAACAAAATGAAGCCAAACTGAATTAAATCTTTTAGGTTTTTTAAGAATATGAGAGTAGGTAATTAGCCTACTCTTTCATTTTTCATTATGATATAATATTTTATGTTACAACCTAGCTAGGTGTAGAAAGTAGGTTTGGTGATGAGAAACCCTAAAGAAGGTGAATTCATCACAGTCAAAAGCTACAAGCACGATGGTTCCTTACATCGCACTTGGCGAGATTCTATGGTTTTAAAAACAAGTGACCAAAGTATCATTGCCTGCAATGATCATACCTTGGTTGTTGATTTTGACGGTAGACGATGGGTGACTAGAGAACCCGCCCTACTATATTTCCATAAACACTATTGGTTCAATATTATTACAATGATTCGTCCGAACGGCGTATCTTATTATTGTAATTTAGCATCCCCTTACGTATTGGATGACGAAGCCTTGAAATATATCGATTATGATTTAGATATCAAGATTTTTCCTGATGGTAAGCGGAAATTGTTAGACGTAGATGAATATAAAGACCACCGTCAATTGATGGGGTACTCGTCTGATATCGATGCTATTTTAAAAGATAACGTTCAGGAACTTGTACGCTGGATTAATGAGGAAAAAGGGCCTTTTTCTAAAGAGTATGTAGATATTTGGTACGAACGCTATTGTCAGTTAAGTCACAAACGCAAAAAATAAATCATAGTAATAGTCCAATGTAGATAAAGACTGTGGTGAAATAAAAGAGATGTGATTTTAAGCAAGCGGTGTGGGCCCGGACCAACACCCTATAAGACTTGATCCATCCTGAATATTCACGACAATTTAAACAGATGGCTACGACAGCAAAAGTCGTAGCCATTTGTTTTTTATGGTTATTGATGGTTATTTTGGTAATCTTCATAAGCTTGCCAGACCTTCATTTGCACTGTTGGAAAGGCATAGTCTTCAAATTGATGGGGCGCTACCCAGGCATAATCCGCCTCCCCAGAGGTAATCATATCATTGATTTTCTGTTCGTCCGCAGGCTTTATGTGCCCGTAAGTTAATTGGATATGCCAAATCAAATGGGTGAAGACATGTTTGACTTGACCGACTTCCTTACGCATGAATATTGGCGAAATCCCGTAAACTTCCTGACTTTCAGCTAGTAAAAAGGCTGCTTTCTCTTTTGTTGGCTGGTCTTGGTTGGCCTTTGTCCCCAAACCGATTAAAGGCACTGTCCACATGTTATTCAGCAATTTGTGTTGTGTCCTTTTCTCAATCAATACTTGTCCTTTAGCATTTTGTAAGATAAGGGCCTGGTAATACACGGGTTTGGCCTTGGCTTTCTTGCTTTTAATCGGGTAGTTGTAGGTGGTCCCAGTCAGGGTTGCCATTGTAAAGTCGCGCAACGGCGACAATTCGGGCATGGCTTTCTTCGGCGTTTCAAATGATGAACCGAGATCCATGATGGCCTGGTTGAAGTCTCCTGGACGGTCTGGATCCACTAAATATTGGCCTACCGCTTCAAAAATCTTCCGATTAGCTGGCTTTTGAATGTCTGCATTGATCATAAATAAGCGAGAAATGACCCGCATGGCATTGCCGTCGATGGCTGGCACGGGGATACCAAAGGCGATAGACCCGATGGCACCTGCTGTATAAGGACCAATGCCCTTCAACTTTTTGATGTCGGCTAAATTATCTGGAAAAACCCCCTCGTGGTCCGCCATGATTTGTTTGGCCGCTGCCTGCATATTGCGGACTCTTGAATAGTAACCCAAGCCTTCCCAAACTTTCAACAATTGGTCCTCTTCTGCTTCCGCCAAATCTTTGATGGTTGGAAAAGCAGCCAGAAAGCGGGCGTAATAGCCAATCACGGTGTCTACCCGAGTTTGCTGTAACATAATTTCTGACACCCAAATCCGGTATGGGTCCTTAGACTCCCGCCAAGGTAGACGGCGGCTTTCCTTGTCATACCAATCTAGAAAAGTCTTTCTAAAGTCCTGGTTGGTAGCTGGCCCCCAAACTTGGACACCCTCAATTACCGGCCCCAAGTCTTGGATAGCCGACGCATTCATATATAAAGACAGGTCGATATCTTGATTTACTTCAGTCACTACTTTGCTTGCTCCTCTATCTCTGTTATATATTTTTCTCGTATTTACCTATGATAACATTTATACATTTTCTTCCTCGTAAATCTCAAGCGCCTGGTTAATTAATTCTGACGAATACCCCTTATTGTAGAGCATCCCCTTCACTTTAAAGGTCAATTCTCGGCCCGAAAGTTTCTTATATCGACGCATATATTTTTCTAAGTCTTTCTGTAAGACAGCCAATTCCTGGTCCTCATCCTGGTAGTGGTCAGCAAGTTGCTGCATCAACTCTTGAATCAAATCACTGTCAAAACCCTTTTGCACCAAGTATTGTTTGGTCTTTTGACTAGCATTTCGGTGTGATGCTTTTCGCAACTGCTTTTGAAAATATTTTTCCGCAATCGCATAAGCATTTTCAACCTCAGTGTCCCGGTCATATTCATTCAAGGACTGGTCAATTTCATCTTCCCCAAGACCCTTATTTTTTAACTCCCGAGCAATCACATTCGGCCCTTTTTTATTGATATTCATAGCCGTTCGTGTATAAGCCTGACCGAACATAATGTCATCGATCAGCTTGACCTCTTTCAATTTAGCAACCGCCTTCTCTACCACCTCAGGCTCAATTTCCTCCTCAGTTAACTTAGCTCGAACTTCCTTTTCAGATCGTAACTGGTGGCTCAAAAACCGGACCGCAAGCTGGTAGGCGTAATCTTCCTTATCAGTTTGCAGGATATCCGCAATAAAATCCTTATCCAACTCCTGCCCCTTATGCAAGGCAAACTTGACCAAAGTATTCTCACTGATCCCAAAAGCGAATTGACCCTCGATATAGACATTAAACCGCTTCTTATTCTTTTTCTGAACTTCAATCAAAGTGATTTCCCCAGCAACCACCTCAGCTTCCGAAGATCCAGCCGGTAATTCCGCCTCCTGAAAAAGGGGATCCGCTTTCTGGGCTCGCAACCCCTCAGCTTTGGCTAGTAAATCAGATGCTAAGTTATCGGCATTTGAAGCAGAATTTTCAACATTCGCTGATGTTTGATGACGGGGCACTTGTTTAACCCTTGGCTTTTTCTGGTAGCTAGAGGTTTGTCCCCCTTCACTAGGGTCATTATATGAATGTTTTTTCCTTGTATAAGAGTCTTGCTTACTTTTTTTATCGACTGCTACTTTTGACGATTGCTTTGTATTACCAATGTCAGACAGTTTCATGGGGCCTCGTTTTTTCTCAGTCATGCACGCTTCCCTCCTCAAAAATCCTTGTATACGCTATATATTTTAGCACAGGAAAAGTTTTGGCAACAATTTCTGCTATTCCCTTGTCACTTTTCTCCCTGAGGTCGTTCTTATTGATGTAAGTCATCCGGAGGGCTTACAAAACAAAACTTGGAGGGAATACCTATGAAAAACTTTGAATCTGCCAAATTAGAATTAACTTACTTGAACGTTGAAACGGATAAAGAAACACGCATTACTTTAAACGGTTTAATCGAAAATCCAGATACAGATAAAGTGAATGCTTTAGCACTTGCACTTTCTAACTTAATCGAAGACGCCTTTACAGGTGCCGAAGCAGTTGAACGCTACACTGTTGCCTAATCACTAACAAGCCATTTACATGTCCCTATTGTCCTAGAGGAGGATTATTATGATTGAAGAAACAAATGTATTCGAATTAAAATTTAAAACTGCTGACAACAAAACACGTACTGTTACTATTAAAAATCCTAAAGCAAATTTAGATGCCGCAACTGTAGAAGCAGCCTTAAATGCTTTTATCGCTTCAGACGCGTTTGTGAATGAAGAAGGACACAAGATTTTCCACACTGCTGTTTCAGGCCGCTATGTTAACCGTCAAGTTCAAGATATTTATACATCAGAACCAGTAAACGCATAATCACATCGGAATGACACAAGGCTTGGGCAATTTGTCCAAGTCTCTTTTTTATAAGCCATCTTCTATTGAATCTTTTCTTTGCTGTGCTATTTATTCATAAGCCGAGGGCTTAATTTTATACGGTAAAATTTTAAAGACATGAGCTGAAGACTATCTAGGGTCAATCAAATTCCAGCCTATCTTTTAGTTATATTTAGTAATTTCTGCTACGTCCTCGGCTTATACTTTCTCTATTATTACCTTAAGAATAAGATGTGATCCAAGGCGTTCAGGCAGGAGACAATGGAAAAACAATGTTTTTGTAATTACCTTAATTATACAATCTAAAATATGAATTTTGAGTATTTTAAAGGGTGAGACATTTTCTGCCCCACCCTTTATGATATAAAAACAGTCGCATTCGTTCGTGCAACTTCAGGGCCACAAACGAATACGACTTTTCTATGTTATTCTACTAATCGGTCAGGATTATAATTCAACTTTAACAACTAGGTTTCCGCCAACAGCGTCAACGATTTCTTGTAACGTTGCTAATGAAATGTTTTGTTGTCTTGATTCTACACGTGAGATGTAACTTTGTTTACGTCCAGAGATTTCTGCTAGACGCGCTTGAGAAATACCGCGTTTGCTACGAATTTCTAAAAGGATCTCTGCTGCGTTTTGCGTCGCTTTTTGACGAGCTGCTTCGCGTGGCTGTGCATTCGCAATTTTTAATTCTTCCATGTTCAGCCCTCCTTACTTAATATATATTATACTACAAATTATTTCATATTAGTTATAAATTGCTTGTAAATATACCTTATTTGAAAAAATCACCTATATAATAGTACAACTTTTTCCCTATAATTACTAGCCAATTCGCTCAATTGTTAAGGTTTTTAACAAACAAATTTACATAAACTTTACTTATTGTATACGAACTACTTCACCAGGAGTTACAGAAGCCTCAGTTTTACCGTTCATTGCTAGGAACTCATCTAACGTTAAACCATTGTTAGTTGCAATTCGATAAGCATTGTCACCTGATTGAACTGTATATGTTCCAGCTGACGACGTTTGACTACTTGAACTAGCGCTAGCATCTGCTGTTGAAGACGATGATGAGCTAGCACTTGAAGAAGTCGATGACGATGAACTGGATGAAACATTTGGCGCTGTATAAGATGGATCATTTGATCTTGACTGTGCTAATGATGCTGAGTTTGCCTCATATTCTGCTGTTAAGCTTGCTAAATCTGTACTGTAATCTGTATCTTTGGTTAATTCTACAGAAGATGCAACCGATGACGATTCACTAGATTCGACACTTGAATCACCTAAAGATACACCCGATCCGTTTCCACTAGTCATTAATGGTTCAGCTGAATAATAGTCCAAACCGCTTAATGGCTGTGAATCCACTTGTACACCTAAAGGATTACCCTCTTCAGCGGACGCTCTCCATGGAATAATCATCAACACGATAGCAGCTATCACAATACCCACAACCGTAAATTGCGTCGTTCGAGATTGTGCCTGCCATTTTTCAATAAATTCACCTAGCCATCCTGGCATTGTATTTCCCCCACCTTATAAAAAGAAATTATGTGGCCAAATGTACAAGACTTAAACACTCTACATACCTTTCACCACATATCGTATACGCTTAAAATCAAGTTTATCCCAACTATAATGCGCATCATATTCAAAATATAAACGCCATAATCATAAAGCATTTACTTCATATTGTAGCACAAAATACCGAAATAATTTAACTTATAGATTACCCCTAGATTGCAGTTATGTTACAAAAAAACAGGGATGCGAGCGAGACCGGACAGGTCACCAACATTGGAAGAGGCGTGCCGTAGCACATGAAGTGTGGTGCAAGCTAATTCTAACGCATTTAACCGAGTTGGTGCTGAAGTGTACTTGAGTAGGTCGATAGCGCGCCCCTTCGACCCTAGTGACATAGAGATGTCTATGCGTCAGAAACGAACTCGACTACAAGGCGGTGGGTGGGTTACTCCTCCTGGCCAATTTAAAAGACCCACGATTTTCACTGCGGGCCCCATTTCAATTCATATTTTTAGTCTTGGTCGTAACCGTTTGGATTGTTTGATTGCCATCTCCATGAGTCACGGCACATGTCAGCTAAATCATGCTCTGCTGTCCAAGATAATAATGTCTTCGCATATGAAGCGTCTGCGTAGTTAGCAGCGACGTCACCAGGACGACGGTCTACTAGCTCATATGGGACTTCTACGCCATTTTGCGCAACAAATGTGTTGACTAGGTCTAATACTGAGTAGCCAATTCCTGTTCCTAAGTTAACTGTTTCAACACCTTGGTGGTCAAGTGCGTGTTTGATTGCGGCTACGTGTCCTTTGGCTAGGTCAACAACGTGGATGTAGTCGCGGACACCTGTACCATCGTGAGTTGGATAGTCGCTACCAAATACAGATAAGTGGTCGCGTTTACCGATAGCCACTTGAGTGATGTAAGGCATTAGGTTATTTGGAATATCTGTTGGGTCTTCACCGATTAGGCCTGATTCGTGGGCACCGATTGGGTTGAAGTAACGTAAGATCATGACTGACCATGTGTCGTCAGCTACTGCTAGGTCACGAAGGATTTGTTCGTTCATGACTTTCGTATAACCGTATGGGTTGGTTGCGCTTGTTGGTAGGTCTTCTGTTAATGGTGACTCATTGTCCATACCGTATACAGTGGCAGATGAAGAGAAGACAATTTTATTGACGTTAAATTCTTGCATTACCTCAAGAACTGACACTAAACCCCCTAAGTTGTTGTCGTAGTATTTAATTGGTTTAGCAACTGATTCACCAACTGCTTTGAAGGCAGCGAAGTGAATAACCGCTTCAATATTTTCTACTTCAAAAATATGGGTTAACGCTTCTTTGTCTAATACGTTTGCTTCATAGAAGCGTGGGCGGACACCAGAAATTTCTTCGATTCGTTCTAAAACAACTGGTTTACTATTTGAGTAATCATCCACGATCACGACATCATAACCAGCTTGGATTAATTCAATTGTTGTGTGGGAACCGATATAACCAGTACCACCTGTAACTAGAATAGCCATCTTAATTCTCCTTTAACCATGCAATTTTCAGCAGATTTTTTGTCATTTATATATTTAAGTCTATTGTATCACAGCGGGAAAAAAGAAAAATATTAACAATCTGATAAATTTTAAAAATTTGATTTTCTTTATTGCTCATCTTATTGTGGGGTGGCGATTGTTTCCTAGCTGAAAAAGATTTTCAAAGTTAACAAAAAGTTTTACTTATAGTAACAATAAAATGCAATAATATACACTGGGTAGATATGTAACGCACATAGTCATCTCAATTAATTTACGACTGCCAATGCATTCAACTGCATTAGCTTTATTTGTCAAAAAAACCACGATAATCCCGCTTAAAAAATGGTTAACCATTATGCCAGATCAATAAATATGATCAAATAATGCATTAGTATGCCCAGAAATTTCAGAGAAAACCTAACATTTTTAAGGGGCTACATGTTATCATGGACTAATAAAATATGAGAAAACAGTTAGGAGTATCGAGATGAAAATTGGGATAGTAGGATTAGGTGTAATTGGCGGTTCGTTTGCGCAGGCGTTACAAACTGCAGGTTATCATGACATCTACGGGATTGATAGTAACCAAGAAACGCTTGATACCGCAGTTGAGATGGGCATGATTAAGGAAGGTTTTCTAACTGGTGAAAACATCTTAGGTCAAGTGGATCTAACCATTATGGCCTTATACCCGAAAACAGCTGTGAAATTTATTGCAGCTAACCGCGATTTCTTTAAAGATGGTAGTGTCTTAATGGATACAACGGGGACGAAAGAAAACTTTATGGCCGAGTTGGAGACCGTATTACCGGACAATATTGAGGTTGTTTACACCCACCCTATGGCAGGTCGAGAGAACCGAGGGATTGCCTACGCACAAGGGTCGGTATTTCAAGGCGCTAACTTCCTAATCACGCCGACTGAAGCCAATAATGAAGAAACTTTGAACAAAATAGAAGCCCTAGCCACTGAGATTGGTTTCGGTAAAATCAACCGCGTTTCAGCTAGCTTCCATGACCAAATGATTTCGTTCACCTCGCAACTCCCACATGCCATTGCGATTTCATTGATGAATTCAGACCACGAAAAACGCGAAACCGGTAAATTCACAGGTGACTCATACCCAGAATTAACTCGTATCGCCAAAATCAACGAAGACCTTTGGAGCGAACTTTTTATCGATAATAAGCATTACCTCTTACAATCGATTCAAGACTTTGAAGCCCAGTTAAACCTGATCAAAGACGCTATTCGAACCGACGACCGCGAGCAACTAAAAGAATTGTTTAGACATTCAACAGCGAATCGCTTGAAACTAGAATCCGAAATGGATGAAAGGAAAAGACGAGGTTGAGAGCGAACCCGACTATGGCTGTAAAAGGCGACTTATCCTCTTTTAAAATGATTATTTATTATCTAGAGACGTGATGTGTTCGCGTCTCTTTTTCTATCTAGCCAAGGCTATAAAATCAGGTCCCAGCATCCAAAAAGGAAAGGTCGGCTCTCCTATCTTGATTTTTCTTATCAACCATGACCGTCTTTTGCTAAGTCAGATAGTAGGCATTATATTCCTTTTTTCACAAAAGGTAAGTTATAATGATTGGGATAATTATATTAAATTGAAAAGAGGTTGAGATTTATGAAGAAGAAATTGGGTGTTCTTTCATTAACGGCATTGTCATTGGTGCTTGCGGCTTGTGGCAATGGTGGCACAACGGCGGATAATGAAGAAGCGGCTAAAAACATCAAAGTGACGGTGAACGGCGAACTGGCGTCGCTTGATAGTATCTCTTCGACAGATTCACCAAGTCAAAATACCATTGCCAACGTAATGGAAGGTTTATACCGGCCTGCTGATAACGGCAGTAACGAATTAGGGGTCGCGGCTGAGGAACCAACCGTTTCAGAAGACGGTTTAACTTATACCTTCACCATCCGTGACGATGCAGACTGGTCAAATGGTGACCCGGTAACTGCCCAAGACTTCGTTTATACCTACCAAAAAACAGTTACACCTGAAACTATCGGTGGAAACGCCAATAAATTCTATGTCATTGAAAATGCGGAAGCTATCGCAAACGGTGAAGCTGAACCGGATACGCTGGGTGTTAAAGCTATCGATGATAAAACATTGGAGATTACCCTTGCCTCTCCAACAACTTACTTCACTGACTTATTAGCTACACCTTACTACTTACCAGTCAACCATAATGTGGCCACTGAACTGGGTTCTGACTACGGAACTTCTGCAGAAAACGCCGTATATAACGGACCGTTTGAAGTGAGCGACTGGAATTCAACTGAAATTGAATGGACATTAACGAAAAATGACGAGTACTGGGACGCTGAAAATGTTGATTTAGATCAAATCGACTGGGTAATGTCTAAAGAAAACTCAACAAACGTGAACTTATTTGAAGGTGGCGAACTCCAATACACTGAAATCACTACCCCTTACGTTCAAGAATACCAAGACTCTGAAGTCTTACACATCGAACCTAAAGGTATGATTGGTTACATGGAATTCAACTCCCAATCAAGTCCAACAAATAACGTCCACTTCCGTCGCGCCATCAGCCAAGCTTATGACAAAGAAGCGTTTGTTGACGCCATCCTTGACGACGGTTCACAGGCAGCAGGTGGTTGGATTCCATCAGAATTCGGTTCTGACCCAGAATCAGGCATCGACTTCCGTGAAGAGAATGGTGATCTAATGACCTTTGACCTAGAAGCTGCCCAAGAAGAATGGGCCTTAGCCTTAGAAGACTTAGGAACAGATACAGTTGAAATTGAATTGTTAACTTCTGATACAGATACATCAAAAGCCACATCAGAATACCTACAAGCCCAACTTCAAACCAACCTACCAGGTTTAACAGTAACCGTACGTAACGTACCATTAAAATCCCGTCAAGCAATCACAGGAACAGGCGAATTTGACATCGTATACGGTACCTATAACCCGTCTTATGCCGATCCAACTGCCTTCCTTGACTACTTCGTGACTGGATCATCATTATCATCAGGTGATTTCTCAGACGCCACTTACGATGAATTAATGACCGAAGCCAAAACGACTAACGCACTTGACCCAGCAGCACGTTGGGACAACTTCCTAGCCGCTGAAAAATACCTAGTAGAAGACGCTGCAGCAGTCAGCCCAATCTACCAAGGAGCCTACGCAAACCTAATTGACCCAGCCTTGGAAAACGTCATCAACCAACCAAATGGGGTTGCACAATACTACCGCGCAGCTACATACAACGTCACTGAATAACATATCTAAAAAACTTAACAACACAAAAAAATCCCTAGATCTGTAGAGGCCCCCAAAAGTTAGACCAAAAATCTAACTTTTGGGGGTTTATTTTTATGGCAAAATATTCACTAGAATTTAAATTGGAAATTGTAAAACATTATCTAGGGAACTACGGTGGCTACCGAGCGGTAGCAAAGAAATATAATATACAAGATTCTATTGTAAAAATATGGGTTAATAGCTATCAACAATTTGGCATCGAAGGACTGAAACGTATTAAGAATCAAACTCATTACGCTGTTGATTTTAAGCTTAGTGCTGTAAAATTGTATGAAACAACAGAGATGAGTTATCGAGAAGTAGCCAATTCATTAGGGATGAATAACCCTAGTTTAATTTGTAATTGGCGCACTACTATCCTCAAGAAAGGCGTCGATGGCTTATCAAATCAGAGAGGTAGGCCACCGAAAATGGGTAAACGGAAGAAAGCTGATAAGAAAGTATTTCAGGATCCAAAGAATATAACTAGAGAAGATGTAAACGTTGAGCATCTGAGACAACTTGAAAACGAAAATCGTGATTTGAGAATCGAGAATGCGTTTTTAAAGGAATTAGGGAGATTGCAGGAAGCAGAGAAACAGCAACAAAGAAACAAATAGTTCAAGCAATCTACAATCTCCATAATATTAATAAATTCAAACTAGTTGATATTTTGAGAGTTACTGGTTTTCCAAAGGCAACTTATCACTATATTAGGAAGCAATCTGAACGCCCAGACAAGGATAAAGT
>NZ_DJUR01000018.1 GCF_002440555.1 Aerococcus sp. UBA6277
CTACTTGACAGGGGGCAGTTCACATAATTGTCACGCCTCTTTTTTCTATCTAACAATAGCCGTTATGTCGGGCTATAAAAGTCAAACTCTCAGGAGATTTTTCAAAACCCGCCAATTACTGGGCTGTACTTGTTCGGCCTTTTGGTCCAGCGCGTCGACTCTTAACGACTTTTGTCACACCTACTTTATTCCGGTCGTTCTAATACATAAGGTTTTGTGATATCCGTATACAAATTGCCGGCTAATCTGGCAACAGGGGCTAACTCTTCGTACAAGACATAGCCTTTTTCCTCGTCATATACCGATGCATCTAAATGATAGTCGGTAATTTCAAGTATGAACATATCAGTGATGATATGGTCCTTGCGGTCACGGATTGGGATATACTGGTAGACTTTTACTTCAAGGCGAATTAAAGCATCAGCCACACCTGGTGGGCTCACAGTCAGTGAATTAACTGTTTGAATATCAGCGAGGGACAATTCACTGACCTCTGCTGAAACTTTGGCAGCGGTAGCGTTCATTTTATCAATGAAGGACTTGCTGACAATATTCACCACACCTTCAGGATGGTCTAATAAATTGCGGGCGGTATCTTTAATGGAAAAATCTTCTTTTCGAAGAATAGCCATTGAAATTAAGGGCAACTTTTGCCCGGCACCACTAGTAAAGGAAAAGGGTGCCAAATTGATGACACCCGTTTCTTTGTTTTCACTAGTAATCCAACCAATTGGTCGGGGTACAATGGCACCAGATAGCAATTTATATTGTTGCTTTTCGTCTATTTGACTGGCTGCTAAATGATACATGAACGGTTGAACTCCTTTAAGCTGGTGTGACACAAACGATTTCATTAATGTTTGTATGATCAACGTAGGTTAATAAACCACTTGCTTGGTCACGTGTAAATAATGAAATCTGTGGTTGGAATTGGTGACCAACGATGACAAATGATTCATCGACATTGAAGTTGAAGTCACGCGGGAAATCACCTTCAGTTGAAATATTTTGAATTTCAGTTAAGCTTTGCCCATCTTCTGAAACTTCAAAAACAGTAATTGAGTTGTGACCACGGTTTGAAACGTATAAGAATTTGTTGTCACTTGATAAACGAATCGCTGCTGATGAATTGAATTCAGTCCAATCGCTTGGAATCGTGTCATAACGGTTTCCAGCAATCAAAGAACCATCTTCTTGAATGTTTAACACTTCAACTGTGTAGTCCAATTCCCCTAAAAGGTAAACGATTGGTTCAGAATGGTGGAAAGCAAGGTGACGTGGGCCAGTACCAGGCGCCGCTTTGTAGACACTCACTTCAGCTAATTTGTTATCATCGGTAAGTGTATAAGTGTGCACTTCATCAGTTCCTAAATCACAAGAAAGAATGTATTTGTGGTCATTTGTTGGATGGATAAAGTGGGCATGGGCAAAGTCTTGGTTTTCATGCGGGCCAACTGGTGAAGTATGTTGGATGACATCCGTTACAGTCAATGTACCATCTTCGTTGACTTTAATCACTGCTAATTCACCTTTTTTGTAGTTAGCATCATAAAGAACTTTTGCTTCTTCATCATATGTTAAGTAACAGCCATTTTCGTTAAATACTTTCACACGGTCTTTAAAGGCAAATTGCCCATCATTATTTTCGTAATGGGCAACACCGGGCTCATCACCGTCACTTAAAGTGAATAGATGTTTGCCGTCTTTTGATAAAGTAATGTAAGTAGGGTTGTTTTCTTCAATAATCAATTCACTTGCTTCAAAAGCTTTCTTATCAGCATTTAACGTTAAGGTATGGATCCCCTTATTGTCTTCACGTGTATAGCCAGATACATAAATCGTTTCCATAATAAAAATCCCTTCTTTCATAAGATAATCTCATTATACAAGAAAACGCTCTTATTAACACCAAAAACGGCTACACTTTGATTGTTTAGGCACTTATATAGGAAGAAATATTTGCTATAATAGACTTATGCATAACAGGAGGCGATGTCATGAACGATAAAATCAAATCAGAGGAAACAGCATCAACGAAAGATCCATCACCATCAAAAGAGCAGATAGCTTTTTCAAAATCCTGGTTTTTCAAATATATTTTAAATAATCGATATACTAGCGCCTTGATGGTCGGTATTTTAATTGTCATTTTCATGAGCCTATTTAGCCGAGTCTCATACCTATTAGCCCCCGCCATTTCCTTTATCCAATATGTTTCACTACCTATTATCGTGGCAGCTATTTTCTACTATTTGACAGTGCCTTTAGTGAATCAAATCGAAAAAAAGGGACTCCACCGAACCTGGGGATCAGCAATAGTTTTAATACTGATTGCGGTGGTCGTTACAGGCCTTATTGCCTTAATCCCAACAGTAGCAGATGAAGGGCGTAATTTGATCAACAACTGGGATACTATTTGGTCAGACTATCAAAGTCGCTTACAAACCTTGATTCGCGGTGATTGGTACGACCAAGTGAATATGGTGGTCCAATCAGCTATGAATGATGTATTAGACCTGTCATCATTTAATTGGGAGAGCATTGCTAATTCAGCAATCACAAGTGTCTCGTCTATCGTAGGGACAGTGACCAGGGTAGCAGTAGCTATTTTTACCGCACCGATTATCTTGTTCTATATGTTACGTGACGGTCACAAATTGCCCACATATGTCGCGCAATTTCTGCCTATTAAAATTCGTAAGGCGACCTTAAGCCTATTAAGCGATATGAATTTACAAATTAGCCAATATATCCGTGGACAAATTATTGTCGCGATTGGGGTAGCCATTATGTTTGTAGTGGGTTACTCAATTGTTGGCCTACCTTATGGAGTAATTATTGGGGTTGCTGCAGGTTTCTTAAATGTCATTCCTTATATAGGATCATTCTTAGCTATGGTGCCAGCCATTATTGTCGCGATTGTAGTTGGACCAATGATGATTGTAAAAGTCTTGATTGTATTCGCTATTGAGCAGACGATTGAAAGTCGTGTGATTTCACCACAAGTTTTGGGGTCCAATATGGCCATTCACCCAGTCACCATCATGCTTTTATTAATTTCAGCAGGATCAATTTTCGGGGTTGCGGGGGTTGTATTCGTCATTCCAATTTACGCCGTCATCAAAGTCATGTTTAGCCACTTCTTTGCTTGGTATAAACGCGTTTCCGGCTTATATTCAGAAGATGAAAGCATATTAGAGGAGACCATTTCAGAGGATACACCCGGCAAGTAATTTTTATTTGTGTAATGAGAGAAAAGGGGGTATAATGCCCTCTTGAAGCAATATTCACATTGTTTATATTATAAAACATAAGAGGAGGAATTAGATGTGGCGTTTAATTAAACGAATTCCCTTTTGGGCTATGTTCGGGGCAATTGTCTTTGCCTTAACACAGGCTATTGGGGAATTACTATTGCCAACGCAGACCGCTCGCATTATCGACGAGGGTGTTGCGGCAGGAGACATGCAGGCTATCTACAGCATTGGTGCTCAGATGATCTTGATTACTATCTTAGTCATTATTTCTGCAGGGATTTCAGTATATATTTCTGCCCGTACTAGCCAAGACTTGGGTAGAAAATTGCGTAATGAAATTTATACAAAAGTTTTGCAGTTTTCAAAAGAAGATATGGGGACCTATGGTGAGGCCTCATTGATTACGCGTTCTTCAAACGATATTCAACAGATTGAAGTGACGGTCATGATGATTATGCGTATGGTATTACTTTCACCAGCCATGCTGCTAGCAGCTGTCGTGATGGCTGTATTAGCTAGTCCAGAATTGAGTTTAGTTTATGCAGTTTCAGGTCCAGTATTAGCCTTATTAATTTTTATTATTTTACGCATTGTGTCACCATATTTTAAATCCATGCAACGTAAGGTTGATAATTTGAACCTTATTTTCCGGGAAGGATTAACAGGTGTACGTGTTGTAAGAGCCTTTAACAAATCAGATTTTGAAGTAGCACGATTTGCTGAAGCCAATAAAGATTATGCGGATACAGCGATTAAAGCAATGTTCCGGATGTCTTTTTTAATGCCTATCATGACAACAATTCTATCACTAACAAACATTACTTTATCATGGCGCGGTGCCCATTTAGTGGCCGCTCAAAACCTAAGTGTTGGGGTCATCCTTTCATTTGTCAATTATTCATTCATTATCATGTTTTCATTCATGATGTTAGGGATGATTTTCGTGATTTTACCGCGTGCTCAAGTGTCTGCTCAACGGATCAACGAAATTTTGGATACTGAAATTACTATTCAGTCACCTGAAAACCCAGTATCTATTGACCGTCAAGCACCTGGTGAAGTAACATTCGAAAACGTTGCCTTTAAATTTGGTAACGCAGAGCATAATGTAGTGGACGACATCAACTTCCAAGTGAAACCAGGGCAAACCTTAGCCATTATTGGGGGTACTGGTTCTGGGAAAACAACGATTGCCAACTTACTCTTACGTTTTTCAGACGTAACTAAAGGTGCTGTTAAAGTCAATGATACAGATGTGCGCGACTTATCATTGAATAATTTGCGTGATCTGGTCAGCTATGTACCGCAAAAAGCCAACTTATTCTCAGGGACCATTCGTGAAAACTTGAAGTATGGTAACAGTGAGGCTACCGATGAAGAACTTTGGTATGCCTTACGCATTGCTCAATCCGAATCATTCGTTCGCGATTTGCCGGATGGTTTAGATGCCCACGTGGCCCAAGGTGGGAATAACTTCTCAGGTGGACAAAAGCAAAGACTTTGTATTGCCCGTGCCATCGTTAAACAATCAAACATTTATCTTTTCGATGACTCATTCTCGGCCTTAGATTACACCACTGACCGTAATTTACGAGGGGCTTTAAAAGAAGTGACTGAAAATGCAGCAACAATTATTATTGCGCAACGTGTTTCAACTATTCGTGATGCAGATACGATCATAGTCCTTGATAAGGGTGAAATTTCTGGTATCGGTAGCCATGATGAATTAATGGCAAATGATATTTACCGAGAAATTGTCGAATCACAAATTAAGGGGGCGAACTAATGGCGAATAACAGAAAAAAACTAGAAGGCCGCCGTCATAAACCGAAAAACTTTTGGTCAACCCTGGGTCGCTTCATCAAATATATGGCGAGTCGTAAATGGACATTCTTATTGATTATTGTCCTAATTATCCTAGCAACCACATTTCAAATTGTGTCACCACGTATTTTAGGTCAAGCAACTACGCTAATTACCGATGGGGTAAGTAATGGCTTGCAAAACGTCGATGGACAGCAAATGTACGTCATTGATTATGCTGGTTTAGCAAAAATCTTAACTAAAGTAGTCACTTTTTACTTTATTAGTGCTTTATTTAACTTTTTACAAGGGGCTTTATTAAGTCGCACTGCCCAACGCGTAATTGAAGACTTAAGAAATGATATGCGGGCGAAATTAAACCGTCTGCCGATTTCATTCTTAGATTCAACGCCAAATGGTGAAATCATGTCACGCGCCATCAATGACGTTGAAGCGATTGCTATGTCACTACAACAAACCTTGCAACAGGTTTTGATGTCTAGTACGCAATTTGTCCTAACTATCACGATGATGACATTAATTAGTTCAAAAATGACCTTAATTGCAGCAGGAACTATTTTGCTATCTACAATTGTTATGCTGTCTATTACACCGGTATCTCAAAGACTATTCGCTGCCCAACAAAGGGTGCAAGGGAATATGAATGCCTATATCGAAGAAAACTATTCTGGTCAAATTGAAAATAATGCTTTCAACCAAAATGAAGGTAAAATTGCTCAGTTTGAAGAAAAATCAGCCGAATACTATGCGGTTTCTTGGAAAGCCCAATTCATTTCGGGTATTTTGATGCCGTTGATGAATTTAGCGAAAAACTTTGGTTACGTAGCGGTAGCTATCGTCGGTGGTTTCTCAGTAGCTAACGGTACTATGGTAATTGGGGACGTTCAAGCCATGTTACAATACGCGGGAATCCTATCAGAGCCATTAAAACAAACGGCCAACATGATCAACCAATTACAACGGATGGTAGCATCTATCGAACGTATTTTTGAATTCCTTGACGTTGAAGAAATGGAAGAAGTAACTTCTGGTCAACCAGCTATTGAAACAGACTATAAGATGATTTTCGACCACGTCCAATTTGGTTATCAACCAGGCGAAGAGAACCTATTAATGACTGATTTCAACCTAACCGTTGAGCCAGGTCAAATGGTGGCGATTGTAGGACCTACAGGGGCCGGTAAATCAACTATTATCAACTTAATTGAACGGTTCTATAATATTTCTGGTGGGTCTATTAAATATGATGGTGTAGATACAAGAGATATTGACCAAGAAGAATTACGTTCACGAATGGGTATGGTATTGCAAGATACTTGGCTATTTAATGGGTCTATTGCAGACAATATTGCCTACGGGTCAAACAATCCAAATGTGACACGTGATGAAGTGGTTCGTGCCGCAAAAGCTGCCCATGTAGATGACTTTGTGCGAACCTTACCAAATGGATATGACACCATTATCAACCAAGATGGGTCTAATATTTCTCAAGGTCAACGTCAATTAGTGACGATTGCTCGGGCCTTCATGTCTGATCCGGAGATTTTAATCTTGGATGAAGCAACATCATCAATTGATACCCGTACAGAAAAACTCATTCAAAAAGCCATGAATCAATTACTTGAAGGGCGGACTTCATTTGTTGTTGCCCACCGTTTATCAACCATTCAAGATGCAGATAACATTATTGTATTGAACCATGGTGATGTCATTGAAACAGGTAACCACGAGGAATTATTAGCTCAAGAAGGCTTCTATTATAACCTTTATAATTCACAATTTGTTAAAGGTGAATTTGAATAAGCACGTATGTGCATCAAAAAAGCGAGTCGTTTTAATCTAAACGGCTCGCTTTTTGAGTGCATCTTATTCAAATGTCATGATACTTTTGCTGGTTGTAATTGTTGGTGTGTAGGCTTTTGATAATTGAAGGCAAAGTCATCATCTAAAATCCATTTGGCAATATCTGCTTGTGGAATCAAAAGTGGCATCCGGTTGTGGATAGGACTAACCACTTCATCAGGTTCCGTAGTAAGGATAATAGACTCGGCTTGTTTTTGCCCGGTCTTTTTGTCAGGATAAATTCGGTAAAAGCCACCGACGTAAATGACCCGACCAGAATCGGAGAAAGTGTAAGCTTCCTTATCGTCAGTAAATTCAAAGAAGGCAGACATAGGGAAGACAATCCGTTGACCTTCAAATGGTGCTTTAAAGGTCTTCTTGTTTCGGACTGTTTCAACCCGGGCGTTAATCATCAATTGGCTGGGCTTGAATCCTGTAAAGCCCCAACGCGTAATGCCAGGGACGATTTCACCATCTGGATTAGCACCAAGTGTTACCACTTGATTTGAAGGGTAGACCGTATCATCGCTTAAGGCAGTCAAATCAACACCACGACTGGCAATTTCATCGTAATAATCGAAGAGAATTTGCTCATTTTTATCATATAAATAGCGACCACACATAGGATAGCTCCTTTACTTTTAGGCAAAAGGGACTTCAAATTTAAGCTGACTGGTTTTCTCTCGCTAATCTGGCTTTCATATTTTTAATGGCTAACCCAATGATCTCATTGGTTAACTGTTCGTTACGAACTAATAAAGGCCCGTGGAAGTAAGACCCAAAGGTGTTTTTGTACATAACGCCTTCCGTTTGGTCTTCACCGTTGTTACCGAAACCAGTAACCACTTTTCCTAAAGGTTGGGTATTTTCGCCTAAAAAGGTCCGGCCATTATGGTTTTCATAACCGTAATAAGTCTGTCCAAAACGGTCATTTTCAATCACGATATCACCGATAAAGCGGTTATTGTCTTGATTTAATGTGTAGTGGTCTAGGGCACCAATACCTTCTAACCGGTCACCGGCAGCATTGATGTAGTACTTTCCAAGTAATTGGAATCCACCGCAGATACCGATTGTTACCCCGTCGTTTTCAATATACTCGGTTAAGGCTTCTTTTTTTAATTGGATGTCACGGGCTACAATTTTTTGTTCATAATCTTGACCACCACCAAAGAAGACTAGGTCAAATTGGCTAGGGTCAAATTCATCTCCGATAGAGACTAATTGAGTTTCAACATTAACGTTTTGTGCTTTCGCTGCATGTTGTAACATCAATAAGTTACCGTTATCACCATATGTATTCATTAAGTTCCCATATAAATGGGCAATTTTTAAAGTTTGTTCCATTAATTCATGCGCTCCTTCACGTAACCTAATTCAGCCAGTTCTTTTCTAATCGCAAGCATAGCAGTGTAAGTCGCTAGAATATAGACTTTTTCAGTAGGTGCATTTCTCACTGCATCAATGATGGCTTTAGGATCTTCTAATTGGATTAATTGGTCTTGGTTAAAGCCAGCGACTGCCATACGTTTAGATAAGTCAGCCACACGAATACCTGCCACATAAGAAGCTTCAATATTGTCCATTTCGGCTAATTTTTCAAAGTTGCCATCCCAAATCCATGATACATCTTGACCGTCAGCGGGGCGGTCATTTAACACTGAAATTAGGGTGTATGGTGCTTTTTCCAACAGACACAATTCGATGATTTGGTTAAGACCTACAGGGTTTTTGATAAGATTAATTCGTAAGTCGTGACCTTCCACGTCAATGGCTTCTTGACGCCCGAAAATACGTTTAGCCCCTTGTAATCCTTCAGCGATATCTGCTTGGCTGACACCAAAATAACGGCCTAGTGAGTAAGCTGATAAGGCGTTGTAGACATTGTATAGTCCAGCAACTGGAATACTGTATTGGTAGCCATCAATTGTAAAGCTAGCTGATTCCGGTGTTAATTCATTGATTTCTTCTACTTGGTAAGTCAATGTTGGACGACTAGCGCCACAGTTTGGACAGAAGTAGTCACCTAAGTTGCTGTAAGTAATGCTGTGGTAATGTAATACATGCTCACAATTTGGGCAAATAACGCCATCCGTATTGTTGTCCGCTAGGAAGTCTTTTGATTGGTCCTCAGTGTTAAAACCAAAGAAAACTTGCTTGTTGTCTACTTTACGTGATGAGAAAATTGGGGCATCCCCATTTTGCATCAGAATAGCGTCTTTCGCTTTTGCTGCACCTTGTAGGATAAAGTCATAAGTGGTGTAGATTTCACCATACCGATCCATTTGGTCACGGAAGATATTGGTGGTTAAAATCACTTCTGGTTTAATGTGTTCAGTGATATGACGTAAAGAAGCTTCGTCCACTTCAAGAACAGCGACTTTATCTTTAGTCTTTATACCGGAGTCTTCAATGAAGGATGAAGTGATTCCTTGCAGCATGTTTGACCCTGAATTGTTAGTCATGACATGAACAAATTTTTGTTTCAAAATATTGACAGTTAGGGCAGTGGTCACTGTTTTCCCGTTGGTTCCTGTAATAATAACTACACGGTAATTCTCACCTAAGGATTTTAAGATCTCAGGATCAATTTTGTGTGCAATTTTACCAGGTAGAGAAGTACCACCGCTTGTAAATCTCTTTAATAATTGTTGGCTCGTACGGCCAGCTACAGTTGCTAGTTGACTCTTAAATTTCATTTTTGGCACTCCTCTAATCATTTGCTATCCGCTATTTAGGCGAACCCTTAATGAGCTAATTTTACCATAGGTGGGCAAGATTCTAAAAAATTTCCTGTCATTTAAAATTTCTTTAAACTTTTACTGAGAATTTGACTTGCAGGCATGAAATAAAATTGACTAGTGACGGGAATAAAAGTAAAATGAATAGCTGAGTAAATCGATATTAAAAAGTATGGGAGTGTTTAAATGGCTCAGTTATTTTTCCGTTACGGTGCGATGAATAGTGGTAAGTCTTTTGAAATCATTAAGGTAGCACATAACTATGAAGAACAAAACAAACATGTCTTGGTTTATACCAGTGCTGTTGATAACCGTGCAGGCATAGGGAATGTGTCTAGTCGTGTGGGTGAAGAAAGATTAGCGCGTGCGATCGCGACGGAAACGGATGTATATGAGGATTTAACCACTTATATGCGTGAAAATGACCAAAAAATTTATTGTGTTCTGATTGATGAAGCCCAGTTTTTATCAAAAGACCATATCTACCAGTTGGCACGTATTGTTGACGAATTAGATATTCCAGTTATGGCTTTTGGCTTGAAAAATGACTTTTTAAATAATTTGTTTGAGGGGTCTAAATATCTATTGCTTTTAGCTGACAAAATTGAAGAAGTGAAAACTATCTGCTGGTTCTGTGCCAAGAAAGCCATTATGAATATGCGTGTTGCTGACGGTAAACCTGTATACGAAGGTGAGCAAGTGCAAATTGGCGGAAATGAAGCCTATTACCCAGTTTGTCGTAAACATTATCACCATCCACCGTTGAAAGATGGTAAAATCTATATTGAACGCAATACTGGTGAATAGTAGGTAAGTAGGTGTAAGTCATTTAACTTTTGTCATACCTAGTTTAATATCGATAATAGACTGTAAGTTTTATATAAAGAAATAGAAAAGAGTTGAAAGCATGTTTACAGACCAATTAGATTCATTTATTGCCCGCTATGCGGAAGTAACTGAGTTAATGAGTGACCCGGACGTGATTAATGACAATCAACGGTTCCGTGCTATCTCTAAAGAAGAAGCTGATTTAAGACCGAAAGTAGAAACATTTAGTCACTATAAAGATGTGATCCAAGGTATTGAAGATACTGAGGAATTATTAGCAGAGTCATCAGACGATGAAATGACTGAATTAGCAAAAGAAGAATTGAAAGAATTAAAAGCAGAACGTGAGAGTCTTGAAGAAGAAATTAAACGTTTAATGATTCCTTCAGATCCAAACGACGATAAAAACATCATCATGGAAATCCGTGGTGCAGCAGGTGGGGACGAAGCCCAATTGTTCGCTGGTGACTTGTATGAAATGTATAGCCGTTATGCAACTAGCCAAGGTTGGCGCGTTGAGGTTATTGAATCATCTAGTAATGATATCGGTGGTTTCAAAGAAATTACCTTACAAATTCAAGGTGACAAAGTATATTCTAAATTAAAATTTGAATCTGGCGCTCACCGTGTCCAACGTGTACCAGATACTGAGTCTCAAGGTCGTGTGCATACATCTACTGCTACAGTGGGTGTCATGCCTGAACTTGAAGATATCGACTTTGACTTAGATGAGGGTGATATCCGTATTGATATTTACCGTGCCTCTGGTGCCGGTGGTCAGCACGTTAACAAGACCTCTTCTGCCGTTCGTTTAACCCATGAACCAACAGGTATTCAAGTGGCTATGCAAGACCAACGTTCACAGCAACAAAATAAAGATAAAGCAATGATGATCTTACGTTCACGCGTATACGAAAAAATTGCTTCAGAGCAACAAAATGAATATGATTCACAACGTAAGAACTTAGTAGGTACTGGGGACCGTTCAGAACGTATCCGTACTTACAACTATCCTCAAAATCGTGTGACTGATCACCGAATTGGTTTAACTATTCAAAAATTGGACCGTATCATGACAGGCGAATTGGATGAAATCGTTGACGCTTTATTATTAGCCGATCAAGCCAATAAGTTAGAGGAGTTAAATGATTAATCAAACGTATTTAGAGGTCCAGGTTTGGGCCTCTTCTTTTTTAGAAGAAAACAACCAAGAAGCTGAAATTGCTTACCATCTCTTGCTTGATCTAGCCGATTTTTCAGTTTCAGATTGGGTCCTTAAACGTAAGCACATCATGCCAGCTGACCAGAAAGAAGCCTATCAAGCGGCTATTGAAAAGGTGGCTAAAGAAAACTATCCTTGGCAGTATATTGTCGGGAAAGCATGGTTTTACGGTGAAACTTTCAAGGTTTCACCAGCTACTTTAATTCCAAGACAAGAAACAGAAGATTTGGTGTCTTTTGTGGCCGATCTAATCAAAAAGGGGCATATCGCGCAAGATGCACGGGTCCTTGATATTGGTACCGGTACGGGGATTATTGCCATCACTTTGAAACAGCATTTTCCTAATCTACAAGTCACAGCGACAGATATTTCACCGGATGCTTTAGACATTGCCCGTGAAAATGCCGTGGATAAAAAAGCTGTTATTGATTTTCAACTTGGTGATTTATTTGAACCAGTTTTTGGCCAAGAATTTGATCTAATCATTTCAAACCCACCTTATATCGGCTCAGATGAAACGGATGTGATGTCTAAATCAACGGTCCTCTATGAACCGGATTTAGCCCTTTTTGCAGAGGAAAACGGCTATCAAATTTATTGGCGTTTATTTGACCAAATCCATGATTATTTGGCTAAGCCAGGTTACTTTATTGGTGAATTTGGTTACAAACAAGGACAATCCTTGCTTGCTGGCGCTAAAGACCGCCTGCGAGTGACGGACGCCAAGGTGAACATTATCCAAGATTATGCGGGCAATGACCGCATGCTAGTTATCCAAAATTCGTAAAAACACAAAAACGTATAAATCTAATTAAATGAGAAAGGAGTTCAACCTGTAATGACAAAAATCATTCAAGCAAGTGAAATAGAAGAAGGCGCTGCCTTACTGCAGGACGGTCAACTGGTGGCTTTTCCAACTGAAACAGTCTTTGGCTTAGGGGCTATCGCTAATAATGAGCAGGCAGTTGAGTCTGTTTATACCGTTAAAGGTCGTCCAAGCGATAATCCCTTGATTGTCCATATTGCTGATCCAGTAGATATCTTTGACTATATGATTGATGATGACCAAAAAAGACATGATTTAATCGACCAATTAACAAAGGCTTTCTGGCCGGGTCCTTTGACCCTAGTAGTGCCAGTTAAACCAGATACCTTTCCAAGTATAGTGACTGGTGGCATGGATACAGTAGGAATTCGCTTACCTGATCATGAAACGACGCGTGCTTTAATTCGCACAACTGGCTTTCCAATCGTTGGTCCGTCTGCCAATATTTCTGGTAAACCGAGTCCAACCCAAGTAACCCATGTGATGCATGACTTTGATGGGGTTATTGGTGGTGTTGTGAATGCTGAACCAACTCGTATTGGGGTGGAATCTACGGTTTTAGACCTGACAGATTCAAGAGGTTTAATCATTTTGCGCCCTGGATACATTACCAAGTCAATGCTAGCTGAAGTGGTGACAGACATGCCGATATATATGGGCGGAACCATTGCCAATAACGCGGAAGAAGCGCCGAAAGCACCAGGTATGAAATATATTCACTACAGTCCTAACCAACCAGTGATGGCCGTTTCGTCTGATAAAATGGCGAATGTACTAGCTGATCTATCTAGCCAATCGATCAAGGTAGCATTGGCAACTAGTGAAAATAATTTTGAAAAATACAAAACCTCAGTTGCCTCGATTTTATCATTGGGACCGACAATAGAAACCGCTACACAACAGCTTTTCGCAGCTTTAAGAACTTTTGATGACCAAAAAAATATTCAACAAATTGTCGTCGAATTGTACCCTGATACAGAAAAAAATGGGGCATATCGCAATCGATTGATCAAAGCGAGTTCAACCGTGGTAGAATAGATCTAGATAAAAAAATTGGATAAGGTAGACCCCAAGGAATATTATCAAAAAATAAAACTGGAGGCAGATGCATGAGTAAGGACATTATTTTTGATTTATTAGATGAGGAAATGGACCGCCAACAACATGGGATTGAGCTAATCGCAAGCGAGAACTGGGTATCGGAGGATGTGCGACGTGCGCAGGGATCAATTGCAACCAATAAATACGCAGAAGGGTATCCGGGTAAACGCTACTACGGTGGCTGTGAAGTCGTAGATAAGATTGAAACATTGGCGATTGACCGCGCTAAAGAATTATTTGGTGCAGCATACGCAAATGTTCAACCACATTCAGGTTCACAAGCCAATATGGCCGTATATGACGCTTTCTTAGAGCCAGGCGATTTAGTTTTAGGGATGAACTTAACTGATGGTGGGCATTTGACTCACGGGTCAAATGTAAATTTCTCTGGTAAGAAATACAATTTTATTGCTTACAATGTCACAAATGATGAAGAATACATTGATTATGATGAAATCGACCGCTTAGCCAAAGAGCACCAACCTAAATTAATCGTTGCCGGTGCTTCAGCTTATGCGCGCACGATTGATTTTGAAAAAATCGCTGAAACTGCTAAAGCAGTAGGTGCATACTTTATGGTTGATATGGCTCACATTGCTGGTTTAGTTGCAGCGGGTCTACACCCAAATCCAATTCCTTATGCGGACGTTGTTACTTCTACAACACATAAAACTTTACGTGGCCCTCGCGGTGGTTTAATCCTAACTGCTAACGCAGATTACGTTAAGAAATTAAACTCTGCTATTTTCCCTGGCATCCAAGGAGGACCTTTAGAGCACGTGATTGCAGCCAAAGCTGTTGCCTTCGGCGAAGCCTTACAAGACGACTTTAAAGACTACCAAGCGCAAATCATCAAAAATGCCAAAGCATTTGAAAAAGTCTTCAATGAAGAAGGCATTCCTATGGTATCTGGTGGCACAGACAACCACTTGTTATTACTAAAAGTCATCGGTTTTGACGTGACAGGTGCTGAAATTGAAACTGCCTTAGATGAAGTTGGGATTACTGTAAATAAAAATACTATTCCAAATGAAACTTTAAGTCCATTTAAGACAAGCGGTATCCGTATTGGTACGCCAGCCATCACTACTCGTGGCTTTAAAGAAACGGAGTCTGAACAAGTAGCTCGATTGATTGCTAAAATCATTAAAAATCCTCAAGATGAGGCTGTTCGCGCTGATGTTCGTGCATCTGTAAAAGCCATAACTGAAGCAATTCCATTAAAATAATCTCATTTAAAGGACTTGAAGGCCTAGCTTACTTGCGCTAGACTTTCAAGTCCTATATAATATCTAGAGTTTGAGCAAAATTAATTGGCTGCATAAAATTTAAAAGTGAGGTAAATATTCATGAGTAAATTAGTTGTAATTGATCACCCCTTAGTGCAACACAAGATGGCTATGTTACGTGATAAAGATTTAGGGACTAAAGGTTTCCGTGAATTGGTAAATGAAATTACAATGTTTCTTGGTTACGAGGTAACGCGAGATTTACCAATGGAAGAAATTGAAATTGAAACACCTTTAGTTAAAACAACTCAAAACGTTATTGCTGGTAAAAAATTAGCAATCGCTCCAATTTTGCGTGCTGGATTAGGAATGGTTGATGGTATGCTGTTATTGATGCCAGCTGCAAAAGTAGGTCACATTGGTATGTTCCGTGACGAAGAAACTTTACAACCACAAGAGTACTTCTTCAAAATGCCTCAAGACATTGAAGAACGTGAAGTAATCGTAGTAGATCCAATGTTAGCGACTGGTGGATCTGCTATCATGGCCATTGATTCACTAGTGAAACGTAATGTTAAAGCAGAAAGCATTAAATTTGTATGTTTAGTTGCAGCGCCAGAAGGTGTGAAAGCTTTACAAGATGCTTACCCAGAAGTTGATATTTTTGCAGGTGCATTAGATGAGAAGTTAAACGAAGATGGCTACATCTTACCAGGTCTTGGTGACGCTGGTGACCGTCTGTTTGGTACTTTATAATTGTCATCAATTACATGTATATGCTACTCTTGATATACAAAACAAAGCATAAACATTTAAAACAAATAAATAAAATTAGATAGGTGATAATAAAAATGACGGAAAACATGATTGTTAAGGGTGGCCGTAAATTAAAAGGGCATGTAAGGGTTGATGGTGCAAAAAACGCTGTCTTACCTTTATTAGCAGCCACTTTATTAGCAGACCAAGGGAAGAGTCGCATTACCAACGCATCATTACTATCAGATGTATATGTAATGAACGATGTATTGCGTAACTTAAATGCGCAAGTTGATTTCGATGAAGAAAACAACGAAATTATCGTGGACGCTTCTAGTGGTCTAACCACTGAAGCACCATTTGAACTTGTGAGCAAAATGCGTGCTTCAATCGTTGTAATGGGTCCATTATTGTCTCGTTATGGTCACGCTAAATTTGCTATGCCAGGTGGTTGCGCTATTGGTTCGCGTCCAATTGACTTACATGTTAAAGGATTTGAGGCTTTAGGTGCTAAAGTGACAACTACAGCAGGTTATGTTGAAGCAAGCGCTGATAAATTGGTGGGTGCTAACATTTATTTAGACTTCCCAAGTGTTGGGGCAACACAAAATATTATGATGGCTGCTGCATTAGCTGAAGGGACAACAATCATTGAGAACGTTGCCCGCGAACCTGAAATCGTCGACTTAGCTAACTTTATCAATAAAATGGGTGGTCGCGTTCAAGGTGCCGGTACAGATACCATTAAAATCCGTGGGGTTGAAAGCCTAGAAGGAACTGAACATTCTGTCATTCCTGACCGTATTGAAGCAGGAACATTTATGGTAGCTGCAGCCATTACTGAAGGTGATGTCTACATCGAAGACGCGATTTCAGAACACAATCAACCATTAATTTCTAAATTAAAAGAATTAGGGGCGACAATTACTGAAGACGTATCTGGTGTCCGTGTGCAAGGTTCTACCGTTTTACATCAAACAAAAGCCAGAACTTTACCATATCCAGGTTTCCCGACTGATATTCAATCACCATTTACAGTGGCCCAAGTTTTAGCAGAGGGTACTTCAGAAATGGAAGAAACTGTTTTTGAAAACCGCTTTATGCACTTAGAAGAATTGCGTAGAATGAACGCTAACTTTAATATTAACGGCAATACAGCTATTATGAATGGTCCTGCTAAGTTACAAGGGGCAGCAGTAGCCGCTTCAGATTTACGTTCAGCAGCAGCCTTAATTTTGGCTGGTTTGAAGGCTGAAGGAATGACTAAAGTATCTGAATTGAAATATCTAGACCGTGGTTACCATTCATTCGATAAGAAATTACAGGCCTTAGGCGCAAATGTACTTCGGGTGGATGTAGATGGTAAATCAGACGCAGAACTTGCTAGTTTATTAGATTAGATTGGTCGTGACTTTATGAAACATTATCATCAATATATCAACGAACCATGGAAGAAGATTTTATTTTGGGGATTACTGTTATTGATTGTGGGTTTCCTATTATTCATTATCGGTGGGTTGATTGGGTACAGCATCTCGTCTGATCAATCAGCCTTCAATTTCTTAAACCCAGCTAGCTGGAACCATGTCCTCTCATTTATTCGTTAAATTAGATATGACCAATTATTGCCAAGGACTAGACCATTTTAGTTCTTGGCTTTTTTTATGGGCTCTTCGTCAAATAGGACT
>NZ_DJUR01000034.1 GCF_002440555.1 Aerococcus sp. UBA6277
TACTTTTATATTGCCATAAACAACTGGGGTTTATATGAATCCAGCAACGAATTTCCCGTTCCAAGATTTCTTTACGCGTAATGTGAATATTAAAATGGGACAAGCTCCGGTTATCCACTTGATGCCGAAAATCTATGACATGATTGAAAAAGGAGAATTCGACCCATCGGATATCATTACACATACAATGCCCTTGGAACGAGCCGCTGAAGCATACGATATATTTGACAGAAAAGCAGATAATAATATTAAAGTAGTTTTGAAACCAGGTATTTCTTAAAAGAAATTTCGGGGCTAGAAAATAACTAGCGCTAAAAATAAAAATGCGATGAGATAATCATAAAGCGTGATTATTTCTTCGCATTTTTATTTTTAACGGATTGGTGCGATAAGAAATCATTCAGATATTTATGGCAATGTTTCTTGAGAGTGCGACTTCGTTACTTATATACAATAGGCCCTTTAGGAATTGTCGTTTCTAACTTGATCGCGGCTTCAAATTCTATCAGTACTTCCCCCAAATGATGAATGATTTCTTCAATACCTTCTGGTGTTTCTAAAAACTTATTCAGATACAGCCATATTAACGTTTTTTAGAAGGATAAAAACCCTTCAACTCTTTCTAATAACTAAGAATGAGTTGAAGGGTTCCTTTGTTAGGAGACAGAGTTGTTTCCTAGCGCCATCTTATTTATTTTTCTAACCATCTTGTTCAATATTATCTTCTTCAAGTTCTTGACGACGTTGTTCATTTTCTTCACTACGTAATTTAAAGGATTCTAATACTTCTTGAACCTTACTATTTACAGTAGCATTCGTCTTAGACCGGAAGCTTTCAAGTTTGTTCATGTAGTCATCCATCGAACCACCGATACCAAAGGTAAAGCTTGGTTCTTCTGGATCCATGGCAGCGGTAAACAATTCAGTGTTGGTTGCTGCTGATGAAGGAATTGTATAACTTGTATCATATGGTCCTTCAAAGCTACCAGATTTCGTACCAGTTTCCGTCACTACTGTTTCCTCGTGGACACCTTCAGGTTCTTCTAAGACTTCACCAGACCCCATTGTATTCGGGTAGTAGTAGTTTAGTCGGTTACCCAAGGTTGTCCAGTAGCGTAATGACCGTTGAGCTGGCGTACCGTATACGGCATTTTCAGCTTGGCTATATAGATCACGAGTTTGCGTGATATTATCATAACCAATCCAAGAAGTAAGGGTAACGTTCGGCGTTGAACCGTTGGCCCACAAATCCTTAAATCGTTCTGAAGTACCAGTCTTCATAAACCAGTCTAAATCACTATCCATTTGCGAATTGTAAGAGGCCATAGCACCGGTAGTTGTCGCATCTTTTAAGATATCAGCAATTACATAGGCTACATCTTCATCAAAGACGCGTTCTTTTTGCGTTTGATGCTGGTAAACCACATTACCATTGGAATCAGTAATAGTTTCGATTAGGTAAGGTTCAACATAAACACCACCATTTGCAAAGGTTGCAAAGGCTGCCGCGTTTTCTAATACAGTTGGACCAGTAGTTGTCCCACCAAGTGATAGGGCTAAGTTACTGAATTCATCAGTTGAAATCGCATCCTGTAAGCCCATCTTGTAGGCATAAGATTGAATGTCGACGCCTTGGTTTAATAATTCATTATATAAGGCCAATGTCGGGTTATTCATAGATGTTGAAAGGGCATAGCGAGCAGTTACAAAGTCATTTGAAATAGTCGTCCCAAAGTTTGTTGGTTCATAAACGTCCCCATCTGGTTGGACGATACGAGTGTAAGTATCGGCAAGCATTGTATTTGCACCAGCAATTTGTTCCTGCAAGGCTGGACCGTAAGTCAATAGAGGTTTGAATGATGAACCAGGCGAACGACGAGAGTTAAAGGCGTGGTCAACCTGACTCGTATCAAAGTCAATACCGCCAACAAATCCAAGGACTTGGCCCGTGTCGTTGTCTAATAAGACTGTCCCATTTTGAACAGGTTCTACGACTTCAATCGGGTCACCATTTTCATCTGTAGATTCTGAATAATAGGTAGTCCCAAATGAAGCAGAAAACTCCTGAACGGTTGAGTTCATTGTCTCGTAAATATCGGGATCGACTGTTGCTTTAATGGTTAAACCACCGTTACGCATTTGATTTTCCGCCTCAGCATAATATTGGTTGTATAACTGATCATTGGCATTAACATCAGCCATAGTCAGTCCATCAGCCGCTACTTTTTGTTCCATCAAGATATCAATGGTTTCAAGTTCAACCGCTTGATAGATGTATGAATTACGTTCATCTGGTACTTCTTCGCTAGTTCCAGCACTTAAGAAGTCTTGGGTAATATCATAATTAATTGCTTCTTGATATTCTTCTTCAGTAATATAGTTGGTTAACCGCATCCGTTGTAAGACTTCATGCGAACGGATAATGCCATCTTCTAAATATTCAGCATCGTTTAATTCACCGGATTGCAAGAAGGGGGTATAAGTATATGGGTTTTGCGGAATACCCACTAAAAAGGCTGCTTGTGCTAAAGTAACTTCACTCGCTGATACACCGAAAATCCCTTGGGCTGCAGTTTCAATCCCTGCAATATTTTCCCCTTTATGATTACGGCCATATGGCGATTCATTCAAGTAACCTTGCAGAATCTGCTCTTTTGAATAGTGGTTTTCTAACCGCATCGCTAGCAAAATTTCCTTTGCCTTACGTTCAAAAGACACTTCATTGGTTAATAATTTTTGCTTGATTAACTGTTGGGTAATGGTTGAACCACCGGAAGTCCCTCCCACACCAAGGAAGGTTGAAGCACCTGCACGGATAATGGCTGACGGTACCACACCATCATGTTCGAAGAAGTTCTCATCTTCTGTAGCTACTAAACCATTAATAATATATGGACGAACATTTTCTAGTTTAGTATTTTCACGAACCAAGTCAGCGCGAATACTAGAAATTTCAGTATCATCACTATAAGTCATGGTCGAAATCTCACCGGCATTCTCCACCGCATTAGAAAGTTCCTCTTCAGTAGGGATTGGCATATCTTCCACCAAACCAATGAAATAGCCTGATCCTAATCCAAGACCCAATGTCCCACCAAGAAAGAGCATAAGTAATAAGACTAGAAATATTTTAGCCAAGGATTTAAAAGCCACATTCACATAGAACATCACTTTTTCAGTCCCAGACAGCCCATTCCCAATTTTTTTCTTTTCTTCATTGTTTTTCTTCACTATACACACACTTTTCTATAACAAATTTTATTGTAAAAATAGCCTGATTTGCTATTAATTATATCAAAACAATTGTATACATGCTATGTGAATTCATCTCTGTAAAATGAATGTAAAATTGACCTAGCTCGCTTTCATTCGTATTCAAAATAATCTAGGGCTAAATATAGCTAATTCGCCAACGGTCTAGTAAAATGAAGGTAACACAAAGTACATGGAGGTAGCGAATATGTCTAAAGTAAGGTTGATTATTAACCCATCATCAGGTAAGGGGACGGGAAAAGAAATTCAAAGTGATTTAGAAAAAGCGCTGTCTGCTTCCTTCGACGATGTCGAAACAAAGTTCACTGAAGGAGAGGGCGACGCCAAAGACTGGGCTCGTGAAGCAAGCGACGAAGGGTATGAAGCTGTTGTCGTCGTTGGTGGTGATGGAACTGTTAACGAAGGAATTTCAGGAATCGCTGAAACAGATTCAACCATTAAATTTGGTCTTATTCCACTTGGGACAGCCAACGATCTAGCTCGAGCTTTAGGAATTAGCCTAAAACCTCAAGAAGCAGCTAAAGACTTAGCTAACTTCAAGACACGAAAAATTGATATCGCTAAAATAAACGACCAATACTTCTGCAACGTGGCCGCTATTGGATCAATTCCAACAGCCGTAATGGAAACATCAAGTGAAGATAAATCAAAATTTGGTTTCTTCGCCTACGTGCGTGACTCAATGAGAGCTGTATTAAACGATAACCAATACACCTACAACTTAGTCTTAGACGACGATAAAGAAATCGAAATCTCAACCAAAGTACTAGTGGTTGCCTTAACAAACAGTGTAGGATCATTTGAAAATATGATTGCTGGTGCAACACCAGATGACGGCTTATTGCATATCATGACCTTAAAAGATGAAAACTTATTAGCTGAATTACCAGGTATGCTACAAAAATTAAACGGCGGGTATATCTCTGAAGCCAATAACGTGATTACGTATAACGTCAAAAAGGTGTCTATCTCGGTCGTTAATGAAGACGCGAACGAAGTAAAAGTGAATATTGACGGTGAGGTTGGTCCAGCGTTACCAATTGATATCGAAGTCTTACCATCACATGTGGAAGTAATGGTGCCTAATAAATAGGCTTCATTGCTATGATGTCAATATTTTGATATAATAACCTAGTGAAAAATTACAGGAAAGAGGGTATATGTCGTGTCTGGACATAATAAATGGAGTAAAATCAAAAACAAAAAAGGTGCAACCGATGCTAAACGGGCGAAAGTATTCCAAAAACTTTCTCGTGAAATTTATGTAGCAACGAAAGCGGGTGGACCTGATCCAGAATCAAACCCATCTTTACGTTTGGTTATGGATAAAGCAAAAGCAGCGAACATGCCTAACGACAATGTAAACCGTGCGATTGAAAAAGGTTCAAGTAACAACGCTGGTGAAGATTACGATGAAATCACTTACGAAGGTTATGGACCAGGCGGTATTGCCATTTTAGTTGAAACCTTAACTGACAATACCAACCGTACTTTAACCAATATACGTACTATCTTTAACAAAAATGGTGGTTCATTAGGTGAATCAGGTTCAGTTGCTTACATGTTTGACCGTCAAGGTTACATCGTGATCGAGCGTGAAGGTTTAGACCTTGACGAAGATGAAATGTTAATGAACGTAATCGAAGCTGGTGGGGAAGACATGACAACTTCAGATGAAGTATTTGAAATTTCTACAGAAGCTTCTGACTTCACTGATGTTCGTGACGCCTTAGAAGCGCAAGGATTCAAATTAGCACAAGCTGAAATCACAATGGTAGCTAAAACAATGTTAGAACTACCTGAAGATAAAGCCAGCCAACTTGAAAACTTGATCGACTTATTAGAAGACGATGATGATGTACAAAACGTACATTACAATACAGAATTAGCTGAATAAAGTTATTCAATACAAATAGTGTCGGTAGAGGTTCGAAAGAAACTTCCGCCGACACTTTTTATATAACCAAAAAGACGACCTAAGTATACTGGCGCGAAACCAGTTTACATAGGTCGTCTTTATCTTTTTGCTACTTGCTATTTAAGATACGTTTAACCACTTTAAGACGGGTAAATTCTTCACGTTCTTTCTCTTCAAGCGCTGAAGAAATAGATTTTTGTGCACCTTCCAATTGCGGAATGGTCACATTTTGAAGGGCATTTACACGTTTTTGCGTTTTCTGCATGTTGTTCGCTAAACGATAAGCCGCATTCTCAACTTCAGCGATTTGAATCAGCAATTCTTTGACCCGACGAAAGGCAATCCTTGCTTCATCAATAGCCACTGTATTGTCATAGAATGAGTAGGCGGGCTTCATAGGTCGAGGTTTGTAATTAATTTCTGGCACCTCTGAACCCATGACACTACGTACTTTTAATTGGATATCGTCTTCAACACTCACGTTAGTTGATGCATCATGTACACTTAAAATACCATTTTCATAAGCAGCAATTGACAATTTATGATAAGCCAACTCATAAGCCTTTTTAAGGTCATCCTGTAAACCGGAAGCCTTATTCAGCAAATCAATCAACTCGTTCATCAAGATAATCCGTTTCCGGTCCATCAATAGATAACCGTTACGCGAAAGATCTAATGTCTTTTGAATCTGCATTAAGTTCCCCTTGGTAGGGGTGTTATTAATATCCATTAATTTTCACCACCTTATACTAGCGGCTTGTCAGTTGTTTGTTGGTTTAATACCTCATCAGCTGTGTTTTTGTAGTATTTATCAAGGACTTCAGTATCCATACGTGTCAATTCTTCACGTGGGAAAATACCTAATAATTGCCAACCTAAGTCCAATGTCTCTTGGATGGTTCTTGTTTCATCTTGGCCTTGACCAACGAATTTTTGTTCGAATAACTCACCAAATTTAAGATAAAGTTTATCAACATCCGATAACTCTTCTTCCCCGATAACAGAAGCTAAAGATTTAGCCTCGTTAGCACCAGAATAAGAAGCGAATAATTGGTTAGCTACGTCAGAGTGGTCTTCTCGGGTAAACCCTTCACCGATACCGTCTTTCATCAAACGAGATAGTGAGGGTAGAATCCCAACTGGTGGATAAACGTTTTTACCTTCAATTACACGGTCTAGTACGATTTGTCCTTCAGTAATATAACCAGTAAGGTCAGGGATAGGGTGCGTGATATCATCGTTAGGCATGGTCAAAATAGGAATTTGCGTTACTGAACCTGGTTTACCTTTAACGATACCCGCACGTTCATAAATAGTCGCCAATTCAGAGTAAAGGTAACCTGGGTAACCTTTACGAGAAGGGATTTCTTGTTTTGCTGATGATACTTCACGTAAGGCCTCAGCAAAAGAAGTCATATCCGTTAAGATAACTAACACATGTTTACCTAAATCATAAGCCAAGTATTCTGCTGTAGTTAAGGCCACACGAGGTGTGATTAGACGTTCCATAACGGGATCATCAGCGGTATTCACGAACATGGTTACGTGATCCATGGCACCAGACTCTTCAAATGAACGACGGAAGTAGTCAGCAATATCGTGCTTTACTCCCATTGCAGCAAATACAACCGCGAATTCTTCATCAGAATCTTCACCTAATTTGGCTTGTTTAACAATTTGGGCAGCTACTTGGTTGTGGCTCATACCATCACCAGAAAAGATTGGTAATTTTTGACCACGAATCAAAGTCATTAACCCGTCAATTGCAGAGAAACCAGTCTCAATATAGTCACGTGGATAAACACGAGATACTGGATTCAGTGGGGCACCATTGACATCACGTTTGATGTCAGAGTGGACAGGTCCTAAATTGTCAATTGGACGACCGATACCATCAAAGACCCGTCCTTGAATTTCTGGTGCCAGTTCGATTTCTAATCCGTGACCAGTAAATTGAGTATGTGTATTATCTAGAGACATTGAAGTAGTTGAGTCAAATACTTGGATGATAGCTTTCTCGCCTTCCATTGTGATAATTTGACCTAATTTTTCTTCGTTGCTATTCACGCGAAAGCGTACGATATCGTTATATGCAGCGCCTCTAACACCGTCTACAACTACTAGAGGGCCATTAATGGAATTTAATCCTAGATATTCTATTGCCATTATTATTCCCCCTTAACCGTTCTCTTGCATTGCTTTTTCATAGAAGGCATCAATATCTTCAAAGTAGTGATCAAAATCAGCTATATTATCGTTTGAAGTAGTATATTTCATATTGATGACATCCGTGAAAATACTTGATTTGTTTAGATAAGACATTGGCATACCCCATTGGATCAATGATTTGGCCCGATGATGTAAGTATAAAATAACTTCCATCATTTTTTCCTGTTTAGCCATTGGTACCGATGAGTCCACCTTATGGAAGGTGTTTTGTTGTAAGAAACCTTCACGGAAGACACGCGCAGTTTGTAAGACTAATTTTTGATGGTCAGGTAAGACATCAGAACCGATTAGTTTTACAACTTCCATTAATTGATCTTCTTCATGTAAAAGAGCCATCATTTCAGCACGGTTAGCCAGGAATTTTTCAGAAACGTTGGCAGTATACCAAGCACCTAAATCATCCACGTATTGACTATAAGAATTCATCCAGTTGATGGCAGGGTAGTGTCGTTTATGGGCAAGTTCTGAATCTAGTCCCCAGAAACAACGTACGAAACGTTTTGTGTTTTGGGTAACTGGCTCAGAGAAGTCCCCACCTTGAGGAGACACAGCACCGATAATCGATACTGAACCTTCAGATTGGTTTAAGTTACGCATGTAACCAGCACGTTCATAGAAGGTAGCAATACGACTCGCTAAGTATGCAGGGAAACCTTCTTCAGCGGGCATTTCTTCAAGCCGACCAGATAACTCACGTAAAGCCTCTGCCCAACGAGAAGTTGAATCGGCCATGATCGCTACGTCATAACCCATATCACGGTAGTATTCAGCGATTGTTAAACCTGTATAAATAGAGGCTTCACGGGCTGCTACCGGCATGTTAGAAGTGTTGGCAATTAAAACTGTACGTTCCATCAAAGGCGCATTTGAACGAGGGTCAATCAATTTTGAAAAGTCTTCAAGTACTTCGGTCATTTCGTTCCCACGTTCACCACAACCAATGTAAACAATCACATCTGCATCAGCATATTTAGCAATCTGATGTTGCATAGTCGTTTTCCCAGTACCGAAACCACCAGGAATCGCAGCAGTACCACCTTTAGCGATAGGGAAGACTGAGTCGATAATCCGTTGACCTGTTACAAGAGGTGTAATTGACTCGAAACGAGAAGCAACAGGACGTGCTTGACGAATTGGCCATTCTTGATATGCTTTGATTTCATCAATGTCACCGTTGAAGCGACGAATTTTAACCAAAATATCTTCGATAGTGTAGTCCCCTTCAGCAACTACTTCTACGACTTCACCAACAGTTGTAGGTGGTACCAACACTTTATGAGTAACGGCGTTAGATTCTGGGATTTCGGCGATAATTCCACCACCAGAAACTTGGTCACCGACTTTAACAACTGGCTTCACGTGCCATAAGGTTGATTTATCAAGCGAATCTACTTGAACACCACGTTTGATCATGTATCCGGATTGTTTTTCAATTTCAACTAAAGGACGTTCAATACCATCATAGATATTGTTGATTAGACCAGGGCCTAACTGCACTTTAATCGGCATTGTTGTTCCGTAAACGCGTTCTCCAGGACGAATACCAGCAGTTTCTTCGTACACCTGGATAGTGGTTTCTTGTTCATTGATGGAAATAACTTCCCCAACTAATTTGTCTTCCCCAACGTGGACCATTTCTTGCATGGATAAGTCGGTTGGACCAGCAATTTTAACGATTGGGCCCGAAATTGAATAAATTAAATTTTCGTTTGCCATTCTAGTCATCAACCTCCTTGATAGTAAAGTTATCTTCAACGTTTGCTAATAGGGTAGAGAAAGAGTAGTCAATTAATACTTGACGGTCTTTCAAGACGCCACGGACGCCACCTAAAAACTCACGGTCTGAAATTTGAATATTTGCATTTGTTTCTTCTAATAAAGTTTCATGCAATCCTTGATCTGAATGGTTGATATAAACGACCAACTCTTCACGATTTTTTTCTGCATAGTCTTTTAAGTTATTAATCATCACAACTAATTGGTTGCGGTATTCATCTGTTTGCATGTAATTTTGAAGCGCATCGTTGAATTCAGCGAATAGAGATTTTTTCAACTTTTCTTCTTGTAAGTACAAGTCACGTTGTAAGTGAATTTGACTTTGAGAAATGTTTTTATTCAACTCTTTACGCATATCTTTTTTGGCGTTTTCAAATTTTGCATCAAACTCTTGATTTGTATTTTTCACAAATTCATCATAGTCTTTTTGCAAAGTTGCTTTGTATTGATTGACTTGTTCGTCAATAATATTTTGCGCTTGTTGGTTGACTTGCGTTTCAAAATAAGCAAATTTATCTTCTAAATCCATTGCTTAAAACTCCCATTCTATAATTGGATACCGATTGCATGTTGAATTGTTTCTGCAATGGTATTGGTCGCATTTTGATATTCATTTGCACCTAAGACTGAAGTGATAAGTGGTGTTGCTTGGTTAAAGCGAACATCATTTACAAGGTCTTGATTGCTTTCAATTAGAGAAGGCGAAAGGTAAAGAATGCCTATACCTTTATTTGCTATTGCACGTTTAAAGGCAGGTTCAAATTCCGCAGACTTTACAATTTCACCTTCAATACCTACTAATCGCAATCCAGTCAAAGTGTCTAAGTTATCGCAGATTACGTAAGCTTTCATTATAGTTGACCTAAAATCATGAATGAGATGATCAAACCGTAAAGAGCAACCCCTTCAGCAAGACCAACGAATATTAATGAACGACCGAAGATTGAACCATCTTCTGAAATAGCACCTAGGGCAGCTGAAGCAGCAGAGGCAACGGCGATACCACCACCAACACATGATAAACCAGTTGATAAGGCAGCAGCGATGTAACCAAGACCTGTTGCTAAACCAGCAGCGTCACCGATAGTTTCTGCAGCAGCACCAGTTGATGCTAAAGCAACTTCTGGGTTGTAAGCTAATACGATAGCAATTAGGATACCAGCTACTACGAATACTACGTTAGTAGTTAACGATTTTTTGTAACGATTTTTTGTTTTTTTGCCTGTATAGAAGTAACCAAATGGTAATACGAAACCTAATACGAAAGTTGCAACCATTGTCAGTTTAATTAATAATTCTGTTGTCATTTTTATTTTCTCCTTTAATCTTTAATCCAAATATTTTTAAATTCAATACCATCGCCACGATAGAAGTGACTGAAAATTTCATAAAATTCAAGACGTAATACTTGAATTGCCACGACTAATCCTTCAAAACTAGTTACAAATAAGTTACCTAAGATAATGACCAACCAGTTAATGTTGCCACTATTTTCAGCACCTGCAAACATCAATACCACACTCATCATCGCACCATGGGAAATAGCGAACGCACCCACACGGACGAATGAAATTGAGTTAGAGAAGTAAGTTAATAGGGTTTCAAATGTTTCAAAGAAGATCGTTAATGCTTTAATCACGATGTTGTCACCATTTTTCTCTTTATGGTTTTCCAACTTGTGAATGATTTCTTCCTTAAAGGCAATTGTGATTAATGCTAAAACTAGGATAGCGATTAAGATGCCAATTGCTGGAATTGTGTGTCCAGACATGTAAAGGATTAACATAGCTACTAATACAAAGTAGAAAATGAATCCGGCAATACCGTTCTTATCAAGAATGGCTTCCCATTTTTCTCCTGCATTAAAGCGTTGCACGATGTTGACGATCATTGTTGCGAGGATCATGAACATACCAAAGGCGACTGCAACGATAAATACTGTATTTAAGCTTCCGAAGAAGGGGATGTCTGTCATGTGTGTCATAGGATGTAGCCATAATGCATGGATAACATCTTCAAATCCAAAGATTGATCCGTAAAGAAAACCAAAGATAGTTGAACTTAATCCAATTGGCGCTAACATACCGATAGGGCGTAATTTCTTGTTGAAAAATCCGACAAGACCTACTAGAAAAAGGATTAATCCCTGACCCACGTCTCCGAACATGGCACCAAAAAGAAGAGAGTACGAAATACCTACGATCGTTGTTGGATCAATTTCGCGGTAGTTTGGAACGCCGTACATTTTGGTTAGTAACTCAAAAGGGCGGATTAGGAAATTGTTCTTCATTTTTGTAGGTGGATTCAAATGACTGTTGTCATCGTCATCGTCATCTTCGATATACATCGTCACATTTGGATCGTTTTTCACTTCATCGCTGAATTTTTGGGCATCAGATTCAGCCATCCAACCGATTAATAAGTAACGTGTTTCTTTTTGCGCGAATTCCTCACGGGTAATTGCTGCAAATTTACGAACACCAAAAGCTTGAGATAAATCCATTAACCGACTCTTAGCCGCTAATAAATCTGGCGCCACTGGTGTAACTAAAGCACGCATTTTTCGTTTTAATTGAATTAATTGGCTCTCTGTCTCTTCGACTAAATTCTGATATTTATGTGTAATTTCACGGAAACTACCACTTTCCTCAGGTAGGTAAATCCGCTCCCAAGCTAGTGAGAATAGAAGGGCATCAACACGTTGGCGCGCTTCATCAGGTGTGAAGTAGACACCGTAAACGTATTTTTCAGTTTCTTCACTCTTTACGAAGATGGCTGGTACCATTGTTTCCACATACTTTTCGAACTTCCGGTAGTTTTCACGAGTGAAACGACCGAATCGGAATTTAATGTGGTTCATTTCGTAAATTTTATCTAAGTTGAAGTCAATTGATTGGAAAGGTCTAAACATTAACAAGTTTTCATTGGCTTCATCATGTGCTGCTTGCACTTTAGCTATGGCTTCTCGTTCATGCTGTAAGCTTTCTTCAACTTCGTTTACTAAAGCTTTTGCTTCATCAAAGGTCATGGGTTTATCCAAGTGAATGTCTTTACCATGCTCAACGTTTGTGTAGTCTAATAAGTTATCAATTCGTTCTTCCCAAGGTTCATAAGGGTTTGGACTTGTATAGGGACGAAGTGTTCGAATCTCTGACAACTCCTTCAACGCATTTTCTAAATGGATAGGGTAGTGGGTCAAATAACGATCCGCCATCCGGTCAATATCGTCACGAGGACCGGTAATATTGACTAAGCGCATTTCGGTTATCATTGATTTAAACTCCTTTCTATAGGTGAAATGTTTTTATATGTAATTCGTTCGGTTAATTCTTCTAACATCAACAAAGCATGACGACTATCCTCTAAATAATTGATAATTGCGTACATAGATTTTGGTGCTCTAGTCGCAAGATGATGTTGTAAGGATCTTAAGAATTCTTCCTCATATTTTTGTAGGGATTCATCTGTTGATAAATGTTCAAAAATGTCACCATAACCAAGTTCAGCAACCGTAATTTCGAAGTTTCGAATATCAGGTGCTTGTAGCAATCGATCAACATACTCATCATTTAGGCGATAATGAGCATCCACTAGAGCAGAAGTCACTTCGTTGTCACTTAATTGGTAGAGGAATTTCAAACGATAAATTGTAAAAATATTTAAGATATCAAAGCGGGCGCCGAATAGTCTTTTAAAACCTGTTAATGACTCACCGGTTAGATATTTTTTACCGCCTTGCCAAATTTGTTGAATGACAAATTGGTCAAAAGCAATTTCGAATTCATAGCGCTCATAGTCATTTTGACTAAATAAGTTACTATATTGTTGAAAAAAAGGTCCGTAAATGGTGTCAGCAAGTGCATCCACAACTGCTTTTACATCAGTTGCCATAATCAAATCTGTCGTTTTGAATCCGCGATTATCATCAAGATAATGGGTGATTGGACTCATGATGACGGTTGTTTCACCACGATTTACGACGGTTCTTAAGGTATGTTTGATAAACCAAGCCTCAAAAAACATTGCATATCGCTTTAGGAAAGCACGTTGTTGTAAAGAGGCAAATCGATATATCTTTAAAAATTCAAAGAAATTGCCGTAATTAAGCATCAACTCAATATCTTCTCGCGAAGAGACATCAGTCTTTAGTAATTCTGCTGCCTTTTTGTAAGAAGGATTTTCAGTGATTAATGCGTACAATTCATTTAATGTACGAACATCCCCATGAGCTTCAATTTTCTCACTAGTTAGTAAATGCTTCCGCATACCACGAATTTTTGTGTCTATAGCAGTATAGTTATCCAATTTCATCGACTCCAAGCTTTGTTACTTTTTCCATGAACTCGTCTACATAAAGCCCGTGTTCATTGTCAAGAATATCTTGAATGCGTTGCATTTTACGGGAAAATTTGGCATTAAGATTACGAGAAGTTTCATAGTCCTCAGAACTAAACGATTCTCTTGCTGTTTCGATTTTTTTAGCATAAGCATCATTAGCCGCTTGTAAAAAATCACGTTTCTTATCATCAAAAGATCTTTTAATTTTCATTTTTTGATCTTGAACCGTATTCTCTGCACTTTTAGCCGCATTTTCAATTTCATATAAACGATTTACGATGTCATCCATTGCAGTTCCCTCCCTTTTTTTAGTGCCATTTTTATGACCTAACTTAAATTATATCATTTCAAAAAAAATTCAAAATTAAAACGGGGGCCTATCATGCAAAAGTGCGCAAAATTTTGAGGTACGCTTTTTTTTGCATATTATTTTAATTTCGTAAGCTACTTTTCAAGAATTCTTCGTATAAATTATATGACCTGAAAATAAATGGAGGTGGTAGGTTGAAAGAAATGATAGACAAGATGATTTCGATGGCGATATTTAAACGGTCCGATGATATCCACATTCTCCCAGAAGGACAGAAGTATCATATTTTTCTAAGAGACGGTCATCAATTAATATTGCAGGAAACCCTTGAATTTGAAACAGGGAGTCAGTTGATTAGGTTGTTAAAGTACATGGCAAATATGGATGTAGGTGAGAAACGTATGCCCCAAGATGGTGCTATTGTCTATGACCTGGCAGACGACAAAATCGAATTGCGATTATCGTCAATCTCTAATTATCTCATGCATGAATCTTTAGTTATCCGTGTTTTCCATGACAAGGTGACCAGTGATTTTAAATCCAATCACATGAATCAAGCAGCTTATGACACTATGAACAAATATATGAAGCGCAAAAGTGGTTTGATAATATTTTCAGGCCCAGTTTCTTCTGGGAAAACAACGACCATTTATCAACTGCTCAGGAATGCCTATCAAGAAAAAGCCAGTCAAGTTATTACCATCGAAGAGCCCATTGAAATTAAAGAACCCGCTTTTTTGCAAACTGAAGTCAATGAAAAGGCGGATATTACTTATGACCGTTTGCTGACGGCTAGTTTGCGTCACCATCCTGATATTATTCTAATTGGTGAAATCAGAAGTGAAGAAACAGCCAAAATGGTAATCCGCGCTTCACTGACTGGTCATCTGGTTTTAGCCACTATTCATGCTAAGAATACTTTTGGTGTTATCGGACGATTGAAAGAATTAGGGATCACTAACGAACAATTGGTCCAGACCTTATTATTAGTTGTTGCTCAAAGGTTAGTCCCTCTTGTTCTTGATCCAGAAATTATTGCAACTGAGAAGTTAGCCTTATTTGAGTTACTACACGGTGACCAGCTGAGTAGTTTCGTTTTAAATCAAAGCTATCCAAATGATTTTAAATCACTAAATCTACTATTAAAGGAGGCTTATGATCATGGCTACATCACCCAGTCCATCATGGAAGAATATCAACTGGAAACAATTAGCGAACACTGAAATTACTAGCACTTGGCAACCGCATTTACAGGCGACTGTACTTTTATATATCGCAGAAATGCTTCAAGAAGGTTTTCCGATGCTTGAAATATTTTCTTTCTTAAAGACTATTTTCCCTAAGCAGGAAGTGACTTTTGGCAAAATGGCAGCCGGTTTCTCATCTGGCCAGTATTTTTACCAAGTTATACATGAAATGAAAATTAAGGGTAACGTAGCATATCAAATTCAAGTAGCAGAAGCTTACGGCAATTTTGGTATAGGGCTAGAAACGATTGCTAAGTACATTCAAGAACGTGATCAACAGATGCAAAAGTTAAAAGTGGTGATGCTTTATCCAATTGCTTTAATGGTATTGATGATTGGCATGTTATTTGGCTTGCGCATATTTCTTTTGCCACAATTGGCTTCTATGTCAGTAGGTGAGGGACAGGGGTTACTGAGTTATCTATTGATTTTCTTACAAGAGTTGCACTGGATAATGATAGGATTTTTAATTTTGCTGTTAGTCATACTCATCATCTATCTTATATGGAGGAAGCAAACTAATCCATTAGTAAGAGCAAGGTTATATGTCAAATTACCAATGGTTGGGAAATTATTTAGGCTCTATTACACTCAGTTTTTTGCTTATGAATTTAGCCAACTATTTAAAATAGGCTATTCAGTACGGCAAATTACCGAGTCATTAATTAAACAAAAAGAAGTTGCATTCTTACAAGCCTTTGGTGAGTACTTAGACGAAAGATATTATCAAGGTGTGTCATTTGCGGATAGTTTGATAGCTGCCGATGTGTTCACCCGTGAATTTCCAGCAATAGTTATTCAGGGAGAATTATTAAATCAATTGGCGATTAAGACAAGGTTATATAGTCAGAGGGTTTTAAGGCTTTTGTATCAAACGATTGACCAACAGATAAAGATAGCACAATCCATTTTGTTTTTGAGTGTTGCAATCTGTGTGGTCTTGGTTTACTTAATTTTAATGTTACCAATGTTAACGATGTTAGAAACAATCTAAGGAGGAATTATCATGAAAAAAGTATTGGTTAATTTTATTCGAAAGCGTCGTAGAAAAGAAGGTTTTACGCTTATAGAAATGGTTCTGGTCTTATTTATTGTGGCAGCCTTGTTACTTATAATTATACCAAACATGTCCGAGCAAACAAAAAATGTAGAGTCTAAAACTAACGCAGCTTTAGTCGAAACGGTTGAAACACAGATGGAATTATATTTACTAGACCATGATGAAGCAAGTGTCACGGCGGAAGTACTAGCAAACGAAGGTTATATCACCAAGGATCAATTAGAAAAATATAATGCTATTCCAAAAGAAGCTGTTACCCCTTAGGAATTATTACGACATCATTTTAAGAGGAGTAGATTTTGATGAAAAAACATAAAAAGAAGTCGGGATTTACTCTTCTGGAAATGATACTTGTTTTATTTGCACTGTCATTATCATTAATACTTGCGGTCCCATATGCAAAAGACGCTATTGTTCGCTATGAATCAAAAGTAATGATGCGTAATGTCATGCAACACTTTGAATACGTGCATAAAATGACAATAGTTAGGAAAGGTATTCATTTTGTGACTTTTTCTGGCAATACAGTGGAATTTCGAGCTGATCTATTACGGCCTTCACCAGGAGATACGACGTTTGTGTTTCCAAAAGAATCGAAGTTTGTGCATTATAAAAGATTTGAGTTTTCCACGTCAGGAACTGTCGGACCACAAACGATAACCTTAAAAACACCAACGAAGTATTATGCAATTGTTTATCAATTTTCCGGAGGGCGTTATGTTATTGAAGAAAAGGAGCCAATTGATTCATAATGCTAATAATAAAAAGGGGAAGCATGGGTTTATGCTCATCGAATCTATCATTGGACTGTCTTTAATGGGGGCTATGGTCCTCCTCCTTGTCATAAACCAGCAGATGCAACTTGAAAACCTGAGACGAAGTGAAAAGGCCTTAAGCCAGAGTCGGGAACAGTTTCATCAATTAAATGCTGTTCAATTTGGAGCAAGCATACATGAAGAGATAGAAATCAATCTGGAAGAAGGCAAATTGGAGGATCAGCGGAATGGTTTTTTCACAGAATTTAAGATTCAAGAATAAATTAAATAGGCGAAAGTTAAAGCTGACAATGTTAAATCTAAATATGTCAAATATGATTAATAAAAGATCCGGATTTACTTTATTGGAAATGGTTTACGGGCTATTTTTCTATGCTCTTGTTCAATTTACCTTTCTGGCTGTTATAGGAACAGAGATGAATATATATAGCCGATATGAAGTAATGACCTACGATGACTTTGATATTTTCTCTAACCAATTTTTGACAGACCATACGCAAACGGAACAAGTTAGATATACTGCAAATACCCTTTCTCTCAAAGAAAATAATAAGGTCGGTACTTACAGCTTTTATAAAGATAGCAATGGGAACTCTTGGATTAGATATTCTTTAAACGGTGGGTACGAGCCACAAATTCCAAACGCTACTGATCTCACGATCCAAGAATTAGATAATGGGAACTTCCTGTTTAAAGTGAGGCTATTCGATGGTAAGGATTATAAAATCCTTTTACCTTTAGTAAAGAAGGGTAAATAATAATGAAAAAAAGTGGTTTTGTCTTATTTACCGCATTAATGTATATGTCGATCCTAACCTTCATTTATTTAGTTAACTTAAATATGTACAGTAGCCAAGTTAAAATGAATGAAGAGATTAACATATCCTATAAAGCACAAATCATGTCTCGCCTGGCGGTGGAGAAAGTGATTGCTGAGAAAGATAAAGTAATGACTAGCCAAATAAGTTTAAAGGATCAGCCGCCTGAGCCGTCAGATAGTAATGAATCGGATACGTCCTCCTTTTTAGTAGAAAGTGATGTAAAACTTTTGCCGGATGAAAACAATGAAATCATAAATAATTCTGATCAAGCTAGTGTTTCAGAAATTGAACCGGATAGTGACGCTGGATCGAGCCNNATTAATTCAGCAACATCAGATCAAGTAAAAGAAGTAGAGGCTGCTACTCAATCCTCAATATCATGGACCGATGGCAAGTGGGCTATGACCTTTGACCAAGGACATGTATCAGTTGAATTAAAAAACAAGGTTTTTAACACAACTGTATTCATTGTAGAAAACGGACGGCAATATAAATATAATAATGTCCCCTATGACCAAAGAAATCAGGAGTAAATAGCTGGGGTACTGGGTATAAAGTGAGCAAGAATGTTGATAGGTACCACGTTGAATAATGCTCAGTTTCATTAAAGACTGATATATGCTATACTTATTGAGCTATAAAAAGTGATTCTATTTAGAGAGATAGATTAGTCAATATGAGGTGAAAAGTTTGGAAAAGAGAATAAGTGCTTTGCAAGAAAGCATGGCAGCTGAAGGTATTAATGCTTACTATGTCACTGACCCATTTAATTTAAGATATATTTCTGGTTTTACTGGCACAAGTGGTACAGCATTAATTACAGCAAATAATGCTTACTTCATCACAGATTTTAGATACCGGGAACAAGCGAAAGCACAGTGTTCTGGATATGAAATTATCATTGCAGGTGGATCTGCAGCGCATACTAGTCCGTTAAGATTCGTTCAATCAGTAATGGCCAACGAAAATCTAGGCCAACTTGGTTATGAAGAAGAATATATGACAGTTGCTAAATTTGATGAGTTAGAAGATATCGTTTCTGCTCGCTTAATCCCAGCATCTGGAATGATTGAAGCTTTACGTCAAACCAAAGACCAAGAAGAAATTGCAATAATTCAACGGGCGTGTGAAATTGCTGATGCAGCTTTCGACCATATCTTAGGCTTTATTCAAGTTGGAATGACTGAAATCCAAGTTGCAAATGAATTAGATTTCTTTATGAGAAGCCAAGGGGCGAGCGGTGTTTCATTTGAGACAATTGTGGCATCAGGCTACCGGTCTGCAATGCCACATGGTGTGGCCTCTGATAAAGTGATTGAAGCAGGCGATATCGTGACTATGGACTATGGTTGCTACTATAAGGGATATGTTTCTGATATCACAAGAACCATTGCAGTTGGTGAACCATCAAGCAAGATGAAAGAAATCTATGATATTGTTTTCCAAGCGAACCAACTAGTCAATGAGCAAGCAAAAGCTGGTATGACTGGTGAAGAAATGGATGCTATCGCACGTGACTTTATAGCTAGCCATGGTTACGGTGATGACTTTGGCCACTCACTTGGACATTCTATTGGTTTAGATATTCATGAGTCCCCAAATGCAAGTATGCATAATAAACAACCACTAAAAGAGTACACGGTTATCACAAATGAGCCAGGCATCTACTTAGAGGGTGTTGGTGGGGTTCGTATTGAAGATGACCTCATTTTGACAGAAGATGGGAATAAAGTTCTTACACATTCTCCTCGTCACTTGATCATCGTGTAATTTTACGTAGATGAAAGAATGCATCCGACTTTTTGAGCCAGGATGCATTTTAATGTGTTATAATTTTAGTGAGATTAAATTTTTTAGGAGATGTAAATATGATTACAACAAACGATTTTAAAACTGGCTTAACTATTCAAGATAATGGTAACTTATTCCGTGTTGTAGAATTCCAACACGTTAAACCAGGTAAAGGGTCTGCTTTCGTGCGTTCAAAATTAAAAAACTTACGTACAGGTGCATTATTAGATAAGACTTGGCGTGCAGGTGAAAAAGTAGAAACTGCTCATATCGAAAATCGTGACATGCAATACTTATACGCTGATGGCGATACTCACGTATTCATGGATAATGAAACATATGAACAAACTGAAATTCCAGCAAACCAAATTCAAGACGAATTAAAATTCATGTTAGAAAACATGGAAGTTAAAATCATCACTTTTGGGACAGAAGTATTAGGTGTTGAATTACCTAAAACAGTTGAATTAGTTGTTAAAGAAACAGAACCTGGTATCAAAGGCGATACTGCTTCAGGTGGGTCTAAACCTGCTACTATGGAAACGGGTGTAGTTGTTAACGTACCATTCTTTGTTAACGCTGGTGACAAATTAGTAATCAATACTTCTAACGGTGGAGAGTACATTTCACGCGCGTAATTTGAGATAAGGAGTGAACGACAATGGCTGATAAAATTGAAGCATATAAGCATAATCAAGTGCAAGCTACCGGTGCAATTGAAATTGCTCCTCAAGTAATCGAAAATATTGCAGCAGCTACTGCCTTACAAAGTAAAGGTGTTCGAGCAATAAAACGTGCTAACAAGACAATTCAAGATGTTTTCCAACGCGATGCCGGAGTAATTCTTTATCAAAATGATCGAAATGAAATGGTATTAGATATGTCGGTAGAATTATATTTTGGAACTGCTGTAATTGCAGTTGCCCAAAATATCCAATCACAGATAATTGACCAAGTGAAGTACATGACAGATATCACGATTGATGTGGTAAACGTTCATGTGACAAACTTGTATATGGAAAAAGCAAGTAAATAAATCGTATTAAGGGGAACAAGTATGAAATTAGGGTTATCACAAATTAGAGAACTCGCTGTATTAATATCTTATGAGCAAGAGTTCAATCCACAACTTTCTTTGGAAAGTGCCTTCAATCATATCTTACAAAATCACAAGAAATTGGGGCAAAAGGTAAGTTTTGAGGAATTAACTGAAGAAGAATTTATTGAGTATGAAAATCATGCAATCAAGTTGAAAGATAGTATTGAGAATTTTTCAGCTAAAAATCATTTTGATAAATTTCCGGATGTTACTGAAGATGCGACTGTTCCCGCTTATTTACGTACATTAGTAGAAGGTGTTAAAGCGAATCGCTTTGAGATTGACCAAATGATCGATAAACATATCCATGGAAATTGGTCAGTGCAACGACTAGAATTAGTGAATCTACAAATTCTACGAGTGGCTGTATTCGAATTACTATTTACCGATGAAGAGACGGTTCCTCGTGTAGTAGCGGTTAATGAAGCGATCGAATTAGCTAAATTATATTCGGACGACCGTGCGCGTAAATTTATTAATGGGATCTTATCAAATGTCTTAGCTGAACTAAAGGCCAATGCCAATGGCGATGTTAAACCAGTAGAAACTGTTGATATTGATCTTATTGAATAAAGCGAGACAGACTTGGGCAGTGAATTGTCAGCTAAATAATCGTGTTGAGTGCAAGATACCGGGACCTGAGTCCCGGTTTTTTTAAATGTATATAGGTATAATTTAATTATATTGCCACTACAAGACTGTTATTATGACTCAAATTTCGATATACTTGTTACATCAGATTATGGATAAGGTGGGCAATTATGATAGAAATTCGTTCGAAAGAATATGTTAAAGTTCAAACTGAGTTATTGAAACAAAGAGTAAGTGAATTAAAAGATAGCGGCATTCACCCTAAAATAGTCATTATTCTTTGTGGTGATGATGAAGCGAGTGCATCATATGCACGAACAAAGACAAGATTTGCTGACAAAATTGGCGTGGCAAACGAATTGATTTCTTGCCCAAGCAATACGACAACAGAAGAATTGTTGGCTGTAATTCAACAATATAATGAAGATAAAACAGTACAAGGTATCATGATTGAAATGCCTTTACCAAAACAAATTGACGTACAAAAGATTAATATTGCGATTGATCCGGATAAAGATTTAGATGCCATTCACCCTGTACATTTGGGGAACCTATTAGCTGGTAATCAAAGCCGGGTACCGAATACACCACTTTCAGCAATTACCTTGATGGATGAAGTGAATACCACTTTTAGAGGTAAACGTGCTGTGATGATTGGCCGGTCTACAATCGTTGGAAAACCACTAGCAGAATTGATGTTACAACGTGGGGCTACTGTAACGCTTGCTCACAGTCAAACGAAGAATATGGCGGAATTGACACGTTCTGCAGATATTATTTGTGTAGCCGTTGGTATTCCAAAATTCTTAACAGAAGATATGGTTTCACCGGGCACGACAGTAATTGATATTGGGACTACTTATGACGAGAATGGTAAAGTTACTGGTGACGTCGATTTTGAAAATGTTGCAGAGAAAACGCATGCCATTACCCCCGTGCCAGGTGGTGTTGGACCAGTCACCAAATTAATGGTATTTAAACAGATGATTGATAGATTAGAGGAAGTGACAGGTATTGTCTGATAAGAATTATTTAACTGTGAGCCAGTTAACGCAATATATTGCCACCAAGTTTGAAAAGGATCCTTATTTACACCAGGTTTATATAACGGGTGAAGTGTCAAACTACCGTAAAAGGGCAAAGCACCAATACTTTTCCTTGAAAGATGATCACGCTGTATTATCTGGGGTCATGTTTGCCAATGCTTTTAACCAGCTGAAATTTGATTTAGAAGACGGAATGAAAGTCCTGGCTATAGGTCGTATCGGTGTTTTTAATGCGACTGGGCGTTATCAGTTGTATATTGACCACCTTGAGCCAGATGGTGTAGGTGCTCTTTACCAACGCTATGAGCAATTAAAGAAACAGTTAACTGAAGAAGGCCTTTTTCAGTTCGATCCGAAGCCAATTCCAAGATTTCCAAAAAATATCGCAGTCATTACTTCACCATCTGGTGCTGTAATTAGAGATATCATAACAACCGTTAAGCGTCGGTATCCAATTGTTCAATTGACCTTGTACCCAACGGCAGTCCAAGGCAAGCACGCTGCAGACGAATTGGTGAAAAATTTAGAACGGGTATCCGCACACGGTGACTATGATACAGTGATTATCGGCCGCGGGGGTGGGTCAATTGAAGACTTGTGGCCATTCAACGAGGAGAAGGTCGTTCGTGCCGTCCGGAAAATAGACATCCCTATTATTTCCTCAGTCGGTCATGAAACAGATACAACTCTCGTTGACTTTGCCAGCGATCAAAGAGCAGCGACGCCAACAGCTGCTGCAGAAATTGCTACACCTGTCTTGTCAGAAGAGTTGATTCGCATTCAAGAATTGCAGGCGCGACTATATAGAGCGCAAGTTAATCGTATAGAATATTTAAAACAGCGATTATTAGAATATCAAAACGCCTATATTTTCCGACAACCGTTGCGTCTTTACGAAGCACACCAATTAAAATTAAAAAACTTACAGGCACAATTGATTCAGTCGCAAGAAAGCTACTTGAAATCACAAAAAGTTGCTGTACAGCACTTAGACCAAAGGCTAAACCAAGCATCACCTGCAATTACATTAGGCAATTACCGGACAAAGTTACACTATATGCAAAACCAATTGATTCATAGCCAAAGCCAACAGGTAAGGTCTAAGGAATATCAATTGCAAAAAGCGATGTCCCGACTAGATCTTTTATCACCCCTAAAACGGATGAGTAAAGGTTTTGCTTATGTGACAAGTAAACAAGAACCGGTAGATTCCATTACAAAAGTGGATATTGGTGATCCATTAGCCATTCAATTAGCGGATGGCCGTATTACCGCGCAAATTACTGGAACAGACAAAAAACAATTTTCTAAAATAAAAGGAGAATCATAAATGGCTATCGATACCTCAAAACTATCGTTTGAAGAAGCGTTAGAAAAACTTGAAGCAATTGTCAATCAATTACAATCTGGCGATATCAAATTAGAAGAATCAATGGACGCTTTTCAAGACGGCATGATTTTAAGCAAATATTGCAGCCAAACTTTAGAAAACGCTGAAGAAACAATGACAAAATTGATGACAGAAAATGGTCAATTGGAACCATTTGAAGAACCATCGAGTCAAGGTGACCAGTAATGGATGCAACAATTTTTATGGAAAACCAATTACCAGTCTTAGACGAAGCTATTCTGAAGTCTGTTGACCAATTCGGTCACGCCCAACCTGGTCAATTAAAAGAATCAATGGTTTATTCATTAAATACGGGTGGAAAACGCATCCGACCAATGTTATTGTTGGCTACTTTAAAAGCGCTGAACGTTGACCTCCAAATTGGCTTGAATACTGCTATTGCCTTAGAGTATATCCATACATATTCTTTAATTCACGATGACCTACCAGCAATGGACAATGATGATTACCGTCGGGGCAAACTAACTAACCATAAAGCCTTTGATGAAGCGACAGCTATCCTTGCTGGTGACTCATTGCTAACAGATTCATTTGCTTTAATCGCAAATGACTCAAAGATCGAAAACACACAAACGAAAGTAAACTTAATTGCGGAATTGTCTAAGGCAGCCGGGTCTACCGGTATGATTGCCGGACAAGTCCTGGACGTTAATTCTGAAGGCAAACAAATTGATTTGCAATCATTACAAGATATTCACAAGCGCAAAACCGGTGAATTAATTCGCTATGCTATTTTTGCAGGGGGACAAATTGCTCAAGCTTCTAGTGAAGTAGCTGCATTATTAGATGATTTCGCTTGGACATACGGGATCGCTTACCAAATTCAAAATGACTTACAAGAAGTGATGTGGACGGATGAAGCGCGAGGTAAATTCAACCATTCAGATGCAGATCTTGATAAAAATACTTACCCATCATTAATGGGTACTAATGGTGCCTTGAGCGCTTTATCTGATAAAATAGAATCATGCAAAAGTTTATTAAATCAAATTCAAGCAATTCAACCAACGTTTGACGTGGAATTGTTAGCTGGTTTCTTGAAATTCCTAAAAATTTAATTGAAAAAGGGGTGAATTAATGGATAAAGAAAGAGCAGATATTTTAGTCGTTCGCCAAGGATTAGCGGATTCGCGTGAAAAGGCCAAGCGTTTTATTATGGCTGGACAAATTTATACTGAAAAAGCTTTACGGGTAGATAAACCGGGTGAAAAGTTACCAGTAATGACGCAATTGACTTTAAAAGGGGAAGATGTGCCATTTGTATCTCGTGGTGGTTTCAAATTAGTTAAAGCCATGGAGTCTTTTGACATCGACTTTACGGAGAAGAAAGTGCTAGACATTGGCTCATCAACTGGTGGATTTACAGATGTTGCCTTGCAAAATGGGGCTAGTATGTCGTACGCCCTGGACGTTGGGACCAATCAGTTAGACTGGAAATTGCGTTCTGATGACCGGGTTGTGGTGATGGAGCAAACAAATTTTCGTTATTCGAAGCCTGAAGACTTTGTAGCCGGACAACCAGATATCGCAACGATTGATGTATCCTTCATCTCTTTAGATTTGATTTTACCGCCTTTGCGCCCAATCCTTAAAATCGATGGACAAGTGGCTGCATTAGTAAAACCACAGTTTGAAGCTGGTAAAGATAAAGTTGGTAAAAAAGGGATCGTTCGAGATAAGAAAGTCCATAGAGATGTGATTGAACATACCATGCAAACAGCAATTGGACTTGGTTACGATGTTTCAGGTTTAACTTATTCACCGATTACTGGTGGTACTGGGAATATCGAGTTTTTAATGCTATTAACGAATACAGAAGGTGAGCCTGGCCAAATAGATTCCGCAATTGATATTGACGCGGTCATCGAAGAGGCACATTCAGTATTTCATTAACGGGAGTATCTATAGTATTAGATAAGGGGAGAGATGTAAATGCTTCAGCATCTTACGATTAAAAATTTTGCGATTATAGAAGATTTAACAATTGATTTTGATTCAGGCATGACTGTCCTAACTGGTGAAACAGGTGCCGGGAAGTCTATTATTATTGATGCTGTTGGCTTGTTAGTCGGTGGGCGTGGGTCAACGGATTTCATTCGCTATGGTAGCGAGAAATTTGACCTACGAGGGATCTTTTACATGCCCGATTTATCCGAAGAAGGTCGCAATATGTTGGCCGATAATGATATTCCTTTTGATGATGCCCAATTGATGATTGTCCGTCAGTTAGATACTAATGGGAAGAATACGATTAAAGTTAATGGCGTATCCATGACTGTTAGCATGCTCAAGGCTTTAGGGACACACATTGTAGATATCCATGGGCAAAATGAGCACCAATCTTTAATGAACACCAGCAATCATATTCATTTGCTAGATCATTTTGCCAAAACTGAAATCGCCCCTAAACTAGCTAGCTACCAAGAAGCTTATGCAGCTTACCAAACTGTGAAAAAGCAATTGGATAGCCAAAATTTAAATGAACAAGAAGCTGCCCAACGCGTTGATTTACTAAAATTTCAAATCAATGAAATTGAATCTGCGAATTTACAAGTGGGTGAAGACCAAGCTTTAATTAGCGAACGTGATCAATTGCAAAATTTTCAAAAAATTGCTGATGCTTTAGGTGCAAGCAATAATTTGCTATCTAATGCAGATTTGAACATTATCGATCTAGTCGGTCAAGTCATTAGTGAACTTGAAATCATCCGCGATTTTGACACGACCTATAGTGATTTTTATGAACAAACAACAGGGACTTATTATGCCTTACAGGATTTAGCCTCTAGTATTTCAGACCAAGTAGATCAACTGCACTATGATCCTAATCGTTTAGATGACATTATTGAACGATTAGCGGTATATAAAAATCTGACTCGTAAATATGGTGAAGACACTGAATCCGTGTTAAATTATTTGGATACAGCAAAAGAAGAGTTGAAACAAATTGAAAACCGCGAGTCGAATCAACAAAAATTAAAAGATGCGGTAAAAGAAGCGCAAGCAAATGCATTGGCTTTTGCAGAAGACTTATCTAAGAGTAGAAAATCTGCGACAGCAGGTTTAGTGAAGGCCATTGAAGGACAAATGCAGGCCCTTTACATGGAGAAGGCTAAATTCCGGGTGGATATGTTAGCACTGGATGAATTAGGACCCTATGGGATGGATGACGTGGCCTTTATGATTGCCACTAATCTTGGTGAGCCATTTAAGCCGCTGGTGAAGGTCGCTTCAGGCGGGGAGTTATCTCGGTTGATGTTAGCAATGAAAACTATTTTCCAAAATGCATCAGGGGTGACAGCAATTATCTTTGATGAGGTGGATACGGGGGTATCTGGACGTGTGGCACAGGCTATTGCAACCAAAATGTTTGAAATTGCCCTTAAGGCTCAGGTATTATGTATTACGCATTTACCGCAAGTAGCCTCGATGGCAGACCACCAATTGTTCATCTCTAAAGATGAAAACAGCAACCGTACCTACACAAATGTACGATTACTAACAAATGAAGAGCGGATAGACGAAGTCGCAAGAATGCTGACGGGGTCTAATATTACGGCAGTTGCAAAGCAAGCAGCGGCTGAACAAATTGAAGAGGACCGACAATTTAAAGCGAACCTTCGCTAATAACAGGAGGAGTGGGTGGATGAAGCCTAAGATGATAGTAATAGCTGGGCCTACGGGTGTAGGTAAGACCAGTTTATCTTTAAAATTAGCCACAGCATTTAATGGTGAAATTATTAACGGTGATTCCATGCAAATCTACCAAAATTTAAATATTGGCACGGCGACACCGACTGAAAGTGAGCAAGCTGAGGCAGTGCATCATTTAATTTCCTATGTTAAAGTAGACGAAGAATATTCAGTTTCCCGCTTTAAAGAGGACGCTACGTCGGCTATGGAGGCGATTTTGGCAAAAGGAAAAGTCCCTATATTAGTTGGGGGAACGGGTTTATACCTAGAATCCTTTATATATGACTTAACCTTAGGTGGTAAAGATTTGGAACATCCTGAATTTCGTGCGCAAATGGAAATGTTGGCGCAAATGGAAGGAAATGAAGCAGTCTACCGGAAATTGGTTGACTTAGACCCTAAAGCAGCATACCAAATTCACCCCAATAATTTACGTAGAGTCATTCGGGCTTTAGAAGTTGGGACTTTTTCGGACCGGCTGTTTTCAGACCAATCGGAAACGCATGCAAATCATGTGTCGCCTTATGATTTGTTGATTATCGCTTTAAATACGGACCGACAAGTCTTATACGAAAGAATCAATATGCGGGTCGATGATATGGTCAACCAAGGGCTTATTGAAGAAACGAAATGGTTGTTGGCACAAAAATTAGCTGAGGATCAACAATCAATGAAAGCTATCGGCTATAAGGAATTATTTCCTTATATTCGAGGTGAAATGCCACTTGAATTAGCGCTAGAAGATTTAAAGCAAAATTCAAGACGGTATGCCAAACGACAAATAACATGGATCAGAAATCGATTAACAGATGCGCATTGGCTAGATTTAGTGACGCATCCTGAGAATTTGCAGCAGGTATTAAAGCTAGCAGAAGATTTTTTGAAAGCGACTAGTTTGCCTTAATTTAGATTTTCGGTTCAGAAGGAGGAAGTATGCAAAAAGTTTTATTAGCAGCAGTTCAGACACCTGACACCAGTGACCGACAATTTGATATGCAAATTGAAGAGTTAGAGGAGTTAGTGAATACGGCAGGGGGAGAAGTGGTTGGACTCGTTTCACAAAAACGGGAAAGATTTGATGCCAGAACCCTAATTGGTAAGGGGAAAGTGGAAGAATTGGCTATGCATGCAGATGCAAATGAAGCTGATTTAATCATTTTCTACCAACAGTTAACGCCGTCACAAAATAACAACCTACAACTGGCAGTAGATTTCCCAGTGATTGACCGGATTCAATTAATTTTGGATATTTTCGCTATGCGGGCAACTTCAAAAGAAGGTAAGCTACAGGTTGCTTTAGCGCAGAACGAATACCTATTACCGCGTTTGGCAGGGAATTATATTGCCCTATCTAGACTTGGTGGGGGGATTGGGACGAGAGGTCCTGGTGAAACGAAAATTGAGCAAGATCGTCGGGTGCTTCGTAATGAGATTCAACGCATTAAGGGTGAGTTGAAAGAAGTTGAGAAACACCGTAGTCGGACTCGTGAGAACCGGGAAAAGGGCGCCATTTTCCAATTGGGCTTAATTGGCTATACCAATGCAGGCAAGTCAACAATTACAAACGCCTTGTCCCAAGCGGATACCTTGGAAGAAAACCAATTATTCGCCACCTTAACACCCCTAACACGGGTATTTTCACTCAACAATCATTTCCAAATGTCCATTACGGATACGGTAGGATTTATACAAGATTTACCACCACAAATTATCGATTCATTCCATTCAACCTTGGAAGAAAGTCGTCAGGTGGATTTGATGTTGATTGTGATCGACGCGTCATCACCGTATGCAAGCGAGCAGGAAGCGGTCGTCCTAGATACCTTGAAGCAATTAGACATGCTGGATATCCCACATTTATTTGTTTATAACAAGATGGATAAAGTGGCAAATACCAACCAGGCGATCTTGGCCTTTAATCAGCCAAACGTGCAGATTAGTGCCAAGTCTGAAGAAAGCATTGAAGAACTGTTAGCAGCCATCGTCAATGAATTGAAAGACCAATATGATGAAGTTGAAATTGCTGTTTCACCGAGTCAAATCGGTAATTGGTTGGGACTGCAAGACCATATTTATTTTGAAAAGATGGAATTTGACGAAGTGTCTCAGCAATATGAATTGCATTTATTTAAACCCAAATATTTACAATTGCCTAAGTCTGAGTAAAATGCACTTGACAGACATTGTTATCTTGGTATAAAATTTAATAGTTGTCATCTAAATATGACGGCTTTTGTTAGGATAGCTCAGCTGGATAGAGCAACGGTCTTCTAAACCGTAGGTCGTGGGTTCGAATCCCACTCTTAACATTAAGTGAAAACCGCTATATATCAACATTTAAAGTGTTGATATATAGCGGTTTTTTGTTGAAAAATACGTTTAACCAACTAGTAGGGCTAAAAATGAATGAATTAAAAAATGTTTTTAGTGGTGTTTTTGTATATTTTTAGTTACATGAGCATAAATATTTAATATAGTTTGGAAAATGGCGCTTTCTATTTTTTGATATTTTGCGTTATTGGTCTTTTTGACTTCTTTCTCTTTGATAGCTTATATTATTTCTGCTAATCACAGTGTCGCTAATGGTAAATACTTATCATCATCATATCAATAACAATTTACTATCAAGTTTGTAGCAATCAAATTCTCAATTATTTATTAGTCTATTGGTAATAGGTATGTAGAAAATTCTTTCAATTAAAGTTCATTATTCTAATAAGCGATTTGCTTTTAGATTAGAACAAAGAACAATCTGTGTCGAATGGAATTGATAAAGAATTTGATAGCTAATTAAAACGATAATCTTTTTTCTTGACACGCGATCATTTTAGGCATGTCTACTTATGTGATGTCTAAGAAACAAAATTACAGAAACGTATACCTTCCACAAAAAGGTTATTTTGCCCAAAATCTATGCAAAGAAAAAAACAAGTAAAGAGTGGTGTATGATTCGATGCACTGTATTTTATAAAAAATTGTAGACTTGCCTAATTAGAAACAATCTTTTTTATTAGAAAATAAAACATGAAAATATATTCTCTCTAAATGATCTTCAAATATACAGAGATGAATCCCATATTTAAATTCAAAAATAGCATAATTTGTAAGGAATTGATTCGAATCAACGTGCATTTCTTACAGATTGTATTGTTTTGTTCATTTTCCTTGTCACATCAATATGGTTATGCAGGGTGGTTTGTTATAATGAAATTGTAGAGGTAGGCAAATTTTACTAGAGTGTAATCTTGTATTCATGAAATAGTTAACGTTTTGTAAAGATACGACATTTAAGGCTTGCAATTTGATTTGTTATGATAAAATAGTTATAAGATAAATGGGAGGTAGGACCATGAAAAAAGTATATTCATTTTTAGGTATTTCTTTATTAGCTTTATCATTAGCGGCTTGTGACAATGTCGATTCTGCATTGGGTATGTATTCAGATGAAACGTCGTCAAGTGAAGAGAGTGCATCCTCTTCAATATCGTCTGAGAGTGCTTCTTTAAATGTGGTAGAATCTGACAGTACATCTTCAAGTAATGTGTCTGCGGATGCTGATTCAGAAGCATCAAGCGAAGATACTACAGCGTCAAGTGATGAAACAACACAATCTTCGGAAGAAGTTGTGGCGGATTCATCGGTAGCGAGTGAAGCTGCAACTGCGCAAGCGATGACGACTGAAGAGATTGAATCTTCTATCATTGCAGCAGAAGCTGAAAAAACTTCACCGTCTTCAGAAGTAGTACCATCTAGCGAAGTGGAAGATCAAGGGACTTACGCAAGTTCTAGTCAACCAGAAGGTAACCAAGGGGCTTTCGATAATACACGTGCGCGTGAATTATTGGCTGAAGCAGCACCTTTAATTTCTGCACATTCTCAAGGTGCATACCAATCTGACGAATATTTCTTCTTACCAACATTGGTAAATGAAGATTTAGCACAAGTAGATGTTTACCGTCAATCTCCTGATGGACAAGGGCATACAAACCTGATTGCAACTTACCGTTATGATGCTTATTCAGGTACTTTAATGGTGATGGATGTTGTGAGTGGTACTTGGCAAAATACGGGACAATAGAATCGCTTAGTGCATACAAATAAATTTAAGGCTGGTGATTTTAATTGATGCTAAAGGGTATATAGCATTCGATTTCAACCACCAGTTTTTTATTTGCTTTAAATCAGGAAGAAAACTTGTTAAATACCCCTAAATTAAGTAGTATTAAGAGTAAAGAAGTGAGGTGGCAAGAGTGAAAGAAAAATTGAAAGATCGTATTATTCCAATGACCTTAGCCTCGGTTAATCAGGCCAATATCGCTGGTAGTGCTGCAGAAATGTCTTATTACTTTCTACTATCTCTGTTTCCACTATTAATGATGATTGCCAATATAATTCCGATGTTACCATTTGATCCGGATTCAGTTATTGGACTACTTGAAACGTTATTGCCTGACCAGGTGGAGCCTATTATTGTGCCTACTTTGGAGTCTTACCTAACATCAGACACTACAGGTGCGCTTTCAGTTTCCTTCATATTAATTCTATGGTCAGGGTCTACTGCTTTTGGAACAGTGCAAAATATTTTAAACCGAACTTACGGCATCACAGACAAGCCAGACTTTATAGTTTCTAGGCTATTTTCATTTGCCATTGCCTTTGTATTGGTCTTGTTTGCGGTAGCTTTGAGTGTTCTCTTCGTATTTGGGCAGACACTTTTAGAAGCGGTAAACCAATTTATAGACGTGCCAATGCAATTGTTTGATATTTTTACCAGTGTAAAATGGCCAATTCTATTGCTTGTTTTGATTATGGTATTTACTTTTATCTACCAATTCATTCCGCATCACAAGTATCCGATTAAGTTCGCGGTACCAGGAGCGATTGTAGCAACACTGCTTTCAGCTGTTCTATCGGGTGGATTTTCATTTTATGTGAATAATTTTGGTGGTTCGTCAGTTTCTAACGGGACTATTGGGGTATTCATTGTATTAATGATCTACCTTTGGTTAACATCTATCGTGTTGATTGCAGGTGCCATGATTAACCATATTATTTACCGTTTAAACAATGTGGAAGAGTTTATCGATTCGAGTCCAAATTACCATACAACAACATCTGCGAGTTTCCCTTTTATGGATAAAAAGACGATCGCATTAGGTACATTAAAGCGTCAACCAGGAGACATCATTATTGCAGATAATCCTGCGCGACCACAAGGAAATAGAGATTAAAGGGGCGCATTATTTTGGAAAAACGTTCGTCAAATCGGCGATTAAAGAAGAAACCAACGAGTAGAGTTGATATCACTATCGTCATATGCGTCATGTTGTTAGCTTTAGTGAGTATCGTGACTATTTTTTCAACGACATATTTACAATATGATTCAGGTTCTTATTCCCAAACTATTATGCAAATAGCTTGGTTTGCGGTCGGGGCTGTAGCGGCAGCTGTTGTGATGCAGCTTGACCGGAAAACCTTGTATCACTTTGCACCGGTAGCTTACGGGTTCGGGCTAGTTTTACTCGTATTAGTATTGATTTTCTATGACCGTGAATTAGCCGTGACCAATGGGGCGCATTCATGGATTACCATTGGACCGTTATCTCTTCAACCTTCAGAGTTAATGAAGGTTGCTTATATCATCATGATGGCTTATTTAGTTCAAGGCTACAATGATGAAGGCCGTCGTCTTGGTATTGAAGACATGGTCATGATGGAACGAGTTAAATTTGATGCGAGATTCTTATTAAAAATTACTTTATGGACTATCCCACCGGTTGCTTTAATCATTGCACAGAATGACTTGGGGACAACCTTGGTATTCTTAATGATGTTTATCGGTGTCATATTCGTTTCAGGAATCACCTGGTATATTATTTTACCTGCATTCCTATCATTTGCAGTTATCGCCTTAATATTGATTATCTTGGTAGTCTATCAACGGGATTTACTATATGCATTAGGCTTCCAAGACTACCAATTTGCCCGTATCGATTCATGGTTAAATCCATTCGGTAATTCGGCTAATGAATCTTACCAGTTAGCGCAAAGTTTGAAGGCAATAGGTTCGGGAGGCCTTCTTGGAAAAGGGCTTGGTCAATTCCAAGTTCACGTCCCAGTTCGAGAGTCGGATATGATTTTCTCTACTATCGGTGAAAACTTTGGTTTCCTAGGGTCAAGTTTTGTCATCTTATTATACTTCATCTTAATATTCCAAATGATTTCAGTGGCCTTTAGAGCCCACGACGCCTTCTATGCGTCAATGGTTTCAGGGGTAGTCATGATGTTCACCTTCCATATCGTCGAAAATATTGGGATGTCTATCGGGCTTTTACCGCTGACAGGTATTCCATTACCGCTAATTTCGGCGGGTGGTACTGCCTTACTCACGAGTATGCTAAGTATTGGTTTAATATTGTCAATCAAATACAATGAGGGCTTGAATGATGAGCACTTAAGCAAGAATCCGGTTGTGAAAGCCATTCGCTGGGTCAACCGTTTAATACCACAAAATTTGATTGATAAACTAACCTAATTTTTGAATAATTTTAGAGGTGAATTGCATGCATAAAGTTTATAGTAAAGAGGGCTTGTACCTTGAAGAGCAAGCTGACGGCACAGTTCGTATCGGCCTTTCTTCTTACGGTTCAGATGCAGTTGGTGAGGTTTCCTACTTCGCCTTCTTCAATGATCGTGAGTTAGTTGCGGGTGAGCCATTTTTCTCAGTGGAAGGGTCTAAAGCTGTCACAGACATGCTGGCTCCAATCTCAGCAGATATTGTTTCGAAAAATGAATCATTAACGGACCAACCTGAATTGCTGAATGAAGATGACGAAAGCCTTAAATGGTTGGTTGTCACAAAAAGCAATCACGCAATCAAGTGGTCGGAATTCTTATCTGAAGATCAACCGATTGAAAACTAAATAGACAAAAAAGAACTGGACCTCTTAGCCAAACATGCGGCTTTAAAAGGTCCATTTTTTTAATATGCAATAGCTGCTAAATTGCTAGATCAATGAAAAGAAGTAGGCAATTTCTTCGATGGTATATTTCTTATTGTACGCTTCAAATTTAGCCAAGAAATTGATGACGGCAGAGGCCTTCAAATCATTGGCTAATTCATCATATTTACTAGGAATTTCCATTTGTCTCACATCGGTTGGGAAATTTTCTTTAACAGACTTGGTCATTTTATGGACGAAGGAGGGGTCGCCATTTTCGCCTAAAAGGATGCTTGATCGGGTAGTATCTTTGGAAAATTTGTTCAGAATATAAAAAAGCACCTCGTATTTACTTGTTTGAGCGAACAACTCTTCAACTTGACCAATAGCCTCGTTTTTTAAATTATCGATAATTTCATTTTCGATTTCTTCAACCACGGCGTATTTATCATCAAAATAACGGTAGAAAGACGACCGGTTTAGATCAGCCTCTTTGACGATATCTTGAATAGTGATGCTGGTGAAGGGTTGGGCTTCCATTAATTTTAGAAGGGATGATTTGATGTTTTCGCGTGTTTGTAATGATTTATTGCTTATAGTCATTTATTCGTCCTTTGCCAATTTTTAGGGCTCTACAATATATAGGAC
>NZ_DJUR01000033.1 GCF_002440555.1 Aerococcus sp. UBA6277
AGTTTAACGGTAGGGTTTCAAGGTTAACATTCACTATCTTTTTGTATTGGTTATTAATTTGAATACATTGAGAAATTACTCATCATAGTTAGAATATATTTACATTCTGTAACTATTGAATGTATTCGTGAATTACCTTAAAGCCGAGAGCTTATCTATTAATCAACAAAAGTTACTAAATAGAGTTGAAGCCAGAGGCTTCATGTCTTAATTAATCTTTTATTTCTTTTTTCTTTAATAACACGATGTTTTCCAAATGAGCAGTATGAGGGAATTGGTCGATTGGTTGTACTTCTACGACTTCGTAGCCAAAGTCGAGTAACCAAACTAGGTCGGCTGCTAAACTTTTCGGTCCGCATGACACGTAGACAATGCGGTCGGTGCCGAATCGACCGATGGCACGCATGACTTTACCGCCCGCCCCGTTACGTGGTGGGTCTAATAATAATAAGTCTGGTTGTCCCCAAACATCTGGTAAAACCCGCAATCCTGCTCTGGCATCTGAGGCCATAAAGAAGGTATTATCTAGGTTATTATCCGCGGCATTTCGTTTGGCTGAGTTGATTGAGTTCTCTACGATTTCAATCCCTGCCAGTGATTTTGAAGCGGCTGCTAATGGTAGTGAAAAAGTTCCGATACCACAGAATAGGTCTAATACTTTCATATCCTCTTTGACCTGAGCCATGTCAATCGCCGTTTCAACCATCTTATTGGCTTGGACAGGATTTACTTGGAAGAAAGTATCTGCCCAAATACGGAATTTAAAACCTTGTAGTTCGTCGTTGATATAGTCACGACCGTGAATGAGATAAACATCATTGTCATACGACCGTTCGGAACCACCATTTTTCTTCAACCATTGGAAGGAAACAATCCGTGGTTGCGCGTTCAGAAGGCGTTGGGTAAGGTCTTCGATTGCTTCAGTGTAAGCATCCGGTGCTTCTAAAGCGTAAATAGCGACCATGATTTCCCCTGTTGCAAATGATTGACGCATCAATAGGTTGCATAGCAAACCTTCTTTGGTATCTTTATCCAAGCCTGGGAATTGGTAGTCTTTTTGCCATTTGGAGACAACTTTTTTAATGGCAATCATCTCTTCTGGGGCTAGGATGGAGTCTTCTAAGTCGATAACTTTGCGGTAATTTCCTTGTTGGTGCATACCTAAAGACCCGTCTACGCCAAAAGTTAATTCCATCTTGTTGCGGTATCTGTAAGGATTGTCCATGCCGATGATGGGTTTGACTAGGTTAGTATCAAAGCCAGCTTCTGCTAAATAACCCTTAATTAGATTTTCTTTGTGGGCTAGCTGGTCTTCGTATTTCATAAATTGTAGGGGCGCGCCGGCAGCCATTTCTCGGTCTACTGGCATATCCAAATTCCGCATGGGACTTGGTTCCAGCAATTCGTCAAATGATAGACTGGCTTTATGACGTCCTTTGGCATTGGGCACAGTCACGCGAACTTTGTCTCCTGGGACGACATTATCGATAAATAGTAGTAAATGTTTTCCGTGGGGGCCTTTTTCTGGCGGATGGATATAGCGCACAAACCCCACGCCTGTATGGTCCAGTTTCTCAACTGTCACTTCAAGAACTTCTGTTGGATATAGATCTTTCTTCACTTTTTCACACCTCTTCTGGCAATTGTCAAGAAATTATAACAGTTTATACGAAAAAAGACTAGGTTTCCCCAGTCTGATTTCTACTATTAACTACTATATATGTGACGGTAATTTATTCCCCGCGGTAGCGCATTTTCAACCCATTTAGGAAGTTACGTGCGTACCGGTCGCCACATGGTTTGTAGTTGCGGTGTCCTTCTTTACGTAAGACGGCGCCTAATTCACTTTTGGTTAAACGGCCACCAGCATCTTCCATGATTTCATGCAAATCTTCTGTGGTTAATGACAAGGCAATCTTCATTTTCTTCAATAATAGATTGTTGGCATTGTCGTCAGTTAACTCAAGTTTTGGTTCCGGTGCCCCTTCACGGACGCCACGTTGGGAAGTGATAATCCCATTTAAAAAGCGTTCAAAGTGTTCATTGTCTAAGACTTCTTCATACTCACGCTCATACTCATCTTCACTAGTAGGCGTTGAAGTAGTGAAGGCACGCACTTGATCAGCTGTGACACTTGCCCCACCCATGTCGAAAATTTTTACAACATCTTCGTCTTTGATATCTAAAGCATAACGCAAGCGCGTTAGTCGGTCATTATTATTCATTTTATCTCAACCTCTCTCAATAGTTATTATAGCAGATTAACCGTCACAACGGGCATCTGCTTCAGTAATTTCACGGATCGGTTTACAAGGGTTACCTACTGCAATCATGTTTGCTGGGATATCTTTTGTGACTACTGAACCGCCACCAATGACAGCCCCGTCGCCTATCGTTACACCTGGCATGACTTTCACGCCACCACCAAACCAGACATTATTGCCGACTGTAATGGGTTTGGCGTATTCTAATCCCTTGTTGCGGCGGTCTGCATCTAGCGGGTGGCCGGCTGTATAAAAGCCACAGTCTGGTGCAACAAATACGTTATCTCCGAAAGTGACTTTAGCCCCGTCTAGAATAACTAAATTATGGTTGGCATAAAAGTTTTCCCCGATTTCAATGTTAAACCCATAATCACAATAAAATGGCCCTGTAATTTCAAATTGGTTACCTGTCTTACCTAACAATTGCCGAATAATACCTTGTCGCTTTGCTTCTTCACTAGGCCGCGCATGATTAAAGTCATAACACAATTCCTTAGCGTCTACTCTTGCAGCGACTAACTCCTGGTCATAGTTAGCATCATAAATTTTACCAGCTAACATCTTATCTTTTTCACTTGTCATGAAAGAAACTCCTTATATCATTAACCTATTTCTTAATGCTTAGTATAACAAAATCTATTTATAACCAGAAATAACTATCTTAATCATTTACAAATTTATCTAGATTGAATAAAACGCTTAATATACTAGTCTCGTTAAAAAATTTAAGTTCCAAGTCTCATATTAAAAAGGCCGGGGTAATTCCCGACCTTTCATGCTAATTTAGTTCTTTTTATGATGAAGTTTATTTACAATTATCGATGGAAGAATACTAGTAATAATTGTAAATCAAGGTAAAGTAAAAAGTTAACCATCTAAAGTGTATCACCCTAGATGGTTAACTAGCTACTACTGTTCTATATCATTTGAGCTTAAATCTCTATTCTCATTCAATTGTTTCCACCAGTAGGCACTCTTCTTCGGATATCTTTCTTGCGTATCAAAATCTACATAAAATAGGCCGTATCGCTTATTATAGCCGTTTGACCATGAGAATACATCCATTAATGACCAAACAAAGTAACCGGCTACATTGACACCAGCATCAATTGCCTCTGTACAAGCTATTAAATGCTTTCTGATGTAATCAATTCGAGGCGTATCATCGATTAACTCTGTATTGAAGTCGTCCTTATACCCCATCCCATTTTCAGTTACATAAATCTTCTTATAGTTTGGATACTCTTTAGCTACGCGAATCATTTGGTCTCTTAGGCCATCTGGATAAATTAGCCAATCCCAATCATTTCTTGGGATGTCCATATCAAACATTTGCTCGCCTACTCCATGTAACGCGAAAACTGACGTGCCTTTCTCCCCAGTACCATTATGGTGGATATCATTATCACCATCATAAGCTCTCACAAAATTACTTTGATAGTAATTAATACCTAGGAAGTCATTTAAATCTTTCGCTGCATCAAGATGCGCTAAGTCTTCTTCTGTAATATGAATCTCACCATTATTAGCCGATAATATTTCATTTACCGCATTCATTACTTCTTCGGTATAGTAACCTTTGTATGTCGCATCTAGTAAGAATTTATTCGAAAGTACATCATATAAGAATGCTGCATGCTCATTTTCTTTTTTACCTTCATAAGGATACTTCGTTTCTAATGAATGAATAATTCCAATCTCACCATCATACTGGTTGTCCTTAAATAATTTAATGGCTTTTGCATGGGCAACCATCATATTATGTTGTCCTTGCAAAGTTTTTGAGAAATCATAAGTAATTGCTGGTGGGAATTTTCCTACTAAATATTGCCCACTAGTCACAGGCCAAATCTCATTAAAGGTAATCCAATATTTTACTTCCTCTTGATATTCGTTAAAGCAAAATTCTGCATATCTGACAAAACTTTCAATTGTGTGCGGATTTAAGAAATCTCCTTGACTATGTAAGGCATCCGGTGTATCGAAATGATGTAGTGTAACATAAGGCTCAACACCTTGAGCACGAGCTTCTTTAAACAAATCATGGTAAAATTGTACACCAGCTGGATTAGCTTGCGCATCGTCTCCATTAGGGAAAATACGCGACCATGCGATAGATATACGAATAGCATCAACACCAAATTCGTGTGACAATTTTAAATCTATCGGATATTTGTTATAAAAATCACTCGCAGGTTCGGCTTTAAATCGACCTTGTTTTTCCAAATAATCATCCCAGGCCACCTTACCTTTCCCGTCCACTGACGTTGCACCTTCTGCTTGATAAGCAGCTGTTGCGCCACCCAATAAAAATTCTTTAGGTAAATTCATCATAAACTCCTTTGCTTAACTTTAACTATTATGCTTCTTTTAATACGGAATCAACAAATTCTAATGCGGCTTTTGGATCGCGTGTTAATGAGATGTATTCTTTCCCTCTTGTTTTGACTAACTTCACATTTAATCTATTAGCATCTTCTTTAATATCATCATAGTTAGAAACGACTTGAGGTGCCAATATGATTAAATCATAGTTCCCCATAATCTCTTGGTGAGCACCATAAGCCCCTGCACCTGCTACTACTGGAACATCATATTCCTTAGCCCCCTTGTTTAGGGCGTTGGCTAATAGCCCACTGGTTCCTGCACCGGCACATAAGACCAAGACAGATACTTCATCTTTGATATGACTACCAGTTGAAACTTGACCGTCATTTTCTCCGACTTCAGTTGCATCAGCTTTAGTTTCTGCTTGTTCTTCAATAATTTCATCTTCGTTACTTAATTCTTTTTCTAAAATTTGTTTGTCATAAACTTTAAAGAATGGGTAGTAAATAATCGCATCTACTGCAATCAGTAGAGCCACTACAACAAATGATAAAGGTGCAATTCCTGTCCCTAATACGATACCTATAGGTCCTGGTGTTGGCCAAGGTAGGAAATAAGAGAATCCATTCATTCCAAAAACTTCTACAAAGAATTTAAAAATCCAGACATTTAAAATAGGTGCTAAAACAAAAGGTACAAAGAATACTGGATTCAGTACCAATGGTCCACCAAATAGGATTGGCTCATTTACACCAAAAGAGGTTGGGATAAATGACGCTTTCCCCACTGCTTTATTTTGTTTTGATTTACCAAACCACATAAATAAGTAAGGCACGACAAACGTTGCACCTGTACCCCCTAATGTTGCAACAAAGTACTGTAAGCCCGGTGTAATAATGTTAGCAGCATGCTCGCCACCTTGGATTAATGCTAGGTTTGCATCCATATTCAAGAAGGCAATTGCAGTAATGGCTGGTTCTACAATTGATGGTCCGTGAATACCAATAAACCAGAAGAATCCTATAGCACCGTAAATAATGGCGATCCCCACATAACCATCGGCTGCAGTAAACAAGGGTTGAAACATTTGAATTATGGCTTGTGCAAAACTTACGCCTGTAAAAGCACGGATCGCAATGTCAATACCATAAGCGATGACCACTGCAATAGCAAATGGGATAACGTCCGTAAATGCTTGTGAGATATTTGGTGGTACTTCCTCTGGCATTCGAATGGCAATGTCATTTTTCATACAGAAATTATAGACAATCACGGTGATAAAGGCTGCTACAAAGGCCGCTAATAGCCCTGTTGTGCCGAGATGACCAGATGAGAATCCTGCAACAACTGCATCACCTTCACCCTGTGCAATTTCAGTTGATGAAAGGAATAGGAAGACAACAATCGCTGCAATCATCGTAGATACACGATTCAACTGCTTGGTTGCCGGCAAGCGTCTATTATAGGAATCTGTTAGCGCCCTTGCTGTTGTTGCTGAAACGAGTAGCCCTAAAATCCCCATTGAGAAGGTATATGGTTTTACAATGAAGGCAACAACTTCATCACTCCAGTAGAATCCCCACACGTTAGGCACATAAGCAATCAGCATAAAGATACTTGAGAATAAGACGACAGGCATGGCTGATATAAACCCATCTTTAATCGCCCTTAAGTAAATATTTCTAGATAGTTTCTCGAAGAATGGCTTCATCTTCTCAATCTGAGAAATCAATTTGTCCATCATTTTAGTCACCTACTCTACGGTAAAGTTCGATAAAATCAGTTACAATCTCTTTTAACAACAAGGTCGTCATTAAGTGGTCTTGTCCGTGGACCATAATGAAACCTAACTCAATATTCTCACCACTCGCTTCTTTAGCTAGCATATTTGTTTGGGCATTATGGGCATCCACTAAACTTTCGTTGGCTTCACCAACCAATCGTTCAGCTTCGTCAAATTCGCCGTTTCGCGCTTTGGATAAAGCTTCCACCAAAATTGACCGTGCCTCACCAGCATATGCGACAATTTCAAAACCTATCATAGTTGCTTCTTCTTTATTCATCACTGTTACCTCCGTTAATTGATTTTATTTACTTACGACTAAATTACTGGCAATTTTACTTTCCCAAGACACTGCTGTTTCGTTCAATGTCTGATTTAATTCTTCAATATTGGCCACACCTTGTGTGCTCAACCATTCGCGGGCTGCAGCTTCTCCTTCATTAGCAAAAACGGCAACCGACTCTTTCCAAGTAGCCCGGCCACATAAAACCCCATTAAAGTCTGCGCCAGCTTCTTTGGCGAATACCAAGGTATCTCTAAATAATTGTGAACTTACTCCTGCACTTAAGTAGATATATGGCAATTCTGTCGCTTCGTCTTGCGCTTTAAAGTAACCTTTTGCTTCTTCAGCAGTGTATACTGGCTCATCATCAGTAAAGCCTTCAACAAAGTTCATATTTACAGGTACTTCCACTTTTAAGACATCTACATCATATCTATCCTTAGAGAATTCTTTCATAGCTTCTAAAACTTTTCTTGGTTTCACTTCTGCATATTCTTTCGATTTAGCATCTTCAATATCTTTGTCATAAGTTAAGATCTCTAAGAAGTAAGGAATTTCTTCTGCCTTACATTCAGAACCAATACGTTCTACAAAGGCTTTTTTTTGTTCATTAATTTCATCATCTTCATCTGCATCATAATATAGAAGGAATTTAACAGCATCTGCCCCTTCATCTTTAATTCGTCTAGCAGACCAGATTGGTAATAAATCTGGTAAACGACCGGGTTCTGAAGCATCATAACCTGTTTCTTCATAAGCTAACAACAAACCTGCAGAAGGCGCTTTTACTTTTGCCGCTGGTAAACCATATTCAGGATCTAATAAGATAGAAGATGCATAGGGCGTTAATTCTTCAGAAATAGCTTCTTTGAATGTTTCGACAGCCTTTTGAATATCATCTGTTTCCCCTGCTTGAGCGATCATTTTCTTCAATGAACCCCGTTGATCAATAGCTAGCGCAGAAATAAACCCTTCTTTAGTAGATAACTGTTTCAATTTATTTAACTTACCTTCTGATACGAATTTCATAATATCCTCCTTGTGGCCATTTGTTAATTTGTGTTGTTTTATGTTTCTTTTTGTTTAATTAGATATTATAACGCTTTCACGTTATAGTCAAGCCTTTTTAGAATATTTTTTATTCTATCTTTTTATTTATTATGATTGTTATTGTTGATATTTGTTTATTTTTGTTCTACAATGTGTTTGTAAATAAATAAATTAAATTTTGGAGGTTATATTATGAAAGTGTATCTTGGTGCTGACAAAGACGGAATGCAATTAAAAGAAGTCATTAAACAATACTTACAAACAAACAAGATTGATTTTGAAGATCTATCAGAAACACCTAGCATCGATTTTGTAGAATCTACTACTAAGGTAGCTCAACAAATTCTAGCGGATGATAATGCCCGCGGTATTTTATTTGATCGATATGGTGCTGGTTCATACATTTCAGCCACAAAAATCAAAGGGATTATTGCCGCTGAAGTTTCTGATGAACGGTCTGCTTATATGACAAGAGAACACAATAATTCAAAAATCATTACATTAGGTGAACAAATTGTGGGGCACGAATTAGCGGAAAACATTGTGGATGCCTTTCTATCTGCCGATTATGACGGTGGTCGCCACCAAATTCGTGTAGATATGTTAAACGCTATGTGCTAAGAGAATAGAATCGGAGGTAAAATTATGAAAATTGCAATTGGTTGTGACCATATCGTGACAGATATTAAAATTCGCGTATCAGATTACTTAGTAGAACAAGGTTATGAGGTGGTTGATGTAGGTACCTATAATCACGTGAGAACCCACTACCCTATCTTTGGGCGTAAAGTTGGTGAGGCAGTAACAAATGGTGAAGCTGATCTTGGTGTCGTCATTTGTGGTACTGGTGTTGGGATTTCAAACGCCGTCAACAAAGTGCCAGGCGTTCGTGCAGCTTTGGTAAGAGATATGACAACTGCTCAATACTCTAAGCGAGAATTAAACGCCAACGTTATCGCCTTCGGTGGGATGATTACTGGTGAATTATTAATGGAAGATATCATTTCTGCCTTTATCCAAGAGGAATATCAACCTTCTGAGGAAAATAAAACCCTAATCAACAAAATTACCCACCTTGAATCAAGCAATCATTCAGACAACCCTGACTTATTCACTGAATACCTTGAAAAATGGGACCGTGGCGAATACCACGATTAAGCGGTGATTATATGATTTTGACTGTAACCTTAAACCCTTCCGTTGATATCTCATACACCATCCCCGACCTGCGATTAGATACAACAAATAGAACTGACCAAGTGGGTAAGACAGCTGGTGGCAAAGGGATTAACGTGACTAGGGTCATTCATGATTTAAATAAAGCCGTCACAGCCACTGGTTTTATCGGTGGACATTTAGGTGAAGGCATTGTCTCGGAATTAAATAAAAACGGTATCAAAACAGATTTCTTATCTATCGAAGGTGACACCAGAAATTGTATTGCCATCTTACATGATGGCCAACAAACCGAAGTCTTAGAATCAGGCCCTACCATCACCGATAATGAAAATGCGGCCTTCTTAACTCACTTCAAACAAGCTGTTGACTATGCTGATGTCATTACCATTTCTGGGTCTTTACCCAAGGGTTTAGAAGAAGATTACTATGTAAAACTGATTCAAATTACCAATGATTTAGACAAGAAAACCGTGCTCGATACGTCCAAATCTAATCTTTCAAGTGTACTAGAAAGTCCATTTAAACCTACTGTAATCAAACCCAATATCGAGGAATTGTCCGATTTATTAGGTCAAAAAGTGAGTGCAGATCCAGCCGATTTAAAAGCAGTCTTAGCTGATGAATTATTTTCGGGGATTGAGTGGATTGTCGTGTCTTTAGGGGGTAATGGTGCTTTTGCTAAACACGGGGACCGTTACTACAAGGTGTCAATTCCAAGTATCAACGTGGTGAACCCAGTTGGATCTGGTGACGCAACGGTGGCTGGTATCGCCGGTGCTTTAGAAGACAATTTGGATGATATCAGCTTACTCAAACAGGCAATGACTACAGGTATGTTAAATACTATGGAGCGTATCACGGGCCATATCGATATCAATCATTTTGATGATCTATTTGATCGCGTGACTGTAACCGAATATTAGTTTATTTTCTGCTCTTTTCAAGTATACTAGGTATTTGAGAAGAGCTTTATTTCATTATATGATATATATAAGGCTTCTATTGCTAACCTAAACACCTATTATGATTAACCGGAAACGAGGTGAACTCAACAATGTTAAAAAAGAAAAGACATGAACTAATCTTAGATTTACTTAAACGAAACGGTACCGTATCCGTCACTGATATTGTCGACAAGTTGAATGTATCAGATATGACTGTGCGACGAGACTTAACAGAACTAGAAGAAAGTGGTTTATTAAGACGGGTTCATGGGGGAGCCATTTCACAAGGCGAATATCCAAAAGAAGAACTATCTCATGACGCTAAAAAAGTCATTAATATCAGCGAGAAGAACCTTATCGCTGAAAAAGCGATTGAGCTAATTAATGACGGCGATATCATCTATATGGGCCCTGGTACCACCATGGAAATCATGGCTCAAAAGATGGAACGGCAAGATTACGAGGTATACACCAACTGCCTACCTGTATTCAATACCCTGGCTGATAAAGACATTAATGTCTACCTACTCGGTGGTAAAATCAAGAAGAACACCCAAGCTTTTAATGGCTACATCACCCTTGCTGTACTGGAAAACCTAAAATTCCACAAGGCTTTCTTTTCTGCCAATGGGGTCACCAATAACAGCATTATGACCGCCACCCTGGAAGAAGGAAAAACCCAGGAACTGGCCCTGCATAATTCAACTGAGAGGTACCTATTACTCGATCCTTCTAAAGTTGGTAAAGAAGACTTCTTCACTTACTATTCTTTAAACGACGTGACTGCTGTAGTCATTAATAATGATGAAGATCATCGGTATGAACAGATTATGAAGCATTCAAACATCCTATTAGTTTCTGACTAATAAAAAATCTCCAAGAATTAACCATTTAGTTAAGTCTTGGAGATTTCTTTTCATTTTTTACACTTTTACAGTTTGTCTACTGTTGGTATACACGAATGCAACTACCATTAATACGACATAGACAGTAACTAAGCTCATAAAGACAACATTTTCACGCAAGAAGTCAATGGCCATCATGTGGACAAGTGTCGCAGTTGTACTCACTGCAAGTAGGCCCTTTGTCCATTTGCTGAAGGTAGATTGGCGTTTAGCTGTCATTTTGCCAGAAGCAGTTTGACCGATAAATGTGGCTACCGCATACGTTACAAGACCGATTACAGCAACGAAACCGGTGATGGCTACGGCTGATCCAGCTAATAAGTTGCCTAGACCAGTGAATGATAGGGCAACGTGACCAAGAATGGCCATCACTAAACCGATAATAGTTGTTGATGCTGCTTGTACCTGCGCGTCATTTTCTTTGGTCAAGATAGCTTGCAAGGTGCTCGCAACCATTAGGGCAAATACCATCAACCCCATAACTAGTCCCATTGAAATGGTTGTTGTGCCAAGTAAGCTGGCTACTAATGTGGCAAAAATACCCATGCCGACTACGGGGTAAAGTCCTTTTTTCATCATAATATCCTCCTAAAAATGTATAAATCAAGTAACAGTTGCCAATTATAAGAAGAACGGGTCGTCCATAATCCCTGTTAAGTTTGTTGGATCTTCAACATTGGTATCACGGCCTTCTTCTGGTAGGTCATTGGCTGATGCTGGTTGTGCAGGTTCAGTTGGCACATTAAGATCTTCAGCACCACGTGCATTGGCTTCACGGTTTGCTTGGTCTGAATCTCTTGGTGTTGGTGTTAAATCAACAGTATTTATATCAATACCTAAAGCTTTCGCAACACCTTCCCCATATTTAGGATCTGCTTGATAACAATTGTTGATATGACGGTGCTTAATTTGTAGCGTAGCATCACCCATTGCACGTGCAGTATTTTCAAATAAAACTAACTGTTGTTCAGAAGTCATCCGGTTAAATAAAATACCTGGTTGAGTGTAATAGTCATTATCATCCCCGCGGAAATCGTAATAATCTACATCACCTGCATCCATCGGTGGTTCAGCCATATCTTTATGATCTTTCCAGTTACCATATGAATTTGGCTCAACATTGATTTGTCCACCACCATTTCCATCCATACGGCCTTGACCATCACGGCTATATGGGTGGAAATCTTTTACACCACGCGGATAGTTGACTGGGATTTGATGATAATTCACACCAATTCTGTAACGTTGTGCATCCGGATATGAGAATAAACGTGCTTGTAGCATTCTATCTGGTGAAACGCCGATACCAGGTACTAAGTTAGCTGGGTTAAAGGCTGCTTCTTCAACATCTTGGAAGTAGTTTTCTGGGTTTTTATTTAATTCCATTTCCCCTACTTCAACAAATGGGAAGTCCTCTTTTGGCCAAACTTTTGTTAAGTCAAAAGGGTTGAAGCTGACTTGTTTGGCTTCTTCTTCAGTCATGATTTGGAAATACAATGTCCATTTTGGATATTGGCCAAATTCGATAGCGTCATATAGGTCACGTTGGTGTGATTCACGGTCTTCAGCAATCACGTGCGCGGCTTCTTGGTCAGTTAGATTTTGAATCCCTTGTTGTGAACGGAAGAAGAATTTCACCCATACACGTTCATTTTCCGCATTAATTAAACTGTAAGTATGTGACGAAAATCCATGCATATAGCGGTATGATGATGGGATACCACGGTCTGACATGGTAATTGTTACTTGGTGTAAGGATTCAGGTAATGAAGTCCAGAAGTCCCAGTTAGTATTTGAACTACGCATATTCGATTTTGGGTCGCGTTTAATAGCGCGGTTTAAATCGATAAAATGTTTAGGTTCACGTAGGAAAAATACGGGTGTATTGTTTCCAACTAAATCCCAATTTCCCTCTTCTGTATAGAACTTAAGCGCAAATCCGCGAATATCACGTTCTGCATCAGCTGCCCCACGTTCACCGGCAACACTTGAGAAACGGACAAACATTTCTGTTTCTTTCCCTACTTCAGAGAAAATATTGGCTTTTGTATATTTAGTCACGTCATGGGTTACCCTAAAAGTCCCATAAGCACCAGAGCCTTTGGCATGCATACGACGTTCAGGAATCACTTCTCGAGAAAAATTCGCTAATTTCTCTTGTAGCCAAGTATCTTGCAATACACTAGGGCCGCGGCGACCTGCAGTCATGGTATCGTTGTTGTTGATAACAGGCGCACCTGCATCGGTGTGAAGTGCTGGATTATTTGGCACCACTTGGTTGCGACTTACGCTACTGTTGACTAGTCCGTTTTTAGACATTGGATTATTCAAAATAAAACCTCCTATTTTTTATCCTTTAAGGGTACCACTAGCTAGGAAACTACTCAAAATTTTTGCTTATTTTAAATTAATAAAAAACATTTATCAAATATAAATCCTTAATTAATGAATACTTACCCTTTCTATAGTAGCGAGTGACTAATTATAAAAGAACAATCATGTATAAAAAAAGCGTTCAAATGAACGCTTTTAAACTACTATTATTTATTTCCCTAACATATCATAACGACCTGTATGCAAGTGTCGAATGGTTTCACCACCTGGTAGTGGAGGTAAGCCTAATGAATCTTCACGAGAGAAAGCTTCTTTCAACCCTTCTGTCCATGAGACATAGTCCATGTTTTCTGGACTAATTTCATGGTAAATTTCATTTCCACGCCCTTCTTGAATCTTAGTCCAAATTGTGGATCTATTAGCGTACCACGGCCAACAACTACAATATCAGTATAGTTTTCAACAGCATCTTTAGCACTTTCTTCGTCAAAGACGCCACCAACCGCTAACAATTTAGTTTGGTCATCTAATACGGCCTTGAATAATTCAGCGTAAGATTGGTCCACCTCGTTTGGTGTGGAGTTGTAGCCTCCCCATAATGATAGATGGATATAGTCGAGTTCATTTTTCACGATTTCAGTAACTAAGGCTGTAGCATCTCTGTAGTCGTAACCCACCACATCGCCGTGGATTTCTTCTGGACTTAAACGGTAACCGACGATAAAGTCACTTGGTGCTTGTTCAGCGACTACTCGTTTCACTTCTTTCACAACTGCTAGTGGGAAGGCCATGCGTTTCTCAAGGCTGCCACCCCATTGGTCGTTTCGTTGATTTGAAAAGGCTGAAAAGAATTGTTGCAATAGGTAGTGGTTGGCTCCGTGGATTTCAACCCCATCAAAACCGGCTTTTATTGCACGACTTGTTGCCCGTCCAAAGTCTTTGATGATGTCTTCAATTTCTTGACCAGTTAATTCACGCACTGGATAAGATAAGAAATCAAAGTCAATGGCTGATGGTGCCACAACGTCTTGACCAGAAATCGCTTGACCTACTGCAGCTCGACCTGAGTGGTGGATTTGTAGGACAGCCTTGTTGCCATCTTTCTTCATGGCCGTCGCTAATTTTGTTAGACCGTCCAAGTGGGCATCAGAATAGACCGCTAATTGTTCCGGGTAGCCAGGATGGTAGGCAGGTCCGCCGTTTTCACTGACATAATGGAATTCAGTGACGATTAAGCCTCCTGCCTGTGACCGGGCACCGTAGTATTTCAAGGTATCGTCGCTCACAAATCCGTTGCGTTTACCAGATTGAGATTGCATGGGTGACATGGCTACCCGATTATTTAAAACGGCTCCGTGACGTAGGTTTACTTTGTCCGTTAATTTGTTTGTCATTCTGCTAGCTCCTTATGTACATCTTCTTCATCATTTATTTACGAATATCATATCGATAAAACTCGATATGTTTGGGGGAAAATATAGGTTGCTGACTAGCTAATTCCTATATTTCCTTATCAATAAACTTGCTTAATTCTTGAATTGCTGCCTCATTGCGACGGTAGTATGTCCACTTACCAATCCGAGTCGGGGTCACCAAACCAGCCTTACTCATCATGGTTAAATAATGAGAAGTCGTAGACTGGGTTAAGCCAAGCACCCGTTGAATTTCCCCCACACAAACCCCGTGTTCTGTCATATCAACATCCGTTTCATGGACGAAATAAGCCGCTGGATCCTTCAAATAGTGCATAATCAGTAAGCGGTGTTCATTTGCTAAAGCCTTAAAAATATCTATCGCCGCCAAATAATCACCTACCCCGTTTCCATAATATAAATCTATCATATCGAGTTATTTCGATATGTAAAAATGAATCGACTCAAGCAAGCTAAATTTTTGAATATCTTTTGTGTATGTCCTATGAACACAGGAAAATAGAGATGACAACCGTCGCTTTAAATCCTTAAAGGAGAATCGCTATGGACACATTTTCTGTATATGGCAACCTAGTCGCTAAACTTGGTCATCAAAGACGGTAAAGCCCAATTTTAAACATGCACTTACTCATCAAATAAAAGAAATTTTCCAAAAAACACGCCACTATACTGATTTTCCTTTCAGGATAGCGGCGTGTTTTAGTTTTTTTTCAGACTGACCAACATCAGTCATTTTGACAAGTTTTCTAGGAATTCGTCGCCCCAGTCACAAATTGCATAAACGACATTATCCAGTCTTTTCCCAATATCAGTTAGCTTGTACTCAACTTTTGGTGGCATTTCTTGATAGACTACTCTTTCAATCACCTTGTCGCGTTCTAATTCTCTGAGTTGTCGAACGAGCATCCGTTGATTAATATCTGGCAACAAGCGCTCAAACTCGCTTAATCGTAGCACTTCCTTTTGCAATAAATGATAAATGATGGGAATCTTCCATTTACCACCGATAATCGATAGCGCCAAATCCTTTGTTGTATAGAATTCCTTGTTATTAAATTCGATAAGCATAGTATCCCTCCATTCAGACTTTTGAACTGAATCATTATTAAAGATAACGCTATTAAAGATACCATAGTATGGTTAAGTTCAGAAAAACTTTGCACCTTGGATAGGAAAGTCACCTTTTATATATTTCATTAGACGAAAAAGGCTGAGACATGATGATCTCAACCCCATTTTGCCTTATTGTGCTAAAAAACTGTTACATATCTACATCTCTAAAGTTGGCTTCTACAAAGGCAGCTTCTTGTTCATCATCTGATAAGGCATAGGCTTCCCCGATATCCCCATCTTTGTTGTTCCACACGTAATTGTGGGCGTAAACAGCATTTGAGAAGTCCCCTTCATCCCAAGCGGTTAACACTTCAATGTAGAAAGGATAGTGTTCAGAGTCACTAAATGCTTCAGCTTGTTCAAGCATGATAGCGATTCTTTCTGGTGTGATTTCTAACGCACCCTGTTTCGAGTTGGCTTGAACTTTTTGATGGGTCATATAGTGGATGGCATTTAGAAATTGGCTTTCTTGGGTAATATCCATATGCAACCAAGAACCATATAATTCTCTACCCATTAAAACCTTGGTATCCGCTTCTTGAGCAAGCGCTTTTTCGATTTCTGAACCTTCATCTTCTGAATCCTCTGCTTCTTCAGATTCGCTCTCTTCTGATTCAGATGAAGCACTTGATTCTGAACTTGAAGCTGTAGAACTTGTAGACGACGCTACTGAACTTGACGCGGCGGTGGTACTCGATTCGCCTGATTCACTTACACTAAAGTAGACCACAGCAACAATCCCACCCGCGACTACTAGTGCTAAAAAAATTAAAAATGCATTTAATACCTTTTTCAACGATACATCCTCCCAAAATACTTTTTCTTCATCTACAAATTCTGTTGAATTGACACCCCGTTCTCCCTACAAGGTGTCATTGTTCACTAGAAAAATACCCATTTCTTGATTGAGTCGATAATGACTGTCTAAGCAGGTGCTTATTTTCAGTCAAATTTATGGCGCGTTACTTTCATCTAACTCCTCCCAAACTTTATTTTCGAAATAATTTAAAGCCCTCTTCATCCATTTCAACCACCTTATCATAAACGGCACCATAATTTAACTTCTTTTCTTAATAAATACGAACTTATTATTATTTGAGTGGTCTAAGTCAAATTGATAACCGTCAGCATCGAATTTTTGAATATCTGTAAGATTTTTAATTTGATTGCTCGCTAAAAAGGCAACCATCTTACCTCGCCCTTTTTTAGAAATGGTTGAATGTTTTTTCAATCCATCTGTCTTATTTGGGTCGTATTCGTAGAATTCAAAGTCGACCCAATGGTAGCGCCCTTGGTCCAACATCACTGAAAACTCCTGGCTCGCCAGATTTAAGACTGTCTCTCCCTTTTCAAAAAAAGCATTAAAATCACTTCCCCATAGGTGGCGCAAGTTTTGGCCGTCGACTTTAAGGGGTGTATTGAAGTCGAGTCTGTAGGGGCGGATGGGGTCGGTGGCTTTGATTGGGCCGTATAAGGCGGATAGGATGCGGAAATGTTGGTCTAAATAGCTTGCGATTTCTGAATCTTCTAAATTTAATTCGATTTGACGGAAGGCTAAGCCGTTATAGAGGTCTAGCGCTTTGTAAGCAGGACCCGTATTTAAGTGTCGGATATAGTCTTTGACTTGTGACACTTGTTGGTCAGAAATTTTGTACAATTTCTTTAGCTGGTCGTCTGACAGGGCTTGTAGGCTTTGGATAATGGCTTGGGTTGTTGCTGAATATTTCGGTTTATCTGTTGATATTTTATCTACTTTCATTTCTTTGGCTGGGGCAAAAATAATTTTCATTGTTCACTCGTCCTAACACTTATAATCTATGGTCCTAGTTTAGCTTATTCTGTAACGATTGACCAAATAATTGCCATGTGTATTGTTAGCAACTTTTCATTAAATAAGGAGTTAACAAAATCTGAATACTGAAATTTTAGCATTTTTATTTTTAGCAATGCCCTTCCTTCAACTCAAGTCATTTTCAAATTTCCTTTTACTTTCAGCCACAAATTCCGTATACTAAAAAAGTAAAGTCAATTTCAATGACAAATGAAAGCCATAAATTTTTAAGAAATCGAGGATCGTTTATGAGTGCGGTAGCCGCAAACTAAGTTATTCAAATCAGAAGTAAGATCATTACCGGGACGGACATTTAGTCACCCGCTTTTCAACATGGTTTCATTTCTAACTTAGAAGGTGCCTACCTCACTTTACAAACATGCTGGATATTGGAATGCCCCTAGATGAACTAGGTCTATTTCCCTATCCCTCTTGATTTGAAGCTACGGTGGCCCGTGGCTTCTTTTTATACCCACATATCATTGAAATACTGGGAGGTTCCCTTCAATTCGCCCTAAGTAAAATTGCCTATTGATGAGGAGACATATACATGAATCAAAACACCTATGAAAAATTACAATACGAGGCCTTTAAAGCCATGGTCCGTTCTTACTGTGTCAGCGAACTTGGTGGTCAATTAATCGACAAATTAACCCCGTCTACCAATCTTGACGTGGTTCAATTACGGCTAAAGGAAACCTCTGAAGCTCGCGCCATTATTGATACCGGGTCATCCGTCCCCTTTATGGGGGTCACTAACCTAGACCACACCCTGACCAAGTTGGACAAGGGAATTGTCCTGACCGCCAACGAACTTTTCGCGGTAGCTGAATTCCTGCGGGGGTGTCGTCGGATAGCTAGCTTTATGGACAGGCATACCTTTATCGCCCCAAACCTTGCCCAATACGCCCAATCAATGACTGACCTCCGCCAGATTGAGGAGGAAATTCATTTTGCCATTAAAAATAATCAAGTAGATAGCGAGGCTAATCGTGATTTGAAACGTGCTCGCCACCATATACAAACGGCCGAAGACAAAATTAAGGATCGCCTAAACAAATTTCTGACCAGCGCTAGCAATAAGTCTTCCATCCAGGAATTCGTCGTGGCCTATAAGAACGACCACTACACCATTCCCATCAAAGCTTCCTACAAAAATCAAGTTCAAGGAACAGTGATTGAAATGTCACAAAAGGGCACAACGATTTTTGTTGAACCTAACGTGGTCAGCAAATTATCCGCCGAGCTAGATGGCTTGCGTGCCGAGGAAGCCATGCTTGAATACCAGATTTTAGCTGGTTTAACCGGTTTGATCGTTGAAAATACTCAACTGATTCGAGTTAATATTGAGTTAATCGCTCAGTACGACATGATCTTCGCCAAAGGGAAACACAGTCGCCATATTGACGGCATTGCCCCCTCAACCAACGATTATGGCTACATCAACCTAGTAGACGCCAAGCACCCCCTATTAACAGGGCCAGTCGTACCTTTGAATTTCACCATTGGAGACGACTACCGAAGCTTGGTCATTACCGGACCAAATGCCGGTGGGAAGACCATCGTCTTAAAAACGGTCGGGTTAGTGACCCTCGCTACCATGTCAGGTTGTCATATTGCCGCTAGCCCTGAAACAGAAGTGGCTGTTTTTGACCAGACTTTCGTCAACCTTGGGGACAACCAAAGTCTTGAAAATGCCTTATCCACATTCTCATCGCATATGAAGAATTTATCGGATATTTTGCGCGTGGCCAACAACAATACCCTGTTGCTGTTTGATGAAATCGGCAGCGGGACTGAACCCAATGAAGGTGCCGCCCTAGCGATTGCCATTTTAGAAGAGTTTTACCTGAAGGGTGCGATTACCGTTGCCACCACCCATTACGGTGAAATCAAGGACTTTTCAGACCAGCATCCAGATTTTATGAATGCCGCCATGCAGTTCCAGAATAAAAGTCTAGAACCTACCTATAAATTATTGATGGGTCAATCCGGCGCCAGCAATGCCATGTGGATTTCCCGGAAAATGGCCATTCCTGAGCATCTCTTACAGCGAGCAGAAGGCTACCTAATTGATAAAAACTACCAATTTGACCTGGTAAAAGACAGTAAAGTCAGAAAAGCAAAATTCAGTAAACTAGGAGACGCCCTTTTCACTGACTACCAAAAAGGTGACCGAGTGACCTTACTTGAAACTGGCCAATCTGCTTTAATTTATTCACAGGTGGATAAATACCATCAAGTAACAGTGTATGTTGCCGGTGAGTATATGGATATCCACGTCCGGCGCCTACAATTAGCCGAAAAAGCCAGCGACTTATACCCAGATGGTTACAATTTAGACAATCTATTTGTGGATTACGCTACCCGTAAACTCAATCACGATATTGAACGCGGATCGAAAAAAGCCCTGCGGAAAATCCATAAAGAGTTGCGCCATGAGGATTAAGTTCAGGATCTAGTATCGGATTAAATAAAGAACGGGACAAAAATTGCCCACCACTTCCATTCTGGCTATTGAAAGCCGATTAAAAAAGCATTGCCTGAAATTTCGGGCAATGCTTTTTTTTCGTTATTTTTACCAAATATTCCAGGGATAAGCTTCTGGAAAAGTTGATTCTGCAGCGATTGGGGTCTTTTGAACAGGATGGGTTAAGGTCAGACTATTAGCCCATAAAGCAATTTGTTGGCCCGCTTTACTGTATTGTGCACCATATTCTTAATCCCCCCAAATAAACGTACCAATTCCTGCCAGTTGAACCAGAATTTGATGGGGAGCGGCCGGTCTGTAACTTTACGCTAAGTAGACTGAGTCCGTCTCTAGATGGGATCACACTATAATCTAGCACGGCCTTTTTCCCTTCCTTATGGTTCTCTGAAACAATTGACACTTTATTCTTTTGTCGGTTTTTGTACAGGTAATCCACAAGGCGGCTGCTAGCCTGTTTCGTATTCCCATTGACCACCGCCAAAGTAGTAATAAAATTAATACGTATTTCCAACATTGCTACAGCAATAAGTTTTTCTTTATAAAAACCTTTGACATTTTATATTGTTCTTGGTCTTTTTGAGTTGTTAAATAAGTTGTGATAGGCAATCGATAATAATTAATCTTTTAAGAGTAAATTTAATCCAGTTATCGACATTATACTTTTCTTCTCCGATAAAAATGAAAACGTTTTATGTATCTTTCTTTATTTTTCGTCAAATGTTATGATAAATATTGGATTAAAAAAATATATATTATCTAATAAAAATTTCATTTAGTGGATATTTTTATTTTTCTATGGTTAGGGAGGAAGTTTTTATGAAAAAGCAATATGCTTTTTATGCGGTAACGGCGGCACTAGTTGTAGCCATTTCTTTATTTATCATTATTCCTGTTCCTGCATCGAACGGATTCTTCACATTTGCTGATGTGGGGATTGTGACGGCTTCATTAGTCTTTGGACCAGTGGGCGGACTCGTTGTCGGTGCCATGTCTGGTGGGTTAATTGACTTACTCTCAGGCTATGCACAGTGGATTATCTTCTCAGCAGTTATCCACGGAGCGCAAGGATATATTGCTGGTTTGGCCAAAGATAAAGGCCGTAAAGAAAAAGTATTATACTTAGTTTTATCCGCTGTTGTGATGATTGTCGGTTATGCGATTGCTAGCTGGATCTTATATGGTACGGTTGCTGCAGCGATTGCTGGCTTGTTCACTAATATTCTACAATCTGGTGTAGGGGTCTTGATCGCTATTCCAATCAGTATCCGATTAAAACCAGTTATTGAACGCTACTTATAGGTTGAATATGTAGTTAAAAGGAAATGACCACTAGCTCGAACCTCGAGTTAGTGGTCATTTTTGATTTGATAGCTATTGTTGGCCCCTTGTCTCGGGTCAATAAGGTAAAAACCTAAAAATAGACCCAAATCTTGCGAAACGCAGCACTTTTCGCCTCCCAGCGAATAAGTTATGAAGGGGAATAACATGAAAAAATAGTCCAAGCAATTTATTTTAAACCGCTTGGACTATTTATACTTACACGCCAGATTCAAATATACGTTTTATTTTCCGTATCATTAGACCCTTTCAGGTATGAATAATCGTTGCTCATTATCTTCTGTTACGATATATAGCAACTCTTGATCTTGATTGGACAAAGAGATGACTTCATTTATCATTTCATCGATATCTCTATTACGAGATAGAGCTTCAATAGTAGTCGATAATTCCTGATTTATATCGGCTAGTCTTTCTTCAACTTTGGCTACTTCTCGCTTAGGCAAACCTGTTACGACGGACTTAAGCCCCTTACTTGACGCCTCACCAATATTTTTTGAAAACTGTCCAACAGACCCAGAAAGCTTCTCAACTTGTCCAGGTAATTTTAATCCCTTTTTCTTAGCTTTGTCTTCATTCTTATCCTTTTTCAAAAACGGTAAGTTGCTAGACTTTTCGCTAAAACTTTCCAGAAATTTCTCAGATCCCTCTAGTCGATTCGTTTTATGGGCCAACTCTTCATTTTTTTGTTGAACGATGACATCATAAATATCTTCTAGTTTCGTTTCATAATTTAAAATAGAAACTATTCGCAAATTTTTCTTTAAGTTCTTCAGTTCGCGCTTTAATTAATTCATTTGAATTACCCAGTTTTATTCGAACACTAATTTCTATTAAATCAGCATATAAGGATAATTTATCTGTTTCAAAGGCATATTTTATTGCATAGTTAATATCACCTATCAATTTGTCTTCTGTTTTTTGATTATTCTTCTGCAGTAAGTCTTGTTCATATCGTTTCAATCTTTGCTGGAACTGTTCATAGATACTCGTAATTTCAATTTTAAGATGTCTGATTTGGCCGATATCCGCTTGATCTACCATTTTACGCTTAGCAATTTCTAGTAAACCTTTACTTGCAGATATTATCTTGCCTATAATTTCATCTTCATGCATATTAAAAAGCACGTCTAATTTTTCATCGATAGCAGAAATTTGACTATTAATTTCATTAAGATAATAGGTACTTGAAGCAAAAGCCATGGCTTGCATACCAATTCCTAAAACCATTGCAGGGTTAATAGCGTTTGGCATATTTATTTCAGAAAAGCCAGCATGACTAATTAAATGATTTTCGCTGTCTCTCACCATAGTCGTAAAGGTATTATCTACTTTAAAATGAGATAATTTTTCAGGACTTACTGTAGCTGTATATAAGCCATTTGGATAAGTTTCTAAGATTTGTTCAAATGCCATACTGTTGGTCTTAAAAAATACTCCAGCATCTACTAAACTTCCCCCTATTAATGAAGTAGTACCTAAATTAACTTCTTTAAATTTTTTACCGAAACTAATTTTTCCTTCTGACGCTCTCTCAAATTGTAGCTCATTTCCTGAGGAATCAACCATAACATTAACTTCATTATTCTTTGATGGTGTATTCTCCGTCATAGCAATCGTCTCCCAAACTGTTTAATTATATATATTATATTAAAAGTTACAGGGAATACAATCTTAATATGTGCAGTTTACTAATAAGTTTAAAATAAATTACTTGGCTTTGATTGCCTAAATATATGTACCGCATTCAATTGCCAATATGGCATAAATCAATGAATCCGTCCACTCACCCTTAGGCCAATAATCTTGGATAAAATGAACTTCCTTTCGCATGCCCAGTCGCTCACATAAAGCTGCAGAACTTATTTTTCTAGCATCCAAATTCGCGCCACTATGCGATGAATATTAGATTGGTCTAATACGGTAGCTATCAGAACATAGACAGCTTCCTTGGCATAGCCTTCTCCCCTAAAACCTTTTGAGAAAGTATAGCCAATCTCCACCGTTTCTTGCATGTCTGTATAAGTCACAAACAAATTGCCGATAACCTTGGCATCTATAACTACCGCCAAATCTTAATTTTTTCAGTTAATCCATATCATGCGACTGTATTTCCCATCTATGTTATGATGAAATTAATCAAAACTAACGGAGGTATTTAGAATGAGCCAAGTACTTGTTGAAATTTGTTTACGTGTGAGAGATATTGATGCGACTTTAGATTTCTATACAAATCTATTTGATTTTGAGGTAGCTAGCCGCAGAGAGTTTCCGGAGAATAAATTTGATTTAATCTACTTAAACTCACCAGGTTCAAATGTCCAAATTGAGTTGACTTACAACTATGATGCAGATCCATACACAATTGGCGACGGCTTTAGCCATTTAGGTGTAACTGTTGATGATTTAGAAGCTATGCATGAAATTTGTAAAGCATCTGCTTATGAAACTGGCGACTTAAAAGGTCTTTCAGGAGGCACACCTTCATACTTCTTCGTAACTGACCCAGATGGTTACAGAATTGAAGTTAAACGTAAAAAATAATTACCCATTCCTATAAAACAAAAGGCGTTACCCTAGTTTACTCTGAACTGCACCCTGTCAAGTAGACAGGTAAATAAACAAAATTTTTGTGCCATGTATGATACTTTTCATCCATGGCTTTTTTTATGCCGGAATGCTTAAGCCCATTTTTAACGTCACCCGTTGAGTGTTATAAAACCCAATATATTGTTTAATATCATTCTCTAATTCTTCAAAGCTCACATAAGTCTTCAGCCGATACATTTCTTCTTTAATAATTCCCCAAAAGTTCTCCATTGGACCGTTATCAATGCATTTCCCCACACGAGACATACTGTGGGTGAGTTGATGTTTCTTCACAAAATTATTAAAGTCGTATGACGTGTATTGATATCCCCGATCGCTATGAATAAGCGTTTGGGTTGATATAATCTTGTCTTCAATTTGGCGAACTGTATCACGAACTAAGGCATTATCATTACGTTTCGATAGTTTAAAGGCTACGATCTTATTTTCGCCATAATCCAATATGGCACTAAGATAAGCTTTGGCGTTCTCTCCATACTTAAATTCAGTCACATCGGTTAATAAGACTTCCATCGATTGATAGTCCTTTCGGAATTCTCTATTGAGGACATTATCGGCGATATGTGCAGGATTGTGGGGCTTGTAACGATATCGTTTCCGACGGATAACAGCTTTCAAGTTCAGTAATTTCATCAAACGATAGACACACTTATGGTTTACTTTAGCGTTCATGAAGTAGTTCAGATAGATAGTTATTCGACGATAGCCATAAATACCTTTATGCTTTTCATAGACTTGAAGGATTAATTCAACAAGCTTTCGAAGCCGTTTTTCCGACGCAGTCGGCTTGCGTTTCAACCACTTATAATAACCCGCTCTGCTCACACCCAAAGCATCACAGAGATGGATTACTTTGTATCCTTCTTTTTGTAGTTTCTTGATCGTTTGGTATTCCGCTTCATACCTCGTTTGCGTGACATCAACTCTCTTTCCACTTCTTCTAACTTTTTTAACGCTACGTTCTCCGTTTCTAGATACTCATTTCGTGCTCTTAAAGCTGCATTTTCAGCCCGGATTCTTTCTTCTTCCGTTTGAACAGAGTTTGGTTTGCCGCGACCTCGTCCATCTACTAGTCCGTCAGGACCATGCTTCTTATATTTTTGAACCCATGAATACACGTTATTGTAGGATACCTGATACTTCTCAGCAGTTTTTTTATAAGATAAACTATTAGCTAGGCAGTCTTGGACTATTTTGATTTTTTCTTCTTGTGTTGATTTTTTATCTGTCATCGTATACACCTCGGATTTTGGAGAATAGCTCCTCATTTCTTCCCCTTTAGTATACTTGTTTATCCAGCTCCTGACAGTATCAACTTTTGGGATATTATATTTAACAGCTAGCTGACCTATAGGTAATCTATCTTCTAAATATTCTTTCACGACTAAGTCCTTAAATTCTTTGCTATATTTATTGTACTTAGATTTAACTTGAATCCCACTAATTCCATGCTCTTGGTATCTTAAGACTTTATCCCAAAAGGACGTCCAATTAATTAATAAACCATAGGCTTCTTTTAATTCTTTGAAACTGATTCCTTCATTCAGATACATCAAAATATATCTTTCGATTTCTTCAGTTGTATGTTTACTGTTTGAACGCATAAAAATCCCCCTAAAGTAATTTTTCTTTTTTAAGTGTCTACTTTAGGGGGAGCATATCACTCGCTAAGGTAACGCCTTTTGTTTTATTATTCCGCCCCTATTCAAATGTCAATTTCGTACGCTTCTTGATACGTATAAAAATAGTATATGTGGTCCCTTTATAGATAGACAAGATGGTTTTAGTCTAGTTGAATTATCCATGGTGAAGTAGCGGTATTTTCGTTACTAGTCACCTTTTGCCTTCAGCATCAACTTTTACCAATATTTCCTAGAGCATGCTACCTTAGGGCTGCCTGCATTTCATGGACATAGTCATAAATGTAAGTTTTTGCTTCTTCACCGTGAGCTTCAACTAAACGCACAATCCCGCTTCCTACAATGACGCCATCTGCTTTGGCTGAGATATCTTTCACCTGACTTGGCTGGTTAATCCCAAAACCAACGGCTACTGGAATATCTGAAACAGCACGAATTTCCGCCACCATGGCAGAAATATCCGTTGTGATATTAGACCGCACACCAGTAACACCCATAGACGACACTAGATAGATGAAGCCTTCTGCCTTTTCGGCAACATCTTTAATCCGGTCTTTAGAGGTCGGTGCAATCAAAGTAATGACTTCAATCCCGTATTGATTCGCAACAACTTTCACCTCGTCATCTTCCTCAAAAGGCAAGTCAGGAATGATAATACCAGAAACACCAATTTCTTGGCATTTAGCGAAAAACTTATCATAACCATACACAAAAACCGGGTTTAAGTAGGTCATAAAAACTAATGGCACATGGATTTGATCTTGCAATGAAGCTACCATGTCAAAGACATTATTCAAGCGCACCCCTGCTGATAAAGCCCGGACACTCGCATTTTCTACAACTGGCCCTTCAGCGATTGGATCTGAGAAAGGAATCCCGATTTCAATCAAGTCTGCCCCTGCTTCTTGGGCGGCTAAGATATTTTCAGCTGATTGGTCCAGGTTGGGATCGCCTGCCATCAAATAGGTGATAAAGGCTTTTTTATTTTGGAATGCTTCAGCTATTTTACTCATAAATCTCTTCTCCTTTATAACGGGCAATGGCTGCCACATCCTTGTCCCCACGTCCTGATAGACAAATCACGATGCTTTGGTCTGGTGACAATGTAGGCGCCAATTTTTGGGCGTAAGCAACAGCGTGGGCAGATTCAATCGCTGGAATAATCCCTTCCATTTTAGAGAGGTATTCAAAAGCTGCCACTGCTTCATCATCTGTTACTGGTACGTATTCCGCACGGCCAACTTCATTTAAACGGGCATGTTCTGGCCCAATCCCTGGGTAGTCAAGACCCGCTGAAATCGAATAAACTGGGGCGATTTGACCATATTCATCTTGGCAGAATAAACTCTTCATACCGTGGAAAATACCTGTCGTCCCCTTGGCCATAGTCGCTGCATGTTGAGTCGTATGAATTCCTTTTCCAGCCGCTTCACAACCAATTAAACGAACCCCTTCGTCTTCAATGAAGTGGTAGAAAGTCCCGATAGCATTAGACCCACCACCCACGCAAGCAATGACTGCATCCGGCAATTGCCCAAGATTTTTCTGGAATTCATCTTTAATTTCACGAGAAATCACACTTTGGAAGTCCCGCACCATAGTTGGATATGGATGAGGCCCCATAACTGAACCTAGGACATAATGGGTATCCTCCACCCGATTACTCCATTCACGCATAGTTTCGTTCACCGCATCCTTCAAGGTTTTGGTTCCCTTAGCCACGCTGTTCACCTTAGCCCCTAACAATTCCATCCGAAAGACATTCAAAGCTTGCCGGTCTGTATCTTCTTGCCCCATAAAAATTTCACATTCCATCTTCAACAAGGCCGCCGCTGTTGCTGTCGCCACCCCGTGCTGACCAGCCCCAGTTTCTGCAATTAAACGGGTTTTCCCCATTTTTTTCGCCAACAAGGCTTGCCCTAGGACGTTATTAATTTTGTGCGACCCGGTATGGTTCAGGTCTTCTCTTTTTAGATATACCTTGGCCCCGCCTAAATCTGCCGTCATATTCTCTGCATAATACAAACGCGACGGACGACCAGCATAATCATTTAATAAAGCAGTCAATTCTTTCTGAAAGTCTGGATCATTTTTATAAAAATTGTAGGCTTCCTCCACCCGTTGCACTTCAGCCATCAAGGTTTCTGGAATATACTGGCCACCAAAGTCGCCGAATCTACCATTAGTCATGTGTTACCTCCCGTATTTTTGCTACGAATTCTTGCATCTTCACTGGATCTTTGACCCCATCAGTTTCAAGTGACGACGACGCGTCTACCGCATAAGGCCGAACCACTTTTAAGGCCTTTTCAATATTATCAACCCCTAGACCTCCAGCCAGGAAAAAGGGCATATCTTGGTATGCTGAAACCATCTGCCAGTCAAATACCTTTCCTGAACCACCGCGGCTAGGACTCAAGCTGTCGAATAACAAATAGGCCGCTTGACTCGGATCCACCTCTAAGTCATTCCCAACCGCAACCGATTGGATAATATCTTGGTCAACTTGACCCTTCAACTGTTCGATATAGCCCTGATCTTCTTCACCGTGTAACTGAACCAAATCAATGGTCCCAGCCTGACAAATGGCCACAATCTCGTCAATTGGGGCATTCACAAAAACGCCCACCGTTTGAATATCGGCCGCTAAATTACGTCTAAATTTTGCTGCTAAATCAGGGGATACATATCGCTTGGTTTCTGGCACAAAGATAAAACCTACAAAATCTGGTTTAGCCGCATTCGCCGCCTCAATATCTTCCGGCCGTCTCAAGCCACAAATTTTCACCTTAACCATTATAATGCTCCTTTAAGTTCACTTAATTTCGCTTGCTTATCGCCCGCCAACATCATAGATTCACCGATTAAAACCGCATCCACTCTGTTGTCATGCAATAATTTGATATCTGCAGCTGTCTTAATCCCACTCTCAGCCACAAAGACCGTGTCATCCGGCGTCAGATTTCTCAAGCGAATAGAATTTTGGAAATCCACTTCAAAGTTATGTAAATTCCGGTTGTTGACCCCGATAATTCGGCTGCCGGCTTCAATGGCCATGGCGATTTCGTCTGCGTCATGGGCTTCCACTAAAACCGACAAGCCCAATTCGTCCGCTAAGGCAATGTATGCGGCCAACTGGTCTGGACTTAAAATTGCACAAATCAATAATATGGCGTCCGCCCCGATTGCCCGGGCTTGGTAAATTTGATAAGGGTCGATCACAAAATCTTTCCGCAAAATAGGAATAGCCACTGCTTGGCTAATTTCCCTTAAATATTGGTTGTGCCCTTGGAAATAATCTTCTTCCGTTAAAACCGACAAGGCCGTAGCCCCAGCAGCTTGGTAATCTTTGGCAATTTCTACATAAGGGAAATCTTTGGCGATTAAACCCTTTGATGGCGATGCTTTCTTCACTTCGCATATAAAGGACATCTCTCCTTCTTTCAAGGCTTGTTCAAAAGCAAAAGGTGGCAAATGACGGTCTGGTAAAGTCGCTAACAAGTCTTCCAAAGGTGTTTTCAGCTTGTCTTCGGCTACCCTTTTCCCCCGAGCGCGGACGATCTCATCTAAGATACTCATGCAGTGACCTCCTGACCAATACGGTTTGTTGCGGCAATAAATTCGTCTAATTTGGCTTTAGCTTTACCTGAATCAAGCATATCTTCAGCCAGACGGACACAGTCACGTAAAGACAGTTCATCTTTTCCCATGTACAGGCAGCAAGCCGCGTTCATGACAACGATATTGCGGCGGGCACCTTGTTCACCGTTTAAGATATCTAAAGCGATCTGAGCATTCTCTTCTGGATCACCACCGATAAGCTCACTTAATTGACCGCGTTCAAGGCCGAATTGTTCTGGGGTGATAAAGTAGCTAGTCACCTTACCATCATTGACTTCGCAAATGGTTGTGGTATCCGTAATGGTAATTTCGTCCAAGCCGTCATGACCGTGCACCACCATAGCGCGTTTCACATTCAATTGGTTTAATACTTGAGCAAGTGGTTCCACTAATTTCTCGTCGTATACACCCAATAATTGTTTGGTTGCCCCAGCTGGATTGGCTAAGGGACCTAAAATATTGAACATCGTACGAGCTCCTAATTGTTTACGGACAGGCGCCACATGTTTCATGGCTGAATGGTAAGTTTGGGCGATCATAAAGCAGAAGTCTGTTTCCTCTAAGATTTGTGCACTTTGGTCCGCCGTTAGGAAAATGTTTGCGCCCAAGACTTCCAATACATCCGCTGACCCACATTTACTCGATACGGACCGGTTACCATGTTTGGCTACCGCAACACCAGCAGCCGCAACGACAAAGGCAGAAATGGTTGAAATATTGAAGGAGTTTAGTTCATCCCCACCCGTCCCAACAATATCAAGAACGTCTTTTTTTGCGGATAATTTAAGACCCTTATCACGCATGACTTCAGCTGAAGCAGTAATTTCATCAATTGTTTCACCCTTCATCCGCAAAGCCGCAAGGTAAGCACCCATCTGACTGTCAGTAGCTTCCCCTTCCATCATCTGGTTCATGACTTGGCCTGCTGTTTCTTTAGATAAATCATTGCCTGAGAATAATTCGTTAATCGCCTTGTTAATCATGTGTGTTTCCTCCTACTTTAAGAAAATTCTGAATCATCGTCTCGCCTGAAGGTGTTAGTATCGACTCGGGATGGAACTGGACGCCAAACATTGGGTATTCACGGTGACGGACAGCCATCACCTCACCCTTGTCCGATTCGGCAATCACCAGTAGCTCATCCGGCATACTTTGTCGGTCCGCAATCAGCGAATGGTAGCGGGCTACTGGCACAACTGGCGGTAACCCTCTAAAAATCTCACTCCCACTCGCCACATGAATGGTCGACTGTTTCCCGTGAACAGCCGGTTGGGCATGAATAATATCCGCCCCGTAAGCTAGACACATCGCTTGAAGACCTAAACAAACCCCTAAAATTGGAAAATGGTCAGCCAATTCTTTGGTGACAGCCACTGTGACGCCTGCATCCTCCGGTCGTCCTGGACCAGGAGAGATAACAATATGTGAGGGATTTAAATCAATAATTTCTTCGATGGTGACTTGGTCATTTCGCACAACTTGGATAGCTTCATCCGTATTCTTGCCGATCAATTGGTAGAGATTGTAAGTAAAGCTGTCGTAGTTATCAATCAGTAAAATCATGGTTATGCCTCCTCGTGTCCTAATGCTGTCATCATGGCTTTGGCCTTGTTCTTCGTTTCTAAGTATTCTTTTTCAGGGTCTGAATCTGCCACAATCCCAGCGCCAGATTGGACAAAGACTTGGTCATTCTTCAAGACAGCCATCCGGATGCCGATACACATATCCATGTTGCCGGCAAAGTCGATATAGCCTAAAGCACCGCCATATGGGCCTCGTTTGGTATTTTCAATTTCATCAATCAATTGGCAGGCCCGAATCTTAGGGGCACCGGATAAAGTACCCGCTGGTAGTGCTGATTTTAAGACATCTAAACAAGTCGCGTTTGGTCTGACTTTGGCCGTTACCTTGGATGAAATGTGGCTGACGTGTGAAAACTGCTTGATGGCTCTGTATTCACTGACTTCTAGGGTACCGAATTCAGCGACCTTTCCGATATCGTTGCGGGCTAAGTCAACAAGCATGTCATGTTCGGCCAACTCTTTTTCGTTTTGCAAGAGGCCTTCAACTAATGCTCTATCTTCCGCATCCGTTGCCCCGCGCGGTACAGTACCGGCTAGTGGGAAGGATGAAGCGACCCCGTTACGAACAGAGACCAGGGTTTCCGGTGATGCACACGCGATTTCTAAGTCATCGAAATGCATGTAGACCATGTAAGGTGACGGATTAATCGTCCGAAGCAGGCGATAAGTTTGGAGTAATGACCCGGCAAATGGGGCCTTAAACCGGTTGGATACCACCGCTTGGAAGATGTCACCCTCCACAATATGGTGTTGGATTTTCTCTACGATACGCTCGTAATCTTCTTGGCTAAACAAAGCTTCAAAGTTGCCCACCTCTTGGGTCAAGTCCTCCTCGCGAACAGGGTTTGGACGCATAATCATCTGCTCCATATCTTTCAAGTCTGTAGCCCCTTGGATGTAGTTTTCTTCTAATTTGTCGGTTTCAATATTGACGATTAAGACAATCTTTTGGCGGAAGTGGTCAAAGGCAATGACTTTATCCATCAACATGAAATGGTAGTCCCGGAAATTTTCTGGGTTATTTTTCGTTAACTGTAGAGATGGTTCCGTATATTTGATGCAGTCATAAGACAAGTAACCAACCAAACCTCCTGTAAAAGGCGGTAAATAATCAATACTTGGACTCTTATAACGGTCAAGGACATCGTTCAAGGATGCTAGTGGATCATCTGCTTGGAAGATTTCTTCATGCTTGCCCTCTCGCACGGTTACTTGACCGTCTGTAGAATAGATCGACACGTTTGGTTTATAGCCAAGAAAAGAATAGCGACTCCAGTTATCTTTATTCACCACACTCTCCAGTAGGTAAAAGTGGTCAGATTGTTTGCTGATCGTTCTTAGCACTTCGATTGAGGTTGCTACATCGGAAAAAATTTCTAAAGCAATTGGGATAATCGTATGGTCTTTCCCTAACTGTCTCGCTTCTTCTAAACTTGGTTTAATCATTGTCGTACGCTCCTTTTAATTCATTATTGAAATCATAAAATTACGGCTAGTCATGACAATTGGGGCGAAAACAACAAAAAAGCACCCATCCATGACTTATACAAGTCAAGGACGGGTGCTCTAAAAACATCCGCGGTACCACCTTGAATTTACAGACACTACGCCTGTACGCTCTGCAGGATACTAACATATCCCTCGCAACTGACGTATGCGTCACGTCGCAGAATAATCAGAAGTTTATCTCCAAATACACTTCCTTTAACTGCGCCCTCCGTGGTCCATTTGATGCACTGCGTTGTGCGAGGCTCTCAGTAATCCCCACTCCCTGTAACTGCACGTTACACCGTTATCTCCACTTCATTGGTTTAAAGTTGTTATTCGATTAGTTAGAGTATAAAGGAACAGGCAAAAATAAGTCAAGGCTTTTATTAAAAAAACATTATAAAACACATCTTCTACTCATATACTAAAGACATTTTAGCAAATAGTCATCGATGTTTATTCCTGATAAGTCCTTTCTATAGGCATTATTTTTATCTTTTATGTTGAATTTCTTTTACTCGACCAACAATGCCATCTTCTAGCATGACCTTAATGCCATGTGGATGATTTTGGGAATTGGTTAGAATTTTACTGACAATACCCGCTGTTAATTTTCCTGAATGTTGGTCTTGCTTTTGAACAATCTTCACTTGGCTACCAATTTGAATATGACTTCTTTTATTTCCTTCATTCATTGTTTTTCCCCCTTTTCTCTTTATTTATCAGAATTATACCATCCAAAACTTCTGCTAGTGTCTACTTCAATTCTTTGAAGTAGCCCTCCGCACCAATACTACCTACACTAGCTCTTTGTTTGAGGTCATTCACACGTAGGTCAGCATAGCTATCATGGGCAATTATATTTAGATTTAAAGCAACTAAGTACCGAATACAAAAAAGATCTGTAAAATATGCGCATAATGGCGGTTAATTTTACAGATCTTTTCGTCTATCTATTTTAGACTATAACTTTATAAAAATCTTTGAATCATTTGCGCGGTTTCTTCATCAATCATTTGTGACTGACTAGCACTTTTGGATATGGAATGGATAATATCCGCTAAGTTGATTTGCTGCATCTCCAATTCGACACTACGTTGCAATTGATCATATTTATCAGCTAAAACACCTTGGATATTACCGCCTACGATACAAGCAGGTGCTGTTTTCTCATCTACACGGAATATTTGCTGTTCTTCATCAATAGCTTGATAAATATCATAAAAGGAAATCGCCGATGCTTCTCTACTTAATTTCGGATTGGCCTTTCCTGATTGACTGGTAATCAGGCCGGCCTTTTTAAGTCTACTCATCATGCGTCTAACAGAAACGGGATTAGCATTCACACTTTTGGCAATCACTTCACTAGATAAGTCTGTACCTTGAAGCATCTCGATATAAACTAGAATATGAATAGCGTCACTAAATTTTACTGAATGTTTCATCTGAATATCCCACCTCTTTTCTCTTGACTTATTATAGCACATTCACTATCATTAACCTGTAACTTTAATTATTACAGGTTTGAAAAAGGAGTGTTTATTCATGAAATATTTAGTAACTGGCGCAACAGGTGCCTTGGGTGCCCACACATTAGACAAATTAAAAACGTTAGTTCCCGTGTCAGATATCCACGTCTTAGCACGTAGCGAAGAAAAAGCTGCGCCACTTGCTGAGGCTGGCTACACAGTACACATCGGCGATTACTTAGATAAAGCATCTTTAAAAGCTGCCTTCACAGGTATTGACCGCTTGTTACTAGTTTCATCAGCACCTGGCACTCGTCAAGAAGAACATCAAAATGCGATTGATGCAGCCAAAGAAGCTGGCGTTAGCTTTATCACCTATACAAGCTTCGCCCATGCAGACCGATCTTCTGCCGAACTAGCAACTGACCACCGTTATACCGAAAAAGCCATCAAAGCATCCGGCATTCCTTTTACAATTTTAAGAAACAACTGGTACTTGGAAAATGAACTACCGCTAGTAGGTGCAGCTTTAAGCAGTGGCAAACTATTATACGCCGCTGAAAATGGAAAAGCTGGTTGGGCATTACGCCGCGAATACGGTGAAGCAGCTGCAATCGTTTTAGCTGGTGAAAAAACTTTCCCTGAAATTCTAGAACTATCTGGTAAACCAGTAGACTACGCGACTTTAACTAAAGCTCTAGCAGAAGCAACAGGTAAAGAAATTGCGCCTTTAGATACTGACGACGAAACATTCGTTAAAAATCTAACTGACAATCAATTACCAGAACCAGTAGCTGGCTTCTTCCTAGCGATTCAAGGAGACATCAAAAATGGTGTATTAGATGTACAATCAGATGACTTTGAAAAAGTATTAGGCAAGCCATTAACACCGCTTGTAGACGCCTTTAAAGAATTACTTCAATAATTCATATCGTTCAATAAACCCTTCTTCAAAAAAAATCAAAAGACCCTACTAGCTAGCCTTAGCGACAACTAGTAGGGTCTCTTTTTTACTACCGTATTGCTTTATAGTCCACATCTGTATAGGAAAAATTAGTAATCAAATTGACCAATTGATCATAAGTTTCAAGACTTATTGCCTCCTTAAATCCATCATAATCATTAACATGGACTTTTCCTATACAACACACGCAAACTCTAGCAATATGTGTCCCAGAACATGGCTTATCACGACAGATCACAGCAATATGATCATGTTCTTTAGGATCCCCTTTCTTACTTCTGTAGAAACGAAAATACGGCATAAAACCTAAGGCACCAATCCCACCTACAAATTCACTAAAACTCACGCATTCATCATTAAACATTCAACACACTCCTAGTTATTTTATTCAATAAAAAAAGCACAACGCGACTCGTCGTGCCAATAACTTGGTTAGACTCATCTATCTCTTTCGAGTTGGAATTAGCACCTTGCCAAAGGTAGGTTGCTGAAGCTTCATAGGGCCAAATCCCTCCACTTGCTCTGAATAAGTTGTGTTCTTTAATTGTATGCGTATTATACCAAATGTATGGATAGATTTCAAATCGTGATGAAATTCGACATTTAAATTAAGATAAGCAATTTTTTATGCGACTTATTTAGCCATTCAATTATGAAGTAAAAATGATGATACTGTTACGCGACGCTAGTTCGACGTTTCAAAACTGTCATCATTCATTTGACATATGGCATATCCTAGCTATCTTCCACATGATAAAACCTCCTATAGCAAGACTGTAATCTCGCTTTAGGAGGCATCTACAAACCATACTAATAGCTAGTATAATCATTACTTATTTAAAAACATACGAAGATTTTATATATAAGACCCTATTCAAATACAGTATGTGTTGCTGCACTAAAATTCCCTACATATGTATACTATAATCATTAAGCACATTCTGTGACCCACTTTATAGGCTATTGTAGTCTATATTATAAGTGTCCCATTGTGACAAGTCGCCTGCTTCTAATCCTTTCTTAAACCATCTTTGCCGTTGCTCAGCAGTACCATGGGTGAAAGAGTCGGGCATCGTACGGCCATAAGCTTTTTCTTGCAAGACGTCATCACCAATGTGATAAGCTGCGTTTAATCCTTCTTCAAGGTCCCCTGCTTCCATCCAATCATTCTCAACAACGTTATGTGCCCATACACCAGCAAGATAGTCAGCTTGTAATTCCATCCGTACAGTCCATTGATTTTGTTCAGTTTGACCAACTTCAGACTGGATTTGTCGAACCTGATTGGAAAGGCCAAGTTGCTGTTGAACATGGTGCCCTACTTCATGGGCGATCACATAGGCCATAGCAAAATCACCACCGCCTCCATAATTTTTAACAAGTTGATTATAGAAATCTAGGTCGATGTAAATAGTTTCATCCGTTGGACAATAGAAAGGACCAACTTCAGATGTGTTATACCCACAAGATGAATTCACAGCATCCTCAAAGATGACCAAATCTGGCGCCTTATAAGTATATCCAGCTTCAGAAAATGCTTGTGTCCAATACTCTTCGGTATCATAAAGGATAACTGAAACAAATTCAGCCAACTCATCTTCAGTAACTGTTTCACTATCTGTTGATCCAGTCTCTGGTAAACTGACCTGACTATTAGGATTGGCTTGAATTTGCGTATTCGATTCCATCTGTCCTGGTAATTGTACCTCTACCTGTCCAGTTTGATCGTTTGTTTGATTATTACTTGAACTAGATTGGTTGCCACCTAATAAAGATGTCCCACCAAATACAAAGAATATAATCAGCAGTAAGATAATCGAACCGCAACCTAAGCTTCTGCCTCCAGTTGAAGTCCCGCGACCACCTGGAAGCTGAATAGGTATTCTACCTCCGGATCGCCCTTGCCCCAAACCACCTAATCCACCATTTCCGGTGTTTCGACCACGCAAGTCTTTTACATTACCACTACGTTTGCGCCCTTGCCATTTCATGGAAATACCCCCTGACAGTTTTCTCCATTATAACATATGTGATATATTCCATGAACAAATGTAATGTAAACGTTCCCCACAATTTATAATAAGGTGGTAATTAAGACTAGCGTCACCCGTAAAAAATACTGAAGTATCTTTTATTGAACTATTACGAAAAAAGTCAATAAAGCAGTAAAGGCGTTGAATATCTTCTACACATTCAACACCTCTATCAATCTATATCTACTTGTATTACTATGTTTAATTTTCTGACTTGATGACTATCTAAAGATGGAAGGAGTGGATGAGATTCTAAATTTTTAAACTTCCTTTAACCTGTCCGAATATGCGTTTAATATCAAGTCGCTTTACCCCGATCACAAGTTTTAATCTTAAAAATCCAGTCTCATATCATACCAAGTTGCGCCACCATGAACTGATTCAGATTTACCTAAATTCTTATATCCAAATTTTTCATCATAAGCAATCAATTCTTTCTCGCAAGTAAGGATACATCCCTTACACCCTTGATTACGTGCATTGGAATGTCAACACATTATTG
>NZ_DJUR01000026.1 GCF_002440555.1 Aerococcus sp. UBA6277
CTAACTTTTGGGGGCCTCTACAAAATAACCGATTTTCCTAAGCGCTTTTTTTATACCTCAGCAGTATATTACCGTTCGAATAAAATTATGGAGGTGAGGGGATTTGAACCCCTGTCCAGACACTCCGATTATATAACTTTTACCACTATAGTTTATTCTCGACTTCGCGCACTAATGGTGAATAAACAAACCAATTAGATTGCTAGTCTGATTAATCTCTTTTCCTTGCTCCAGACGGAAGCTTAGAACGTAACCTACTATAATAGGACTCGGAACCAGCGCATAGGTGACGCCGGGCGAATCTTAGCTAGCTGTTATTAGGCAGCGAAAGCTAAAGTGTTTGTTTCTTGTTTGTCAGTTATATTTAAACTGGTAACGTTGTTGCGAAGACGTAACCTCCGAGCAGTAGTCATACATCGGGCCATGCCTGTCGAATCCAATAACACCCCCGTGAATGTACCCCTAATAATATCACGATTTATACAAGAATGTCAAAAAATACGTGCTAGTTCAACCTGATTAGTGGTTTTTTGAATATTTTATCATTAATAAGTGCTTTGATTTGAGTGTAAACACTTATATGTTATAATATTTATATACTTTAGAGAAAGAGGATGATATCATGTCAAACGAAAACAATGGTACTTTCGATAAAATTAAAGGGTCAGTGAATGAAGCAGTCGGTAAAGTTACTGGCGATAAAGAGCAAGAAGGTAAAGGTAAAGCGCAACAAGCTCGCGGTGAAGTAGAAGAAAAAGTCAATGATGCGAAAAAATCTTTTGATGACGCAAAAGATGATGTTAAAGGTCGCATAGACGGTTTTACTAACAACGATAAATAGTAGATGAATAATAAATCTGAAAGATGTGGCTGAAAAGTTACATCTTTTTTCTATCCTCATCTTTCACCATTAAGCAAAATATATTACTAGAAAAATTGAGAATGGATACAAGTTGTAAATTACGGTTCGATACTAACTATATAGTAATCATTCCATACAAGATAAATTGATTTCCTGGCGCTATACTTCTTCACAGTAGGATGGTAGTATACGGTATTATAAGAGGTTCTATTAGGTTTTTAGAATAAGTAATTGTCATTATACAGCATACACTTTAAAGAAAAAGTTAAGGAGCGAATAATGTCTAATCTGTGCGCTAATTTATATTAAATTTTCTTTGCTAGTGAATAGAAAATGGCCTATATATTTGAAATCGCTAAATATGAAGCACCTATTTTGTATTGTTAAAATATGTTTTCTCCCCTTCACCTGATAGGCTATAATTTGAGATAGAGAAGTGAAATATAACTAGGAGGTTTAATATTTATGAGACGTGTAATTATTGATTCGGATACAGCTGGAGATGATACGACAGCAATTTTGATGGCTTTAAAGTATTTTAAGGTTGAAGGCGTGACGATTGTTGCCGGAAATGTAGCTTTTGATCAAGAGGTTGAAAATGCCTTAACCACTATTGAAACCTATAATCCTGGCTACAAGGTACCTGTTTATAAGGGTTACCAAAGTCCAATGATTGCCCTACCTAATGCGAAACACGATACAGTTGAGGAAATTCAAGGTGGCAATGGTATGGGGAATGCTATTTTTACAAAACCTCAACAAGAACCGGAAAATGACCATGCCGTAGACTTTATTATCGACACAATTAAAGCAAATCCTGGCGAAATTGAGATTCTAGCTTTAGCACCATTAACTAATATCGCGATGGCTATTAAGAAGGCACCAGAGATTGCTGCGGACATTAAGCACATTTGGATTATGGGTGGGGTAAACAACCGCTTAGGGAATATGAATGTATCGGCTGAATATAACTTCTATGTGGACCCTGAGGCGGCTAGAATCGTTTTAAATGCGTCAACAGCAAAAACCATGGTTACTTGGGATGCTTCTTTAGACTTTGGTGTTATGTATGAAGAAGATATTGAAGAAATTCAAGCTTTAAATACAAAAGGTTCAAAATTCTTCTTAGATATTAATATGTTTGTCCGTGAGTTTGAACTGGCAAAACGAGGAATCGACGGGATTACTTGTACAGACTCATTATTGGTTGCAGTTGCTGCGGTACCAGAATTGATGCTTCAAGCGACTGAATATTACGTGGATGTTGAAACACAAGGTCAATTTGCCCGTGGCTACAACATTGTAGACTGGGAAGAGGAATTCAAGCGTGCGCCGAATTGCCGAGTTGCAGAGCGGATTTCTAGCCAAGGATTTAAAGACCAATTGGTGAGCTTGTTAGCGGAAATTCAATAGGGAGAATTCAATGGTGAATTGGCAGTACTTAATTGAAGAAATGTATGATCATGCAAGCGATGATGCTGAACCGATGGCCAAGTACCAACGTAACCAGTTTCCATTTCTTGGTATCAAAAGCCAAACGCGCCGGGATATTTTTAAACCCTACCTAAAGAAAGCGAAAGCAGAAGGAAAGTTGCGCTTCATGGAAAATCCAAATCAAGCAATCATTGACTGGGCTTTTGTTGACGAATTTTGGTCATTATCCGAAAGAGAATTTCAATATCTAGTTTGTGATTATTTGAAAGAAATGAAGAATTATTTGCAGGTGGATGATTTGCTTAGATTAAAAACATTGATTGTCCAAAAATCGTGGTGGGATTCGGTGGATGCCTTGGTTAAAACAATCGGTTATTTAGTCCATAAAAATCCTGGTTAGAAGTCGGAAATGGTGGCGTGGAGCTTATCTGACAATATATGGTTGAAGCGGACTTCAATAATCCATCAACTGGGGATGAAGGAGCAAACAGATACGATTTTATTAGCTGAAACTTGTGAAAATTGCTTGCATACAGATGAATTTTTTATTAATAAGGGGATGGGTTGGATCTTGCGTGATTATGCGAAAACCAACCAAACTAAGGTTGAAAATTTCTTAAAAAACCATGAGAGTGACTTGTCTAACTTAACCTGGCGCGAGGCCACAAAGCACTTTTGCTTAGAAAAAACCAGATATAATGCGATTTTTCAACGAGGTAAGTCTTTAAATTATTATTAAAATACAAAATATGGTATAATGGTAGTTAGAAGGCGCATGGTTAACTAGGAGGCTATATATGAGTATTAAAGTCACAGATGAAATGCAAGAACTAGTCGGAACTGAATTACGTCGTGGAACAAGTAAGTCGAGAATTGCATCATTACTAGATTTACCCTACGATGAGGCAGTAGAAGTTATTAATACTGTAAAAGAGTCTGTACGTCCAGATATAGGAGACGAAATACGCTTCTCCTTCCGTGAACGCAACATGGTAGGAAGAATTGAAAAATTATTAACAAACTCAGCAGTTGTTAAAATTTATTGGGATTATTCTGATGAAGAGATGCGAGAAATTTGCGAATCAAAAACAATCGTCAATTTTAAAGACATCGATGAGTATGTTAAAGTGCCTTCTAGCTAATACATACACGTATGAATAGTAAGAAAGAGAGCCGGGATGAAAATCTCGGCTTTTTTTGTAAAATGACCATCATTAAAACTATAGCCTTAATATGATCCATTAGATATATGCGTTTTTTCTTGATATCCATACTTCTATAAGTTAGGGTTCTTACTAATAGAAACAGCTATTTACGCAAAACTATGGGTAAATTTCTAGGAGGCGTAAAATGGAAAGAACGTTGACTACAAAAGAAAAAATGAATATTAAACTATTGTTATTGGCTTATATCTTGCTTATCGTTTTTTCAGCTGTTTGGCTAACCAATGCACAAGGTCAACCTTTCGCCATTGGGGATACCATGCAAGTAATGACTGTTATGGCGACTACGCTCACAATAATTATAGGAATAATTTTAGCTGGAGTCATTACCCACTTCTTTGTTGAACTAGCGAAGCCAAATAAGAATGTATCAACAAGTTTCACCTTCAGCTTTTATATCGTATATCTTTGTTGGTTATCTATTCTATCAGTAAGATTTTTTCGCAAAAAATCCGCCATAAAATTTGATGTGATGATCATTCCGGTGCAGCCGGTGTTGCATTTTGTCTTTGAGGCACTAGCTAATTTGTTTGCCAACCAAACAAGGTTCGTTAATGACCTTGAAAGCAACCAGTAATATACTAAAGAATATTGAAATAACAGCAGAAATTATAAAGGCTCTAAGATAAACTTTTTCTTGTCTTAGGCCTTTTTTACGTATTTAGCACTTTATTAGAAAAGTTTTTTAGTCTATTAATTGTCAATACCTCCTTTCTTCCTGTCGTTTAAAGATGGCAATATTTTAAAAGCTGATGATAAGAAGGACATCCTATTTATTGTCAGGTTCAAGTATCCATCCTAATACCATCAAATCACTAGATCAAATAGTCTGAATACAATTTTTGTTTTACAAAAAAACAAGTTTTTACGCACCTGCTATAAACTTAAAGGCATTAACGCTCATTTTATAGCGCTTACAAATAATTTGTTTTTTAAAAATGACAAAACTAGTTTCAATAACTAGTTGACAAAGTTATATATATAATTTAATATCTCGTTATTGACTTTATTACATGTCAAACAAAATTAAATTTTATCGTATTCATAAATCGATATCCTTTTTATAGGGATAGGTGACCTAAATATATGATTACGCAAATTATGGAGGAATATAAAATAATGACTACTTTTGAAAAAATCCAAGAATTAATCACTGAACAATTAGACTTAGAGGCTGGCGAAGTAAAAGCTACTACAAATATTCGTGAAGATATTGACGCTGACTCTTTAGACTTATTCCAAATCATCAATGACATCGAAGATGAATTCGATATCGAAATTGAAGATGAAGAAAAAATTAACACTGTTCAAGATTTAGTTGACTACGTAGAAGCAAACAAATAATTTTTGCTTATAAATTAGTCGATTAAGAGAGGAAGTAATCCTTAAGTGAAAACAGATTTTTGGGAACGCATAGGTGTTGAATACCCAATTATCCAAGGTGCTATGGCTTGGGTTGCCGATGCGGATTTAGCATCAGCAGTTTCCAATGCTGGGGGACTTGGTGTAATTGGTACGGGACATGATCCTGTAGACGTAGTACAAGCCAAGGTTGAAAAGATGCAACAATTAACAGATAAACCATTCGCTGTAAATGTCATGTTGTTGAATGAACATGTCGAGGAAGTGGTGGATTACATCTGTCAATCTGGTGTGAAGACAATTACAACTGGTGCTGGATCTCCGGGTAAATACATGGATAGATTCAATGCAGCTGGTATTTCAGTCATTCCAGTGGTCGCTTCTGTCGGACTTGCAAAACGGATGGAACGTGAAGGCGTGCATGCCGTAATTGTTGAGGGGATGGAATCAGGTGGTCACGTGGGTCGACAAACTACTATGGCTTTATTACCACAAGTTACAAAAGCTTTGGATATCCCAGTCATTGCGGCTGGTGGTATTGGTGACGGTCGTGGAATGGCAGCAGCACTTATGTTAGGTGCAGTAGGTATTCAAGTAGGGACACGTTTTGTTGTTGCAGACGAATCAAATGCCCATGATAATTTTAAAGAAAGAATTATTAAGGCGAAGGATATTGATACTGTACTGACAGGTGAATCTACTGGGCATCCAGTCCGTGTATTACGGAACAAATTGACCAAAGAATATCTTAAAGTAGAAAAAGAAGAAGCAAGTAAGGCTAATCCTGATTGGGACAGACTTGAAGCGCTTGGATCAGGTGCTTTACGCCGTGCTGTTGTTGAAGGAAATTTAGACACGGGTTCATTTATGGCCGGCCAAATTGCCGGATTGGTTGATAAACGTGAAACAGTTTCAGAAATTATTCAATCATATTTGACGGAATGTAAAGAAACAATTGCTGCTCGAGCAAGTGAATGGCTTTAAAGCTGAGAATTAAATTGACATATGTGAGCAGTGGGATGGTTTGTGCATTTCACTGCTTTTCTATTAAGAGGAGACGAACATGGCAATAGCTTTTTTATACGCTGGTCAAGGCGCACAGTATACAGGGATGGGGCAAGACTTACTCAACCATCATCCTGAGATTGCATCTTACTTTGACAAAGCCTCAGAAGTTTTAGGCTATTCAATGGAAGACCTATGCTTTCAAGAGGATACACAATTAAACCAAACAGAATACACACAACCCGCTATTTTAACCGTATCAACAGCCTTTACATCCCTTTTAAACGAGGCAGGCATTACAGCCGACTATCTAGCTGGACTGAGCTTAGGCGAGTACACTGCCCTTGTTGAAGCGGGCGTATTGTCCTTTGAAGATGCGGTTGATTTGGTGAGCCATCGTGGCCGTTTCATGCAAGCAGCTGCGCCTGCAGGTGCCGGCAAAATGGTCGCCGTGATGAAAGCTGAACGTGCGTTGATAGAGGATATCTGCCAGCAAGTGCGCAAAGCTTCTGGTCAATACGTTGCACCAGCTAACTATAATACACCAAAACAAATCGTAATCGGTGGTGACGCTGAAGCAGTAGATACTGCAGTCGCTAAGTTAACTCAAGCAGGCGTGAAGAAAATGGTGGAATTAAATGTTTCTGGTCCTTTCCATACGGCCTTATTATCACAAGCAAGTGATCAATTAGCTGATTATTTAGACAAATTTGATTTTAAACCACAAAATGTGCCAGTGATTTCAAATACGACAGCTACAGCGCACCAGGATGGACAAGTAAAAGACTTGTTAATCCAACAAGTGATGAAGCCAGTTAAATGGTCAGATTCAATTGAATACTTAATTGAACAAGGGGTAGATACGGTCATTGAAATTGGCCCTGGTAAAACCTTGTCTTCATTTATGAGACAAATCAATAAAGAGATTAAGATTTACCGAGTTGAAGACGAAGAAACCCTGCAGGCAACTATCGCAGGATTGAAAGGATAAGCTATGACTGAGAAAACACAAGAATTAAAGAAAACAGCCCTTGTCACAGGCGGTAGCCGTGGTATTGGTGCAAGCATCGCTCACAAGTTTGCAGACCAAGGATACAATATTGTCATTGTTTCCCGCTCTGGTTCTACTGAAAACCATATCCAGGCTTTAGAAAGCAAAAATGTTGTAGTGAAGGATTTCAAGGGTGACGTAACGGATACCGATTTTGCCAAAGAAATCATGACTTTTATTAAGACAAATTTCCAAACCATCGATGTATTAGTCAATAATGCTGGCATTACGCGCGACACCCTACTAATGCGTATGAAAGAAACGGATTTCGATGCAGTGATCGATATTAACTTAAAAGGGACTTTCAATTTCATTCAAGCAGCTAGCAAACTAATGATGAAGCAACGTCAAGGTGCCATTATCAATATCGCGTCAGTGATTGGTCAAATGGGTAACGTTGGTCAAGCCAACTATGCCGCTTCAAAAGCTGGGATTCTTGGTTTAACGAAGGCTGCTGCGCGTGAATTAGGTATGCGTGGTGTTACAGTTAATGCCATTGCACCAGGCTACATTGAAACAGAAATGACAGATGAAATGCCAGAAAAAGCAAAAGCAGCTATGCTGGAAAATATTCCTTTACAGAAACTTGGACAACCATCGGACATCGCTGAAGCCGTGTACTTCTTAGCTAGCCAAAGCTATATCACAGGTACAACGCTTGATGTCAACGGTGGCTTGTATATGAATTAGGAGGCAATAAATATGACAAACAGAGTAGTCGTAACAGGTATGGGTGCTATTACACCTATCGGAAATGACGCAAAAACATTTTGGACCAATTTAAAAGCTGGAGAGCATGGTTTTGGACCAATCACAAAATTTGATGCCAAAAACTTAAACGCGAAATTAGTTGCTGAAGTAAAAAACTTTAATCCAAAAGATTTCATGGACCGTAAAGAAGCGAAACGTATGGATCTATATAGTCAGTACGCTGTAGCTGCAGCCGTCGAAGCTGTTGCAGACGCAAATCTAGACGTAGAAAATGCTGACGTTGATCGTATCGGGGTTTATCTAGGTACTGGTATCGGTGGTATTCAAGAAATCGAAAAAGGTGTATTAAAAATGCAAGATAAAGGGATCAAACGTGTGAATCCTTTATTCGTACCTGTTTCTATCTCTAATATGGGTGCTGCCAACATCTCAATGCACTTTGGCTTAAAAGGGCCAGCTTTAACAATGGTTACAGCATGTGCATCTGCTAACAATGCAATTGGGGAAGCTTTCCGTTATATCAAACATGGTTATGCAGATATCATGATTGCTGGCGGTGCTGAAGGTGCGATTAACGAAATCGGTTTAGGAGGTTTTGACAACCTGACGGCGACAAGTGATTCAACTGATCCAGACCGCGCTTCAATCCCATTCGATAAAGACCGTAATGGTTTTGTAATGGGTGAAGGTGCTGGTATCTTGGTATTAGAATCTTTAGAATCAGCGCAAGCTCGTGGCGCTAAAATCTATGCTGAAATCGGTGGATATGGTTCTACTTCAGATGCTTACCACTTAACTGCGCCATCGGAAGATGGTTCTGGTGCAGCGAAAGCGATGTTATACGCTTTAGAAGAAGGTAACATCGCTAAAGAAGAAGTTTCATACATCAATGCCCATGGTACAAGTACCCCAGCAAATGATTCTTCTGAAACAGTTGCGATTAAACGTGCCTTTGGTGAAGAATTGGCTTATAAAATTCCAGTTTCTTCTACAAAATCATCAGTTGGGCACTTACTAGGTGCTGCTGGTGCGGTTGAAGCGATCGCAAGTATCATGGCTATCCAAGACTCATTTATTCCAGCTACACTAGGCTACAAGAATCCAGATCCATTATGTGATTTAGATATCGTACCAAATGTTGGACGCGAACAAGAAGTAAATGTTGTTGTCAGCAACACTTTAGGTTTTGGTGGACACAACACAGTTATTGCTTTTAAAAAGGTTGGTGAATAAGGGTTGAAACACGAAGAAATTAAAGATTTAATCAGCCAAATTGATTCTTCTACGATTCAAGAGTTTTCATTCCAAACACAAGCGGATTCTTTATATATTTCAAAAATTAAAGAACGCCAAACACAAACTGAAAACACTAAAAACACAAGCGCTAATCAACAAGCTATCACGAACACAGAAGCTACAACAACAGGAGTAGCCCAAGAGACGACTAGTCAAGAAACCACAGCGCCTGCCACAGAAGAAGCAGCGCCTAGTGCACCGGCCGCGCCAACTGGCAAAACGATAGACAGTCCTTTAGTTGGTGTTGTCTATCTAGCCAAGAACCCTGATCAACCAGCCTTCAAAAAAGTGGGCGACAGCGTTGAAGCAGGCGAAACTGTTTGTATTGTTGAAGCGATGAAAGTAATGAACGAAATTCCAGCTGATATTTCTGGAACAGTCGTGAACGTTTTAGTTGAAGACGGCCAAGTTGTTGAATTCGGCCAACCATTATTTGAATTTAGCGAATAATTATACTTAAGGAGTATTAAAAAATGACTGAATATGCAGAACGTAAAGAACCTGTTTTAACAGCAATGCAGGTGCAAGAAATTATCCCTAACCGTTTCCCAATTTCATTTGTGGATCGCGTGGATGAAATTATCCCTGGTGAAAAAGTTGTTGCCCGTAAAAACGTGACGATTAACGAAGAATTCTTCGTTGGTCACTTCCCAGGAAACCCTGTTATGCCGGGTGTTTTACAAGTGGAAACAATGGCACAAGTGGGCTCAATTCCATTATTGTCTCAACCAGACTTTAAAAATAAAATCGCTTATTTAGCTGGCTTAAACAACGTGAAATTCCGTAAAAACGTTGTACCTGGTGACGTACTTGAAATCACAGTTGAAATTGTGAAATTGAAGAAACGTATGGGTATCGGTAAAGGGACAATCCGTAATGAATACGGCGAGGTTTGTTCAGAAGCTGAAATGACCTTTATCATTTCTAACGTAGATAAAGTCGATTAGTTTGCTGGTCCAGCCTGAAATAGGGCGAACGGCATAGAATACGAGGTATTTGATGATTAATAAAGTATTAATAGCGAATAGGGGCGAAATTGCCGTCCGCATTATTCGTACATGTATTGAATTGGGAATCGAAACAGTGGCTGTGTATTCAACCGCTGATAAGGACGCCCTACATGTGAAATTGGCTGATGAAGCAGTCTGCATCGGAGGGCCAAAATCAGTCGATTCTTATTTGAATATGCAAGCTATCCTTTCTGCAGCTGTTGTGACGAACGTGCAAGCTATCCATCCGGGTTTTGGTTTCTTAGCAGAAAATAGCAAATTTGCTAAATTATGTGCGGAAATGAATATCGAGTTTATCGGGCCAAGCCCAGAGGTAATTGACTTGATGGGTGACAAGCAAAATGCTAGAGATACCATGAATGCAGCCAAAGTACAAACTGTACCAGGTTCTGATGGTATCCTGGAAAGTCCCGAAGCTGGCATGGAGATTGCCAAAAAAGTTGGCTATCCAGTCTTACTGAAAGCTACTTCTGGTGGTGGTGGTAAAGGGATGCGAATGGTACATGAGGAAAGCCACTTCGCAGATGCTTACTATGAAGCATCACGGGAAGCGAAAAATGCTTTTGGTGATGACCGTTTATACATGGAGAAAGTTATTTTCCCAGCCCACCATATCGAGGTTCAAATCTTAGGGGATAAATTCGGTAATGTCATCCATTTAGGTGAACGTGAGTGTTCAATGCAACGAAACCATCAAAAGGTGATTGAAGAGACGCCAAGCCCCTTTATTACTGAAAAGACGCGGGCCCAAGTTACCCAAGCAGCGATTCGTGCGGCTGAGCAATTAAATTATGAATCTGCTGGTACTATTGAGTTTTTAGTGGATGCAAACCAAAATTACTATTTCATGGAGATGAATACGCGTATTCAGGTTGAACATCCAATAACGGAGATGGTCACGGGCGTTGATATTGTGGCTCAACAGCTACGGATTGCTTCTGGCTTACCTTTAGCCTACGAACAAAAAGACATTACCTTTACTGGTTATGCCTTGGAGTGCCGGATCAATGCGGAAATGCCAGAGAAAAACTTTATGCCATCTTCAGGAACATTTGATTTTGCACATTTTCCAGCGGGTGGTTTAGGTATCCGTGTGGATTCTGGTATCTATGCTGGCTACAAGTTGCCACCTTACTATGATTCTATGGTAGCGAAACTGATTACGCATGGCGATAATCGTCCACAAGCCATCAACCGTATGTTACGTGCGGTGTCAGAAATGACCATTAAGGGTGTCGCGACAAACCAACAATTCCAATACGACCTATTATTTGATGAGGCCTTTGTAAAAGGGAATTATACAAATGATTACTTAGAGGCTACCTTCTTACCTGAATGGGCTAAGAGTCATCAAGCATAAATTAGCACGAAAGAAAGTAGATGAATTATGGCATTAAAACGCAGAAAAGCATATATTCCTATGCCAGAGGAAGACCAAGCGAAATCGAGCTTGCCTACAGATCCCAATAACCAAGCCTTTGTGCCAGATGGCATGTGGCAAAAGTGCCCACAATGTCACCAAACAATTTTAACGGATGACTTGGGTGCTGAAAAAATCTGTCCGCATTGTCAATACCACTTTAGAATTTCATCTAGTGAGCGGTTAGCAAACGTTGTGGATAAAGGGACTTTTGTTGAGATGTTCCAACTAAAAGATACTCGTAATGAAGATCCTCTTGGTTTTCCAAAGTATATAGAAAAGAAAGAACAAGCGCGTGCTACAACTGGTTTAGACGAAGCTGTCGTAACTGGTGTGGGCGAAATATTTGGCTACCGTACTGCCATCGGCGTGATGGACTCATTTTTCATGATGGGGTCTATGGGGACTGGTTTAGGTGAAAAAATTAAAAACTTGTTCAATTACGCAACTGAACACCAGTTGCCAGTCGTCTTGTTTACGGCTTCTGGTGGTGCCCGGATGCAAGAAGGCACACTGTCTTTAATGCAAATGGCTAAGATTTCTATCGCTGTTCAAAATCATTCTAAGGCCGGTTTATTATATATTCCAGTATTAACTGACCCAACAACGGGTGGTGTAACGGCATCATTTGCTATGGAAGGGGATATTACCATTGCTGAACCAGGGGCCTTAATTGGTTTCGCTGGTAAACGGGTAATTGAACAGACGATTAGGCAACAATTGCCAGAGGGTTTTCAAACAGCAGAACACCAACTGCAACACGGTTTTATCGATATGATCGTTGAACGTTGGCGGCAAAAAATCGTGATAGCTGAGCTATTACAAATGCACGGTGTCGCTAAAGGAGGTGCTCGATTTGAGCGTTAGTATGAAACAATTATTAAAAACCGTTGAGCAACCTAATGCGAATATTACACAAAAAATTCCTGCAGACGTGGTAACAGCTTCACGTGATATCAACCGATTAACAACGTCTGAATTGGCTAAGAAAATCTGTGACGTCTTTTATGAGATGCATGGTGACCGTCGTTATGGTGACGACGGCGCGATTGTTGGTGGTGTTGGACAAATTAATGGCCACGCAGTTACAATTGTTGGAACTGAAAAAGGTCACACCGTTCAAGAAAATATCAAGCGTAACTTTGGATCGCCTCATGCTGAGGGTTATCGTAAAGCCACTCGTTTGTTTGAACAAGCAGAAAAGTTCAACCGTCCAGTGATTACCATTGTCAATACTTCAGGCGCCTTCTGTGACGTTGAAGCAGAAGACCGGGGGATTGGGCAAGCAATCGCTGAATCCATGCAAACAATGGCTGGCTTAACCGTACCAACTATCACGATTTTAATGGGTGAAGGTGGGTCTGGTGGGGCGTTAGCTTTGGCTGTCTCAAATAAGGTATGGATGATGGAGAATGCCATGTATTCAGTCTTATCGCCAGAAGGGTTTGCAACGATTTTATGGAAAGACCCCAGTCGTGTACCAGAAGCTGCTGAATATATGAAATTTACGGCACCGAAATTGTTGGCTTTTAAGGTCATTGATCAAATTATCCCAGAGCATTACGGAAAAAAAGTCTTAGATCATGATGTCCAAGCACAATTGATCAAAGAAATGGTCTTGAAAGAAATTGACCAGCAATTGGCTATGTCAAAAGAAGATTTAATCGCTACCAAAGAAGCACGCTTTAATCAATTCTAATCAACTGACAGTTTGAAAATAATGACCACTTTTGAAGGAAGGTGTGGCCTAAGGTCGCATCTTCTTTTTTCAAGTTATGGGATAAAAATATTCATGGATATGATATTGTGATAAGATATGATAAATTAAGTTAAGGAAAAGAGTGTTTCGAGCGTGAATTTCCAACAGAAAATAAGATTTAAGAGGACATATAATGAGAAACCAAGATAATGATTTTGAACGATCATTTAAATTAGATATTGAAGAAGCGATTCAGCGTATTAAAGCGGGCGAAATGAGTGAATCGCTGAAATTGTTGCTGATTGCCCGTAAGAAAAGAAAGAGTGTCGTTGATTTTAGAAATTATATCATCGGCGTTTTATATGAAGAAGAATTAGAAAATGATTTGGTGGATATTTTCTCATTATTGATAGAATTTTATGGCGAAGGGGTTATGGCTAATCCTGATTTAATCGATGTCGAGGCAGAAATTGACTGGAAGTCTTTCTACCAATTTGTACAAAAAGCTATTCAAGGCCAAGTCAAATTGAACCTCCCTCAACACGGTCAAATGACACCCATTATGCAAATTATCATCGTGCCAGAGATGATGAAAAATCTGGCCCAATTTGAGGCGACTTCAGACGATGATGCTAGTAATGTGGAGGTCTTACAAGGCCTACAAAAGTTATTCGACCAGTTAGTGGCTAGAGATAAACCCTTGACTATCCTTGAGAAGGCGCAGGTCAACCATCTGCTGGAATTGAGCGACAAGGTATCCATCGATAAATTGTTAAGTCTCTTAAATCGGGACCGGGATTTTGTCTTCCAATCGGATATTTTGCTTTATATTTTCCACCATCCACACGCAGACCAGCAAATTACTTTAACCAATGTCTACGATGAGACGACGACTATTTCACTCAGTGACTTATTTGAAATTGAAACCAATAGTCACTTCTTAGATTTGGTCTCCTACGTGGAGGAAGTTTATATCCACGAACCCTATCGAGTGGCCTATTTGATGGAGAATATTTTTGATATATATACCGTCATGTACCCTTTTGTCGATGATTTAAACCAAATTGACCCGGAAGATATGGTAGAAGCCATTGGCCAATTAATGGAAAATGGCGACCCACTTGCCATTGACAATCAAGTCGTACAAGATATTTATCAATATTGGTTTTATGAGTATATGCAGAACTTTGCGAGTTTTGAATAAGAAGATGTAATGGATGATTAAAGGGTGAGCGGATGATAAAAATAGCCATAGACGGGTCAGTGGATGGACAATTTGGGCCAGCAGGCGTTGGTATGGTCATTGTCCATGACGGGCAACAGCGACAAGAGAAATACCCTTTAAGTGGGGAAATGGACAATCATGAGGCCGAATTCCATGCTCTGCTATTATTGTTAGAAAAATTGCAGGCTGAAGGATTGAAAAATGAGTGGATCTTGTGTCAAACAGACTCCAAAATCGTCTTTGATGCCGTTAATAAGAGATTCCATAAACGCGACCCCTATAAAAGTTTGTTAAAGGCCATTTTAAATCAACTAGACCATTTTCCCATGTTTAATCTAAAGTGGGTGCCGGACCAAGCCAATAGGGGGGCAGATAACTTAGCCCGTCAAGCCATGCACCAGGCCAAGAAAATAAGCAACCAGCAGGACTAATTAAGGGATAAATGCAGACTGTCAATCGCATATACTGGATTTAAATTCGAATAACAGACACAAAAAAACCAGGTAGCAGGCGAATAAAGCCGTTTACCTGGTTTATTTATGATGATTGTAAATAACTTATTCTGCCTCTACTTTTTTAGGACGTGGTTTGCGCGCGCCCCAGTATTGGAATAGGTCAGTACGGATAGCCCCATTGTATAATTTACGTTTCTTAGTCGCTTTCTCACCGTAGTATTCTTCAAAGGCTAAGTCAGACGTCAGGATGTATTTACTCCAAGTTTTCATTGGACGGTAAAGATCTCCCATTTGTTTGTATAACTTATGCACGTAATCTTCGTCATTCAAACGCTCACCATATGGTGGGTTGGCTACGATCACGCCGTATTCTTTCGTCGTTGTGAAGTCAGATAATTGCATTTGTTTGAATTCAATTTGATCACCAACACCAGCTGCTTCTGCATTGGCTTTTGCGATTTCAATCATCCGGTGATCAATATCTGATCCCATGATATCTAATTGAATGTCATGACGGATAGCCGCTTTAGCCGCTTCGCGGGCTTTTGAATATTCGCGGTTATTGAAGATATCCCATTCCTCAGAAATGAAAGCGCGGTTAATCCCTGGGGCAATATTTTTCCCGATTAATGCTGCTTCAATGGTTAGGGTACCTGAACCGCATGTTGGATCGTAAAATGGTTTGTCAGGGAACCAGTTAGTTAATTTAACAAGAGCTGCAGCCATGTTTTCTTTAAGTGGTGCGCCACCTTTTTCAGTACGGTAACCACGCTTAAATAGGGAAGAGCCAGACGTATCAATAGTTATCAAGGCTTCGTCCTTGTGGATGCTCACTTCGATAGGGTATTTAGCGCCTGTTTCAGGTAGCATACCACGGCGGTGGTAGTGGTCGCTCAGACGGTTAACAATCGCTTTTTTCACGATTTTTTGCACGTTAGGAACAGAATGCAATTTTGAATTGACTGATTTACCTGATACTGGAAATTCTGCGTCCATTGGTAGAATGTCTTCCCAAGGGATGGCCTTAGTCGATTCAAACAATTGGTCGAAGGTGATGGCTTTGAAATCGCCCATGACGATTTTAATACGGTCCGCAGTCCGTAAGTTAATATTTGTGTGGGCTACGTCATCAAGACTTCCTTCAAAGCGGGCACGGCCATTTTCTACTTGGACCTCGTAACCCATGTCACGTAATTCTTTACCGACTAGGGCTTCAATCCCAGCGGCAGCTGTTGCGATAAGTAGATATTTTGTCATATTGTACTCCTTTTGGGTGGTAAGGCTTCGTCTTATATTTAGGACTATTTTACCATGATTTCATCTCAATAAAAAAAGGTTGGAAAAGAATCCAACCTTTTGCCTGTTTGTAAATTTCGATAAGCCATGTTCTGTTCCCCGATATTACAGGTTTAATACCGGTTCGGTAATCATCTGTCTACTAAATAATTAGTCTCTTATTCCGTTTGTTTCCAGTCAAAGAGCGCCCCTACCAATGTTTGGGTTGCTCGCTCGAGGGGTTTACCGCGTTCCATTCAACTACTTTCATAGTTGACTCGTCTCTGTGGCACTTTCAAACTTACTAGCACATAGTCCAAAGACCTTAGTGGGTTCAGTTGCCGTCAAATTAATGCTTTAGCTTATTTTTTCGCTAAACACGAACACTACAAGCGTTGCAGCTTGTGCGAGCATGGACTTTCCTCAAGTATAAATATATACCCGCGATTACCTGAAATTTACAACTTCTAATGATAACACGAAAGTGATCAAATGACTAGTTGTTTTCAAAAATAATTGTATGATCTTTCGTATCATTTTCGTTATCTTCGCTAGCATCTACTGTATTTTCTGCTTTGGCGTTTTGGCCACCAAACACAGCTTTTTCTAATTTAGACAAGCGACGTAGAATATCGTAGTTGGTTGTACCTTTTGATTGGGGTACTGTTGTAGATTTTGAACGTTGGTTAGTGGCTTGGCGTCCACTTTCACTTAGACCAGTTGAGTGTTTTGCACGTTCTAACTCATTTTTAAGTGAGGCAATTTCTTTTTCATATGACTCATAGTCACGAATAATTAAATCTAAGAATTCGTCTACTTCCTCTGTGTTGAATCCACGAAGAGCAGGTTTAAATTCCTTCTGTAAAATATCTTTTGTCGTCAAATTACGATCGGCCATTTAAATAACACCTCATCATTTATATTTCTAAGTTCTATTATAGCACAGCTTTCATTATTTGTAATAAATGTAATATAATAATAGTTTAAGATTCTATCAAATTCAATAGCAAGCATTAGTCTATTTGAAACCGTCAGAACATTGGCGCGGTAGTTATTTTCGTGTGGGTATATTATAATAATTAAAAAAGACGAAAGTGGGGAATCAACAGATGCAAACCGTATACACTTTTCTTGAAGAAACGTTAGAGAATAGCCATATTGATATTCCTTGGCGTTTATCCTATGTATCAGTATCTAAACAGGTAGTATTGCAAACATATCTGCCAGTGGTCGCCAATGAAGAAATCACTTTTTTAGACAAAAATAACCAGCCTTTAGAAGGCATCGATTACTTAGAATTGAAGTTTATTTTTACAGCTGACCACCGTGTTAATGAAACAGAGAGTGGGATTTTTATCATTCAACCAAAAGACACTGAACACTTTCAAAAAGGGCACTTAGATATTCTAGCCCAAGAAATTAGCCATCTTTTATATGAAGCCCGCTTGCAAATTAAAGAATTAATTAAAGGGGAAAGAATGGCGGTTGATTTGAAATGGCAAGCAGAAAAAGTGGACCAAATGATCACAACAAGGAGAGCCATTAAGCGCTATGACGATAGCTTATTATATTTAGGAGATGATACAAATGACTTGGTATGAGTTAACAATTGAAACAGACAATAAAAGTGAAAACCTTTTAACCGAAATTTTGTGGGGCTTAGACTCTGCTGGGGTGTCCATCAAAGACGAGCAAGACTATATTGACTGGTCAGATGACGGCTTTGGTTCAGTAAAGAATGACCAGCCAGCACCAGGGACATATGAAGTTAACCCCGTAGTTTTAGGTTACTTTTCAGATGATAAAAATATTGAAGACATCATCTCTGAAATCAAAACCTACCAAGCAAACTACAATAAGGAATTAGCGGCGGGCCAAGAAATTGTCATCCATGACATCCGATACAGTCCCCTAGAAGATAAGGACTGGGAAACAGCTTGGCAAGCTTACTATGAACCAATCCATGTGTCGCGCTTTATGGATATTGTGCCAATTTGGGAGAAAGACGATCAAGTAGCTGATCCGAAGAAAACCACTTTATTCCTAGATCCAGGTATGGCCTTTGGGACTGGGTCACATGAAACCACTAAGCTGGCATTACGTTTACTGGAAATCGCTATGGCTGGCGGGGAAGATGTCATTGATGTGGGGACTGGGTCTGGTGTCTTAGCCATCGCTGCGAAGAAATTAGGCGCTAATGACGTCGCTGCTTATGATTATGACGGGTCAATTTTAGATATTACCCGCAATAATTTTGCTTTAAATGACGTAGAAGACGTTATTTCCGTTGCCCAAAACAACATCCTAAACGACATCGATACTCAAGTGGATATTATCACAGCCAATATCCTATTTGAAATCCTGGAACCCCTGATCCCGCAAGCTTACACTAACTTAAAAGCAAATGGGCAATTGGTGCTATCAGGTATTTTCCATGACAAGAAAGACGACATGTTGGCCTTACTTGCCGCCAATGATTTCACCGTTGAAATCGTCATGAACATGGGTGAATGGTATGGTATTTTAGCCCACAAAGGACAAGATTAAGATGCAAAGATATTTTATCGAAGAGGAAACCGCTCAATTAAATGATCAAATTGAGATGGACAAGGACGCCGGCCATCATATGCTCAACGTTATGCGTATGCAGATTGGCGACAAGGCCATTCTTGTCACCCAAACTGAACAGGTATTTATCGGCGAACTTGTATCTCATGAAGAGAAAAGGGCAGTCCTTCACCTAATTGAATTGCGGGAGGAAAATAAAGAAATCCCTGTCGATACTACTCTCTTTGTCGGTCTACCTAAAGGCGACAAGCTAGATCTAATCGTACAAAAGGCCACCGAATTAGGGGCCCGTCATATTGTGCCGGTTGCCATGCGGTATTCCGTCACTAAATGGGACCAAAAGAAAGCGGGCAAGAAAATTGATCGTTTAAAAAAGATTGCCAAGGAAGCTGCTGAACAATCTCATAGAACTTTTGTCCCAACCATCGCAGAATTGCATAGTGTTAGCATGGTAAAAAATAGACTAAGCGAATTTGACCAAGTTTGTGTGGCTTATGAAGAGGTTGCCAAGTCGGGTGAAGCGTCGCTTTTGGCAAAGACATATGGATCACTAAAAGCAAAAGACCGTATTGCCTTCATTACCGGACCTGAAGGAGGCATTCATCCAGATGAAATTGACGCCTTTAGTGACGGGTTAGACCATGTGCATTTGTGCGGGTTAGGACCACGGATTTTACGAACAGAAACAGCACCCTTATATTTATTATCAAGTCTGTCATTTGCAACAGAATTATTAGGCGACTAAGAAGGGTTTGATAGGGTTTCTAATCCATTTATATGGTAAAATAGGAGAAATGTACAATCTAAATATTTATGATAACCATATAAATTATTTCAAGGGAAGTAGGTGGTAACATGCCAAATAAAAAGAATTATACAAAAGCAGAAGTTTTAGCCCTATGTGCTAGCTACATGTCTGAAGCAAAGGTGGACTATGTCCAAAAGGCGGCAGACTTTGCTGAACGCGCGCATATTGAGCAGATCAGAAAATCAGGTGAACCTTACTTTGTCCATCCAGTTCAAGTAGCAAGTATTTTAGCCGAATTGAAAATGGACCCGGATACAGTTATTACTGGGTTCTTGCATGATGTTGTGGAAGATACCGGTATCTCGTTAGACGATATCGCCTACTTCTTCTCACCAACAATTGCCACCCTAGTGGATGGTGTCACTAAATTAGGGAAATTTAAATATAAATCACATGAAGAGCAATTAGCTGAGAACCACCGTAAAATGTTGTTAGCCATGGCCAACGATTTACGGGTCATTATGGTGAAATTAGCCGACCGTTTGCATAATATGCGGACCCTAAAATGGCATAAGCCAGAGAAGCAAGTGATCATTTCTACAGAAACCTTAGAAATATACGCTCCCCTAGCTGACCGTTTAGGTATGAACCAGATTAAATGGGAACTAGAAGATACAGCGCTTCGCTATATAGATCCAGAATCTTATTATTCAATTGTTCAGTTGGTAGATTCAAAACGCGACGAGCGGGCTGAATTTATTCAAACGACTATAGATGAATTAGAATCACAAATAAAGGGAGCTATTACTGGTAAATTTGAAATTTACGGCCGACCTAAACACATCTATTCTATTTACCGGAAGATGAAAGACCAAGGTAAGGAGTTCGACCAGATTTTTGATCTACAAGCTATTCGGGTTTTAGTGGAATCTGTTCGTGACTGCTATGCGGTACTTGGGATTGTTCATACCAACTGGAAGCCATTACCAGGCCGGTTTAAAGACTACATTGCCATGCCAAAAGCCAACATGTACCAGTCAATCCATACGACCGTAGTTGGTAACCAGCCAAGTCCAGTAGAAGTGCAAATTAGAACCTACGAAATGCACGAGGTTGCTGAGTACGGGGTTGCTGCGCATTGGGCTTACAAAATGGGTAACCATGAAAAGGTCGAGGCGTCGCCATTAGATGCCCAGCTAGATTGGTTTAACCAAATTGCGGAGTTGCAGGACGACTCTAAAGATGCAACGGATTTCATGGAAAGCGTGAAAGAAGACATTTTCCAAGACAATGTCTATGTATTCACTCCCACAGGCGATGTGACCGAATTACCAGCGGGTTCCTACCCATTAGACTTCGCCTACTCTATCCATTCGGAAGTGGGGAATAAGACGATTGGTGCTAAGGTCAACGGCAAGATTGAGCCTTTGAACTACCAATTGAAAAATGGGGACATCGTGGAAATTCTGACATCACCTAATTCGGCAGGACCATCGCGTGATTGGGTAAACTTGGTGAAAACCTCGCGGGCACGCAACCGAATCAAGCGATTCTTTAAATTGCAAGATCGTGACCAAGCGGTAGAACAAGGTCGACATGCTCTTGAAGAAACCCTTGAAAATCTAGGTTTCAAATTAAAAGATGTTTACAAAAAAGAAGATATCAGTAAAACCCTAGATCGGTTCAACTTTTCGACCGAAGAAGACCTGTTCGCGGCGATTGGCTTTGGTGAACTATCATCAACTGCAGTCGCTAACCGTTTAACTGAACGAGAACGCCGATTACGCGCTGCTGAGAAGAACCGAGAATCTGTTGAAGAGACCCTGAAAGAATCAGGCGAACAGAAGAAACTCAGCAAGACACAAAAACAATCTAGTCATGTACGTCGGAAAGTGTCTAAATCTAGTTCGGGTGTAATTGTTGAAGGTTTGGATTCACTCCTAGTCCGTCTAGCCCATTGTTGTAATCCTGTACCAGGAGACGATATTGTGGGTTATATCACAAAGGGGAGAGGGGTTTCAGTCCACCGCAGAGATTGTAAGAATGTGCAAGTCCCTGAGGATGAACAAGACCGCTTGATTCCAGTTGAGTGGGAAGATGCCAGCAAGAATGTAGATAACCAATATGAAGTGGAAATTGTGGTTGAAGGTGAAGACCGATCTGGATTCTTGAATGAAGTGTTACAGATCATCACGCCGATTGCTGGATCAGTCACTAATATTAACGGAAACGTCAACCATGACGATAACTCTGTCAAAGTGAGGCTTCGTTTTGTTATTCAAAACGTCAATCAATTAGATAAGATTATCGACCGGGTGAAGAATATTCCGGATGTTTATTCGGTTGCCCGTGCTAAAGAATAAAATAGAAACAAGTGAATTGATGGAGGGTTTGAATGCGAATTATCGTGCAAAGAGTTAGTCAAGCTAACGTTGCCATTGATGAAAAAGTTGTTGGTGAAATTAGTAAAGGGTTTGTACTTTTAGTCGGCGTTCATGATGATGACACGTCGGAAACGGTGGCATATATGGCTAGAAAGATTGCGAATATGCGGATTTTCGCTGACGAGGATGATAAGTTGAACTTGAACATCGACCAGGTGTCTGGTGCAATATTATCTATTTCGCAATTTACCCTTTATGCTAGAACCAAAAAAGGCAACCGACCATCATTTATTGATGCTGCCAAACCAGACCACGGTGATAAAATGTATCAATTATTAAATGAAACATTGCGCAATGAATATGGGTTACAGGTTTCAGAAGGTGAATTTGGTGCCGATATGCAGGTATCACTCATTAATGACGGTCCAGTGACCATCATATTAGACTCGGATGAAGCTTAAAATAAAGATTAAGATAGATCAAACATAAAAAAATACCGATTGCTAGAGAATCTCGGTTCTATAATAAATAGTGTTG
>NZ_DJUR01000001.1 GCF_002440555.1 Aerococcus sp. UBA6277
CAACACTATTTGTAAAAGAACCTAAACTTTCCAGTTTTTCTCATAGGTATGCTTCATGATTACATTTTCAATGCTCGCTGCGCTTCTCGTTTCATATCTTTCTCTTTTAAAGCACGACGTTTGTCATATTTTTTCTTACCTTCAGCTACACCTAATAACACTTTTGCGTAACCTCGTTTTATATAAACTTTTAGCGGCACTAGGGTATGACCTTCCCTTTGTGTCTCTTTTAATAACTTACTAATTTCAGCCTTCTTCAATAAAAGTTTACGCGGGCGTAGTGGGTCATGGTTGAACATGTTCCCCTGCTCAAATTCGGAAATATGGACATTGTACATCCAAACTTCTCCGCGTTCGATTCTTGCGAACCCATCTTTTAAATTCAAGCGTGATTGGCGGACAGATTTAATTTCGGTCCCCGTTAGGACTACGCCACACTCGATTGTATCTAAAATCGTAAAATCATGATTGGCTTTTCGATTACGTGCAACGACGTTATCGTCATTTTTCTGCACTTTCTTGCCTTTTGCCATTTAGTCACCTTCTAACTGTTCAAATCTTTTATTTGCGTTTACTTTGACGAATGACAAAGCTCCGTTTTTGATTTGATTTTTTGCTCTTACTATTATTTTTTTGCTTATTATTTTGTCCTTGACCGCCAGTTTTGCTGTTCTGTGGCTTGCTACCAGACTTTTTACTCTTCTGACCTGGTTTACCTGTGTGCTTGTTCTTATTCCCCTTATGAGACTTGCTAGCACCAGATTTGTCATTTCGACGGTTACCACCATTTGATTCTTTATCTTGTTGACGTCTACGGCTTCTATTATTGCCTTTACGGCCCTTATTGTTGCCACGACCACCTTTACGGTTATCTTGACGTTGTAAACCAGATGATTCACCGTTATCCTCGCTCTTCACAATGACAAAATCAATGTCACGTGTATCCGTGTTAACATCCATTACTTTAACAGTAACTTTGTCTCCAATACGGTAAGTTTTACCAGTATGCTCACCAATCATCACTAAGTGGCTAGCTACAAAGTTATAGTAGTCGTCTTTTAGCATAGAGATATGGACTAACCCTTCAACAGTATTTGGTAATTCAACGAATAAACCAAAACCAGTAACGGAAGAGATGATTCCTTCAAATTCCATGCCGATTTTATCCAACATAAATTCTGTTTTCTTCAAGCTATCCGTTTCACGTTCAGCATCCACACTACGACGTTCCATTTTAGAAGAATGTTCTGCGATATCAGATAATTTCATCTTCATCTTCTCTTGTTTATCTGCATTTGGACGCGCATGGCTTTCATAGAAGTGAATTAAACGGTGAACAATCAAGTCTGGGTAACGACGGATTGGTGATGTGAAGTGGGTGTAATCTTCAGCCGCCAAACCATAATGGCCGATTGGTTCAATATCATATTTAGCTTGTTGCATCGAACGCAGTAACATCATGGATACGACCGGTTGGAAAGTCTCTCCTTCAACCTCACGCAAGATATTTTGAATATCTTTTGGACGGATAGAAGATTTTGTCCCTTGTGGCACAATACCAAAGGCCGTCACAAATTCTAAGAATCGTTGCATTCTGTCTTCATCCGGTTGTTCATGGACACGGTAAATGAAAGGCAATACTTTCTTTGTAAAGTGGCCAGCAACTGTCTCGTTTGCTGATAACATGAATGATTCAATCATCCGCTCTCCCACGCCACGGTCACGTACTTCAATCGCTTTAGGATGACCTTCACCATCAACTATAATTTTCGCTTCACGAGAGTCAAAGTCAATGGCGCCACGACTTACACGTTTATTGTATAAAATCTCATGTAAAGCAGCCATATTCTCTAACATGTCAGTGATTTTACTGTATTTTTCTCGTAATTCTGGATCATTATCTGTGATAATGGCATTTACATCTGAATAAGTCATTCGGTAATCAGAGTGGATAATTGAAGGATGGATATCATAATCAATAATACCACCGTTATGGTCAATTTCCATGATAGCTGTCATTGTTAAACGATCCACATTTGGATGTAATGAACAAATACCATTAGATAGACGTTGCGGTAACATTGGGACTACACGGTCTGTTAGATAAACTGACGTCCCGCGTTCATAGGCTTCTTTATCCATTGCTGAATCTTCTGTCACATAATAAGATACGTCAGCAATATGGACTCCTAATTGATAGTTCCCATTTGGTAATTTACTTAATGAGATGGCATCATCCAAATCTTTTGCGTCTGCCCCATCAATTGTAATAGTTAACAGGTCACGATGGTCTTTACGTCCTTTTAAATCATCATTTGAGATGGTGTCAGGCACTTCATTGGCATGGTCTAAAACCTCATTAGGGAATTCATGCGGAATTTCAAACATATTTAAAATGGCAAGTATATCTACACCCGGCTCATCTTTATGACCGATTTGTTGAATGACGTTACCCGCAACTGCAAATGGGTGTTGGTCATCTGGATAATCTACTAGTTCGACAACAACAATTTCACCCTCTACTGGATGTAAGCCGTCTGGTTTTACTAAGGCGGTTAAGTTGTCTAAACCATGGTTTTGCGGTTTCACGCTACCAATAAAACCTGTTGACGTTTTATCATGATCGTTAAAAGGCGTAAACTCACCTGTAAGGCGTGTCGTATGGCGCACTAATACTTCAGCGATTTCACCTTCAGCTGACTTGTCATTTGAAGGATTGGCTTCTCTGGTGATTTTTACTCGCACTTCATCATTTTGCAAGGCACCATTGGTTTTACCCTTACCGATGAAAATGTCTTTTTCAAGTTCATCACTTTTGACGAAACCAAAACCACGTGCATTTTGGGTAAATACCCCTGTATAATTGGCTTTATCTTGTTTGATACTTAAAGTACCTTTACTTGTAATGGCAATGTCTCCAGCTTGCTCTAATTTAGCGATGGTTTTCACCAAATCGGCAAAATCGTCTGCTTGGTCATAAGACAAGGCTTTGCTTAAAGTTTGTGCTGTGTAATTCTCTTCTGAACTTGCCAACTCGGCAAGGATTTCTTTTTTCATATAATTAATTTTTCTACTCACTATTTCACTCCCAATTTAGGTTGGTTAAATATTCTATTACTGTGTCTTCAAATTCGTGGTGGTATTTACCGACTGTGATCACATGCATTGCTGAATTAAAGGTATTTAAATGAACGGGTGCAGTGGTAATGGCATCTGCAAACTGCTCACCAGCGGTTGGATCAACTAATTCATCTTGACCAGAAGCTGCAATGTAGAATGGCACTTTCAATTCGTCAAGTCGTGCGCGTAAATCACGGTTCACGGCATGTACACCGGTAAGGGTGGTATATAATTGTTGGGCTAATTTGTCATCCGACTGGTTGATTTCTGCTTCAGTCTTACCAGCTGATTCTTGGACTTTTCGGGCATAGGTCATAAAAGATATCGGGACATTGGAATCAGTAATAGCTTGATCTGTGACAATAGGTGTATTAAATACGCCACCACCAATTGCCGGATTATTTAAAATCACTGAAGTAGCCACAGTCCCACCTAAAGACAAACCAAATACTGCAATCTGCTTATAGCCTTTTTCAACCATAAAATCATAGGCATCTTGACCGTCTTGTAGCCATGCAGCTGGATTGCCTTCCTTAATTAAATCAAAGACGTCCATAGTGGCATGTCCTGTTAAATGAGGTGCATAAACAGTGTAACCTTCACGATTTAACCGACGTCCCAACATCCGCACGTCGTTCGAAGTACCTGTAAAGGCGTGGAAAAGGATTACTGCCCTTTCATCACCTTCAAAGAAAAATGGTTCTGGAAATTTTGCTTGCATGCATATCCACTCTCAATCTTAATATATTAACATCATTTATACATAATGACTTCGCTATTCCATTGTAAGTTTTATTCGCTTTTAAATCAATTAATTGCATTGTCATCAGCAAACGAAAGGTATAAAAATAGCGGTCCCCTTGCAGAACCGCCCAAATGTTATGAAGATAAGTTTGCTAATAGTAAGGCAATCACCATAAAGGCTACACCTAACATGATTGTAAATCGATTTAAGACAGCTTCAAATCCGCGTGCTTTTTTCTTTTTACCAAACATCGCATCGCCACCACCAGTTAAGTTACTTGCACTATTTCCTTTAGATGGTTGTGCAACAACTACTAGAATTAGTAGAAAGGCGATGATAATTAGAATGGTTAATAATATATTATACAAAAGATACCCCTCCGTTTTAATGTCCTAGTTATTCTACCATAAGTATGGTTGACATACAATTGTGGGTAAACAAAAAGGCGACCGAAGTCACCTTTTCGATTTGTTTATTCGCCTTGGTTTGCACGCATTTCTTTGTATAGTTCAACTTCACTTGGTGAACAGTATACAAAGTGGTTTGGTGCGATTTCAACCATTGATTCGTCCCCTTTGAAAGGTTCATGGTTGTATGTAATACGTTGGCGGTTGCGTTCGTAAATTGGATCTGGCAATGGAATGGCAGATAAAAGACTCTTCGTATAAGGATGTAAACCATGGTAATACAATTCGTCAGCATCAGCAAGTTCCACTATTTTACCCATATACATTACTGCAATACGATCAGAAATGTATTTCACCATTGAAAGGTCGTGGGCGATGAATAGGAATGTTAAGCCAAAGTCCTCTTGTAATTCTTCAAGCAAGTTGACTACTTGGGCTTGAATCGATACGTCAAGGGCCGAAATTGGTTCATCCGCTACAATCATTTTTGGTGCCACTGCAAGAGCACGTGCAATCCCGATACGTTGACGTTGTCCACCTGAGAACTCATGTGGGTAACGGGTAGCATGTTGTGGGTTTAACCCAACTTGCTCTAATAAATCAGCGACTTTCGCTTTGCGTTCAGCTTTTGTCTTCACCAATCCGTGTATTTCTAGACCTTCAGCAATAATATCTTCAACCTTCATACGAGGATTTAAAGATGCGTAAGGATCTTGGAAAATCATTTGAATGTCTTTACGGAAGTCTAACATTTCACGACGATTTTTTAATGAAGCAATATCTTTATCTTCAAAAATGATTTCACCTGAAGTTGGTTGATATAAACGCATAACAGCACGTCCAGTAGTTGTTTTACCAGAACCAGACTCACCAACTAAACCAAATGTTTCACCTTTAAAAATGTAAAAAGAGATATCGTCAATGGCGCGTACTTCACCTTTTGAGCCTTCATTGAAGTATTGTTTTAAATTTCTAACTTTTAAAATTGGTTCTTGCTCATTAGCCAATTGCGTCATCTCCTTCCATATCTACTTCACCTGTAGCGATTACACCTTCAACATCAGTTGATGTAACCACTTCAGTATGCTCGTCTAACTCAGCACGAGGTACACCGTCGTTGTAACCTTCTGGCACGATACCTTTTGATAGGCCTTCGTAGATTTTGTAACGACGTTGAATTTCAGCTGGTGCTTCTACTACTGGTGCATCTGGGTGTAATAACCAAGTTGCAGCCGCGTGTGTTGGCGATACTTGGAACAATGGTGGTTCTTCCTCGTAATCAATTTCCATTGCGTATTCAGAACGTAAGGCAAAGGCATCACCTTTTGGCGGTTCCAATAAGTCTGGTGGTGTACCAGGGATTGAAACCAGTTTACCTGCAGTATCTAATGTTGGCATTGAACCGATTAGTCCCCATGTATAAGGATGTTGTGGGTTGAAGAAGATTTCGTCAACATCACCGTATTCAACGATTTTACCAGCGTACATAACAGCAACACGGTCAGCAACGTTTGCAACAACACCTAAGTCATGCGTGATAAAAATGATTGAAGTATCAATTTTATGTTGTAACTCTTTCATCAATTCAAGAATTTGTGCTTGGATAGTTACATCTAAGGCTGTTGTTGGCTCATCCGCGATTAAGACACGTGGGTTACAAGCCAAGGCAATTGCAATAACGATACGTTGACGTTGTCCTCCTGAGAATTGGTGTGGATAGTGATCCATACGTTCGTGTGCTTTTGGAATACCAACTAATTCAAGTAGTTCTTCCGCTCTTGCGTAGGCTTCTTTTTTAGATTTATTTTGGTGTAAGATAATTGGTTCAGCAATTTGCTTACCAATCTTCATTGTTGGGTTTAATGAAGTCATCGGATCTTGGAAGATCATAGCGATATCCTTACCACGAATATCTTGCATCTCTTTTTCAGATTTCTTCAATAAGTCTTCACCGTTAAAAAGGATTTGGCCACCTTTAACATCCGCGTTATTGGCTAATAAACGCATTACGGTACGAACAGTTACAGATTTACCTGAACCAGACTCACCTACGATTGCTAACGTTTCCCCATGTTTCAAGTCAAAGTTCACTTTACGAATGGCTTTAACATCTCCAGAATACGTTTTGAAATTTATTTCTAAGTCTTTTACTTCTAAAATGTTTCCTGTTTTATTACTCAACTCTGCTCAACTCCTTAATCATTCGTTTTTGGATCTAGAGCATCACGCAAGCCATTTGCTAACATGTTGAATGCAATCATGACGATACAGATTACACCCGCTGGGTACCACATTAAATGAGGCAAGAATCTAAATGTCTTGTACCCATCATTGATTAATGTACCTAGAGAAGCATTTGGTGCTGGAATACCTAAACCGATGAAACTCAAGAACGCTTCGAAGAAAATCGCAGACGGAATTGAGAATACTGTTTGGATAATAATGATACCTGACAAGTTAGGTAAAATGTGACGGAAAGAAATCTTCCATGCTGACTCACCTAAAGAGCGGGCAGCCAAGATGTACTCTTGGTTTTTAATTTTCATTGTTTGTGCACGGATTACACGAGCCATTGAAATCCACTCTGTAATCGCTAAAGCGATGATAATTGACATGATACCTGGTTGTAATACTAATAACATTAGGATAACGATAACCAAGTTCGGTACACCTGATAGGATTTCTAAGAAACGCATCATGATGTTGTCAACACGACCACCATTCCAACCTGAGATAATACCGTAAGGTACACCGATAACTAAGTTGAACAAGGCAGCCATCATACCGATAAATAGCGATACACGTGTACCGTATAAGATACGTGATAATAAGTCACGTCCTAAAGCATCAGTACCTAAGTAGTAGTATACGCCATCTGGCACATTATTAGCAGCGTATTGGTCAATCGCTGATCCGGCCACTTCTGATTTACCATCAAACCAAGCAAAGCTTTCCAATCCAGGAATCTTTGGTGGCAGATTGGCAAAAGCTACGTTTTGTGCATTTGGATCCGCAGGTGCAATCACTGGCGCCAAGATAGCAAGAATGACAACAATGATCAATACCACTAAGGATACAATCGCTACTTTATTTTTCTTTAAACGGCGCCAAGAATCTTGAAGGAAGTTCAACGATTCTCCAGCAATTTGCTCACGTTCAGCGACGTGGTCATGTTGCGTAGCTGGGCGGAATTTGTCAGCTGCAATTGATTTATATGATTGATTGTTCTCAGCCATCTTATTCCCCTCCTTCATTACTTACACGAATACGTGGGTCTACGATACCGTATAACACATCCACAATCAATAACATTGACACTAACATGAATGAGTAAAGAATTGTGATACCCATGATTGTTGGATAGTCATTTGTTTGGATTGATTTAACGAATTGTTCACCAATACCAGGAATTGCGTAAATGTTTTCTACTACCATTGAACCTGTCATCAATGCAACTGTTAATGGCCCTAATAATGTTAATAATGGAATTAAGGCATTACGTACACCATGTTTGAAAGCTACGGCTGTTTTACTTAAACCTTTCGCACGCGCTAATTCAATATAGTCTGAATTCAATACGTCGACCATTTCGGTACGGATGAAACGACTCGAATCGGCTAATGGCGAAATGGCCAATGCTAATGTCGGTAAGACTGTTGCTGCAAATGAACCATCCCATAAAGCGATTGGGAACCAACCTAGTTGTACGGCAAATACTAGTTGCAGTAATACCGCGAAAACGAAGTTAGGGATTGAACGACCTAAGATAGCCACGAATGTAGCAGTTGAGTCAATCCAAGTATTCTTGTACATAGCTGAGATAACACCTAGTACAATACCAAATGATGTACCGAACAAGATTGCCTGACCACCCAATTGTAATGACGGACCAATACGGCTACTTAATAATTCAGTAACTGGTGTATTTGAGAATTGGAAAGATACACCTAAATCACCTGTAAAAATACCTAACATGTAACGTGCGTATTGGACGATCACTGGATCATTCAAACCATAACGTTCGTTCATAATAATGATTTGTTCCGCAGATAACCGATCCTCATTTTGGAAAGGTGTACCTGGAAGCAGTTTCATTAAGAAAAATGTAATTGTTGCAATTAGAAATATTGTTAAAAACATATAAAATACTCTTCGAAGTAGATATTTGTAATACGATTTCAAATTGCTTCACCTCCTATATTGTGTTAAATTATTGACATATCTGAAAGGATTTGATCTATCAATGATTTATAAACGTTGGAAAAGCACCCTTTTGCTTTTTGCCACGATACCGTTCATTATATCAATTTTTTTGCAAGAGGGTATCACTTTATTTTACTTAAGCAATAGCTACTTTTACTTGTCAGCGCCCTTTTTAATCCTTGGTTTATTCGGATTAATCTTTAAAGACGGGACTTTTGACCTGTTTCAGTACAGTTGGCGTAAGTGGAAACCAGGTGTTTTCTCACAAAATAATTTAAAAAAAGATGATGACTCAGAAAGAAATGTACAAACTTTGTCCCAATCAATTGGCAACTGGTACATCGGCTTTCTAAAAATCGGTGGCAGCTTATTAGCAATAAGTTTAATCTTCCTAATCGCCTATTACATTATATAGAATTACCAAGGGTGGACCAAATTATCCGCCCTTTTTTTGATATGTTATTCTAGTTATCATTACCATGAAACATTACATCCGTAATCATGTCATTTTTCTTACCTAACTTCTAGTAAGTAAAAAAACTATCAACCCACCTTCAATTTGGTCTTGATCCACGATTAAGGCCTTTTTATTACCCAATTAGTACTATCGGGTTTATAAGCCTAACGCGCCTTAAAACGCAAATAAATCCATTTGGTGACATAAATAGAATGATTTATATTCTAGTCAATCTCTTAGAATTATTCACCAAAAGTAGTACAAATTCTAACACAATTATCATTTAACGTCAACATTCCTCACATATCATAATAAAAATAACCCGCCAAGCCTTGGCGGGTTGTTTCAATAAGTTTCAAATGTCAGCTGAAATTACTCTGCTGCTGTTTTTGAAGCCCATTTGAATGAAGTCGATGCACCAACTTGGTGGTGAACAACGCCTTCAACTGTTGGTTGCTCTAAGTAAGCACCGTAACGTTGGTACAATGGTGCGATACCAGCTTCTTCTAAGATTAAAGACTCTGCTGCGACTAAATCGCTCCAACGTTTATCTAAGTCTTCAGTTTCATCTGATGCAGCTTGGATTAACGCATCGTACTCTTCGTTTGAGTAACCAGAATTATTATTATTTCCATCAGTTACGAATAATTCTAAGTAGTTAATTGGGTCAGCATAATCAGCGCCCCAACCTCCGATTTGTAAATCGTAGTCTTGACTATTATCAGCTGCTACACGGTTCTTGAACGGAACTGATACAATTTGAACTTGTAAACCTGGTAAGTTTGTTTGCAATTGTCCTTGGATATATTCAGCTGAACGTTTCGCATTTTCTGAATCATCTACTAATAATTCAAGTGTAATTGAGTCAGTACCTAACTCCTCTAAACCAGCATTGAAAGCTTCTTGAGCAGCTTCTACATCATAGTCAACAAATCCTGTACCTTCAGTTGAATCTTCACGGAAGTCAACATCTGTTGACGGATTGCTTGCTAATCCTTCTGGTACTAAGTAGTCAGCAGGTAGCGAGCCATTTTGTAACACTTGGTCTGCAAATGATTGTTTATCAATCGCTTGTGAGATACCACGACGAATATTTGTATTCGCTAATGGTGTTTCTTCACCGTTACGTTCTTGGTTCATCTTGATATAGAATACTGTCGATTCAGGCGCATTATCCATGTTTGGATCACCTTCACGAGCCGCTACATATTCACCAGATACTGTAGTATAGTCAATCTCACCAGAATCAAATAGGTTTAATGCTGTTGAAGTTTCTTTAAGAACTTGGTATTTAACTGTATCTAACTGAACATTATCTGCATCCCAATAGCTATCATTTTTCACTAATGACCAGTTCAAGTTTGTACCATCCCAACCAGATAAGACAAATGGTCCATTATATAAAACTGTATCTGAGTTAGTTGCGTAATTGTCACCTTGTTCTTCTACAAAAGCTTGGTTAAGTGGGTAGAATGGTGCCATTGTTAGTAAACCTTCCAAATATGGCACGGGTTTCGCATATGTTACTTCTAATGTTTTTTCATCTACAGCAACAGCACCTAACTCTGAAGGTTCCATTTCGCCAGCGATGATTTCAGTTGCATTTTGGATGAAACCGTCCGCTAAGTATGAGTATGGCGCTGCTGTATCAGGATCAACTAAACGTTGCCATGCATATACAAAGTCATTAGCTGTTACAGGGTCCCCATTTGACCATGTAGCATCTTCTTTAATTTTGTATGTGTATACAGAACCGTCTTCAGAAATTTCCGGTTCGCCGTCTAATACACCAGCTTCATATTCACCTTCAGCGTTTTGACGGTATAAACCTTCATTAACGTTGTTCATCATATCAAATGAAACTGTATCTGTAACCATTGTCGTATCCATTGTTGGTAATTCAGACATTGTCGTCCAGTTCAATACTTGTTCGCTATCGCCAGAACCATTTGAACCTGAATTGTCACTACTATTACCACAGGCTGCTAAAACTAAACCTGATAAACCAATCACTGCAAGTGATTTAAATAAACTTTTTCTTTCCATAAGAACATCCTCCATATTTAAGCAAATTGCTTAATTAGATATTTATTACAACATGGAGACAATTTACTAGATTTTGAATACGTTGTCAATCTTTTCTTCTCATTATTTTCATGAAATATTCATAATCCCCTCATAAACAAAGACAACCGTTGAAATTTTATCTACGGTTGTCTTGTCATTTGTTCAATAATTGTATTTTATTCTGCACTAATTAAAGTGGCGGTACGTAAGTCAAATTCGTTGCCTACAGATCTGAAAGTGATACCTTCTAAGTTAGGATTTCTTAATTGTGTTTCTACTTCTTGATATAACGGGATCCATGCCGCATCTTCTGTTAATACTTCTTGGGCAGCAACAAAGTTTTCCCAACGTGCTACTGGATCATTGGCATTTTCACCTCTAGCAGCAGAAATTTCTACATCATAAGATTCGTTTGAGTAGTCCCCACGGTTGTATGGGCCATCGGTTTCAAATAATTCAAAGAAGTTGATACCATCTGCAAAGTCAGCTGCCCAACCTGTAATAACTAAATCATAATCACGTGCATCTTCTTGGCTTAGACGGTTTTTCTTAGGTACATTTTGCAATGTTAAAGTGACACCTGGTAAGTTATTTGCTATTTGTCCTTGGATATATTCAGCGGTTGTTTTACTTTTCTCGTCATCATCGCCTAATAAGTTCAGTGTTAATGTTTCAACACCTAATTCATCTTGTGCTAATGCCCAAAGTCTACCTGCTTCTTCTGGATCGTATTTATCTTCAATTGCAACTTCCGAAACAAAGTCTTCTTCTGTTTCTGGGTTAAAGATAAAGTTTTCCGGTACAAATGTAGATACCGGGTTTGAACCATCACCGATAACATTAGTTGCTAACTCTTCGTTGTTAATGGCATAGTCGATCGCTTCACGAAGATTTTTATTTTGAAATACTTCGTTATTATAGTTGAAGGCTACCCAGTAGTTTCTCGCTTTTGCTTGTTGTACGGCGTCTTCATGATTTAGATATTGCTTTGCTAATTCACCTGTTAATAATGAGTTGTCAACATCTCCAGCTTCAAATAAGTTAACGTTAGTTGAGACTTCTTTGATGACTTGAACATCTACTTCATCAATGGCAATATCGTCAGCATTGTAGTAGTCGTCATTCTTCACTAATGACCAAGTTAGACCTGTTCCGTCCCATTCAGTCATGGTAAATGGACCAGAGAAAACAAGATTATCTGAATCAGTACCGTAAGCGTCTCCTGCTTCTTCAACAAAAGCTTGGTTTTGTGGGTATAACGGCGTGAAAGCTAATAAGTTTTCAATATATGGAATTGGTGTTTCTAAACGAATTTCTATAGTGTAATCATCTAATGCTTCTACACCTAATTCTTCAACTGCTTGATCACCGCTTAAAACACCTTCAGCATTTTCAAATCCTGCTAGTAAGTATGAGTATGGTGCTGCCGTGTCCGGTTTAGCTAAACGTTGAATTGCGTATACGAAATCGTGCGCTGTAATTTGATCGCCATTTGACCAAGTTGCATCTTCACGCATTTTAATCGTATAAGTTAATCCATCTTCAGAAACCTCAGGCAATGATTCAGCCAAGGCTGGTTGAATTTCATTTACATCATTTTCCCAATATAAACCCTCTTGAACATGTCCAATGTAGTTGGCACTATTCATATCTGTTACTAATACGGAGTCCATTGTAGCAATTTCAGTTGGTGCTACATAATTAACTACTGCGCTTGCTTCCCCATTTGTAGCCCCAGTATTCCCTCCATTACTACCACAAGCAGCTAATAAAGCCGCAGTTGCTAGCGTAACCAAAAAACTTCTCTTTATTGTCATAGAAATCTCCCATTTCTCATAAATTTTTAATATTAATATCATTGTATCTCATTATTTTATTATGTCAATGGTGTCAGTATAATATCTTTATCCGAAAAAAAACTATTTTGCCAGAATATGCAAGATTTAATCCAACTTTGTATGTGCAACTTTAACTTAAAGAAGAACTTGATTATCGAAAAAAAAGCACAGATACCGAGATATCTGCGCTAGGATGTTAACTGTCTGAATATTCGAAAGTGTCATTGCAACTTAAATTGGTGCAGTAAATTGCCCTAATTTAAGAGAAATTATTTGTTTTCTAAGTTGTAGAAAGCGTTTAAACCTTGGTACTCAGCTAAATCGCCTAATTCATCTTCGATACGTAATAATTGGTTGTATTTAGCCATACGGTCAGTACGTGATAATGAACCAGTTTTGATTTGACCAGCGTTAGTCGCTACAGCGATATCAGAGATTGTTGAATCTTCTGTTTCACCTGAGCGGTGAGATACTACAGCTGTGTAGTTAGCGCGTTTAGCCATTTCAATAGCGTTGAAAGTTTCAGTTAAAGTACCGATTTGGTTAACTTTAATTAAGATTGAGTTACCTACGTGGTTAGTAATACCGCGTTCTAAAATTTCAGTGTTTGTTACGAATAAGTCGTCACCAACTAATTGTACTTTTTCACCTAATTTTTCAGTTAATAATGCCCAACCGTCCCAGTCATTTTCGTCCATACCATCTTCGATAGTAATGATTGGGTATTTAGAAACTAATTCTTCTAAGAAAGCAACTTGCTCTTCAGCGTTACGTTTAGCTCCGCCTTCACCTTCGAATTTAGCGTAGTTGTAAACACCGTCTTCGTAGAATTCTGAAGAAGCACAGTCAAAACCTAAGAACATGTCTTCACCTGGTTTGTAACCAGCAGTTTCGATTGCTTGGATGATAGTCTCAACAGCATCTTCTGTACCGTCAAAGCGTGGAGCGAATCCACCTTCATCACCAACAGCAGTTTCTAAACCACGGCCAGATAAGATTTTTTTCAATGCGTGGAAAGTTTCAGCACCCCAACGTAAAGCTTCTTTAAATGAAGAAGCACCAGCTGGAATAATCATGAATTCTTGGAAAGCGATTGGTGCATCTGAGTGAGAACCACCGTTTACAATGTTCATCATTGGTGTTGGTAATACTTTAGCGTTGAAACCACCTAAGTAGTTGTATAATGGAATGTTTAATTCATCCGCAGCAGCACGTGCAGCAGCGATTGAAACAGCCAAGATAGCGTTAGCACCTAGGTTACCTTTGTTAGCTGTACCATCTAATTCGATCATAGCAGCGTCAATACCGATTTGATCAGTTACGTCAAGTCCGATAATTGCATCAGCGATAGCGTTGTTCACGTTGTTTACAGCGTTTTGAACACCTTTACCTAAGTAGCGTTCTTTGTCTCCGTCACGTAATTCAACAGCTTCGTGTTCACCAGTTGAAGCTCCAGAAGGAACGATTCCTCGACCAAAACCTCCAGCTTCAGTGTAAACTTCAGCTTCTACAGTTGGGTTACCGCGTGAGTCCAAGACTTCGCGTGCGTAAATATCAGTAATTGCAGACATAATTTCTCTCCTTTAAATTCAAAATAATTTTTAAATTTGTTACATTCATATTATACCATACCCACCAATTGGTAGGTACGGATATTCCTAGTTTAGTGCTTAATTAAACTTTCACCAGTCATTTCAGCTGGTTGGTCAATGTTTAATAGGTCTAACATTGTTGGTGCAACATCAGCTAAACGTCCATTAGTGCGTAATTCAATACCTTTTTCAGTGACAATTAATGGCACTGGTACTGTCGTATGCGCTGTATTTGGTGAACCATCTTCATTTAATTCTGTATCCGCGTTTCCATGATCAGCAAAGATGATGGCTTTACCGTCTTTAGCTAATAAGGCATCCACAACACGACCTAAACATTCGTCAACAGCTTCAATCGCTTTGATTGTAGGCTCTAACATACCAGAGTGACCTACCATATCTGGGTTAGCGAAGTTTAAGATAATCGCATCTTGACGATCATTTTCAATTTCATCAACTAATGCGTCTGTTACTTCGTAAGCAGACATTTCAGGTTTCAAGTCGTAAGTCGCTACTTTAGGTGAGTTAATCAAAATACGTTTTTCGCCTTCAAACTCGTCATTTGCCCCACCATTCATGAAGAATGTAACGTGAGGGTATTTTTCAGTTTCAGCGATACGTAATTGGTTTAAGCCGTTATCTGATAAGACTTGGCCAATAACATTTTTCAATGCGACTGGTTTAAAAGCGATATCAGCTGGGATTGTATCTTTGTATTTAGTCATTGATACAAATTTAACGTTTGTTGGTACATTCCCACGATCGAAGTTATCCCATTCAGTTGCAGTTACAGCGTCTGAAAGTTGGATAGCACGGTCAGGACGGAAGTTAGCAAAAATGATAGCATCATTATCGGCTACTTGGCCTACTGGTTTGCCGTCAGCATCAACAATTACTGTTGGCTCAACGAACTCATCAGTAACGTCTTTAGCGTAGTTCGCATTTACAACATCAATTGCGTTGTCGCCAGTTTCGCCTTTGCCGTTAAAGATAACATCATAAGCCTTTTGTACACGTTCCCAACGGTTATCACGGTCCATTGCATAGTAACGACCAGAAATTGAAGCGATTTGACCTAAGTTTTCTTCGGCCATTACTTTTTCAAGTGATTCAATATAACCTGGCGCTGCATGTGGATCAACGTCACGTCCATCTAAGAAAGCGTGTAGGTATAATTTTTCAACACCTTTAGCTTTAGCATCTTTAATCAATGCTTCGATATGACGTAAGTGGCTGTGTACTCCACCATCAGATAATAATCCGAAGATGTGTAAAGCTGAATTGTTGTCAGTTACATGAGTGTAAGCACCGTTTAATGCTTCGTTCTCAGCAAATTCACCATCTTCAATAGCTTTATCGATTCGAGTTAGGCTTTGGTATACAATACGGCCAGCACCAATATTTGTATGACCAACTTCAGAGTTACCCATTTGTCCATCAGGTAGCCCAACGTCTAACCCAGAAGCTTTCATTGTAGCATGTGGAAATTCATTCCAGTAACGGTCAAAGTTTGGTTTGTTTGCTTGTGCTACAGCATTACCATATGATTCTTCTCTCCAACCGAATCCATCTAAGATAATAATAGCTACGGGTGATTTAGACATGTGTTATTTACCTCCATTTAATAATGCGATGTAAGAAGTAACATCAAGACTAGCTCCTCCTACGAGCGCACCGTCAACGTCCTCTTTTTCAAGCAATTCAGCAATGTTAGCTGGTTTTACAGAACCACCGTATAAAATACGTGTTTGGTCCGCAGCTTCTTTACCAGCAATTTCAAATAATAAATCGCGGATGTGTGCTGACATGTCTTGTGCATCATCAGCAGAAGCTGTTTTACCAGTACCGATTGCCCAGATTGGTTCATAAGCGATTACAGCTTGTGCAACTTGATCAGCAGTTAAACCTTCAAGAGCAGCACGGATTTGTCCACTAACCCACTCTTTTTCTTGGCCAGCTTCACGAGTTTCTAAAGTTTCACCACAGCAAATGATTGGTGTCATGTTGTGGCTGAAAATGCTTGCCGCTTTTTTACGTACATCTTCATCAGTTTCGCCGAATAATTCACGACGTTCTGAGTGACCGATGATAACGTAAGGTACGCCTAAAGCTTCTAAAGCAAGCGGAGAAATTTCACCTGTGAAAGCACCCTCATCTTCAAAGTGGACATTTTGTGCACCAATTTGGATGTCAGTATCTGCTACTTCTTCGATTAATTTTTCAATGTAGATTGCTGGTGGTGCGATTAAAGATTCAGCATCCGTTTGTGGGAAACCTTCTTTAAGTGCAGCAACGAATTCATGAGCTTCAGCAGCTGTTTTGTTCATTTTCCAGTTACCAGCGATTAATGTCTTGCGCATATATAAAAAACTCCTTTACGAAAAGTTTTATTCGATTTAATTACGAAAATTATTTGTTCGCGATTGCAGCGATACCAGGCAATTCTTTACCTTCTAAGAATTCTAATGATGCCCCACCACCAGTAGAAATGTGTGTGAATTTATCAGCTAAACCTAATTGGTAGGCAGCTGCAGCTGAGTCACCACCACCGATGATAGTTGTAGCATCAGTTAAGTTAGCGATAGCTTCACCAACACCGTTAGTACCTTTTGCGAAACTTGGCATTTCGAATACACCCATTGGGCCATTCCAAACAACAGTTTTCGCGTCTGCAACTTGTGATGCGTAGTACTCAACAGTCTTAGGACCTACATCAAGTGATTGCCAGTCAGCTGGGATACCGTCGACATCAACAACATCAGTGTTAGCGTCGTTGTCAAACGCGTCAGCTACAACAAAGTCTACCGGTAATACTAAACGGTCGCCAGCGCGTTCCATTAAGTCTTTAGCCAATGGAATTTTGTCTTCTTCAAGTAAAGAGCCACCAACTTCGTAACCTTGAGCTTTCATGAAGGTATATGCCATACCACCACCGATTAAGACTTTGTCAGCCTTATTTAGTAATGATTCGATAACTGAAATCTTGTCAGATACTTTTGCACCACCTAAGATTGCAACGAATGGACGTTTTGGTTCGTTAACAGCGTCACCTAAGAATTGGATTTCTTTTTCCATTAAGAAACCAGCAACTGCTTCGATATTGTTTGAGATACCAACATTAGAAGCATGCTCACGGTGAGCAGTACCGAATGCGTCATTAACAAATACGTCGCCTAATGAAGCCCAGTATTTACCTAATTCAGGATCGTTCTTGCTTTCTTTCTTGCCGTCTACATCTTCGAAACGAGTATTTTCGAACATCAATACTTCGCCATCTTTGAGGTTAGCGATAGCATCTTCTAATTCTTGACCACGAGTTTGAGCTACGAAAGTAACTTCTTTACCTAATTTTTCAGATAAACGTTCTGCAACCGGGCGTAAAGATTTAGAAGCTTTGTCTTCTTCAGTTTTCACTTTACCAAGGTGAGAGAATAATACTAAACGACCACCTTGCTCAAGAATATACTCGATAGTTGGTAATGCTTGAACGATACGGTTGTCATCAGTAATTTTAAGGTCTTTGTCCATTGGAACGTTGAAGTCAGCACGTTCTAAAACAACTTTACCTTTTAAATCGATGTCTTTTACAGTTTTCTTAGCCATTAAAATAGCACTCCTTATCTTAAGTTGTTAACCAATAAAAAAGGGCAGGAAGCGCGAAGCTTCCCGCCCAAATTCAACTGATTTTACTTTTAAACAATTAATTATTGTTTAGCAGCAAAGAATTCGATTAAACGTACGAATTGAGAAACGAAACCAGCTTCGTTGTCGTACCAAGCAACAGTTTTAACTAATTGGCCATCTTCAGATTCGATAACTTTAGTTTGAGTTGCGTCGAAAATTGAACCAGCTGGAACACCAACGATGTCAGAAGATACGATTTCATCAGTGTTGTATAAGAATGATGGGTTAGCGTATTTTTCCATAGCAGCGTTAACTTCTTCAACTGTAACTTTAGTGTTTAATGTTGAGTAGAACTCAGTCATTGAACCAGTTACGATAGGAATACGGATAGCAGTACCGTCAACTTTACCGTTAACTGAAGGAATAACACGACCTACAGCTTTAGCTGCACCAGTAGATGCTGGAATAGCGTTTTCCGCAGCTGCACGACCGTTACGGAAGTTACCTTTTTTACCGTTAGGTGCATCTTGTAATGATTGTGTAGAAGTGTAAGCATGGATTGTTGACATTAAACCATGTTTGATACCAAATTCTTTTTCTAACACGTTAACTACAGGAGCTAAACAGTTAGTAGTACATGAAGCACCAGAGATAATTGTATCTTCAGAATCAATGATATCTTCATTTACACCGTAAACAATTGTTTTAGTTTCAGCATCAGCAGGAGCTGAGATGATAACTTTTTTAGCACCAGCATTGATGTGTGCTTGAGATTTTTCTTTTGTAGCGTAGAAACCAGTACATTCTAGAACGATATCAACACCTAAGTCACCCCAAGGTAAATCGTTTGCGTCACGTTCAGAGTATACAGTGATTTCTTTACCATCGATAGAAATACCATTTTCAGTAGTTTCGATATCGTGGTTGAAAGTACCGTGAGCTGTATCATATTTTAATAGGTAAGCTAAAAATTCGTTGTCTGTTAAATCGTTGATTGCCACGATTTCTACATTTGATTCATTTTCTTCCCAGATACGACGTAAAGTTAAACGACCGATACGACCAAAACCGTTAATTGCTAATTTAATTGCCATACTACAAAATTCCTCCTTAATGGAATACAAAATTATTTTAATGGGATTCCCCATTTAAAACCATATTTGAGGCACCTTGATCAGTTATAATGACTAACTGTTTAGGTGCAAGTTTTGCAAAAGCCTGTATTGCTTCTGCTTTTACACTGCCTCCAGCAATCAGAATTGGCAAGTCAATATCTGCCAAGTCTTCAAGTTGTAGACCAATTCTAGGGATTCGATGTACTATGTTTCCTTCTTTATCAAAGAAACACCCGAACACTTCCCCTACAGCGTGGTTACTCTTAATCTTAGATGAACTTTCTAAATCAAGTCCCCTACGCCTTGCCATAATTTTAGCATTACCAACACTAAAAAGCAAAATGTTAGCCTCTTTTAACCGCTTTAAAGTTGATTGAATCACGGGATCATTCATTAAAGCCATATTTGCCACCTCAGATAAATTCTCGGGAGCATATAAGGAAATATTGTGACCGTGTAACTTTTGCGCTAGAATATCGCTAATTGTATTGGCTTGAGTTGCTGAAGCATCTCCGATTCCACCCCTGGCTGCGACCACAGTAAAGTGTCTGTCAGTAGAAGGTGCTAGTTGAACATGTTCACTCACCTCTAGCATAGTTGAACCACCAGTAACAGCAATCGTATGATTCCCCATTGGTAAATTCTTGTCTAAGTATTTTGAAACTTGTAGACCCATTTCAAATAAAATATGTTGATCCTGGTCGATATCTCCTGAAACAATTCGAGCATCTGCTATGTTGAGCACATCAGCCAAATGTTTTTCTTGTAAGTGAATTTTATTTGTATCACGCCACAAGTCTTGACCTGTAGCAATTGCTCGTTCCCCTTTTGGCGTAATTGTCATACCCGCGGGAGAAGAATCAATGAGACCTTGTTGTTTCAAAACATCTGTGATTGTACGTAGCGGTCGTTCGGTAATTGCTAACTTTTCAGCTAGTCCCTTCCGACCAATCGGACCATCTTTGAAAATCCGCTGTAAGACGGTGATTCTCTCAAAATAGGTCTTCTGAACTTCCGGCACTACTTCAGTAATACTTTTAAATAATTCGTCCATAGTCCCCACTTTCCTAGTACAAAAACGTTGAGTAAAAAAAGACTAGGACTTTTATTGTCCAGGATGTCTTTTTTTGACCACCTTACGGTAAAAAAATTTGATTCCTTTCGAATCTCATCTCTTTACATGAGTAATCATACCAATAAATTTATCCGCTTGCAAGCTTTTAAGGCCACTTTTCTCTTATATTGCCACTACAGGTATTATGCCTTATAAAGATTGCATATTTAAGGGCATACTCCGCGGGCTATATCGAACGCCTTAAAAAAAAGAAGCAGGTTTTACCCCACTTCTCCAGATTTAAAATGTATTCATTATTTTTCTAATTCATCATTTTTAGTCATGATTTGATCTAATAAACCATATTCTAAAGCTTCTTCTGCTGTTAACCAGTTATCACGGTCTGTATCGCGTTCAATCACTTCTACAGGTTGGCCGGTCATTTCAGAGTATAGACGGTTCATTTTTTCTTTTGTTTTCAAGATGTGGCGAGCAGCGATTTCAATTTCAGTTGCTTGTCCTTGAGCACCACCTAATGGTTGATGAATTAAGAATTCAGCATTTGGTAAGGCAAAACGTTTACCTTTAGTACCTGCAGCTGCAATAAATGAGCCCATTGATGCTGCCATGCCCATTACAATTGTTTGTACATCTGCATGTACAAATTGCATTGTATCGTAGATGGCCATACCAGAAGTGATAGAACCACCTGGTGAATTGATGTATAGGTAGATATCCTTGTCTGGGTCTTGAGCGTCTAAGAATAATAATTGAGCGATAATTGAGTTGGCTAAATCATCATTAAATTCCCCGCTCAACATAATAATACGGTCTTTTAATAAACGAGAGTAGATATCGTAAGCACGTTCACCGCGAGAAGATTGTTCAATAACTGTTGGTACTAAGTTCATTTAAATGTCCTCCTTTTAAACTTGTATATGGCTATTATACCTTTATGGTCAAAATTGGTCAACAAATATAACTTTTTGACTTTCTCTATTATTTTAGCATAGAAGGCTCCTTCTGCCCAATAGCTGCCCTTCAAGGGCTTGAAAAATGTAACAACTTCCCATGTTAATACCTAAGATATCATCACTTGTTAAAAACGATTGACACTTCCAGATTCCTATAAAAGCTTGAATTTGACTAAAAACTAGGCTATAATAATTCTGTTATTGTTTTTTACCAAAATATACAATAATTTGCGCCCGTAGTGTAATGGATATCACATAAGATTCCGGTTCTTATAATGGGGGTTCGATTCCCTCCGGGCGCATTCAAGCATTTAAAAGGGTTTTAAAAGGCGCTATAAACGCTGGTATAATAAGGTTTCTAAACAAGAACGACTTCTGTTGAGTTGTTTAAAATCTAAACACATCTAAACACATCTCTAAACACATTTTACGTGTTCCCGTTCTAAAGGAAATGAAATATAATTGTTGGCTTTTACTTTCTATGAGTAAGGCTTTATTATTGCAGTAAAAAAGCCCCTACCTCCTATTAAGGAAGCAAGGGCTTTTAACGTGCTAAGTTGGGAGCAAAGCACATAAATAATATAACTGATGTGGGAAGATACTTCAAATCCCTACTGGTTAGGAGTGAGGGGGAGTTAGTATGCACATATTTTAAAATATGGAGCATTTATTGCCTTTTTTTAAGTTGTTCTATTTTCTCAAACTGATCCTTGGTTAATTCTTCACTCGCTTTAAACAATTTAGCATCATGATTATGATGCAACAAAATTTTCAATAGTAAGTTTACAGTTCTTATAGTACTTATAAAAAAACTTAAAGTAATAAAAAGCCAAATATAAAAGATTATAAAACTTAACTTATTTTCATAGTCCTGAACAATTCATACTTTTC